>CBFHKY010000017.1:6402-72996 GCA_965656525.1 Pseudomaricurvus sp. | reverse complement strand
GTTCATGCTATCCCCGAACGTTTGGAGGGGAGCGCGTTAAGCAGCCAAGTTCAGCAAGTGGATTTGGTTGTTGATTGCAGCGATAACTTTCGTACTCGCCATGAATTGAACCGCTATTGTATCGCTTGGCAAAAACCTCTGGTATCTGGGGCGGCGATTCGTTTTGAAGGGCAAGTGGCGGTGTTTGATAGCCGCACATCGAACGCCCCTTGTTATCGCTGTCTGTATACAAACGACAACGATGAGCAGCTGAGTTGCTCTGAAAGCGGAGTACTGTCACCCATAGTCGGTATTGTAGGTTCGATGCAAGCATTGGAAGCGATGAAAGTATTGAGCGGTGTAGGTGAGAGCTTAACTGGCAAACTCATGATCTTTGACGGTTTAGTGGGGCAGTGGCGGCGGTTGAATTTACGTCAAGACGCGTCGTGTCCTGTGTGCAGCGCTGTCTGAGATTGGTGCGCTGACCATGCTAATGTTTAAGTATGGTGCAGGAGGTGTTGTGAAATACGATGTTAACGCCCATTAAATGGCGTTTGTAACGCCAAAATAAATTGGCATTACATTTGCTTTATTCGAAAGTGTCCGTACCCTTGTCATACAGGACATACAATTCGGTTTTCAATAGAACGCTAGGGTTCCGATCAAGCTCTTCACCCTCACCCGGTGAAACGACAGGTAAATTGAGCTTTGATGTCTGGTCCGAGAGCGATCGACCTACCCCTTTCAATGGAAGGTATGGGTTACACGGCGGGACAAAAGCCCGGGAGACTTGCTTGGCCTGCGTGCTGAGGGTACTCCGTGTAACACCAACTTTTGCAGAACTCTATTGAGGGGCAACTATGAAACGAATCCTACCTTTATTTCTCACTCTGTCTTTATCTTCTTTTACTCACGCCGCCGACAGTTTCAAAGTTTGCTGGTCTATTTACGTGGGCTGGATGCCTTGGGCTTATGGCGACCAAGCTGGCATCGTTGAAAAGTGGGGCGATAAATACGGCATCGACATTGATGTTGTACAAATCAACGATTACATCGAATCCATCAATCAATACAGTGCTGGCGAGTTTGATGCTTGCACTATGACCAATATGGATGCCCTGACAATTCCTGCGGCCGGTGGTGTGGATAGTACTGCGTTGGTCGTGGGTGATTTTTCTAACGGTAATGATGGCGTTGTCTTGAAAGGCAAAAAGTCATTGGCTGATATCAAAGGTCAAAGTGTCAACCTAGTTGAACTCAGTGTCTCTCATTACTTACTGGCGCGCGGTCTGGATGGTGTTGGTCTAAGCGAAAGAGACTTAACGGTGGTCAACACTTCTGACGCTGATATGGTGGCGATTTATGGCACCGATGATGTGACGGCTGTTGCGACTTGGAATCCACTGCTGAGCGAAATCGAATCCATGCCGGATAGCCATAAGGTATTTGATTCTTCACAAATTCCTGGTGAGATTATCGACCTGCTGGTAGTGAATACCGACACACTTAAAGCAAACCCTAAACTGGGTAAGGCATTGGTGGGCGCTTGGTATGAAATCATGTCTATCATGAGCGGCGACAATGCTGCAGCTACCGAAGCCAAAACCTATATGGCCGAAGCTTCTGGCACCGATTTGGCGGGTTATGAGTCTCAGCTAGCGAGCACTGAAATGTTTTATTCCCCTGCGTCTGCGCTAGAGCTTACTAACAGCGAAGCCTTGTTGAAAACCATGGAACACGTTGCTGAATTTTCTTTTGAGCACGGTTTGTTGGGGGATGGTGCACCGGATGCTGGATTCATCGGTATTGAAATGCCTGCGGGCACTTTCGGTGATAGCAGTAATGTCCAATTTCGCTTCGACCCCACTTACATGCAAATGGCTGAAGACGGCAAACTGTAAGATTCCATCGTGATAAGTCTGGGGGCGCGAACATGGCTCCCAGCTTATCCATTTACAGAGCAAGGCCATCGCTTTAGTGGCTACTGTCGACCATTGCAATACTTCGATCTCACAGTAGCGGCAAGAGTGTTTCAATCAATCCTCGGATATGAAGAAGAAACATGAAAAAGCTGATCAATCAAACACCGAAAAAATCGTTGAAACTGTTTTTAGGGCTACTGCCGTTTGTATTGTTAATCATCTTATACGCGGTGAATTCCAACGAGCGTTTAAAAGAAAATCCGAATGATAAGTTACTCCCCAGTTTTTCGCAGCTGAGTGATGGCTTTACGCGAATGGCGTTCGAGCCGAGTAAGCGTTCAGGTGACTACCTTTTTTGGCAAGACACTGCCAGCAGCTTAAGTCGCTTGGCTATGGGGGTCGGTATCGCCGCCATTTTTGGCCTTATCATCGGTATGCTAGCAGGCGGCTTGCCGTTATTTTCTGCTTGGCTTTCACCGCTGTTAACCGTGGTGTCATTGATTCCGCCGCTAGCTTTACTGCCCATTTTATTCATCGTTTTTGGATTGGGCGAAGTGTCTAAAGTGGCGCTGATTGCCATTGGTATCGCGCCCTTTATTGCTCGCGATATTCTTGCTCGAACTCGCGAAGTGCCTATGGAGCAACTGGTAAAAGCACAAACACTTGGCGCTAGTACGTCGCAAATTATGTTGCGCGTCCTGCTGCCACAGGTCATGCCTAAACTGTTTGATGCGATTCGGTTGTCGCTGGGTGCCGGCTGGTTATTCTTGATTGCCGCTGAAGCCGTGGCGGCTACGGATGGTCTTGGGTACCGGATTTTTTTGGTGCGTCGTTACATGGCAATGGATGTGATCTTACCGTACGTGGCTTGGATTACACTGCTGGCCTTTTTTATTGATTGGGGGCTGCGCGAGCTGAATCGTTGGCTGTTTCCTTGGTATGCACAGGGGGACAAGTGATGACGGAATCGGCACCTATGTTACAGGTCAATAATGTTTGGATGCAGTACGGTGATAACGTGGTGTTGGAGAACCTCAGCATCACCGTAAACGAAGGTGAATTCGTAACGCTAGTGGGGACATCTGGCTGCGGGAAAAGTACGTTTCTGAATATGCTGCTGGGTACGGTAACGCCAAGTAAGGGTGAAATTCTTTTGGATGGCAAACCAATCCCAGATGAGCCAGGGCCAGATCGCGGCATTGTGTTTCAGCAATACTCTGTTTTTCCGCATATGACGGTGCTTGAAAACGTGATGGCAACTAAAGGTTTTGAGCGTAAAGGTGTCACGGGGTATTTGTTTGGGCGTGCGCGGCGTGAAGCCCGTGATGCGGCGACAGCGATATTGGATCAAGTGGGTTTGAGCCACGCCTTGCATAAATACCCACATGAACTTTCTGGCGGCATGAAGCAGCGTTTAGCGATCGCACAGGCGTTGTTAGGTCGACCACGAATTTTGTTGTTGGATGAACCCTTTGGTGCGCTAGACCCTGGCATTCGGGCTGATATGCATGAGTTAGTTTTAAGCTTGTGGAAAGAGCATAACCTGACGGTTTTTATGGTGACGCACGATTTGAAAGAAGGGTTTTATCTTGGAACTCGTCTTTGGGTCTTTGATAAGTTGCGACACGATCCACATTCCCCTCAGCGCTTTGGCGCAGGGATTACCTACGATCTATCGGTGGGCAAAACCGATCATTCTATTTACAAAGAAATTGATGACACGTTGCGGCCTATTGTTGAGCCAGCAGTGTGATTTATGGGAGTTAATTATGAGTGACATAATCCATTCAATGGATTACACCACCACCGTATCGTCTGGTGCACACTGGTCTTTAAGAGTTCGCAAAGGCACTGTTTTACGCCTAACAGATATAGCGGGCGGTGCTAACGTAGGCATGTTGTTTTACAACCCAGAAAACTTATTGGAGCGCTACAATGCCCCCGATACTCTGAAATGTCAGCATACGTTTAAGCTGAGTAAGGGCAACTGTTTATATTCAGATATGGGGCGAATTTTTGCGTCTATTGTGGACGACACATTTGGTTGGCATGAAACGGTTTGTGGTAATTCTCACGCCAGTCATATTAAAGCGCGCTGGGGGAAACGGGATTACCAGAATGATCACAACCGCTGGTATCAAAATGGCAATGATGCGTTTTTAGTTGAGTTGGTTAAGTACGGTTTGGGGCCGGCCGATATGGCGGCCAATATGAATTGGTTCAGTAAAGTTGCCGTTAATGATTGTGGTGATATGCAGCTTGATGCATCCAGTGCTGTTGCAGGCAGTCAAGTGACGCTGCGGTTTGAAATGGACACCTTGGTGTTGTTGCACACTTGCCCACACCCACTGGATCAAACTGAACACTACCCAAGAAAAGACATTCAACTGGAACTGGGCGTGGCTCATTCTGTAAGCGATGATGATTTCTGTAAAAACTTTCGTCCTGAAAACAGCCGCGGCTTTCAAAATAACGCACTGTATCATTTAGGTTTGGGAGCTTGATGTATGTTGCAAAATAAGACGATAGAGCAAAGCGCCTTACAGTTTTCTGCACTTGACCCTGTGAACGCTGTGAATCGCGGAACGGTAGACGCGGGTGACTATTTTATCGGCGTTGTTAATGCGGGTCAGACCTTTCGTATTTTAGATACGGAAGGAAACCAAGCGGCAGACACACTGTTTTATGCAGCCGGGCATCCTGCCGAGCGTTACAGCGCAACGGATACCATTCGAGAGCAAGGTAACGTCTATCTCACTACGGGGTCGAAGCTTCGGTCAAACCTCAACAATGTGATGTTGGAAATTGTGGCGGATACCTGCGGCCGACACGATACACTCGGTGGTGCCTGTGCCACGGAAAGTAATACTGTGCGTTACGACCTCGAAAAGCGTTGTATGCACGCTTGCCGCGATAGTTGGATGCTGGCCATTGCTGAGCATCCGGAATACGGTATCCATAAACGTGATATTTCCCACAATATTAATTTCTTTATGAACGTTCCAGTGACCTCTGCAGGAGAGCTAACCTTTGCCGACGGCATTTCTGCCCCAGGAAAATACGTCGAGCTGAGGGCCATGATGGATGTCGTGGTATTGATTTCCAACTGCCCACAATTGAACAACCCTTGTAATGGTTACAACCCGACACCGGTAGAATATTTCATCTGGGATTGACGTTGTAACACCGTTTTTTACACACACCTCGGTGGACGGCCACCGTTGCAACAGACACTGGGACGACCCAGCTCAGGTTGATCATGTTTAGCAAAGTTTTGATTGCCAACCGTGGTGCTATTGCCACACGAATCATTCGTACGCTTCACTCAATGGGTGTCGGCACTGTCGCGGTGTATGCGTCAAGCGATGCAGAGAGTTTACACGTTCGACACGCCGATGAAGCCTACAGTCTAGGGGAGGGGTCGGCGGCACTAACTTATTTGGATGTGGATAAAATACTGGCCATTGCCAAGCAGTCAGGGGCGCAAGCGATTCATCCGGGCTATGGATTTTTGAGTGAAAATTCAGCATTTGTAAAACGTTGTGAAGCTCAGGGGATCGCGTTCATTGGCCCAACTGCTGAGCAGATGCAGGTATTTGGTTTAAAGCACAAAGCGCGCGAATTAGCGCAAAATGCGGGAGTGCCACTGTCACCCGGTACTGACCTGCTCACTGATTTGAATGCGGCCGTTTTGGCGGCCTCATCAATTGGCTACCCCGTGATGTTAAAAAGTACAGCTGGCGGTGGCGGCATTGGTATGCAGTTATGCCACACGCAAGCAGAGCTGGAAGGTGCTTTTGATTCGGTCAAACGTCTGGGAGCGAATAACTTTGCGGACGACGGGGTGTTTATTGAAAAGTTTATTGCTCGTGCGCGACATATCGAAGTGCAAGTGTTTGGTAACGGCACTGGTGGTGCCCTTGCCATTGGCGAGCGAGACTGTTCCAGTCAGAGACGCAACCAAAAAGTGGTTGAAGAATGCCCTGCACCTAATTTAACCGATAACGTACGTCAGCAACTGCATACAACAGCAGAAGCGTTGTTGGCTAGTGTTAACTATCGCAATGCTGGCACCGTAGAATTTATTGTAGATGCCGATACCAGCGACTTTTATTTCTTAGAAGTGAATACCCGTTTGCAAGTTGAGCACGGCGTTACCGAAATGGTGTACGACGTCGATCTTGTCGAGTGGATGGTGCGTTTGGCGGCTGGTGAATGTATCGCCCTAGATGAAAAAAGAGCGCAATTAAAACCACAGGGGCATGCACTGCAAGTGCGCATCTATGCGGAAGACCCCTATCGAGATTTCCAGCCTTGTCCGGGCTTACTCAGCCATGTGTGTTTTCCCGAAACTTCGCAGTCTGAAAACATCGGTGTGCGAATCGATCGCTGGATTGAGTCGGGGATTGAGGTTCCACCCTATTTTGATCCCATGCTCGCCAAGGTGATCGTGCACGACGCCGATCGCACACAAGCCTTGGCAAAATTACAGCGTGTACTGAATGAAACTCAGCTTTATGGTACTGAAACCAACCTTGCGTATTTAAGAGCGTTGATTTGTGATACGACGTTGATCGCAGGACAGGTGACAACCCGCTACCTGAATGATTTTGCCTTTGCCCCAGCACGTATGGATGTGCTGCAAGGCGGAACACAAACCACCGTTCAAGATTTTCCTTCTCGTGTTGGTTATTGGAGTGTAGGGGTACCGCCGTCAGGCCCGTTCGATAGTTATTCTTTCCGCTTAGCCAATCGCTTATTGATGAACGAAGAAAGCGCCGCGGGTTTAGAAATCACCATGCAAGGGCCCACATTACTGTTCAGTACCGCATCGCAAGTGGTGATTGCCGGTGCCGCCATAGATGCCAGTGTGGATGATGTCCCTGTTGAATCATGGACGGTGATTGACATTAAAGCTGGTCAAACACTGACATTAGGCCGTATTAAAGATCAAGGTGCCAGAACGTATCTTTGTGTACGCGGTGGGGTCCAATGCCCAGCGTATTTAGGGTCGCGCTCCACATTCACCTTAGGCCAGTTTGGGGGTCACAATGGCCGAGCCCTACGCACCGGTGATGTGTTGCATCTGAACGATTCTGCCAGCCCCGTTGAAGCGCAAACATTGGCTCAGGAGTTGTTACCAAGTATCCAAAATCACTGGGAGCTGCGAGTGATCTACGGGCCTCATGGTGCGCCAGATTTTTTCACTAACAGCGATATGGCAATATTTTTTGAGCACGCGTGGGAGGTGCATTACAACTCCAGTCGCACAGGTGTGCGTTTGATTGGCCCGAAACCAGAATGGGCTCGCAAAGACGGTGGCGAAGCAGGCCTACACCCTTCTAACATTCACGACAATGCGTATGCATTTGGTACTGTGGATTTCACTGGCGACATGCCCGTGATTCTTGGCCCAGATGGCCCCTCATTAGGTGGTTTTGTGTGTCCAGCAACGGTCATTCAGGCCGACCTATGGAAACTCGGTCAGTTGCGAGCCGGCGATACTCTTCGTTTTGTACCCGTGTTAATGAACGATGCCGTGCAACTGGAAGCGGATCAAATTCATCGTGTGACGCAGTTACAGATGCAAGCGTCAAGCTATCAGAGCGCACCATTAATATCACCAATTGTTTCTCATCTAACGCAAGCCGAATTTGGAGTGAATGTCATTTATCGTGCTGCGGGCGATCATTTTTTGTTGGTGGAATACGGCGAGCAAATACTGGATATTGAATTGCGCTTTCGTGCTCATGCGTTAATGCAGTGGCTGCAGCAACATACACAAACAGGTATCCGCGAGTTGACGCCAGGCATACGATCGTTGCAAGTGCATTACGACAGTCAGGTATTGTCTTGTGATCGGTTGATTGAGCACCTACAGCAAGGCGAGCGCTACCTGATTACGCAACTGGATGAGCTACGAGTGCCTTCGCGAATTGTGCATATCCCGTTGTCTTGGGATGACGAAGCGTGTCGCCTGGCTACTGAAAAGTACGAGCAATCGGTACGTAAAAATGCACCTTGGTGCCCCAGTAATCTTGAGTTTATTCGCCGTATTAATGGGCTCGACAGCATCGATGATGTAAAGCAAATAGTGTTTGATGCGTCTTACTTGGTGATGGGCTTGGGCGATGTGTATCTGGGCGCACCGGTTGCGACACCAGTGGACCCACGTCACCGTTTGGTGACCACCAAATACAACCCAGCGCGCACATGGACAGCCGAGAACTCCGTGGGGATTGGTGGTTCTTATCTTTGCGTGTACGGCATGGAAGGCCCAGGTGGTTACCAGTTTGTGGGTCGCACACTGCAAATGTGGAACCGTTATCGTCAAACAAAAGAGTTTGAGCAGCCTTGGTTACTGCGCTTTTTTGATCAGATCCGTTTTTATGAAGTCAGCCATCAAGAGTTGGCCGATATCCGGCAACAATTTCCTTTGGGTCAATACCCGCTGCGCATTGAAGACAGCAGTTTCAGCCTTTCAGAATATCAAGCCTACCTGCAACAGCACGAAGAGGGCATCGAGTCGTTTCGTCAGTCTCGTCACCACGCTTTCGAGGAAGAGCTGGCACAGTGGCACGCCACAGGGCAATTTAATTTTGAAGCGCAAGAGCAGGTTACCGTTAGTACAGAAGTGGACTGGCCCGAGGACAGCGCGGTGATGGACAGCTCTGTATCCGGCAGTGTGTGGCAGACCAACGTCAGTGTTGGCGACCAAGTGAAAGCGGGTGAGGTATTGATGGTATTGGAATCCATGAAAATGGAAATCCCTCTGCAAGCAACCACCTCGGGCACGGTCACACATGTGTTGCTGGCTGATGGGCAGCGTGTGCACGCGGGGCAAGCCCTAGTCGTGATTGCTCAGCCAGATCAATAGTCGCCTTTACTGTTTTTCTACACCGATAGAAATCAAACCGATTAAAGAATTGTAGGATGGAATGATGACCCACTCGATAACTCAAAACATTAGCGTTGATAAAAATGTATCCATTGCCACTTTGCGTGCGGCCTATCAAGACGGCAGCCTCACCCCTGAAACTTTATTTTCTGACATTCGCGAAAAAGCGATCAGTTGTAGTGATTATAATATTTGGATACACCTGTTGTCGGAGGCTGAACAATCGCCTTATCTCGCGGCTTTAAAAGACAAAGACATCAATGATCACCCTTTGTGGGGTATCCCGTTTGCAATTAAAGACAATATTGACCTAGCAGGGATACCCACGACAGCAGCCTGTGTAGAATTTGCTTTTACTCCTGAAACATCTGCGACCGTGGTGCAGAACTTGTTGGCTGCAGGGGCGGTTCCTGTAGGCAAAACCAATCTGGATCAGTTTGCTACGGGTATTAATGGTACCCGTTCGCCTTGGGGGGCGTGTAAAAACTCTTTTAACCCTGAATACATCAGTGGTGGTTCTAGCTCGGGGTCATCGGTTGCGGTAGCACTGGGCTTGGCCAGCTTCAGCCTGGGTACGGATACCGCTGGTTCGGGGCGAATTCCCGCGTGTTTTAATAACTTGGTGGGGGTGAAGCCCTCCATTGGTTTATTGTCGGCCACCGGTATGTTGCCGGCGTGTCGCAGTTTAGATTGCATCACTATTTTTGCGCTGAACACCGATGATGCCAATGCTGTACTGACGGCTGCCGAAGGTTTTGATGCCAGCGATGCTTATAGCCGTCATAATCCGTTTCAAAACCGGAGCCGTCATTATGGTGAAAGAGCGGAGCCTTTGAAAGTGGGTGTGATTCCACCTTCACAGTTAGAGTTCTTTGGTGATGAGGCCTATGCTCAAGCTTACCAAAGTACGCTAAATTCCTTAGCGGGAGAGGGTTTTGAGTTTGTCGAAGTGGACTACGCCCCATTTGATGAAGCCGCCAAACTGTTGTATGAGGGGCCGTGGGTGACCGAGCGCTATATCGCCACGCAGCCTTTTATTGATGACACGCCAGAACTGATGTTTCCCGTGGTGCGCGAAATCATTGAGCCCGGCGGCAAAGCCATGGCCAGTGAATTGTTCAAGGCTCAGTATCGCCTAAAAGCATTGAAAACCCGTTGTGATGATCAATTGGCACAGGTGGATTGCCTGCTGACGCCAACGGCAGGACGTACGTTTACCATTCAAGAGATGCTGGCCGAACCGATCCTGCATAACAGCCAGCTGGGTTATTACACCAACTTTATGAACCTTCTGGATTATGCGGCCGTGGCTGTGCCGACTCAAATTGCCAGTAATAAGATGCCATTTGGGGTGTCGGTGGTGGGGGATAAGTTTACCGATCGTCAGTTACTGTCGATTGCACGTCGTATCCAAAAACAATTCTCTCTGCCATTGGGCGCGTCTAGTTTTGCGTCCTCTTTCGCTGATGTTGCCATTACTCAGCCACTGATGACGATTGATGTGTTGGTGTGTGGTGCGCATTTAGAGGGGTTGGCTTTGAACTGGCAGCTTACTGAACGCGGGGCGGTATTGAAGGAAAAAACCACAACCGCGCCGATCTATCGCATGTATGCATTGGCCGGAGGGCCGCCTTATCGCCCCGGTTTAGTGATGGATGAGGCACACGGCGCGGCGTTGGAAGTGGAAGTCTGGTCGGTACCGGCGGATCAATTTGGCAGTTTTGTAGCGGGTATTCCGGCACCGCTGGGTATCGGCAAAGTAAAAACATCGAGCGGGACGATGGTAACGGGGTTTATCTGTGAGCCTTACGGTGTGGAAGACGCTGAAGATATCACTCGGTTTGGCGGTTGGCGAGCGTATATGGCAGCTGCTGCTCATTGAACAGAAGTAAGATTCGTTTGGTACTAGCGCGGGAAGGGTGAGTACGACTAGGCTCACCGGCCCGTGTATTCATGTTGCCATTGAGTCGCCCCGTGTGCATGATTTTTTGCACACTTGGTATCCACATAAGGAAGTCATGAGTTCGTTTTCTGTGTCTGGGCTTTGGTCTTAAGGTAAAGCTGCGGTATGCTTGTCCGGTTGCCCTTCGCCAAGGGTTAATCAAAGGAATGCACTGCAGAGGAAATGGATCATATGATGATGTCATCGAAGGGTGAGCAGCCGGAAAAAACGGAAGCTAGAAAAAAAGTACGCTATAAAGTTGTCTTTTATGGTGAGGTATTGTCTGGTGCTTCCCCCGAGCGTGTGAAACAGAACTTCACTAAAGCTTTTAAATTGAGCCCGGAAAGGGTCGAACAGATCTTTTTGGCCAGTAAAATCACACTCAAATCCAACCTTGATGAGGTCGCCGCTCGTCATTATCAGCGTCAATTAGAACAGCTTGGCGCGCTAGGGGTTATTGAAACCGTATCTCCTATCCCTTCTGTCACGTCTTCCGATAAGAGTTCTGAGGTGGATGTTACTCAGACCGCGACAGCTGGCGTTCAAGCCATTGCCCCGCAAGTTTCACCCCAAGAAGTGTCGATGGCTAAGCAGGACACTGTTTCGCCAGCAAGACCAACAGTTCCGCCGGCCAGTCATCGATCAGAAGAGTCTGAGCGCACACTGCCATTTCTTTTTCATGGCAGTGGCAGCGAATATTTTCGCATCTGGATTGTTAATATTCTTTTGTCAGTGGTGACACTCGGCATTTATTCGGCGTGGGCTAAGGTCCGTAACAAGCAATATTTTTACGGAAACACCGAACTGGATGGTTCCACATTTTCTTACCTAGCCAGCCCCATTGCCATTCTTAAGGGGCGAGTGATCGCGGTGGCATTGTTTATTGGGTATTCCTTAATGAGTAACGTGCCTATTTGGTGGGTGTCGTTGATGGCATTGGGGATTGTGCTCTTGGCGTCTCCCTTTTTTGTACAGCGATCATTGATGTTTAATGCTCGTAACAGCGCCTACCGAAGCGTGCGCTTTAACTTTGAAGGCACATTTAAAGAGTCAGCACTGATTTTTGCCGGTATACCCATTTTATTTGGTTTAACCTTTGCGGTTGGTGGTGGGGTAGTGGCTGCAACATCATGGTTTTGGTTAATGCTGCTGCCTATCTTGATCGTTTTTGGTGTGGGTGTGCCCTTTTTCTTGTACCAACAAAAGCGCTTCTTCATCGATAATTCCTTGTACGGCACCAGTTGCTTTGAACTGGACGTGACATCACACGATTTTTATCGCTTATGGGGCAAATTGGTTTTCTTTTCTGTGATCGCTTTTGCCTTAGCCATTGGTTTACTGGTGCTGGTTATGGCTCTTTTTGGTGTGTCGATGGGCATGTTGAGTAGTGCTCAAGATAATCCAGAGCTATGGGCGGGGGCTATGGTTCCTATATTGATTAGTACTTACCTGATCATGGGTATCGTTTATTTGTTTCCGCTGGTGTACTACCAAGTGAGAATGAATAATTTGGTGTACAACAATGCAAGTATTGATGGCTTCCAGCTAGAAGCCAATTATGCCTTGGTGTCTTACGGCAAGTTAGTATTCGTGAATACGCTATTAACGATACTCACCTTAGGGCTTTACCGGCCTTGGGCACTGGTAAGAACGGCCCAATATCGCGCTGATCATATGCGTGTTAACGCGACCGCTTCTATGGATCAGTTTGTTGCGTCCGAATCCGAACACGTGAGTGCGCTGGGTGAAGAGCTGGGTGAGCTGTACGATCTTGATTTTGGATTTTAAAGTATGACAACAATATGAGCGGCCGTTCTTTTCGTGGCAACAGTATCAGTGGGCAATATTTCGACGGCAAAACGTCTCAGGCACGAGGTGCAACTCTCAATGTGGATGATGAGGGTTGCGCTCGGATCTATGTGGCGGGCCAAAAAGTCTGCAAGCAGTTATTTACTGAGCTAAAGGTGTCGCCACGGTTAGGGCAAACACCGCGCTGTATCGATTTTAGCGATGGTGGGAAATTCGAAACACGCGATAACGAGCAGTTGGATCAGTGGGTCAGTCAGTGGCATGGCTCTGTATGGGACATGTGGGTGCATAAGCTGGAATCCCACTGGCACTTTGTGGCGCTGTCTTTGATTTCTGTGGCGGCGTTGGTGTGGGCACTTGTCGTGTATGGTGTGCCGGCTTTGGCAAAACCAGTGGCTTTTATGCTGCCGGATAAGGTGGCTGAAGTGATCAGTGAGCACACGCTATCGACACTGAATGAGCAATTCTTCAAGCCCTCACAGCTATCGAATTCTGAACAGCAGAGAATCCAAACACATTTTCAATCGTTGCTGAGCCGTTATCCTGAATTGACAATAAAAGTGTTGTTTCGCGATGGCGGGCCTATTGGTGCTAACGCTTTCGCGCTGCCCGATGGCACTCTGATATTTACAGATCAGATGGTGGCGCTATCTCGTCATGACGATGAGTTATTGGCCGTATTGGCACACGAAGTCGGCCATGTGGCTGAAAAGCACAGCCTGCAAGCTATGGTACGAAGCTCTCTGATGGCTGGGGTGTTGCTGGTATTTACCGGAGATGTTTCGGCTTCGTCCAGCTGGTTTTTAACCGCACCGGTCGTTCTGCTGGAGTTGTCACACTCGCGGGGCTTTGAGCGTCAGGCAGATGATTTTGCGCTGCAATATTTAACGAGTGCCGATATCTCGCCTTCCAATTTTGTGGCATTGATGAGTCGGCTAGAGCTGTCTTCAGAATGTACATATGCCTCTTGGTCGCGCTCTGAAACACCCAATACAGAAAGTGAAGGTCGGGGTTCAAAGGCCGGGCTTGAGTGTTACCGAGAGCTGGCAAGCAGTGATTCCTCGTTATCTGGTGCTGATAAAATACCCGATGGTGAAGACAGTGGGGTGAAGAATATCAGTGGTTATTTGTCGTCACACCCGCCTACTCAAGAGCGTTTGCAAAAGTTTCGCGAGCACCGCTCACAATAAATGCTGCCATTATTTTGCCTGACCTCTCTGTTCTCAAGTAAGCACACCCAGAGGTTGATCCTTTGGGGGTGCTGTGAGTCTATGTGTTCCTCTAAGCGGTAACATCTTATTTTCAGTCGTAAATTACCCTAGCTTTGGTTGTGAGCAGTGCTTATTTCTGCCAGTTATTTGGGTTTGAGCAGCTTAAGTCAGCATTTTGGCGCTTTTTTCCTTTATAATTCCTGTTCGATGGCAGGTGGGGCTGCCAACTTGTGTCTGTGATACGAGTTTATTATTGGGGGAAGCATGAGTTCATTTTGGCCGCCGCACATGGGGGGGAGTGGAGGCAATGGAATCAGAGTGCATTATTGGGCCGCTGTGTTTCTTATCCTGTTGCCTCTTATTTTTGCCAGCAGAGCACAGGGTGAGAAACTGGAAGTGCGGGCAGTAGCTGCACCTCCTGAGTCGTTGGTGAGTATGTCTTTGCAAGACTTGGTTGCCCTAGAGGTGTTTGAGTCCGCCAACTTGTTGCCCGAGCAACCCGCGAAGGCACCCGGTACAGTTTACAGTTTTGATCAAGCCGATTTTAAGCGCTTTGGTGTGCGTCGCGTAGAGGATTTGTTGCCGTTTATCCCTGGCTTTCAGTTGAATCAATACCGTAAAAACCATCAGTCCTTATGGGCACGAGGCAGTGTCAGCCGATATAACGATAAGCTTATCCTACTGGTGGACGGCGTACGGCGTCAGCACTTATATTACGGTCATTTTGCTTTGGGTGAAGAATGGCCTTTGGAGCAGATTGAAAAAGTTGAAGTGATTCTTGGGCCTGCATCGAGTCTTTATGGTGCTAGTGCGTTCAGTGGTTTGATCTCAATCACCACCAAAGGTTTTACCGCCGACCCTAACCTAGCTATCACTCTAGAGAGCGGTAGCGGCGACCGAGCAAAGTCCACGCTTCACTACAGCAGTGAAAAAATGACGGCTTTTGGCAGTTATCTTGAACACGAAGCCGCCTATAGCAATAACCGTTATAGCTTTATTGGCAATCAAGTACTGCAATCATTGGATGAACAATACACCACGTTATCTTTAAAGGGGCAGCTATTGCCCGGTTTGACTTTGGCAGCTAACTACAGCGCTGCCGAGACGCCGTTTTTGTTTATCCCTCCCACTCAAGATGCTTATATAGACAGCGAAAGTTGGTCGTTGGCTTTGTCTTATGATGTGGGCGAGGTCGAGTCGGGGCGGCTTGAAACTAATTTGTATTATCAGCAAGACAATATCCTTGAATATGAGACAGAGCAGCTTACCAACCGTTTAGGTTACGAAGAACAGCAAAATGGCACCATGGCAGGTTTGTCCGTTACGGGGCTGCAGCAAACTGGCAATCACATTTGGGCTTTAGGCGCTACATGGCGCTATGAAGCCGCGGGTGACATGGATTACCAGCGTGACTTTCATTTTGCGAGAGGTTTTCTTTCGCAAACAAACACGGGCTCGCTGTTAATAGATTCAGACGTCCGCAAGCAGGATTACGGCGTTTTTTTGCAGGATGTCTGGAGCTGGACTCCAGCACTAAAACTTACCGCGGGCATACGCTACGACGTATTTGAACATTTTGATAATTATTTTAATTATCGTATTGCCGCGGTTTATTCACCCGCACAAGAGCACACTTGGAAGTTGCTTTACGGAACCGCTATTCGCACACCCACTTTACGCGAATACTTAAAGGTGTTGGATACCTCCAACTTTACTCCCAGTGAATTGGATGCAGAAACACTGCAATCGCTGGAAGCCAGTTACCGTTATCAGCAGGCGCGCTGGGATGTCAGTTTCACGGCTTATCACAATTACATAGATGACTATATTGTTGAAATGCCGACCCCAGATGGACGTGACGAGTATTATGGAAACACCGATTACGATCTCACAATCAATGGTGTTGAAGCCGTATTCGGGCTGCACATGAATGATCGCCTTTCCACAAGGTTGGGCTTGTCTTATGTGGATTCACTGACATCGAGCGGTTATCGTCTTCCTTATATTGCTAAGTTGAGTGGCAGTTTCAATGTGGCTTATCAGTGGCTGCCTCGTCATCAGCTAGGTATGTCCATCGTGTTTAATGATGACCGCGAAGATCTGAATGCCCGAACGGATGATGATGCAGAGCGTTTTGCTTTGATGAGTGTCTTTTTACAGGGTGACCTGCACAAACAACTCAGTTATCAGGTGGGCGTGAGTAATGTCTTGGATGATCGAGTGATGGATCTCGCGGCCGATTTTGGTTCTCAGTACAACACAGAAAAAGAACGTCGTAGCCTTTGGTTAACTCTGACATGGTCGCCAATGCGATGAGGTTGCCTTGCTGTATTTGAAACAAAAAAACCAAATGGCGAGATACTCGATTTTCTATAACTCTGAGAACCCTGTGAAGGCTGTCACAGCGGTACGTATTCTGATTATCGTACTGGGATTGTGTGTCAGCCTATGGAGCCAAGCGGAAACAACACTGCAGCAGAAGTCGATTAAAACGGCCTTTGTGCTGAATGTTGCTAAGTTTATTGTTTGGCCTAGTGATCGTTTCGAGACCCCTCAAGCTCCGTTTAAGCTCTGTTATTACCGGCGTGATATTTTGGGGCGAGCCATTGCTCCATTTGCCCACAAGCGTATCTCAGGCCGTAGGCTGAAAATACAAGAAGTGGACCGTTGGCCCTTTCCATTAGCCGGTTGTCATTTACTGTTGGTTGCAGACAGTGAATTGGCCTCTTACAAGCTTGAGGCAAAAGATTTTTATACAGAGTCGGTACTGGTTGTTGCTGACTTAACGGATAATCCGAGAACAGGTATTGCTCACGACAATGTTCACATCGCTTTAGTTCGCAAAGGCAAAAGGATTGGCTTTGAAATTCATCTAGCAGAGTTGTTGAAAGACAACCTAAGGGCCAGCTCTGAGCTATTGAAGCTGGCGCGCATTGTCGGAGACCGATTTTAAACCATGAAATTCATTGTCTGTGACTCTATTGGAAAAACCTTGCAGCTGGTTATCCTTGTGGCCAGTAGTACGGCCTTATTGCTTGCTACCGCTGGTTTTGCCGCCAATGATTGGTTTTCTTCTCGAGCGCAACTCATGAGTCAGTTGTTATCGGATGCGTTGATTATCGGACACAACACGCAGGCCGCATTATTATTTGATGACGTTGAGGCGGCTAATCGCACTTTGTTTAGTCTTACTGGTGAGGGCAGTGTTGTTGGTGCTGCTATTTATGATAAAGCAGATCGTCTATTTGCGTTTTATCAGAATACGTCCCAGCCGCTACCCGAAAAGCCGTTACCCAACTCACAAGGAAAATATCAAGGATTGCTTTACGCCCAGATGCCCATTCGTGCACAGGGTGAGCTAGTGGGTTCTATTTTATTGCTTGCTGACAATTCTGAGTGGCAAGAGCAGCAACGTATCCGCATTGTTATGGCGTTAACGTTATTTGCTTTGTCTTTACTTTGGGCTTTGTTTATTTCTTCGCGATTACAAGGCCTGGTGACTCGGCCGCTATTGAACTTGACCAAAACCGCTCGCCGAATCACTCAGAGCCGCGATTACAGTTTGCGGGCAGAGGTGCAATCACAAGATGAAATTGGCTTGCTGGCGAATGACTTTAATGCGATGTTGAACGAAATTCAGCTTCGTGATGCAGGGTTGCGGCAGGCTCAAGAACAGCTAGAAGACAAGGTGGCTGAGCGCACAAAAGAGTTAAAGTTGTTGGCCCGTCGTTTCGAGCATCAAGCTTTTCACGATGCCCTCACTGGTCTAGCGAACCGTGTAACCTTTGATCGGTGCTTGCAAGATGGTATTGCTCATGTGCGTTTACACAATGAATCGCTGTCGGTTTTATTCTTGGATGTGGATCGCTTTAAAGTGGTGAACGATACGTTAGGGCACGGCATTGGTGACCTTTTATTGGAAGAAACCGCTGAGCGTCTCAAAACCTGCCTGCGCAAGGGTGATACTTTAGCGCGACTGGGTGGCGATGAGTTTGCGGTTCTTTTGGTGGATATTACCCCCGGAGCGACAGGGGATCTAGCCGCCGCAATGATCGCTGAAGTTCGGCGTCCAATGCAGCTCAATGGCCATATCTTACAATTGACCGCGAGTATTGGTATTAGTGTGTTTCCCACCGATGGTGACAGCGCTGATGAGTTGCTAAAAAACGCCGACACCGCTATGTATCGCTCAAAAGATCGAGGCCGTGATCGGTTTACTTTCTTTGCTCCAGATATGAACGCACGAGTTGAGCGGCGCTTAATATTAGAAAATAAACTTCGACGGGCTGTGGATGAATCTATATTTACGCGAGTGTATCAACCTAAGTGGTCCTGTATCGATCAGCGATTGATAGGCGTAGAGGTGCTGTTGCGCTGGTTGGACCCGGAAGAGGGTGAGATGTCGCCGGAAGAGTTTATCCCTTTGGCAGAAGAGTGTGGGTTGATTGCGGATATTGACTTGTGGGTGCTGGAGCACGCTTGCCGAGATATTCTGACTTTACATGAACAGGGCTTTGATCAGCTGCAGTTGTCGGTGAATTACTCTCCGTCCCACTTTTCTCGTAACCGAGCGTCTTTGGATGTAGAGAAGGCTTTAACTCGAACTGGATTTCCAGGGCATCGATTGGAGCTGGAAATCACCGAAAGTTTGATTGGTCCAGAGGTGGATAACGTTCTGGAACAGTTGAAAGAGGTTAATCAACTAGGGGTAGAAATCTCTATTGATGATTTCGGTACGGGCTACTCATCTTTAAGTCGTTTAAAGCAATTGCCATTGCACACATTAAAAATTGATCGCTCTTTTATTCAGGATTTAGACCGAAATAGCGACGATGAAACCTTAGTAAAAACCATTATCGTAATGGCACATAATATGAATTTAAAAGTGGTGGCTGAGGGCGTCGAAACCGCTGAGCAATACGATTTTGTGTGCCGTCACGGTTGTGATGTGGTGCAAGGGTACCGTTTTGGCAAGCCGGTTGTTTTACAAGAACTCTTAGAGATGGCGCAACGTCAGAATCGAGCGCCTGAGATGATTTCAGGCTAATCTTTTTTTCATTTTACAGTGGGCAATGCCCGCTTCGAGGAAGGTATCGCCTTCGCTGATATAGCCTTGTTGTACATAAAACGGCAGTGCCGCCGTCTGAGCATTCAGGTGAACGGTGTGAAGTCCCAGCACATGGGCTCGTTGTTCTAGGGCTTGCATCACGGCAAGGCCGTAACCCTGCCGACGGAAAGCTTTTAGAACAGCTACTCTTCCTATTTTACCTTCGTATTTATGATCTAACCGACCGCAAGCAATGGCTTGTCCGTTGCGCTGCACCACTACGTGCACACAGTGTTTGTCTCTGTCGTCCCACTCTTCAGCTTCTGACACCTGTTGCTCTCGAATGAAAACTGCTGTGCGCAGTTGTCGCAGATCACTGTGCCTTTCATGAAAGTGGCAGACGATTATTTCGCCAGCAGGGGTTTCCATCGCTATCAGCTCAACAAATGAGACAAAATGCCTTGGTACATATTGGTTAGGTCGTCCAGCTCGGCGGCATCGACACACTCGTCAATCTTGTGGATAGTCGCATTCACGGGGCCTAATTCGACGACTTGGGCACCAGTCGGAGCAATAAAACGTCCATCAGACGTACCGCCGGCGGTAGACAGCTCGGTGTCTATACCGGTCGCGTTTCTGATTGCGGCAATAGCGGCGTCTACCAATGGACCTTCAGACGTGAGGAATGGCTGGCCGCTTAGACGCCAATCGATGGTGTAATTAATGCCGTGTTTATTCAGAATGGCTTCGGTACGTTCACGCAATTGTGTTTCTGTGACCTCGGTGGAAAAGCGAAAATTAAAGATTACTTCGGCATCACCGGGGATAACATTGGTAGCACCAGTACCGCTGTTGATGTTAGATACCTGAAAGCTGGTGGCAGGGAAAAAATCGTTACCTTTGTCCCACTCTTGGCCGCTCAGTTCAGCCAGCGCAGGGGCAAAGCGGTGGATAGGATTTTCAGCTAGGTGGGGGTAGGCAACATGTCCTTGAACACCATGTACGGTAAGCCAGCAGCCAAGTGAGCCGCGGCGTCCGTTTTTAATGGTGTCTCCGGTTTTCTCCGTGCTTGAAGGTTCGCCTACTACACACCAAGTGATTTTTTCATTTCGAGCTTCCAGCCACTCTACGACTTTGACCGTGCCATTGATGGCCGGGCCTTCCTCGTCGCTGGTCAGCAAGAAGGCAATACGACCAGAGTGCTTTGGATGCTCAGTAATAAATTGTTCACAGGCAACCACCATAGCAGCCAAGCTACCTTTCATGTCTGCAGCGCCACGGCCATAGATCATACCGTTCTCAATAACGGGTTCGAAAGGCGGGTGTTGCCATTGGTTTTCTGGCCCTGTGGGCACCACATCGGTATGACCAGCAAAACACAGTATAGGGCCTTCGGTGCCACGGATAGCCCATAAATTATCGACCTCACCAAAACGTAAATGCTCGATGTGGAAACCTATCGCCTCTAAGCGATCGGCGATTAACTGTTGGCAACCGGCGTCTTCCGGTGTGACAGAATAGCGCTCAATCAGGTCACAAGTCAGTTGCAAAGTGGGGGTCAGGGCATTCATGGGGCACCGCTTTTCAGTAAAAGCAGGCATTCTAGCGCAAAGGTGTAATGGGGGCCATTCAGAAGGCGTGTGTGCAAAACATCAAAAAGAGTCGTCATTGATTAGACGCGCAGTCCTCAAGACGTTTGTGAAGATAAGGTAAGCCTGAGGGGGCTTTGTTTAGCCCTCTCAGACTCACGGTCAATAAGCTGGCTTGAATCAGTTATTGGCGTGTAGCTCTTCGTTAAGCGCAATGGCACTCTTATTGGTTTTGCATTCAATAGCACCGGATACAGAGTTGCGGCGGAACAGCAGATCGGACTTGCTCGCTAGATCACGCGCTTTCACGGTTTCGACGGCTTGGCCTTGATCGTCAAGTACGGCCACACGGCTACCAGCCGTAATGTATAAGCCCGCTTCGACAGTGCAGCGATCCCCAAGCGGAATGCCGATACCCGCATTGGCGCCCAATAAGCACTCGTCACCAACGGAGATCACAATGTTACCGCCGCCAGACAGGGTGCCCATAGTGGAACAACCGCCACCTAAGTCTGAACCTTTACCCACAAATACGCCGGCCGAAATACGACCTTCGATCATACCAGGGCCTTCGGTGCCAGCATTAAAGTTCACAAATCCTTCGTGCATGACGGTGGTGCCTTCACCAATGTATGCACCTAAGCGTACACGAGCGGTATGTGCGATGCGTACACCTTTGGGAACCACGTAGTTGGTCATTTTGGGAAACTTATCGACGCAGTCTACATCCAGTAATTCACCTACTAGACGAGCTTTTAGTTGGCGCTCAGGTAATTCGGCAAGATCGATAGCACCTTGGTTGGTCCAAGCTACATTGGGTAGTGCGCCGAACATGCCATCTAAAGTAATGGTATGTGGTTTGACCAAGCGGTGGGACAGCAAGTGTAATTTCAGGTAAACCTCTGGCACCGAACTCGGTGCAGTGTCGGTTTCTAAAAGTGTTGCGACTAGGGGGCGTTGGCTATTTTGGAACGATTGAACAATAGACGCTTGCTCTTTATCGCCTGCAGCATCGAGAGCATCCGCTAATGCGTCGAGTTTTGCGGCGTCCAGTTGGATCGCGGTATTGCCGCCCGAAAAGCCAATAGCTTCAGCAATGGCTGCAGCGGTGGAGGTGTCTGGTTGTAACAGCGGCTGGGGGTAGAACACTTCCAGCCATTCACCTTGCGCATTGTGTGTGCCTACACCGAGGCCGAGAGAGAAAAGTTCAGTCATTGGTTAATCCATGTCATCAAAATTGAGCAAAAAAATAACGCTAAAATAAAAACACAAACCTTAGCGAAACACAGCTTGGTAATCAGCGCTTTTGAAACCCACGCCGATGTGGTCGTTATGTTCTAGCAGAGGGCGTTTGACCAGAGTAGGCTGCTCTACAATCAGTGCAATAACAGACTCATCGTTAAGGGAGGCTTTAGCCTCTTCGCTTAAACCTTTCCAAGTTGTGCTGCGCTTATTCACTAATGTTTCCCAGCCGAGTGACTTGATCCACCCTTCAACCTGCTGGGAGGTTAAGCCGTCTTTGCGGAAATCGTGAAAGGTGAATGTTACGCCCGCTTCGTCAAGCCAGTTACGAGCTTTTTTCACCGTGTCACAATTGCTAATGCCGTAAAGCGTGGTCATGTCCGCTCCAGTAGAGATTTAATCGGCCAAGGAGCATAGCAAAAACTAATGGCCGATTCACCCATGACTTCTGCAGCAACAGTGGGAATCGTCTATAACTAATAGAGCACATGCAACAATCTATGGTCTAGGCTGGTAGGCTTTTAGGCCTCTAGTGTTGTGAAATACGGCGAGTTGGCTGTCAAAATTGATCATCTTAGCGTTTTGAGTGAATTAACTTATGTTCCCGTGTTGTACTTATGTTCATAATTGAAGATACTTTTTAGAATGATCTCGTTTTGATGATGTGTACGAAAGACGACGTTTTGTCGTTAACGAGCAATGTTGCTCATCTTGTGAGGAGTCAGTGGAATTGGCGTTTGAGAACAATGACCTAGTCTGGGATCTAGACTCGTTCAAACAACGTCAACGGGCTATTGATTTCGTGATGGGGTTTGAGAACAAGCTTTGTGTGTTTTCCGATTCTGTTCAGCAGCTCTACACTAACTACAATATTTTTTTCCCAAAAGAAGAAGATCGTCGCTTGGTTATCCTCCCTAACCCTTATGCTCATCACGATATTTTTCACGGCTTACCTGAACAGGCGGTTGCACCGACAGGGCTGAGCGTTATTTCTGGCAGTGCGATTGGAAAGGAGGGCATGCATCTGTTGATCCCTTTTAAGAGTGGCAAAACTCGCTATCGCACGGTGCCGCTGCACGTGGGCTTAAGGGTGGTTAACCAGCGGCGTCCAGAGGGGCGGCCGCTACTGCCGGTGCTGAAAAAAGGAGATCTGCGCGAAATGAATGCAAAGACCCCATTTTTGCACCTTCACACGATACAGGTGCATAAGTTGGATCACTTGTCAGTAATGGAACGAAAAGGGATACAAGCGGTTATTCTTCAGCGCTTATCAAAGCTTGGTTAAAGAATCCGTAAAAAAGCAGCTTCTAGTTATTATTCCGTTACCGAGGGGACATTCATTTATTGAGGCGACAATCGCCAGCAAGAAGCTGCCGATTGTCGCGTTATGACTCGTGAACGCCTACTACCGGTTCAGTTGTTCCTTTACTGATGCCAGTTTCACGCAGACCTCAAAAACTTTCATGGCTTTATCCACATCACCTTCTGAGGGTACAGTGGGTGCAATGCGGATATTGCGGTCTTCTGGGTCATTGCCATAAGGAAATGTTGCGCCTGCTGGTGTCAGTTTGACACCAGCTTCAGCGGCCAGCTTTACCACCGCTTTGGCGCAACCAGGGCGAGTATCGAACGATATAAAATAGCCCCCTTCAGGTGTTTCCCAATTGCCCAAATCCGTCCCGTCGAAAGCGCGAGATAAGTTGTCGAGCACACAGCTGAAGCGTGGGTTGATGATGCCGGCGTGTTTTTTCATATGGGCCATCAAGGCATCGACATCAGGAATGAGTTTACAGTGGCGCAACTGGTTAACTTTATCGGGGCCAATGGTGCCATTCGATAGAATTTTTTTGAATCCATCTAGGTTTTTCATTGAGGCCGATAAGAATGCAACACCAGCGCCAGCGTGAGTAATTTTCGATGTCGACGCAAACTGAAGCACACTGTCTTCGGTGCCACAGGCTGCACAAGCTTGAGCAATATTGGCCAGCTGCGGCGGATTTTCTACTAAGTCATGTACCGCATAGGCATTATCCCAAAACACACGGAAATGCGCGTTAGCAATTTTGCCCAACTTAGCAATTCGCTCTACGGTTTCATCGCTGTACACAACGCCGGTAGGGTTGGAATATTTTGGAACACACCACATGCCCACAATAGACGGATCAGCTGAAATCATGGACTCCACTTGATCCATGTCTGGGCCAGTTGCCAGCATAGGAACCGTGATGAGCTCGATGCCTACCTGCTCGCATACCGAGAAATGTCGATCATATCCAGGCACAGGGCAAAGAAATTTGGGGCTCTTTAATCTCTTCCAGGCTGACTCAGGGCCTGTGAGTCCGTATTCGAAAGCAAACTGTACGGCTTGGAACATCAATGTCAGGCTGCTGTTGCCGCCAGCGAACACTTGATCCGGCGTTGTGCCTAGCATTTCTGCACCCAGCTGGCGAGCCTCGGCGATGCCTTCTAGCCCGCCATAATTACGCACATCTGTGCCATCTTTGGCGAGGTATTCACCTTTGAGAATACCATCTAGTGCATCGGACAAACTCAGCTGTTCAGCTGAAGGTTTGCCACGAGTTAAATCCAAACTCAGGGATTGGGCTTGCAAGGTTTGATATTGATTGCTCAGCTCGGTTTCCCATTGTTGCAGTTGTTCAGTGGTGGCTTGATCCAGTTGCAAGGTGTATATCCTCGGAGTGTGGTTTCAGGAGCCTGAAACGCGCGTGGGTGATTGTAGAAGGTATGATTATACCTGCAGTAAACTCGGGTAGAAAGTGATCTCAGAGGAAGAAATCAACAGAGTAAGTTGAGGCTCGCCAAACGGGCGCTCAGTAACTGATTAGGAGGGCGTTGGGCACCAAAACTGAGAGGTACCCCCTTGAGGTTAGCTAGCGGCGTAAAACAAAGCCGGTTCTTGCAGGTTCATCTCGGATGATGCCAGCGTGTCATCAATGATCTTTTTTGTGGTTACGCCACAGCGCCCACATTGGCTCATGACGCCAAGCTCATTGCGTACTTGGCGCAAGGTCGTTGCTCCGCCATAGATCGCATCTTTGATGTGCGTGTCGGTAATGCCTTTGCACAAACATACATACATGAGTGAAAACCTCGTAAACAATTGCCGACATTGTCAGGTGTGTGGCTAATGTCTGGCAGCGATTGCTGGGTAACCCGTCTTACGATTACTGAATTCAACTTCTGTCGCTTGGTAGTCAGTTACTGAGAGAGTTGAGTTCATAAGAGCGTGTAATCATAGTAGTGCTAACGAGAATTGTTGTCAATAACAGTTGGGATCGATTGTCGTTTGTATTTGATGCAGGTCAAAACTTTTCAGTGGATGGCGTCGGGTGGGTTTTACAGCTAAAAGTGAGCAATCAGGGTGATTTAAAAATTTAATGTGATTCGGTATATAGGCGGTGTAGTATAGCTCACTGCTATTGGGCATGATTATTCTCATAGGTATACCCTTGAATTTCGAGCTCGTTGGCCCCAATTCTTTGCTGTAGCCGTTCGTTACGGTGATTCTTTTGCACCTTCAAAATACTATTCTAAGGGAGATTTTCTATGGGCGTATTAGTAAGCAAACCAGCTCCAGACTTTACCGCTGCAGCTGTTCTAGGCAGTGGCGAAATTGTAGACTCATACACGCTGTCAGAAGCCATAAAAGGCAAGAAAGCTGTCATCTTCTTCTACCCTCTGGACTTCACTTTTGTTTGTCCTTCTGAGCTGTTGGCCTTTGATCACCGCTTTGAAGAATTCCAGCAGCGCGGTGTAGAGGTTATCGGTGTTTCTATCGATTCTCAGTTTTCTCACAACGCATGGCGTAACACCCCCGTTAACGCTGGCGGCATCGGTCCTGTTAAATACACTTTGGTTGCAGACACCAAACACGAAATTTGCCAAGCCTACGATGTTGAATCTGCAGGTGGTGTTGCTTTCCGTGGTTCTTTCCTGATTGACGAAGAAGGTGTTGTTCGTCACCAAGTGGTTAACGATTTGCCACTGGGTCGTAACGTTGATGAAATGCTGCGTATGGTTGATGCTTTGGCATTCCACCAAGAGCACGGTGAAGTATGCCCTGCCGGTTGGAACAAGGGCGACAAAGGTATGACCGCTTCACCAGACGGTGTGGCCGCTTACCTGAGCGAGAATGCTGACAACTTGTAATTTCTAAGGTTGTTATAGAGAAGGGTCGCCGAAGGGCGGCCCTTTTTTTTGGCTTGGTTTTGTAAATGGCTTCACTGCTTCACTGGGCGGGCTTGTCATCCGCCGGCGTAGGTTCTTGTAATGGCCAGCCGCCTAAGGTTTGCCAGCGATTGACAATCAAGCAGAACAGATCGGCCGTTTTTTCAGCATCGTAAGCGGCTGAGTGTGCTTCGCTGTTGGAAAACTCAATCCCTGCCAGTTGGCAGGTCTTGGCCAGCACGGTTTGGCCAAAGGCCAAGCCGCTTAAGGTCGCGGTGTCGAAACAGCTAAAAGGGTGGAAGGGATTACGTTTGATCTCGCAGCGGTTAGCGGCGGCATTCACAAACCCTAAATCGAAATGAGCGTTGTGAGCAACCATAACAGCCCGAGTACAGCCATGCTGTTTGACTGCGCGTCGAATATCGCGAAACAGTTCGGGCAATGCGATGAATTCAGGCATAGCAGGACGATCAGGGCTTTCTAGGTCGATTCCAGTGAAATCTAATGCAGACTGCTCAATGTTGGCGCCTTCAAACGGTTCGATGTGGTAATCGAAGGTTTCTCCTCGGCTAAGCAAACCGTTGTCGTCAATCTCTAGAGTGACGGCGGCAATTTCTAGAAGTGCATCAGTCTCGGATTCGAAACCGCCCGTCTCCACGTCCACGATGACCGGCAGAAAGCCTCTAAAACGCATAGCAAGAGCCGACTTGCTGTGATCTTTATCAAGAGTGACGGCTGGTTCCATAGTGCTCATTTGGAGCTCCTTAAGCTTAGGCTGTACGACGCCAATGGAGAGTTTCTCCTGCCATCAGAGGGGTGAGTTCTTCATTACCCAAGGATAAGCGGTCTGGAATCTGCCACGATTCGCGGCTCAGAGTGATGGTGTCAGTGTTTTGTGGTAAGTCATAAAATGCAGGCCCAAATACGCTGGCAAAGTTTTCCAGCTTATCCAGAGCACCGGCTCTATCAAACACTTCGGCATAAAGTTCGATGCCATGAAATGCGGTGTAGGCGCCGGCGCAGCCACAGGCGGCTTCTTTTTTATTGCGTGCGTGAGGAGCGGAGTCGGTACCTAGAAAAAACTTGTGGTTGCCGCTGGTCGCTGCAGCAATTAGCGCTTCTTGATGGGTGTTACGTTTAAGGATTGGCAGGCAATAATAGTGCGGTCGAATGCCCCCTGCCAGCATATGATTGCGATTGAAAAGCAGGTGGTGCGCCGTAATAGTGGCCGCAATAGGCGTGCTTGATTGAGCCACAAAATCGGCAGAGTCTTTCGTGGTAATGTGCTCTAGCACCATGCGCAGCTCTGGAAAATCTTTGGTCAAATTTACCAAAGTGCGATCAATGAAAACCTTTTCGCGGTCAAAAATATCGATGTTGCTGTCGGTCACCTCGCCGTGCATTAAAAACCGCATGTTATTGGCCTGCATGGCTTCCAATGCTGGGTAAACTTTACGCAGATCGGTAACGCCTGAGTCAGAATTGGTTGTGGCACCTGCAGGGTACAGCTTGCAAGCAACCGCACCTGCTTGGCTAGCGGCGGCGATATCGGCCGGTGTTGTGTTGTCGGTTAAGTACATCACCATCAGGGGCTCAAATACTGAGTTGGCAGGTTTTTGAGCTAAAATACGTTCACGGTATTGCGTGATTTGTTCAGCATTTAAAACCGGTGGCACCAAGTTTGGCATGATAATGGCGCGGCCAAAAGTGTTTGCCACATCTGGGACGGTACTGCCCAGAGCGTCACCGTCACGTAGGTGGATATGCCAGTCATCAGGTCGGGTAATGGTTAAAGTGTCGACAGTGGATGTCGGTTCAGGCATTGGTAGCTCCAAAAAACGATCGGCAGGGAGGGAATGCTACCGAAAAAAGGGGTTAAAGCACAGCTCGAATAGGCCGATAACTGTTACGAGAAGTTCTAAGTGAGGTTAATGTTTGCGTATGTGGGTTTGCAAGTACTTACATTTTTTAGTGGTATTGCGTGGGCGCAGCTTAGGGGGTGTCGGTTTTGGCGTGGTTTTGTGGGCGCTTTGTGTGTCGGTAGATGCCGCGACGAGTCGCTATCAGGCGCCCCTTGACCTCTCCAGCTGGGCGGCCAAAAGCTCAGTATTTGAATGCCGCTTAAGTCATGAAATCCCTTTTTATGGGGCGGCGGCATTTGTGCATGAGGCTGGTGAAGATGGCATGTTTCAGTTAATCCCACAGGACACAAAATTAGCGGCCGGTGAGGCTAAACTGATGTCTCAAATGCCGCTTTGGAAGCACTCTGGGCTGGAGCGCACCCTGGGGATGGTTAAGGTCAAGAAGGGGGTTAGCATGATCAATGTGGGCTCTAAAGAGTCCGCAGGCATGTTAGAAGAGCTCTTTGCTGGTCAGCAATTGGTGTTTAGCCGTAAAGCTTGGTTTGAGTCAGAGCGCGATATGGATGTGGTGCTGAGTCCGATTAACTTTCGCGGCGCTTATGAAGAGTATCAAGGGTGCTTGACGGGGCTGTTGCCAGTAAATTTCGACCAAATCAATCGCACCGCTATTTATTTTCAGGCGGGTATAGATGATTTGCCCAAAGCCGAGGTTCAAAAGCTGGATCATATAGCCACCTATGTGAAAGCCGACAAATCCATAAAGGCATTTTATATTGATGGCCATACAGACAGTTCAGGCACGCGCACAGAAAATCTTGATTTATCTCAGCAGCGGGCTGAGTTTATTATGCGTCAGCTGGTTGAAAGAGGTATATCAAAAGACAAAATTGTTGTGCGTTGGCACGGCGAGCGCTATCCGGTGGCCTCTAATCGCAGCGCCAGTGGGCGGGAGAAAAACCGACGGGTCACCGTTCGGCTAGAAAAAACTGTGCCGGTTAAGTCTTCTCCGGTGGCCGCAAAGCCTGCATCAGACACTTAAACTGGGTTACAATCTAACCATCTTGTATTTTGGACGGTCAATTTAAGCACTGTCGGTATTGCAGTTCTTAATTCCTGCCTAAAAGACCCTGCAATCTGCTGGGATTTATCCTCAAGAAAAGCTACAATTCGCGCCCAAAAAACCGCGTCCCTTCTTATTTATGGGAAAGGCATTTCAATCGTTGTTTCGTGGAGATGCATATGTCATCGATCAATAAAGTAGTTTTGGCCTATTCCGGCGGTCTAGATACCTCGGTTATTGTCAAATGGCTTCAAGAAACTTATGACTGCGAAGTGGTGACCTTCACTGCTGATATCGGTCAAGGTGAAGAGGTTGCACCTGCCAGAGCGAAGGCTGAGGCTATGGGTGTAAAAGAAATTTACATCGATGACCTCCGCGAAGAGTTTGCACGTGATTTCGTGTTCCCCATGTTTCGCGCCAATGCCATTTATGAGGGTGAATACCTGTTAGGTACCTCGATTGCACGTCCATTGATTGCTAAGCGTTTGGTCGAAATTGCCGAAGAAACAGGGGCTGATGCGATTTCGCACGGCGCTACGGGTAAAGGTAATGACCAAGTTCGATTTGAGCTGGGTGCTTATGCGTTAATGCCTGGTATTCAGGTGATAGCGCCCTGGCGCGAATGGGATCTGACGTCTCGTGAAACACTGATGAAGTATTGTGAAGACCGCCAAATCCCCGTGGACTTTTCGACATCAAAGAAAAAATCACCCTATTCTATGGATGCCAACTTGCTGCATATTTCTTACGAAGGCGGCAATCTTGAAGACCCTTGGTGGGAGGCCAACGATCCTGAAATGTGGCGCTGGACGGTCACGCCTGAAGAGGCTCCCGATGAGCCAACTTACCTTGTTCTAACGTATGAAAAGGGCGACATCGTTGCTATTGATGGTGAGTCAATGAGTCCAGCAACCGTCATGGAATATTTGAACAAAGTGGCCGGTGCTAATGGTGTGGGTCGTTTGGATATCGTCGAAAACCGTTATGTGGGAATGAAATCTCGCGGTTGCTACGAAACCCCTGCAGGCACGGTAATGATGAAAGCGCACCGCGGTATTGAGTCACTGACTTTGGATCGCGAGGCGGCACACTTGAAAGATGAATTGATGCCTAAGTACGCCAAACTAGTCTATAACGGCTATTGGTGGAGCCCAGAGCGTAAAATGTTGCAAGCAGCGATTGATGAGTCACAGAGCAATGTTAATGGCGATGTCCGCGTGAAGTTGTATAAAGGTGCCGTGAGCGTTGTAGGTCGACGCTCTGAAGATAGTCTCTTTGACGAGAAAGTTGCAACTTTTGAAGACGATGCAGGCGCCTACGATCAAAAAGACGCGGCAGGTTTTATTAAGTTGAATGCACTGCGTATGCGTATAGCGGCACAAAAAGGCCGTAATTTACGTTGATTGGTAACCTATAAGCATTGTGTATTTCAGAATGCTTTGAGGTTGCTCATAGGTTTGAAGGCGTCGCTTAAATAGGCAATTTGAGAGATAATTCTGTCAAATGGCCTAAGCTGATTGAGTGTTTCTGATTTGCGCGCGCATCAATGACAAACTCGTTGATGCGCGTCAAACAACTGGGTCTGATGTTGCGGCACACTGCTGCATTACTCACCATCGGGGTTGGTGCTAACAAGCTGGGTTAATGGGTTTCAGTAGTTTTATTTTTATCATTAAAAACCATTTAGGAACGTCACTATGAGTAGTAATCTGGCCGCGGCTGGCGAACAGCCCGCATATGACTACAACGTAGTACGCCAATTTGCCGTAATGACCGTCGTTTGGGGCGTAGTCGGAATGGCTGTTGGGGTGCTGATCGCTTCACAGCTGGTATGGCCGCAGTTGAATGATTTGTTTCAGCCGTACTCTCACTTTGGGCGTCTGCGTCCTTTGCACACTAACGCTGTTATTTTTGCGTTTGGTGGCAGTGCGCTGTTCGCGACGTCTTACTATGTTGTTCAAAGAACCTGCCAAGCGCCATTATTTGGTGGCTGGTTGGTGCCTTTTACCTTTTGGGGATGGCAGCTGGTTATTGTGCTAGCCGCAATTACCTTGCCTTTGGGTTATACCTCCGCGAAAGAGTATGCCGAGCTAGAGTGGCCCATTGATATTCTCTTGGCTGTGGTGTGGATTTCCTACGCGATTGTGTTTTTTGGCACAATTGTGAAGCGCAAAACCTCACACATTTACGTGGCGAACTGGTTCTTTGGTGCGTTTATTATCACCATTGCACTGCTGCACATCGTTAACAGTATGTCGGTGCCGGTCACGCTGACGAAGTCTTATTCCGCATACTCCGGTGCGATGGACGCGATGATTCAATGGTGGTACGGCCATAACGCTGTGGGTTTCTTCCTGACGGCAGGATTTTTGGGCATGATGTACTACTTTGTGCCTAAGCAAGCGGGTCGCCCCGTTTATTCCTATCAGCTGTCTATCGTGCATTTCTGGGCACTGATCAGCTTGTACATTTGGGCAGGTTCTCACCACTTGCATTACTCTGCACTGCCTGACTGGGCACAGAGTTTAGGCATGGTAATGTCTTTGATTTTGTTAGCACCGTCTTGGGGCGGCATGATCAATGGCATCATGACGCTTTCTGGTGCTTGGCATAAGTTGCGTACCGATCCAACCTTGCGCTTCTTGGTGGTTTCTTTGTCATTCTACGGCATGTCTACTTTTGAAGGCCCGATGATGGCCATCAAAACCGTTAATGCATTGTCACACAATACTGACTGGACCATTGGTCACGTGCACTCTGGCGCGTTGGGTTGGGTAGCGATGATTTCTATTGGCTCTATTTACCATTTGTTGCCTATATTGGCAGGGCGTCAATCAATGTGGAGCACCAAGCTGATTAACGTGCATTTTTGGTTGGCGACGATTGGTACTGTTCTTTATATCGCTGCTATGTGGGTGAACGGCATTATGCAAGGTTTGATGTGGCGCGCATTCAACACCGATGGAACATTGACATACAGTTTCGCAGAGGCGGTTGAAGCGAGTTATCCGGGTTACTTTGTTCGAGTGCTTGGTGGTGCCTTCTTCCTTGCCGGTATGTTGCTAATGGCGCTGAACACCTATAAAACCATGGCAGGCTCTAAAGAAGAGTCTGTTCAAACACAGCCGCAAACGGCGTAAGGGGGGAGAGCGACTGTGAAAAATCATGATATCGTAGAAAAAAACATTGGCCTGTTGATGGTTCTGGCGGTTGTGGCCATCAGTTTTGGCGGGCTGGTAGAAATCGTTCCTCAGTTTTTTCTCAAAGAAACCACTGAACCTGTGGAAGGTTTGGAGCCTTGGACTGCTGTAGAGCTGGAAGGGCGTGACATCTATATCCGTGAAGGTTGTCACGTGTGTCACACGCAAATGATTCGCCCCCTGCGTGCCGAAGTGGAGCGTTACGGTCACTACTCTGTAGCGGGTGAGTCGGTTTATGACCATCCGTTCTTGTGGGGGTCTAAGCGTACTGGTCCTGACCTTGCTCGCGTAGGTGGACGTTACTCAGATGCGTGGCACAAAGCGCATTTGTATAACCCTCGTAACGTTGTTCCAGAATCTAACATGCCTGCTTTCCCTTGGCTGTTTGATAATGTTCTTGATGGTGAGGATACCGGTAAGAAGATGGCTGCACTGCGTTCTGTGGGTGTGCCTTATACCGACGAAGACATTGCTGGTGCGCAAGAGGCTGTGAAAGGTGTTACTGAACTGGATGCTTTGGTGGCGTATTTACAGCAGCTTGGAACGTTGTTGCAACAGAAACGTTAATCGCTTTTTAGTGAAAGCCTAAGCGAGTAAGAGAAGGGAGCGACATCATGGATATAAATACATTAAGAGGTTTAGGGACGGTTTTCGTCATGATTGCCTTTTTGGGAATCTGCTGGTGGGCTTTTTCGCCTAGCCGCCGTAAACAGTTTGATGAGGCGGCTAAACTGCCATTTGCCGATGATGCCGATCCACAACACCAAGAACTTCATCCTAAAAAAGATGAAGACAAGGCAGGATAAATTATGAGTACTTTTTGGAGCCTTTGGATTACAGGGTTAACGGCGATTAACCTAGCATTGATCTTCTGGGTGCTGATGGCCAACCGCAAAGTGGCTGTCGATGATGAAGCTGACCCAGAAAATAAAACCACCGGCCATGTTTATGATGGCATTGAGGAGTACGACAACCCTCTGCCTAAATGGTGGTTTATGATGTTTATCATCACGTTTATTTTTGGGTTGATCTATTTGGCTCTGTACCCAGGGTTGGGGAATTGGAAAGGCTTGTTGGGCTGGACGTCTGTTAACCAGTTAGAAAGTCGTCAGCAGGATGCGCGAGAAAAGTTTGGCCCCATGTTCGCGAAATATGCAGACATGCCCATTGAAGAGGTTGCTCAAGACCCAGCTGCTTTAAAGATGGGTGTTCGTTTGTTTGCCAATAACTGTGCAGTTTGTCATGGCGCCGACGGCAGTGGTGGTTATGGTTTCCCTAACTTGACCGACAATGACTGGTTGTACGGTGGTAGCCCCGCGACGATTAAGCAAACCTTGGTTTATGGTCGCAACGGTAATATGCCAGCGTGGGGGCCTATCATCGGTGAAGCGAATGTAGTGGCATCGGCCGAGTATGTTTTAAAGATGTCGGGCAATGAACACGATGAAGCTTTAGCGGAGAAGGGCAGTGGTGTGTTTGCTCAAAACTGCGCGGTTTGTCACGGCGCTGATGGCAAGGGTTTGCATGCGCTTGGAGCACCGAACTTAACGGATAACATCTGGCTGTACAGTAATGGCGACCCTGAAGAATTGCGTTCAGAAATACGCCATTCTATTCGCAACGGTCGTGCTAATCAGATGCCCGCACAACAAGATAAATTACGTGAAGATAAAATTCATTTATTAGCCGCGTATGTCTACAGCTTGTCGATGGATGATGAGTAATGTGTTGCTGGTAAACATGAACGATTAAGACACAAAAAAGCCCCACTACTGGGGCTTTTTTGTGTCTGTGGCTTACCATTGGTCGCTCAGAGTCGTCATGGTATTCACTGTTAAACCTATTCGGAAATGCGCGTTACGCACATTGAAGCAAACAAGGTAAATTGCAGTCGATTTGCGTTTGGTCAAATCAAGGACAACAGGAGGGCGTTACAATGATCACTCAACTGGATGTTTTTACCACTGAATCAACGTAGGTCGATAAAACCAGCTGAAGGGGCCGGAGAGTCTCAATTTTAGCCGTTTGGACAGGAGCAGAGACAATGGGAGATAAAATCCCGACCGTAGAAGCCAATGATAGCGAGCAAGTTCGTTATAGGATGCTCTACGACAGCAATGGCCGCGTGTACACACGCAAAATCTCAGGTTTTTTTCAAAAGATCCGTCGTTATACCGGGTTGCCTTTACTGATAGGTTTTATCCTGATGCCTTGGTTGGTCATTGATGGCCGCCCTGCGATGCTGTTTGACCTTCCCGCGCGAAAATTCCACATCCTCTGGATGACCTTCTGGCCGCAGGACGGCATGTTATTAGCGTGGCTACTGATCATTGCAGCCTTCACCTTGTTCACGGTTACTGTGTTGGTTGGCCGAGTGTGGTGTGGTTTTACATGCCCACAAACTGTCTGGACCCTGATGTTTATTTGGGCCGAGCATGTTTGCGAGGGCGATCGCAACAAAATGATCAAGCTTGATAAACAGGGTTGGAGCTTAGAAAAAGTGGGGCGAAAAGGCGCCAAGCACTTTCTCTGGCTATTGATCGCTTTTGTCACTGGGATCACTTTTGTAGGCTATTTTACTCCAGTGAGAGAGCTACTTTTAGGGTTTCTGCCCTCCGTCGGGGATAACGGTTATGTCACTTTCGGCGTGCACCCTGTAGCGGCGTTTTGGACGCTGTTTTTTACGGTTATGACATACATGAATGCGGGCTGGCTGCGCGAACAGGTGTGTAAGTACATGTGCCCATACGCGCGTTTTCAGTCTGTGATGTACGATACTGATACGCTGGCTGTTCATTATGACCGTGCGCGAGGTGAAGCTCGCGGACCACGCAAAGCTCATGAGGATTACAAGGCTGCAGGTAAAGGGGATTGCATTGATTGCTCTTGGTGTGTGCAGGTGTGTCCGGTAGATATTGATATCCGCGATGGCCTTCAGTACGACTGTATTAACTGTGGGCTCTGTGTGGATGCGTGTAATCAAGTGATGGACAAAATGGGTTATGAGCGAGGCTTGATCCGGTATACGTCGGAAGATGAGCTCGAAAACGGGAAAACTCACTTTTTACGGCCGCGCTTATTCGGTTACTCATTTGCCGTATTGGCCATGATTATGGCTTTTGCCTACACCGTTGGTACGCGTCAGCCAGTGTCGGTGGACGTTATTCGTGATCGAGGTGCGAATATGTACCGTTTGCGCAACGATCAGGTGCAAAATGTGTATACCGTGAAAATCAACAATATGGATGAGCGGCCACACAGTTATCGCATTGAAGTAGAGGGGGATGGCGATTATAAACTTAAGGGCTACCGCGCATTAGAGCTAGAAGCTGGAGAAGTGTTCACCATACCGGTGAGGGTATCTGTACCAAAAGACCAGTTAACATCTTCTAAGGCGACAATCCGCTTTAATGTATCGGCGATAGACGATGAAAATATCAATGCTGAGGAGGAAACCAGCTTTATAGGCCCAAGTCACTAGCGGTGAAACCATAGCGCGAGCCGCAGAGTATAATGATAGTATGGGCACCTTAATCGGTGCCCAATTTGTTAGAACTGAGGCATGCCTAAACGTTGATATTTTTTAGTTAAGAATACGCTGTCTATGAATAATCCCCTGCAAGAACACGATATTGGCCCATGGTATAAACAGTTGTGGGCTTGGATTGTGCTGGCACCGTTAATCACCATTATGATTATCTGGATCCCTTTTTTAACCATCATCGTTAAAGATGCTGATGATGAAGTCATCGATAATTACTACAAAGAAGGGAAGATGATCAACGTTCGCGTGGACGAAGATCGAACCGCCAAACGATTAGGCTTAAACGGGCAAATTCGGTTTGATATGCAGGTTGGTGATATTGTTTTAAAAATCGACACGGCAGACACTTCCTATACGTTGCCTGATCAACTGCTATTGGCTCTGGATCATCCCGTAGAAGAAGATAACGATTTAAAAGTGGTGCTGACCAAAGTTGTCGCAGGGCGTTATCAGGGTGAGTTATTGCAGCCTTTGGAATACCACTGGTATGTTCGTTTGATGACACTTCCAGAGGCGTCTGACAAATCTTCAGAAGCGCCTGCTGATCAAGCACCTGCATGGCGTGTGGTTAGCGAAGTGAACTTCACTGACACAAATACGTTGAGTTTCGGTTCGCAAGAGTGATGTCATCGTCTTGCTTTCACTGCGGGTTGAACGTGCCTGCAGGCAGCGACTTTTCTTCTCAGTTAGATGGCGAATGGCGTCAGTTTTGCTGCCCTGGCTGCCAAGCGGTAGCTGGGGCTATTCACGCCGGAGGGTTATCTCACTTCTATCAATTCCGTGACGCTCGCAGCGCTAAACCCAGTGATCACAAAATCGACTTTTCTATTTATGATGTTACTGATGTGCAAGCAGAACTGGTTGACGCACTGGACGACGGCCAGTTTCAGATTCAGTTGCTGTTAGGTGGCATCAGTTGTGCTGCATGTGTCTGGTTAATTGAACAGCGGTTGAGCAAAATTGAAGGTGTGCTATCAATACGGGTGAATGCGACGACTCATCGCGCCTTGATCCGCTGGCAGCCAGAGCAAGTGCGATTGAGTCAATTGATGCGAGCCATCGCTGATATTGGTTATGACCCTGTTCCGGGAACGGACATGCAACAGCAGCGGTTGCGGGAAAAAGAAAGTCGTACAGCGCTGATGCGTTTGGCTGTAGCGGGATTTGGCATGATGCAGGTGGGCATGGTGGCGGTGCTCCTGTATGCAGGGGCGGACGCTGGTTGGGATGCCTACTTTCGCTGGCTCAGCTTTATTATTGCTACCCCTGTCGTGCTCTTCAGTGCGCGTCCCTTCTTTAATGCGGCACTGCGTGCTCTGCGCACTCGTCATCTAACCATGGATGTCCCCGTTTCACTGGCTATTGGTGGTGCTTACTTGGCCAGTGTCTGGGCGACTATTTTTGGTGGGGGCGAAGTCTATTTTGACTCGGTCTCCATGTTTACTTTCTTTTTGTTATTGGGCCGCTACTTAGAAATGCAGGCCCGTCACCGTAATGGCCTTGATGCCGACCGTATGGCGCAACTGTTACCCGCAACAGCCGAATTGTGGTGTGATGGGCAATGGCAAACGGTGACCTTAAAACAAATCCGTGCTGGCGATAAAATTTTGGTAGCCAGTGGTAGCACCATACCTTGTGATGGGTTAGTTGTGAGCGGAAGCAGTGGCGTGGTGGAGTCGCTGCTGACAGGCGAGCCTGATGCGGTAGAAAAGGGTGTGGGCGATGACGTGATTGCTGGTTCGATGAACACTGACAGTGCGTTGCACATACAAGTTTCAGCTGTAGGCCGTGATACCACGTTGTCCGCCATTGAGCGCATGGTTGAGCAAGCTCAACAAAATAAGCCAAGACAAGTGGCGGTAGCAGATCGCTTAGCGGGTTATTTTGTCGCGGCAGTGTTGTTGGTGTCGGCAGTGGTGGGGAGTTTTTGGTGGTTCAAAGCACCTGATCAGGCTTTTTGGGTGGTGCTTTCTATTTTAGTGGTCACCTGTCCATGTGCGTTGTCGCTGGCATCGCCGACTGCAATTACCACTGCGGTTACTTGGTTGCGCAAAAAAGGACTATTGATTACAGGTGACCATGTGCTGGAAGCCCTGCCAAAAGTTACACGAGTCATTTTTGATAAAACCGGTACATTAACGGTTGGTGCGCCACAGGTGGTCAGTGTGCTCGACCGACAAGGCCTACCAGCAGCCTCGCTAGAAACCAGTGAATGGTTATCTATTTGTGCGGCGCTAGAAACTGGGTCGCGGCACCCCTTGGCTAAAGCGTTTGCGCCTTACGATCAGACGTTATCAGCAACAGAGGTGAAGCAACATACGGCAAAAGGTGTCGACGGGTACATCAACCAACAATACTATTGTTTGGGCAAGCCCAGTTTTGTTGTGCCGGATCAGACTGTGCCAAAAGATGTTGGTCAATGGTTGGCTTTAAAAAATACTGACGGTTTGCTGGCTTGGATTTGTTTGAGCGATCAGTTGCGAGATTCGGCACCTGCCGCGGTAAACCAGTTGCGCCGTGCAGGTATTGCTGTAGAACTGTTGAGCGGAGACAGCGCGCAAGAAGTTTCGCGCGTAGCCGGGAAGTTGAATATTGATTGCTGGTACGGCGATCAATCACCTCAGCAAAAACTGGACCGTGTAGAGTGTTACCAGCAACAGGGTGAGCGTGTTTTGATGGTTGGTGACGGTATTAATGATGTCCCTGTGCTGAGCGGAGCGTTTGTCTCGGTGGCGATGGGCGGCGCAACCGACCTGGCGCAAACTCGTGCTGACAGCGTGTTATTGGGCAGTGACCTGACGCTGCTTACTCAATCGATGCGTTGTGCGAGCATTACGCAAAAGGTTATTCGCCAGAATTTCACTTGGGCATTAGGTTACAATCTAGTGGCTTTACCCGCGGCAGCCATGGGCTGGATTCCACCTTGGGCGGCGGCTATTGGTATGTCGGCCAGCTCATTGATTGTGGTGCTAAACGCCTTGCGCATTGGTCGTATTGCCTGACAATAGCGGTCTGGGTGAGACGCTGGGCAGATGATGATTTTATTCATTCGGGAGCAATGGTTTTGGAAAGCTTGTATTTGCTAGTGCCGTTGGCGTTGATATTTCTTGTGTTGGCCATTCGATTGCTTTTTTGGGCAGTAAATAGTGGTCAATACGAAGACTTGAACACAGAAGGGCATCGTATCCTTTTTGATGAAAAAACCTCAGCAACAAAATCCGATTCAATCGAACCCCATTCAAAGTCTGAGATGAAGGGCGGGGGCTGTACGTCTGACGTCAATGAAGCACAAGAATCTCAAAAACACACCGGGCAATAAAGCTCGGTTATCACAAGAGTAAGACGTATGTTTGAAGGCTGGTGGACACCCTCGATTATGTGGTTGCCTTATATTTCTGCATTCACTATGGGGCTGTTAGGCGGCGCACACTGCGTTGGTATGTGCGGTGGTATTGTGGCGGCATTAGGGTTTTCTGTGCCCAACGTTTCATTGTATAGCCGTATGCGCATATTACTTGCCTATAACGTTGGGCGAATCGCCAGTTACGGTGCTATCGGTGCAGCTTTTGGGCTTCTGGGCCAGCAGGTGGCGCTGAGTGGTGGTGTGAGTGTAATGCGAATTATTGCAGGCTTGCTGCTGATTGCCATGGGTTTGTACATCGCGGATTGGTGGCGAGGTCTGACCTACCTTGAACGAGTGGGTAACTATCTTTGGCGTTATATTCAGCCGTTGGGCAATCGATTTTTGCCCGCCCGTAATGCGCGCAGTGCAATTTTATTGGGTGCGATATGGGGATGGCTCCCCTGCGGGTTGGTCTATTCAGCCTTGGCTTATGCGCTTTCTCAAGCCGATGGTGTTCGTGCTGCGGGTGTTATGGTGGCATTTGGGGTCGGTACACTACCTGCGGTGTTGGGCAGTGGCTTTTTTGCTGAACGATTAAAAACTATTTTACAAGCGCGTGAGCTGCGCATTTGGATGGGTATTTTGTTAATGTTGTTTGGCGGGTGGACTGTAGGGTTAGCGCTGAAGCACGCTAATCACAGTGAGCATGCTGCCATGAATGAAGGCCACATGTTACAAGATGAAACCGATTCAATGCATCATCATCACCACTAACGAACGACAATTACTCAATGATTGCGTCATTCGAGTTTTCATAGCTCGTCTGGCCGGAATATGAAGTTATGACTGAGCGTAAGCCACAGGAACCTCTGCTAGCCGTTGAAAAAGTCTTGCCTATCCTTGATAAAATCGCTGTGTTTGGTGGTTTGACCGAATCACAGCTTTATAAAGTTTTTAAGCAATTAAAGCAGATACATTACGAGCCCAATGAAGTGGTGTTCGAAGAGGGAGATTCGGCATCCTACATCTATATTGTGCAGTCCGGTGCCGTACGCTTGGTATTTGATGCGAAACAAGATGCGCTATTAAAAGCGATGCTTGGCCCTGGCAATTGTTTTGGTGAAACCTCTTTAATCGGCATACAGCCGCATTCGGTTACTGCTATTGCTGAACAGAAGCTTGAGCTTTTGGTGTTGTCCGGCGGTGCGCTCAATGATCTGATGCTGGAGGATCAAGAGTTGTTCGCCATGCTGGTGCTAAACATTGCCAGAGAAAGCTGTCGTCGCTTGTTTAAAACCAATGAGCAGCTGCGCGCCTGCTTGCGTCACTGCCCTTCGTCTGTTGTTGAAGGCATTCTTGCTTATTAATAAAGTGCCGGATGCACATTCACGGCAACGAATACCCGATACAGCGATGGTTTTGAGTGAGAGTGTGGGGGCGGGCTTTCAGCTTTTCCCCATACCGCCGATAGAGAAGCTTGAGGTAACGATTACTGAATACCCTAGTCTCTGGCACCACAGAGGTTAAGTATTTATGTTGTAAGGGAATTACCCTATTGCCTAAGGCACCTGCGTATATTTGGCCACATAGCTTGCTTGGAGCACCTTCTCATATGCTACAAATAGTAATTGCCAATCCGAAGGGAGGGTGTGGCAAAACGACACTGGCCTCACAGTTGGCGAGCTATTGGTCTGATAAAGGCTATTCGGTGGGGTTGGCAGACCACGACATTCAACAATCTGCACTGGACTGGCTTAAAGCGCGGCCTAAGGCTTGTGCGGAAATCACACCTATAGCTGCTTTTCGAGGAGATAAAATACCCGCCCACTTAGATGTAGTTGTTCATGACATGCCTGCGGCTTGTAGTATGTCAGAACTAGAGGCGTGCTCTGCACAGGGTATGCGCCTCATTATACCTGTCTTGCCTTCACCAACAGATATTAAAGCGGGTGTTCGTTTTCTTATGGGGCTGAACCGTCAATCGTGGTTGCTTGAAAACGATGTTCAGGTAGCTTTGGTGGCCAATAGAGTTCGTGCAAATACAAACTATTACAAAACCTTGGTGGCGTTTCTTGAACAGGTCAACATGCCGCTAATTACCAGCATCCGCGATACTCAGAATTATATTCGCGCTATGGACAGTGGCGTCAGTATATTCGATTTACCCCCCAGCCGCGTGAAAACGGATATGGCCCAGTGGCAAGATCTGCTCAACTGGCTGGAAGGCTCTTCAGTAAGCTAAAACCGAGGGTGCTTCGCGTTCTTTCAAAACCCTACCATGCTGATTTGGCATGACTTTTGGACTGTTTTTTGTACAGCGCTCTTGGAGCTCGCTACCCCTTCTGCTAGTATCGCGCGTTTTGCACACGCCGCACAAAACGAGATGTTTCATGTTTAAGCTGATTACTTCGAATCAATACAACGTTAAAAATGACGTACTTTCAGGCATCACCGTTGCGCTGGCGCTGGTGCCAGAAGCTGTGGCCTTTGCTTTTGTGGCAGGGGTGGAGCCTATGGTTGGCCTGTATGCCGCATTTATGATGGGCTTGCTGACATCGATTTTCGGTGGCCGCCCGGGCATGATCTCAGGTGCAACAGGCGCGACAGCGGTAGTGATGGTCTCATTGGTAGCCTTGCACGGTGTTCAATATTTGTTTGCGACGGTCGTGTTGGCGGGTGTGCTACAAATTTTGGCGGGCATCTTTAAGCTGGGTAAGTTCATACGTATGGTGCCTCATCCGGTCATGCTGGGTTTTGTAAACGGTTTGGCGATTGTGATTTTCTTGGCTCAACTAGGGCAATTTAAAGTCGAGGTCAGTGAAGGCGTTTTCGATTGGATGCAAGGCAGCATGCTTTATACCATGGGGATTTTGATTTTTGTAACCATGTTGATCATGCATTTCTTGCCCAAACTGACCACTGCGGTGCCTTCTGGCTTGGTGGCTATTGTCGTGGTGACGTTGGCTGTTTTGGGTTTGGACCTTGAAGCTCGCACGGTGATTGACTATGTGCGTGACATGCTGCCTATGGATCAAGCGGCGAGCGCCACCTTGAAAGGCGAGCTGCCTTCCTTTGCTATTCCAGCGGTCCCTTTTAACTGGGAAACACTCAGTATCATCTTTCCTTTTGCTTTGGTCATCGCTTCTATTGGTCTAATTGAGTCTTTGTTAACACTCACGTTGATTGATGAACTTACGAATACCCGCGGTCGAGGTAACCGTGAGTGTATTGGCCAGGGTATCGCTAATACCACCAATGGTTTTTTTGGGGGTATGGGGGGGTGTGCCATGATTGGTCAATCAATGATCAATATTAATTCCGGTGGCCGCGGCCGCTTGTCTGGAATTACAGCGGCTTTGGTTTTGCTGGGGTTCATTTTATTCGGCGCGAACTTAATTGAAATTATTCCTTTAGGGGCATTGGTCGGCATTATGTTTATGGTGGTTTTGGGTACCTTTGAATGGTCCTCTTTCCGTCAAATGCGCAAAGTGCCGCTGTCTGATGCCTTTATCATTATTTTGGTTTCTGCCATTACGGTGGTTTTCGACTTAGCGATTGCCGTTTTGGTTGGGGTTATTGTGTCGGCGCTGGTATTCGCTTGGAAGCACGCTCAGCAGATTCTTGTGGACACTTATGTGGATGAAAACGGCTATAAGATTTACGACCTGAGAGGGCCGGTCTTTTTTGGTTCGGTCAGCAATTTCAAAGATCTGTTTAATCCAGAGGACGATCCAGAGCATGTCGTGCTTGAATTTAAGCGTTCGCGCATCAGTGATCATTCAGGTATTGAAGCGGTAGACAACTTGGCTGAAAAATACAAAGCCTTGGGTAAAACGCTGCATTTGCGTCACTTGAGCCCAGAGTGTCGGAAACTGTTGAAAAAAGCTGGCGATCTGTGTGAAGTGAACGTACTGGAAGACCCCAAGTATTCTGTAGTTTCTGACGAATTAGGGTAATTTTTAAGTCGCGATTAAAGCTGATGGCGGCACATTGCTGAGTTCTTGCTACACTTAAGATGGTTACTGATTGTTGTTTTTTAACCGCTAAGGTTACAATTCAGCCAGTAAGGTCTTTGCGCAGTGTCTTCTAGTCAGTTTGAGAGCTTGATCGGTGAGAATAAAAAGACGAAATTTCTTGGCAGGTGCGCTACTGGGGTTGAGTGCAGTAGCGTCCTATAAGCATAGTGGTTTGATATCCAGTCGTAAGCCGGAAGTCGATTTGGCTGATCACGCCACTGAAGCGCCTTTTTTAAAGCCTAGTGAGCTGCAGTTAAGCGCTTGGCAGGACAGTGAATCACCTGCGATGCTGGAAGACTTAGGTGTTGATGATACGAGCACCGATGGTGTGGTGGTTCCTTCTGGCGACCCGCAAGACAAAGTGCGTTATTTTGCGCACGACTTCTCCGACGATGTGTTTTTACCTGAAGCTGAGCACCTGACCTTAGAGTCGGTTTTTTCCCGCTTGCATCGAGCCCAGCGCTTGGTCGGGCACGGTAATTTCAATGTGCTGGGTTTTGATGAGTTATTGAAATACGCCAATGCTTATGAGGATGTGGGTGCATTTTCGCGAGCAGAGCTCGACTTCATAGAAAAAATCTTCTTTGCACAGGCGAGCGAATACGGTTTCTTTGGTTCTCGAGTCACCGATCAGCTGACAAGTGCCATCAATAATAAAGATATCATCAAGATCCCTCATTCTGGGCACTACCTGTTTAAAGGACACTCTGAGGCTTATTACCAGAAGCTCAAACAAGACATTGGTTCTAACGTGGTACTCACATCTGGGATCCGTAGCAATGTTAAGCAGCTCTATTTGTTTTTGGCGAAAGCCAGTAGTGTGTCTTATAACCTATCAAAAGCCTCTCGCTCACTAGCCCCCCCCGGGCACTCTTACCATGGCATCGGTGACTTTGATGTTGGTCGAGTGGGTTGGGGTACACAAAACTTCTCTGATGAATTTGCTGCGACAGATGAATATAAGCGTATGCAAGATCTTGGTTACGTTAAAATTCGCTACACCGAGGACAATCGCCTAGGTGTTCGTTTTGAGCCTTGGCACATCAAAGTTGTTTAACCATAAGCTACGGTTGTTTAGGGCTAGTGATTTTTAGGCATTAGACTAGCTTTTTGCAGCTCCTTTCTTTGTTTCTACCTTGCTGGGGTGTTTCTTTTATTTCAGCGACCCGATTGAGCGTTGCTCTCTTGATTTGCTGTGCTGGTAAGGCCGCGGGCTCGTATTTGTAAGTAAATGAAGGCTGGTCTGAGTGTTTTGCACGCTAAAGCGACACATCAATAAAACGATTTGCGCGAGTAATTACACAGAACGCTATAAAAATAGGATGTTTGTTTTGTTTTTTGGGTTTACGGTGTCTTATTTTGTTATTTAATCCTAATTAATTGATTAATTTAGGATGAATATTGATTGGTGGTTTTGGGCGAGTTATAGTGGTCTTTAGTTAAAGTCATCGTGAATCACAAATGGTGGTTGGCTAGGCTGACTGACAGTTATTGATCGCGGCTTTGCATAAATGAATGCACGGATTACCTTATGAACTTCCACACAATTTCCTCACAGTTCTCTGTTGGCCGTTGCAGCTCCAGCTTTTGTCTGTCGTGGTGCCTAGCGCAATTATTACGACTGCCTTAGGCAGTATCGTTTTTCTATACTGGCGTTTGGCCAGCCGTTTCTAACCCCTAATGTATATAACGTATAGAGAAGCTCCTTGAATGAAGGGGCTGCCTGAGAGGCTATGATGAAAGAAAACCAATTGATTATTTTTGATACGACTTTGCGTGACGGTGAACAAAGCCCGGGCGCATCCATGACTTTGGATGAGAAGGTTCGTATTGCAAAAATGCTGGAAAAAATGCGTGTGGACGTCATTGAAGCGGGCTTTGCTATTGCGAGCCCCGGCGACTTCGAGGCTGTTAAAGCTGTTGCTGGTGCGGTGAAAGGTTCCACGATCTGCAGCTTGGCCCGAGCGGTACGTCCAGATATCGAACGCGCTGCTGAGGCGTTACGCCCTGCTAACTCAGGTCGTATACACACGTTTATTGCGACGTCCCCCATTCATATGAAATACAAGTTGCAAATGTCGCCTGAGCAAGTGTTGGAGCAGGCCGTCGAAGCGGTAAAATTGGCCCGCAATCTGTGTCCAGACGTGGAATTTTCATTGGAAGATGGCAGTCGCACCGAGCCAGAGTTTATGTATCGCATCATTGAGGCAGTGATCAACGCCGGCGCTGGCACCATCAATATTCCGGATACAGTCGGGTATGGTGCGCCAGAAGAGTACGGGGCTATGTTTAAACACGTGATTGAAAATGTCCCGAACTCTGACAAAGCTATTTTTTCTACGCACTGCCATAACGATTTGGGGTTGGCCGTGGCAAACTCCTTGTCGGCAGTCATGAACGGTGTCCGTCAAGTTGAATGTACAATTAACGGTTTGGGTGAACGTGCTGGTAACGCCTCGTTAGAGGAAATTGTTATGGCGGTGAAAACCCGTAAAGATTTTTACCCTGTCACAACCGGTGTCGACTCTTCTCACATTGTTCCAACATCACGCTTGGTGTCAACGGTAACCGGATTTCCTGTTCAGCCCAATAAGGCCATTGTGGGGGCAAATGCATTTGCTCATGAATCGGGTATTCATCAAGACGGTATATTGAAAAACCGCGAAACCTACGAAATCATGAAGGCCGAAGATGTAGGCTGGAATGCCAACAAATTGGTGTTGGGTAAACACTCTGGTCGCGCAGCGGTTCGCGCTCGTATGGAAGAGCTTGGTATTACCTTCAAAACGCCTGAGGCGTTGGCCGAAACCTTTGCTCGCTTTAAAGAGTTGGCAGATAAGAAACACGAAGTCTTTGATGAAGATTTGCAGGCTTTGGTGTCCGGTGTGGAAAATGCACAACGTCCTGAGATCTACCGCTTTAGTGAGATGGAAGTGACCTGCAAGACAGGCCAAAAACCGGTAGCACGCTTGAGCTTTCAGTGTCGCGGTGAGGCCGTGGTCTCCGAAGCGAAAGGTGGCGGCCCTGTGGACGCTGCTTTTAAAGCGATAGAGAAAGTGGTTAACAGCAAGGCGGAGTTGGCACTTTACTCTGTGAATGCCATTACTGCAGGCACGGAAGCTCAAGGCGATGTCACGGTTCGCTTGTCTCGCAATGGGGTGATTGTAAATGGTGTTGGTGCGGATACCGATATTATTGCGGCTTCTGCAAAAGCCTATTTGGATGCGCTGAATCTGTTAGAATCGGGAGCCAAAGCACATCCTCAGCACGACGGTGTGTAAATAATTTAATCCACCCTGATTGCCGATCTAGGCAACAACCTTGAGGGATTCATGAACGAGCAGCAACGCATGCAATACCTTGAGGCTTTGGGGGTGGATTCTTATATGCCGAGGCTGCAATTGGTGGCGGCACGACCTTCAGTCGCCTGCGCACCCGTCAGGCCAGTGTCAATACCGCCTGCTGCTCTTGGTTCTTCTCCTGCCACGCCCCCTTTGGTGACCTCAGATACGGACTCACAAGTGAGCCGCTCTGTCGTCAAGCCGCAGAGCGCTTCAGTGGAAGGGATGCCAGTCTCGCCATCAGTAACTCCTGCGCCCCGCAGCCCAAGCAGTTCTGTATTAGAGGCACTCAGCAGTTCAACTGCAAAGCCTCATGCAATGCAGAAAGCATCTGAACATAGCCCTCTGCAGAGCCGCCCAGAACAAGACCGTTCAATACCAAGTCAAGATGCACTGAGGCGTGAGCCCGCACCGTCGAAAAAGCCCGTTGCAAACACGGCATCGACACCACGATTTGCGCTCACATTTTGGCGTGTGGATGAAGCTCTGCTGGTGGTAGACAGTCGTCGTGCAGAACTGGCATTGCCGACAGATACGTTGTTACTCAATATATTGCGTGCTTTAGGTGTCCCAGTGGATGCATTGCCACAACCGGATATTTTACGCTGGCCAATGACGCAAGATCGCTACACCCCCCAAGGTGAAACCGAGGCCCGCGAAAGTTCATGGGCGATGCTAGAGGCGATGCACGAGAGCAAGCCTCTCCAGCATGTCATGCTAATGGGGGAGGACGCCTGTCACTACTTAATGGCGGCTGGGGTGACTCCTGAAGACAGTCGCGGGTCATCTATTGATAGTAATGGGTCGCCTCTAGAATCGCTGGAGTCGAGTATAGGGCAGTTGGTGAACGTTGCGGATACCAATGTGAAAGGCGTTGTTGTTCCTTCGTTGTCGGACATGTTATTACAGCCCACTGTCAAAGCTCGTGTGTGGGAATCGATTCAGTTTTTGCGGCGTGTATGATGGACGTGTTGTTTCCCCATGCTTGTCCTGTGAGTTTGATCGATGGCCGCCAGGTTGAGTTAACGTCTATTGACCGATTTCCCAATGCTGATCCCGAGACTCAATCTGCACAGGGAGGCTTATTAAGTGCGCTGTACTCAATCGAGCAGGCGGCGCATTCGCACCCTATGAGTCGTAAGCAACTGGTGTCATGTTTGTCCCGTTACCACGCTGTACAGGGCTGTATTGATGATGAATTAGTCATGTTTGCATTGGTGTCGCTGGTGGCGGGAGAGTCAGAGCTTATCAATTTTGTGGTCTCGCCGGCTTGGCAGGGTGCAGGCATTGGTGGCCGGGTTCTGGATAAAGTTCTACAGCAACTTGCAAGCCACGCTGAGCGTATGTTTTTGGAGGTCAGGGCTTCTAACACGCCGGCCATCACTCTTTACGAAAACGCCGGTTTTTCAGAAATCGGAGTAAGACCCAATTATTACCCATCAGACACCGGCGGAGAAGACGCGCTTCTCATGGCGATGGAGTTGTTTCCCTCGGTGTGATTGTCACATTGCTTCCAGTTGCCATTTTGAGGTGCGATTTATTCGACGTCGTGACTTAATGGTAATCTGTGGTGCTTAGATTTCCCGTCAGCCGCACCGTTCTTTTCCCTCTGCTTGTCATCTTATTGTATCGTATTGATCGGTTTGCTGGTTCATGAGGTATTTTTTGTCAGTCTGATCTGATATTTGGATAAAACTCTTCGGTGAGCGTTCGAATGGCATGTTTTTCGCTGTGGTTTCTACTGTTCGTCAAGTTGTAACGTTCAGAAAGCTCCAGATAGGATGACTAGAGTGAAGGACGACACATGAGAGAGTGCAAAACATTACTGCTGCTAGATACGGAACTTGGAAGCAGTGCACAGCTGTATCCTGATTTACAGTTGTGCACGTTTAATGTTCTGGAAACACTAAGAAACGATGACAAATTGTTGTTGCAACTTGATCTTCATCGCCCCGATTGCTTAGTCGTGAACACCGCGACCTTAAAACCTTCCTTGATACACCTGTTTAAAAGTATTCATGATATTTGCCCGTTAGCGGTAGTGGTTTTTGTGACTGAAGACACCCCTGAACTGATTGAGTCTATGGTTCGTGCTGGTGTCAGCGCTTATGTTGTGGATGATCGTCGTCAGCACCGCTTATACAGTCTGATCTCTGAGGCAGTTACTCGCTTTCAAGCACAGGAAGCCTTGCGTCACGAATTGGTGCAGACAAAAAATAAACTTGCAGAGCGTAAAATCATTGATCAGGCCAAGGGTTTATTGATGCAGACTCAGGGGTTGAGTGAGCAAGACGCTTACGCCACTCTAAGAAAAATGGCCATGAACCAAGGCAAGTCGTTGGTGGTCATTGCTCATAGAGTTATCGAGCTTGTGTCAGAATCTTATCCCAAAGCACGTTAGGTACGTAAGCATAACTCAGTAGGCTTAGGTCGGTGGGGTTTCATTTCATGGTCACTGCTTGGCATAAAAAGTCTTTTCAGTTTTTTTTATTTTGGCCGCAAAAGAAGTAAAACACTCTCGTGTTTATTTGGGGGCGAATACTTGACGCATCGTGAGCGGTATACGTGTTTAAGTGTGGCTCGACCTCTGTTCACCGATGAAGATATGAAAGGATTATCATGTTAAGTGCACTTCGCACATGGTTAAAGTTAGTGGGTCCTAAGGGCTCCGTTTGCAGTCTTTTATTGTTGTTTTTGCTGGCGGCTGCGAGCATCGTTGCGCAGATGCCAATCGTTTGGAGTGTTCTTGCGCTGGTTTTTGTAGCGTATGTATCTTTAGGAAGTCTATGGCTTTTACAGCAAGACCAAAAGCAATTGTATGGCGTGCTTAACCACCTAGACCTGATGAACCAGCAACAGTTGGTGGATGCTGTAGAGCAGCTTGTTGCTGAGGGCGGCGTAGAGGTGTTTCATTTGGCGACTAAAGGCCGCCGTCAGGTTGATGGTTTCCACCAAGTTGTTACCGAAATTGGCTACTCGGCTAAAGAACTGTCGGAAACATCTGATACATTGGCGGCCAATACATCGTTACAGTCACAGGCTACGGCATCGATCGCAGCGGCGGTGACTGAAATCAGCCACAGTATTGAAGAGGTCAGCATGCGCATGCAGGAAACGCAGCAGTCTGCCTTACAGAGCTATCACGCCGGTGAAAAAGGGCGAGAGAGAATCAGCGAGGTGCGCGAGCACATGCGTGAGGTAGGCGATTGCGTTGACGGGGCCTATGAGCAGCTGGGCATGTTGGATGAAAAAACCACTACGGTGTCATCGGTGTCGTCTATGATTCGTGCTATTGCGGAACAAACCAATTTATTAGCTTTAAACGCGGCTATCGAGGCCGCACGAGCAGGAGATCAAGGCAGAGGTTTTGCTGTCGTCGCCGATGAAGTCAGGGCGCTGGCAAGTCGCAGCTATGACTCATCTCAAGAGATTTCTCAGATTCTCGATCAAATGCAAACCCAAATGGCGGCATTGAAAAGCAGCATGGATGGCGTTCTCAGTGCGACTCGATTGACGTTGGTGGATGCCGAGGAAGCGGAAGGGGTTTTAATGGAAATAGCGGAGCATACACAAACGGTATCATCAATGGTGCAAATGATTACTGATGCTGCCGGCCAGCAAAGCGATGCGGCTCGTGATATGTCTTCTCAAGTTGAGGAAGTCGCTCTTGGGGCCACTGAAAATTCAACTGTGGCTGAGCGCTCTTCAGCGATCGCTTCACATCTTTATGGGCTTTGCCAGCGCCAAGGAGCACAACAATGACGGATGTATACTCGCCCTTGGGAACGGTTGCGATCGTGGGTGGCTGCTTAGTTGTATTGATGCTGGTGATTCGTACCCAGCAAGGTCGGAATCGCAAACTAAACCAAGAAAAGGGGTTGCAGTGGTTGTTCAGTTTGCGTGTGCTATTGGCGAATGTGCAGAAACACCGCGGTCTATCAACAGGATACCTAAATGGAGGGGGGCATCTGGAGCGAGATATCGCAAGCCTACAGCAATTGGTGAGCCGTGATATTGCCAGCATAGCGAACGTGGACGAGGTTATCGAAGAAAACTCTCGTTGGCAGGGTATTACCCAGCATTGGGCTCGTCTTGCGGGTAACTACAAAACAACCGGCGTTGAAAATAATTTAAGTCAGCACAACCACTTGATCAAAAATATTTTGTATTTGATTGATGACCTTGCTCAAGACTGCGAGCTTCTGTTATTGAAAAGTGCTTCAAACAGACCTTTGCATTTGTATTGGCGTGAACTGCTGGCGGCCGCTGAGCATATCGGGCAAGCACGTGCCATTGGTACCGGTGTTTCAGCGGCAGCACACTGTGACAGTGTGTCGCGCATTCGGCTGAATTTCTTATGCCAGCAGATTGAGAATAATGTACAGAGATTGTGGAAGGAGATCGGTGTCGACTCAGAGCAGTCTGCCAAAATTTCTGTCTTGATCACGTGTATCCAGGAGCAGCTGATCGTGGATTCCCCAGACATTGACCCAAATGTCTTCTTCCGTATTGCCACCGATGCGCTGGATGGGCTGTTGGCTAAGTTTGATCAGCTGGTAAAAGAGCTACAGTGGCATTAACTGACCGGCTTTTCTGATGGCTACGAGGCTTTAGCAACCTTTAGGTCTCGCTCGTTTACCTACCTTTTGATGATTTTTATATAACCCTGTCGTTCAAGATGTTTGTGCGTCTGCGAGAGTTTGATTTTTACGATATTGGGGTTCTGCATCATTATGGTGTCTGGCTCTTTTCTCGTTCCGTTCGCTTTTTCTTCATTTTTTATTTCTCTTCAGTTTTGATGAATAAATACCCTTTTTTCGGTTTTACGCTTCAAGTTAGTGCTTTACGCACAGTTTTGGGGTGGGTTTTGTGTGGCACGTAAAGGTCGGCAAAAGAAAATACAACTTTTTGTGATTCATTTTGGTGTTGTTTTGTATTTTTGTGGTGCGTTTTATCTGTATTTGGCTGCTGGGCCCATAAATTTTAGTGCATTAATGGTGTTGGCATGCTCGATGCATTATCACTGTCATCTGTACTCGTGCCCAGCAATCAAAGGCGATGGTTAGGCAACACACAGAGATATCTTTATCAGCTGTCCCAAAAGCGCAAGGCACTCGATTCAATAAAGCGATGATTCATAGCTGGCTCTATAAAGCAGTGCCCCATTTACCTGTTAGCGAGGAAACCCCATGAAGTGGCTAAAAACTTTCAAGCAAGCCGTGATAACTACGGTTGTTGTGAGTGCTGGTATGAGCACTGCAGCGGTACAAGCCAAAGAACTTGGCTGGCCAGAAAAAGAAGAACTGACATTTGGTTTTATTAAACTGACTGATATGGCACCCATTGCTGTGGCTTACGAGCAAGGTTATTTTGAAGATGAAGGCCTGTACGTCACGATCGAAGCGCAAGCCAACTGGAAAGTCTTGTTGGACGGCGTTATTGATGGTCGTTTAGACGGCGCGCATATGCTAGCAGGCCAGCCGATTGCAGCGACCATGGGTTTCGGTACCGAAGCTCACATCATCACGCCTTTCTCGATGGATTTAAATGGTAACGGTATTACCGTTTCTAATGAAATTTGGGATCAAATGAAACCCAATATTCCTAAAATGGCTGATGGTCGTCCTGTTCATCCAATTAAAGCCGATGCATTAAAGCCGGTTGTTGAAAAGTATAAAGCCGAAGGGAAGCCCTTCAAAATGGGCATGGTTTTCCCTGTATCTACACACAACTACGAGCTGCGCTATTGGTTGGCAGCAGGCGGTATCCACCCAGGCTACTACGCTCCTCATAAAGGCGATACTTCCGGTTATATCGATGCCGATGCTTTGTTGTCCGTTACTCCACCGCCTCAAATGCCTGCCACTTTAGAAGCCGGCACGATTTATGGTTACTGCGTGGGTGAACCTTGGAACCAGCAAGCCGTTTTTAAAGGTATTGGTGTACCGGTGGTAACCGACTATGAAATTTGGAAAAACAATCCAGAGAAAGTGTTTGGTATTACCGCCGAATTTGCGGAGCAATACCCGAACACGACCATTCGACTAACTCGCGCCATGATTCGCGCAGCCATGTGGTTGGATGAAAACAACAATGCCAATCGTCCCGAAGCGGTAAAAATCTTATCTCAATCCAACTATGTTGGTGCGGATTACGATGTCATTGCTAACTCTATGACAGGCACTTTTGAATATGAGAAAGGTGACAAGCGTGACGTTCCCGATTTCAACGTATTCTTCCGTTACTTTGCCACCTATCCGTACTATTCCGATGCTATCTGGTATATGACACAAATGCGTCGCTGGGGACAAATCCCAGATGATAAACCTGACAGCTGGTACAAAGAGCTAGCGGCTAAAGTATACCGTCCCGATATTTACGTCAAAGCTGCTGAATCTTTAGTCGCAGAAGGTCTTGCGGATGCAAAAGATTTCCCAGCCGCAGACGAAGATGGCTTTAGAGATCCACAAACGCACTTTATCGACGGCATCGTTTATGACGGCACTAAACCCAATGAGTACATCAATAAGTTCTCAATTGGTCTGAAAGCCGGCGACAAACTGTAACGAATACCACTAGAGAGGTAATAGGCGATGACTACGACAACATTAATTCAAAAAATCAGTGGCAGCGAGTTGCTGCCCGACAAAGTAAAGGGTGCGGTATCTGATGCAACAAAATGGGTGGTAATCCCTTTAATTGGAATTCTTGGTTTCTTGTTGTTGTGGTCTGTGGCCTCACAAAATATTGATACTTCTCTTGGTAAGTTTCCTGGACCGTCGGCGGTTTGGGAGCAATTTGGTACGCTGTATAATGAGCATACCGCCGAGAGAGAAAAAGAATCTAAATTTTATCTCCGTCAAGAAAAGCGTAACGCTGCTCGTCTAGCTCAAGACCCAACTTACGATGCAAAAATTCGCGACTATACAGGTAAAGAAACTTTTGGTGATCAAATTGTAACGAGTTTGATTACGGTGATGAGCGGCTTTCTTGTCGCCGCCATAATAGCGATACCTTTAGGCATTGCCGTGGGTTTAAGTAAAACGTTGAACTCAGCAATCAATCCAATCGTTCAAATATTTAAACCTGTATCCCCTTTGGCTTGGTTGCCATTAGTGACGATGGTGGTCAGTGCTGTCTATGTGTCTCCAGACCCAATGATCGCCAAGTCTTTTTTAAATTCGATGATTACTGTCACTTTATGTTGTTTGTGGCCAATGGTGATTAATACCTCGGTTGGTGTGGCTTCCATCGATAGCGATTTGGTTAACGTCAGCAAAGTTTTGCGTCTGCCAGCGTTAACTCATGTTCGAAAAATTGTTCTTCCCGCATCCATTCCTATGATTTTTACCGGCATGCGTTTGTCCCTTGGTATTGCGTGGATGGTATTAATCGCAGCGGAAATGCTGGCCCAAAGTCCAGGTTTAGGTAAATTTGTTTGGGATGAATTTCAAAATGGCAGCTCCAATTCTTTGGCTCGAATCATGGCCGCTGTGTTGGTGATTGGCTTTATTGGCTTCCTGTTAGATCGCGGCATGCTACAAATTCAGCGTGTGGTTTCTTGGGACAAATCCAGCGCTGAGCGCTGATTCAACGGAGACGAAAAATATGAATGCTTTCTTAGATATCAGCCGAATCGACATGGTTTTCCCCACACCGAAGGGGCCATTTACGGCACTTAAAGATGTCAGTTTGAAAATTGATAAAGGTGAATTTGTCTCTTTGATCGGACACTCTGGCTGTGGTAAGTCGACTGTTTTAAACGTCGTAGCGGGTTTGTATCAAGCCTCCACAGGTGGGGTGCTTTTGAATGGAAGAGAAGTGAACGAGCCCGGCCCTGAAAGGGCGGTAGTGTTTCAGAATCACTCTTTGCTGCCCTGGTTAACAGCTTATGAAAATGTTGAATTGGCGGTTAATCAAGTGTTCGGTAAGAGCAAAAGCAAAACTGAAAAGAAAGAATGGATCGAGCACAATTTGAATTTGGTGCACATGGATCATGCCATGCACAAACGCCCCGACGAAATCTCTGGTGGCATGAAGCAACGCGTAGGAATTGCTCGCGCATTGGCTATGGAGCCAGAGGTCTTGTTGATGGATGAACCTTTCGGTGCGCTCGACGCTTTGACACGAGCCCACATGCAGGATTCATTGATGGAGATTCAAGCCGAACTGAATAACACCGTGATTATGATTACTCACGACGTGGATGAAGCCGTACTGCTGTCTGATCGTATTGTCATGATGACTAACGGTCCATCAGCTACGGTTGGCGAAATTCTGGATGTAAAACTCGAACGACCACGACATCGTCTCGAATTAGCGGAAGATCCTGAATACACCCATTTGCGTTCCGAAGTTCTGAAGTTTTTGTACGAAAAGCAGAGAAAAGTAGAGCCCTTAAGTTCTAAGTCGAAAAAAGCGAGCAACAAAAAAAACGCCGCGGCTTAAAAAACTATGAATGAAACATTTAAGATTTAGGAGATGAAACCTGTGAAACAAGTAAAAATGAATGTGCTGTCCGTAGCAGTTGCTCTAGCTTGTAGTTCTGTGCCTACTTTTGCGGCAGATTCGATTGCTGAAGCGCTTAAAGGTGGTAAGGCTTATGGAGACTTTCGTCTGCGCTACGAATCTGTAGATCAAGATAAGATCAACAAAGATGCCGATGCATTAACCCTGCGTTCACGACTAGGCTATACCACTGCTGACATCAGTGGGTTCTCGGCCACTGTCGAATTTGAAGATAATCGTATTGTTGCTGGCATGGGTGATTATACCGTTGGGCCAAGTGGGTATAACCCCGGTGAGTACTCAGTGATTGCTGATCCTGAAACGACAGAGCTGGATCAAGCTTTTTTACAATACAAAACGGATGGCTTTAGCGCTAAGTTGGGGCGTCAGGTATTAACGTTGGATAATCATCGTTTTGTGGGCCATGTTGGATGGCGTCAAGACCGTCAAACCTTTGATGGTGTTACTTTTATTGCGAGCCCAGCTAAAGGTTTAACGTTTACATACGCCTACTTAGACCAGCGTAATCGCATTTTTGCCGAAGATGCTGATATTGATTCCAAAGATCACTTGTTGAATGTCTCTTATGACACGTCGTTGGGTAAGTTAACTGGCTATAGCTATATGCTAGAGATGGATAATGGAAGCGATAATGCGCTGGATACTTACGGCTTACGTTTTGCTGGTAAAGCGAAAACCGACAGTGTCACTTTTTTGTATGAACTGGAGTACGCTACTCAGGAATCCGAAGGTGCCAGTGATTACGAAGCCGACTATTACTTAGCCTCTGTAGGTGCTGTCGTAAATGGTGTAACGGCAAAAATTGGCTTGGAGGTATTAGGTTCTGACGATGGCAACTATGGTTTTGCAACGCCATTGGCGACCATGCACAAATTTAATGGCTGGGCGGATTTATTTTTAGCAACACCACCACAAGGCCTAGAAGATATGTTTGTATCTGCCAGCGGTAAAGTGGGCCCAGGTAAGTTGACGGTTGTCTATCATGACTTTACGGCGAATGATGGTGCATCTGGTGCTGATAATTTTGGCAGTGAGCTGGACGTTGTATACGGCATGAAGTTTGGCAAGCATTACAATGCCGGCATTAAATATGCCGCTTATTCAGCAGAGGATATTAAAACCGATACGGACAAATTGTGGGTATGGGTTGGTGCAAGTTTTTAAGGGCATCCTTCACAACTTGGTTCGCTGGATTCCCTATCGGTGACCTTAGCACAACATAAAAAAGGCGGCTCTATCAATGAGTCGCCTTTTTTATTGCTGGCGTAATCGTAAATGTTGAATAAGTAGACGCTTGCTCATAAAGGAGTAAACAAAATACACGATATGTAAGCCTTGTGCTAACCTGTTCAAAAGTAGGTTGTTGCCTGAATGCTTGGCCTATGATTACGAACTAAGGCGCTTTCTACGTGAGTGAAAAAGAATTTAAATCAGAGTTTGAAATTGGCGGTACGCGAATACCATTAGGGGCCCGCGTACAGATTGAAATTCCAGTGATCAAGCTCTATTCCGACACAGATATTCACCTTCCCATCACGGTGATTCGGGCAAAAAAGCCGGGCCCCACGATGTTTGTGAGTGCGGCGGTGCACGGTGATGAGCTCAATGGTATTGAAATACTGCGTCGCCTTGTAACGTTAAAAAACTTTCGTTTAAGTAGGGGCACTTTAATTCTTGTGCATATGGTCAATGTCTATGGTGTCTTGAATCAGAGTCGCTATATGCCAGACCGGCGCGATCTGAACCGTTCCTTCCCTGGTTCTACCAAAGGTTCACTGGCCGGACGTGTGGCCTCTACATTTTTGAAAGACGTTGTCAGTCTTTGCGATTATGGGATCGACCTGCACACAGGAGCCATCCATCGCTCCAATTTACCGCAGATTCGTGCGGATCTAGACGATCAAACAACACGTGATATGGCTGAAAGCTTTGGGGTGCCCGTGCTTTTGAATTCGGGCATTCTAGAGGGGTCTTTACGGCAAGCGGCGGTGGAATCCGGCACAAGAATCTTATTGTATGAAGCGGGTGAAGCGCTGCGCTTTGATGAGTTTTCGATACGTGCAGGGTTGAAAGGAATCTTAAACGTTTTATCGCATTTAGGTATGACTCGTACGCGCCGTACATCGTCGAAGAAATTCACTCCGTTTACCGCAAATAACAGCGCTTGGGTTCGTGGTAGCGCCAGTGGCATCGTGCACAGCATTAAAAACTTAGGTGATTATGTACAAAAAGGCGATGTGCTGGCCGAAATTGGCAGCCCATTTGGTGAAAAAATTGATGTGATTGTGGCCAGCAGAGCGGGGATTATCATCGGTAAGCAAAACATCCCTTTGGTACACGAAGGAGATGCTATGTACCATATCGCTTTCTTTTCGGAAGAAGAGCGGGTGGCGAGGCACATCGAAATGCTGCACGACACGTTGTGGCCAGAAGACGATCAAGGGTAGTCGCGCCCTAGCTTTCAGCAGCGCTAGCGATTTGCACAAAGCGCCACCACAAAAGTATAACTGTGCTTACATTACAGCGGGACTGGGCGGCTAAACTGGGTGATGCGCCGCTCTTGATCGAGAGTCAGTAAAAAATGTACCTGTGACGGCAGTGCCTGCAAGTTATTTTCTGTGATGCGTTGATAGTGTTGGATAAAACGACTGATTTGTTCCCCTGACATCAGACCTTCGCCTTGATTGCCCACTTTCTCTCGCAGCTTGTTTTCTTGCTCTAGCCGCCATTTAAAGACGCATTCAAATGAGGGGGCTTTGAGCATGATCTGCGCGTCGAAGCGCCCAAATAAATCCGCGTAACTGTGCTTAAGATTGTCATTGGCGTAGCCTCGCCATTGACCTGCAGTATCTTCCAGTTCTTCAAGTGGGTTGCAAGGTTCGGCCAACTTATCATCTGGCTGGGGTTTTGCACCTACACACCAGCCCTCTAAAATAACGACATCTACAGGTGCTTGGCAGCGATCCCATTGCTCCATCGGCAGGCGATCGTCCACCGATTTATCGAACCGTGGGATAGCAACCTCTCCTTGGGCCGAAGTCAATTGATCTAACGTCAGGTTGGCAAGAACGGTATCGTGAGTGCCGGGCACCCCTCTGGTTTTTAATAACGGATGCACTTGTTGGGCAAGATGCTCACGGGCTTGCTTGGTCAAGTAAAAATCATCAATCGATATCGCAACCGCTTCCAAACCCAGCTCTTTAAACGCAACCACTAAAGCATCACCTAAGGTGGTTTTGCCTGATCCTTGGCTGCCGTTAATGCCGACCAAGAGTGTGTCGTCACGCTGGTTTCTATTTTCCGCTAGAGCTTGTGCGATGGGAATAACATTCTGTTCAATGACTGGGACATAACTGTCCGGTAGACGATGCTGCTCTAAAAAATCAAAAAAAGCCGAAATCTCAATCATGCCAAACCCTAAAGCAAAAAGTGAATACTGCACACCGTAGGCTTTGCCTACAAAAAGGTAGAAGCTCCGAGGCGTCTTGGATGTGCCATGACAAACACTACAGCTGCGCTATATAACAGGCATTAAAGCCAAAGTGAGTACCGCAGTGCAAACCGTGCGTTGTGGTGCAAACAACAGTGGTTGGATCAAAGCCCATAGTCGCGCGATTTGAGAAAACAGGCAACCGCTGCTTAAGAACGAACGGGCTTTTTTTGCAGTTTTCTTTGCAATGTACGGCGGTGCATTCCCAAAGCTCTGGCCGTGGCTGAAACATTCCCTTCGTGATCGGCCAATACTTTTTGTATGTGCTCCCACTCTAGGCGATTCACCGAGGGGGGCGTGTTGTGAACATTGGCGTTAGGATCGCCTACTGCACGAGAAAATGCCTGTTCTATTTCATCAGCGTCGGCGGGCTTACACAAGTAGTGGTTAGCCCCCAGTTTAATAGCCTCGACAGCGGTATTGATACTGGAATAGCCTGTTAGCATCACAATATTGATGTGTGATTGTACTGCCAGTAACTGTGGAATCAGGTTCAGGCCTGACTCCTGTGCGATTTTCAAATCCAGAATGCAAAAATTGGGTTGCTGAAGCTGGCATAGCTCCAGAGCTTGCTGGCCAGTATGCGCCGTGAATGCCTCAAAGCCACGGCGCTTAAACGCTCGCGCTAAAACCTGAGTCAGTGCGTCATCATCATCAACAATCAATAGTGTTTTGTTACACATGGCGTTTCATTGCTAAAGCGGCTTTTGGGGGGGCGAAGAAGGTATTTGGTCAGCATGAATACAGGAGTTTAATGTAACGGAAGGGTTAATTGCGTGATTGTACCGCACTTTGGATGTGGTTTTAGCATCAATTGACCTCCAAATCGTCGTATCACAGCGTCGGTTAGAAAGAGCCCTAGACCGCGACCTTCCCCTTTTTGAGTGACAAACGGTTCGTGTAAATGATTGGCCACTTGAGGATCAATGCCCGCACCCTGATCGTGGAGTGTTAAGGTAAGCTGCCGTTGATCCCAGTGGAAATCGACGTGAATGTCTTTGGGGCAAGCATCGGCGGCATTATTCAGTAAATTTCCCATCGCCTGTGTGATGGTGGCTGGCCAAGCCACTTCAAGTGAAGGCAGTTCATCAGGCATCAAAACGGTGGCGCTGACCTCTGGTCGTAATAACAGCCAGTCGTCGATCACGCTCTGGCACAATTGCCGTATGGGTTGATTGGGGGTTGTGCCTTGTTGTAGGTGGCCTGCATGTTGGCTCAGTGATTGAAGTGCTTGTGAGCAATGGTTTGCTTGATGTTGCAGCAGCTGTATATCGGTACTGAGGGTTGCGGGGTTGACGGTATTTTCGGCGCAGTCTTGTTGCAGTTCCGCCAATAAAGTACGAATGGTGGTGAGCGGGGTTCCCAGCTCGTGAGCCGTGCCAGCAGCGAGTGTGGCGAGTGCCATCAACTGTTCATCACGAAGCTGCTCTTCCCTCAGTTGTGCGAGAGCCTCATCTTGCTGTCGCAATGAATTGGCCATACGACCTACGAATATGGTCACCAGTAATGCGCTGATCACAAAATTAATCCACATGCCCAACGTATGCAAACTGATGGTATGAGAGGTGTGGCCTAGAGACAGTGCGCCGCCATGCATGGTGTGTAAAGCCTCGGTGGCGGCGTGAGGGGATAAGGCTGGCAAAGGCAAATACAAGAAAAATAAACTGCTGTACAGAACCAGAGAGCTTATCAGCAGTGGCCAAGTGTAAAACCACGGTAAAGTGGCGGCGGCGATGCACAGTGGGACCAAATAATAAGGGACAAAAGGATTATTGGCGCCGCCGGTAAAAAACAGCAATAAACTCAGAGCGATAATATCGAGGAGCAATTGCAGAAAAAATGCTCGCTGAGAAGGGCGCTGCCGTAAATTAAGCTGTACGACAATGGCTACGCTGGCAAGCGTCATGCCGCTCAGCACCCACACTAGCGCGCCGTAGGGTAGCGCGAGATGCAGCCCGCTGTATGCGATGATCAACGAGGTGCAGAGCACGCCCAATAAAAGGCTGCGAATAACAACCAAGCGTCTCAGATTGCGTTCTGGAGCTGATGTGGTCAAGTGAGTGGTTGGCATAAAAGAGTGCTGTAGTGGGTGAGGGGTTTGGCCAATGCTTTGCTTCAGTGGAGCTCTTAGCTTCAGCGTAGAGTCATTTGTTCTATCCAGATTAGCGTGTTTTGGGATGCGTTTAAATGTGGCAGAGTGTCGCAGGTGTACCGTTCATCATAGATTGAAAACACAAAACAGCTGTCATATGCGGCTGTGTTACACTCAACCCAAAGGAGCTGGGGCATCATGAAAACATTGTATTGGCACGATTATGAAACGTGGGGGGAAGTTCCCGCAAAAGATCGCCCTTCACAATTTGCAGGCATACGAACCGATGAAGATTTAAACATCATTGGCGCACCCTTGGTGATTTACTGCAAACCAACTGCGGATGTATTGCCCAAGCCAGAGGCGTGTTTGGTGACAGGGCTTGCACCACAAAAAGCATTGGCCGAAGGCTTGTCCGAGCCTGAATTCATAGCCGCTATCCACGCAGAGTTGTCCATGCCTGGCACTTGCGGAGTGGGCTATAATTCGTTGCGCTTTGATGACGAAGTCACCCGTTACAGTTTGTATCGCAATTTTTATGATCCCTACGAGCGAGAGTGGCGCAATGGCAATTCTCGTTGGGATATTATTGATATGGTTCGCTTAACTCGAGCGCTCCGGCCGGAGGGCATTCAGTGGCCCAATCACGAAGACGGCAACCCAAGCTTTAAGCTAGAGCACATTACAGCGGCGAATGATATTGGCCATGAAAGCGCTCATGATGCGTTATCGGATGTACATGCAACCATTGCAGTGGCTCGGCTTATCAAGGAAAAGCAACCTGCACTTTACAACCACCTTTATCAGCTGCGCAGCAAACAAAAAGTATCGGCGTTAATTGATGTCATGAATTGTAAGCCGCTGCTGCATGTGTCTTCCATGTTCCCTGCTGAAAACGGATGCACTGCCATTGTTGCACCACTGGCCATGCACCCCACCAATAAAAACGCGGTGATCGTGTGTAATTTGTCGGTAGACCCAGAACCGCTGTTGCGTTTATCCGCCGACGAGATCCGCGAGAAGTTATACACTCGAACAGACGATTTGGTCGAAGGCGAAGCGCGTATCCCTCTTAAGCTGGTGCACATCAATAAATGCCCTGTATTAACGACGGTAAAGCTATTGGACGATACCAGTGCACAGCGTTTAAACATTGATAAAGCGTTATGTGAGCAGCATTGGCAGGTATTAAAAAATGCTGACTTGAAAGCCAAGCTGCAGCAGGTATTCAAGGGCGAAGTCTTCAAAAAGTCTACGGATGTAGAGCAGCAGCTCTACAATGGATTTTTAACCGATGCCGATAAGCGGACCTGTGCTAAGGTTCGTGGTGCCAGCGGCGAACAATTACAGCAATCGATGTTTGTCTTTGAGGATGATCGCCTAAATACCATGTTGTTCCGCTATCGGGCGCGATACTTTCCCGATACGCTTTCTGCGATAGAACAGGAAGAATGGGAGCAGTGGCGCAAAGATTGGTTGACCAACCCAGACGCTGGAGCAGGGATTACAATCACGCAGCTGCAAGACCGTATAGAAGCACTGAAAAATCAGGGCGGTCTGAGTGCCGCACAGCAGAAAATACTCGATGACCTATGGGAGTATGCACAGGCACTGTGATTCGATGCCTTAAATTTTTTATTGATGATCGACAACGTAAAAATAAACAATAACAGGAGAAAACGATGAACATACCAATAATTTGTGTCGCTTTGCTGGGGTTTCTGGTCATTGCGATGGGCTTTGGCGTGAGCATGAACCGCGGCAAAGAAAAGCGTATGTACGGTTATAAAGAAGATCCAGAGAGTACGCTCTACAAATGGATTCGTGCGCACGGGATTACCGTAGAGTATGCACCCGCTTTAATGATTATTATCTACGCGTTAGGGCAGTTGCAAGTGAGCGGCTGGGTAGTGTGGTGCATGGTGGCCGTCACTCTTTGTCGTTATCTGAGCGCGCTCGGTTTGGCGTTGCCAGCTACTTTGGCTAAACCGAACCCCATGCGGTTTGTAGGGGCTCTGGGAACGTTTATTTTCGGGGCTATTTTGTGTGTGACTTTGTTGATCAAGGTGCTTTAAAAACCTTGTTAGATCAGTAGGCCTCCGTATGTGTATCGGCGGCCTTTTGATCGTTTTGGGCCGCTTAAAACTCGGTTTTAACCGAGTAATAGGACGGGTCTTGTAAGTTATCCATTCAAAAGTGTATTTAAAGAACGATCCATCTCCGGTACGGGTTCTAATCGACGCACCAATTCCTGTAGCCGCGCTTTCTGTTCGTCATCCACAGGGAAACACTCTAAGCCAATATAATGTTCTTTTTGATGGGCGATGCGACCTTGCATCTTTATGTGCTCATTTTTGCCGACCTCCAAGTTCAGCATGATCTCTTCATGGGGATCCAAATGATGGTGTTGTATCAGGGCAACCAAAGCGCCGTTGAACGAAATATCAATAACGTGCACCGGCCACGTATGGTGAGGTGTAACAAGATTGGCGTGGCTACGAAAAAGCATCCTTTGGCAGTGGCGCCTTTCGTTAGCTTGACTCAAATTCATAATGTTTTCCTCATAACCTCTGCGCACAGCATAACGCTCACCGCTAGCGAGAGTGACTGTGGTCCTGAAGTGCTTGTCACTCGGGTGCTAATGCATCTTCGATTAATATGGATAGCTCACGGTGACAAGCTTCAGGATCTCCCAAGTTCAAGTCTAATAACCGGCGCAAGTGTGTGATGCTGTCCATATCAATTTCTGTGCACTCTAAAGCGAGGTGGTCACCTTCTTCTCTGGCGAGCTGAGTCGTCATGACAATTTGAGACGCATCTGAAAGTGGCACTACTACTTTAATGTCGCTATTGGGGGATAGCCCTCCTTCGCAAGTATTGCTGACAAGAATGCCTTTTAGAGAGATGTCCCATACAGAGCAAGACCATTGCTTAGCATCTTGAGAGACGATGGCATTGGTATGAAAAGGGACGCGGCTGAAACGACGCCTATCGTGAGTGGATACCATAATGACTGCTCTTGAATATTACCTTGTTGAAAGTGTAGAAGCGGGCAGAGCAATTCTCCAGTATGCAACAACATTGGTGAGCGGAATTGTCTGTTTTTGTGAGAAAACCACGGTGTATGACGGTAAAACGCTCATAAACTCTTGACGCCTACTCGGTTCAGACTTAGTCTGCGCGCCGTTGTCAAAGGTGCTTCGAATGGTTGTTTCGCAACTGTGAGAAGGTAAACGGGAAGAGTGGTGAGCCTGAGTTGTTCAGGTGAAACCAACGCTGCCCCCGCAACGGTGATTTGTATAGACGAACAAAATGTCTTTGTTCTTCGAAACAATAAGCCCGATACCGGCCTTGGACAACGCGTGTGACTGCTACTTTATTGCTGTTTCTGATACAGCACTATCGATAGCACACGCTTAACGATGAAGCGGAGGGCTTTATCGGTAGGAACCTGCAGACATGCTCCGTGCATTTCTTCTCACCTGCTTTTTGTCCTCCCTCAATCACTTTGAATGTCACCAGCGCATTGCTGGAATACGATTGGGGAAATCCATGAAACACCAAGCTTATTGTCTTGCTTCTTTAGCCGGCATTTTATCAGTGCCCTTAGCGGCGCAACCTGTTGGCTCAGCACCGGTTGCAACGGCCTCTCATAAATTATCCATCAGCGAAGAAATGGTCGTTACCGCACACCGTACACCAGTACCTGCGTATCGTATTGGTTCGTCGGTTAGTGTTTTGAATGCAACGGACATCGAAGCCAAAGGGCAGGTGAATGTCGCTGACTTACTGCGTTCTGTACCCGGTGTTGCGGTTAGTAGAAACGGTGGACTCGGCAAGGCAACCTCACTGCGCATTCGGGGTGAAGAAGGTTACCGCACTGTCGTGTACGTAGACGGGGTTAAAATATCAGATCCTACCGGCACACAAATATCACCGCGCCTGGCGCACTTGATGTCTGGCGACATTGAAAGCATTGAGGTACTGCGTGGCCCGCAGGGCATGATGTACGGTGCGGATGCAGGTGGTGTGGTTAATATCACCACTAAACAGCCTACCGAAGCACTTGAAGGTGGACTCAACCTCGAAGCGGGTCGTTACGACACGCAAAGAATATCGGGTGCGCTAAGAGGCAAGTTGGATCGTCTGACCTATGCGTTGAGTGGCAGTGATTTCTCCACTGATGGTTTTAACGCCATGGATAACGACACCGTGCTGGCCGATGACGACGGCTACGACAACAGAACTTACAATGCGCGTTTGGGGTTTCAGGCAACCGATGAGCTGCGTTTTGATGCGATTTACCGCGATGTGGATGCGGTCAACGAGTACGACAGCAGTTTTGGTACCCGCGATAGAGTGATGGATTTTGAACAAATCACTAAGCAATTAAAAGCCACTTACGAGCAAGCCTCTTGGAGCCAGCAGTTGTCACTGTCGCAAAACGATGTTCAGCGTCAACTGTACGAGGATGGCGCGTTGTCACCCTATGGCGGTAAATATAAAGGGCAAATAAAGCAGTTTGAGTACATGGGCGCGCTAGATGTATCAGCGCTTAATTCGCTGTCTTACGGTGTCGATGTGCAGCAGCAAGAAGACGAGGTTAACAATCTGGATCAAGACCAGAAAGGCGTTTATCTCGAATGGCGCGGTAACTTTTTTAATCATTGGTTCTACAGTGCTGGCGTGCGTCATGATCATAATGACGACTTCGGTGATTTCGTTACCTATCGTCTAACCACCGCGTATACGCAGTTTCTGACGGACGGCGCTTCGCTTAAATACCGCGGCAGCTTTGGTACGGGTTTTCGTGCCCCAAGTTTGTATGAGCTGTCTTACAACATGGGTACAGGTCTTGCGCCTCTAGAACAGGAAGAAAGCGAAGGCTTTGATCTTGGGGTTGAATATCGCACAGCCAATGGTCACTTGGTAGAAGTGGTGTATTTTAATCAAGAAATCGACAACGCCATTGATTTCGATTTGGTGAATTATATCGGTTACCTGCAAGAGGCTGGTGTCAGTCGCTCCAAAGGTGTGGAGCTGAATACAGAGTGGGTGCTTAATAACGATTGGTTTGTTATCGCCAATGCCACTTATAATGATACGTCTGATTCTAATGGCGAACAGCGTGCTCGTCGCCCTCGTAACATCTTCAACATTGGCGTACAGGGCACATTATTGGGTGAGCGCTTGCGTTTGAATGCGGATTTGCGCGGCTCTTATGGCAGTGTCGATAACGACGGTAGCGCACTTAAGGATTACGAAACACTCAATGTGTCAGCGGGTTATCAGGTTACTCCTAACCTTGAAGTGTATGCTCGTGGTGAAAACGTGTTTTCCACAGATTATCAAGAAATTGGTCATTACAATACCAGCAAGGCTGCTGTGTATGGTGGTGTCCGCGTTAAGTTCTAACGGCCTTGGTTCTGCGAAATAACCGTTACTATCAGCAAAGGAGGGGTAACCCTCCTTTTGCCTTACGACTGTTATACCATTGATGAACGCGTTTATTTTATTTTGTGAAATTAAGCCGCATACGATTGCTGCTTTTAAACGGCATCAAAGGAAGAATCGCAGTATGAACAGTAGAATGACATGAAAAGAATGGCTCCGAAAACGCTGTGGATCGTGTTGCTGGTATTATTGCCGGTAGCATTGTTGTTGGCGTTGATCTTGGGGCCAGAAATTATTTTTCCGTTTGTGAATACCTCTCTTTCGTCGTCTGCCGATCAAATGATCGTGCAGCAAATTCGTTTACCTCGTGCGTTGCTGGCCGCTCTAGTAGGGGCTGCGTTAGCGGTTTCCGGTGTGATGATGCAAGGGTTGTTTCGCAACCCCTTGGCAGATCCTTCCTTAATTGGCGTGTCCAGTGGTGCTTCAGCGGGTGCCAGTTTTATGATTGTTATTGGCGCCGGCTGGTTGGGCTCCCATGAATGGTTGGGGGTGTCGGCGGTTGCCATTGGCGCTTTCGTGGGTGCCATCATTGCCACCAGCATTGTGTATCGTTTGGCGGCCACGGAAACCGGCACCTCGGTTTCAACCATGTTATTGGCCGGCATTGCCATCAGTGCTTTAGCCGGTGCGCTAAACAGTTTGTTCAGTTTCTTAGCGGATAACCACATGCTCAGGCAAATCAGCTTGTGGCAAATGGGTTCGCTGACCAGTGCGTCTTGGCCGCGATTAACGCTCGCAGCGGTGCTGTTATTGCCTGTGGTGTTGTGGTTTCCCCGTTACGCTCAAGGCCTCAATGGCTTTTTATTGGGGGAGTCAGAAGCCCGTCATCTAGGCAT
>CBFHKY010000017.1:0-6303 GCA_965656525.1 Pseudomaricurvus sp. | reverse complement strand
CAATACTTCCCGAGTGAAACAGCACATTATTGTGTTGGTTGCTTTTACCGTAGGGGTATCGGTTTCACTCACAGGCACAATCGCCTTTGTGGGTCTGATTACACCCCATATGATTCGTTTGCTGATCGGTCCAGATCATCGCATGCTGATTCCTTGTTCGGCGTTAGCCGGTGCCTTGCTGTTGGTGTTAGCCGATGCTTGCTCTCGCTACATAATGGCACCCGGTGAACTGCCTATCGGTGTGGTTACCGCGCTATTAGGTGCGCCGTTTTTCTTGTCGCTATTGCGGCGCCAACGATCCTTTACGGGGGGTTGATAATGGATCACCCGCACAGTTCATCCTTGTCATTACTGCAGCTGAACGGTGTGCATTTGACTCTAGACGCCACTCCAGTACTGCGTGATGTTTCATTGAGTTTGGCACCGAGCACTGTCACCGTGGTACTGGGGCCAAACGGTGCCGGTAAATCCACGCTATTAAAAGTAGCCTGTGGCGAATGGCAAGCGGATCAAGGTTCGGTTCTGTTTAACGAACAGTCTTTAGCGCAGATGAATGCGGATAAAAAGGCTTTGAGCATGGCGGTTTTGCCACAGCAATCGCTGTTAACGTTTCCGTTCACGGTTCGTGAAGTGGTGGCGTTAGGTCGCACTCCGCACTCTACGGGCGTGTGTATAGATGCCGAGCTGACACAAGCCGCGCTGCAGGCCACGGATGCGTGGTATTTGCGCGATCAGGTTTATACGCATTTATCTGGCGGAGAAAAACAGCGTGTGCAAATGGCCCGCGTGCTGGTACAAGTTTGGCAATCCGTTGGCAGCGGCAATCGCATGGTGGTGTTGGATGAGCCGACCTCCGCTTTGGATTACGCCCATCAACAAATGGTGGCTGAATTGTTAAAACAGCGTGCCAGCGATGGTTGCGCGGTGCTGACCGCCATGCACGATTTGAATTTGGCCGCACAGTGCGCGGATCAGTTAATTCTAATGTGTTGTGGCGAAATCTTTGCACAAGGAACGGTCGAAGAAGTCCTGAAAGAGGATATTTTACGCAAGGTGTTTCAGGTGGATTTTCATCTTGTAACGCATCCCAAAACTGGTCGTCCTTGGTTGATCAACTGATGACTGGCTTGCTTGTTTTCTTGGCTTTGTTGGTCGATCGCTTAGTGGGTGAACCTGCGCGTTGGCACCCGCTGGTGATGTTTGGTCACTGGGCCTCTCGCTGCGAACAGTATGTTAACCCAGCCGTAAATCATAAAGATTCATGTGTTGATGAAGCCGTAGTACTTCGGGCTTCTTCATTGCACACAAAAATATTGGGGCTGTTTGCATGGGGGCTGATGGTGGTTCCATTGGTTCTGTGCGCTGCTTGGGTTGGTGATCAATTGCAGACAGTATCAACCTGGGGGTATTTTGTTTTTTCGCTGTGTGTTCTGCAGTTTACGATTGGTTGGCAGAGTTTGCGTGAACACGCGCTGGTGGTTAGCCAAGCTTTGCAGCAGCAAAATATCGAGACAGCTCGTGAGGCGGTAGGGCGAATTGTGAGTCGAGATACCGATTCGATGGATGAGTCAGCGGTGTCGCGAGCCACGATCGAATCCGTGCTGGAAAATGGCAGTGATGCGATTTTTGCGCCGTTGTTTTGGTTTTGTGTACTGGGCCCAGCTGGAGCGTTGGCATACCGTTTGGCGAATACATTGGATGCTATGTGGGGTTACCGCACGGCACGGTTTCACAATTTTGGGTATGCGGCGGCTCGCTTAGATGACGTATTCAATTGGCTGCCAGCTCGTTTGACGGCTGTCAGCTATGCCTTGATGGGGCATTGGCAAAAAGGGTGGCGCTGTTGGCAGCAACAGGCGCAGTCCTGTGCCAGCCCTAATGGTGGCCCTGTAATGTGTGCTGGCGCTGGGGCATTGAATATTTACTTGGGCGGTGGAGCATTTTATCACGGTCAATGGCAGGCACGACCTGAGATGGGGTGTGATGCCCAAGCACAAGGTGTGGATATCGATCGCGCGTTAACATTAATTCAGCGCAGCGTGTGTCTGTGGGTGGTGGTGATCGTGTTATTAGCGGTGTGTTTTTATGCTTAATCACGGTGGCCAATTACAGCGTATGCAAGCAAAATACCCCGCGCAAACACATTGGGTTGACGCATCCACAGGGATTGCTCCTTGGAGTTGGCCAGTGCCGCATATTCCTGCTTCCGTATGGCAGCGATTGCCAGAATCACAACAACCGTTGGCAACTGCAGCGGCACGTTTTTATTTGGGCAATTCAGTCTCTGCCGACGAGATTCGTCATCGATTTTTACCCGTAGCGGGCAGTCAAGTTGCGATTGAACAAATTCCTTTGTGTGTAGCTGTTGATGCGGTAGCACTGCCTTTATTGGGTTACGGCGAACATCGGCAGCATTGGCAGGAAGCTGGTCATTGCATTCATCATTATCAAACGTTTGCTGAATTGATCGCGTTACTGGCTGCGGGTCATGTGAGCCACGCGGTGGTGATCAATCCGAACAACCCTACCGGTGAGCAATGGAGCAGCGAGCAAATTGCCCAATGCCTCGGTTTACTGCCGGAAGGTGGACTATTGATTGTGGATGAAGCGTTTGCGGAGCTTGATGGCATCACGGCGTTGGCTTTAGGTTCTGGCACATATGCCCGAGAAAAATTAGTCGTTCTGCGCTCGGTGGGAAAATTTTTTGGTATGGCGGGCTTGCGTTTAGGGTTTGTCATCGCCCCAGATTTTGTGAGGCGTATCTTACACCGGCGTTTACCATTGTGGGGGATTTCGCACCCCGCATTGTGGTGTGGTGAAAAGATGCTGCTGGATGATGCTTGGCATGCCGGTCAGCGTGCTCGTATCTGCCATGCGCGGGATCAATTACACGAATTTCTTCAACGTTATTCGTGGCCGGAATCCGTTTGCATTCAGCCAGGCCCTTTGTTTATCAGTTTGTTTACCACTGACGATATTCTCCAGTCGGTGTATGAAACTTGTGCGGCCAATGGCCTGTTATTGCGATATTTTCAACCACAAAAAGGTATCTTCGGCTTGCGTATTGGATTAGTTGCAGAAGACGACTGGTTGTTTTTCTCAACCGTACTACACCAAACCTTAGCGGCTTTTTTACCCGCTGTTCAATCACCTGTTAACGTTAATGAGAGCTTCCATGCCCCTGTTTAATTGCACGTTTAAACACACTGTCCAGCGAGCGGTGTTATTCGTAGCGCTGCTTTTTTCCGTGGCGGTGTTAGCCGAAAAAGAGACGACGCGTGCTGCGGACGGGACAATTACGTTAGTGGATGATGCAGGGCGTACGATCGTATTGCCTCACGCCGCGAAGCGCATTGTAGTACTGGCACCGCACATTGCCGAAATGGTTTACGCCATTGGCGCTGGTGATAAATTAGTGGGCGCGGTGAGCTACAGCGATTTTCCAGTGGCGGCTCAAGCACTGCCTCGTGTGGGTACCTATAAAGATTTTAGTGCCGAGGCCATTGTGAGGCTGCAGCCGGATCTGGTTTTGGCGTGGTATTCGGGCAACGGCATGCAGCGGGTGTCACCGATTTTAAATTTGGGTATCCCTGTTTTTTTCACCGAACCACGTGAATTGGAAGACATTGGTAAAACCATGAAAAAGCTGGCGCAGTTGACGGGTATGGAAGCGATCGATACCGCTAGCGATCACTTTCTGGATACGTTGTCTTCACTGCGTGAGCAATACAGTGATCGCGAACCAGTGAGTGTGTTTTATCAGGTTTGGAATGACCCACTGCAAACGTTAAACGGTAAACATTTGATCAGCGATGTGATCCGTTTGTGCGGTGGACGCAATATTTTTGCCGATGCCGCAGCGCTTGCGCCTAAAATCAGCGTCGAAGCCATTTTGCGTTTAGACCCACAAGTGATTGTTGCCAGCGGCATGGGCGAGGCGCGTCCGGAGTGGTTGGATAATTGGAACAACTGGCCCAGCCTAACGTCCGTTAAACACCAACAACTCAAATTTATTCCGCCAGATATTATTCAGCGCCATACCCCCAGAATTTTATTGGGGGCCGCGCAAATGTGTGAACATTTACAAGACGCCCGTGAACATTATCGAGCTGCTCCATAGTGTGAATGTTGCTGTCATGAGTGATCAACCAACCTTGTAGAAGTGCAAAATTATGGTTTCTCCCCATGCGTATTCCGCTGAACTGATTGATGGTATTTACCGAGCCATTTTTGAGCGGCGAGATGTTCGACATTTTCGTTCTGATCCTATTGATCCTGAGGTGATGCAGCGCTTACTGCAAGCGGCACATGCGGCACCCAGTGTTGGATTAATGCAGCCTTGGCGTTTTATTCGCATTACAGATAGCAACGTGCGACAGGATTTACACCGTGCCGTAGAAGAGGAGCGCTTGTGTACCGCTCAAGCGTTAGGTCAGCGCGGCGAATCCTTTATGCAGCTTAAAGTGCAGGGTATTTTGGATTGTGGCGAAGTGTGTGTGGTGGCGTTGATGGACCAGCGTGAACGCCATGTCTTTGGTCGACGCACGTTGCCCGATATGGATTTAGCCTCAGCCTCTTGTGCCATTCAAAACCTATGGTTGGCCGCCCGTGCCGAAGGCATTGGTGTGGGTTGGGTATCGATTTTTTCACCGCAAGCCCTGCGTGACATTTTACAGCTGCCAGAAGGTGCGGAAGTTATTGCTATTTTGTGCATTGGTCATGTGGATGAATTTTACGATAAGCCTATGTTGATTAAAGAAGGGTGGGCTAAGCGCGGCCACTTGGACGACTACGTGATGGAAAATGGTTGGCAAGCTGATAAAGAAAAGCGCACACAGCAACAATGGGATACAGACTCAGCGGAGTATCCGAACCATGAGTGATCAGCCAACGTTTAAAAGCCGAACCACACTGATGGTGCAAGGCACTACATCCGACGCAGGCAAGAGCACGATGGTTACCGCACTGTGCCGAATCTTTAAGCAGCGTGGGTTTGCGGTGGTGCCGTTTAAACCGCAAAACATGGCGTTGAACAGTGCAGTGACATCCGATGGCGGTGAAATCGGACGCGCACAAGCGGTCCAAGCGTTTGCCGCAGGCTTATTGCCTCACACCGATATGAATCCCGTGTTGCTCAAGCCCAACAGTGATACCGGTGCCCAAGTGATTATCCACGGTAAAGCCATTCGCAATATGGAAGCCGTGGCCTATCACGATTACAAAACCATTGCGATGGATGCGGTGTTGGCTTCCCATCAGCGCTTGAGTGACCAATACCAAATGGTGATGGTGGAAGGTGCTGGTAGTCCGGCGGAAATCAACTTGCGCGATCGCGATATCGCAAACATGGGGTTCGCAGAGGCAGCAGATTGCCCTGTGATTCTGATTGCTGATATTGATAAGGGTGGTGTGTTTGCCCACTTAGTTGGCACGCTGGAGCTGCTCTCACCAACTGAGCGGGATCGAGTTGTGGGTTTTGTCATCAACCGTTTTCGTGGCGACATTGCGTTATTGCAATCGGGCCTGGATTGGTTAGAAGCGCGTACCGGCAAACCTGTTTTGGGCGTTTTGCCGTATCTGCACGGTTTTCATTTGGAAGCGGAAGATGCCTTAACGGCAAGCACCCAAGCCGATGTAGCTGCCGGAACGGAAAAGCTGCGGGTGGTTGTGCCAGCGATTCCACGCATCAGCAATCACACCGACTTTGATGCCTTGCGTTTGCATCCCCAAGTTGAATTTACTTTTGTCGGGCCAGATCAACCGATTCCGCCAGCGGATTTGCTGGTATTGCCTGGCAGTAAAAGCGTGATTGCCGATTGGCGGTTTCTAAAGTCACAGGGGTGGCCGGCGGCAATACAGCGTCACTTGCGTTATGGCGGCAAACTACTGGGTATTTGTGGTGGTTATCAAATGCTTGGGCGTGAACTACAGGATCCAGATGGTATTGAGGGGGCGGCTGAAAACGTTACCGCACTAGATCTATTGGATTTCACCACACGGTTGTATCCCGAAAAACAATTGCTGAATCGACAGGGGGTATTAGCGGATGGCATTACGCCTGTAATGGGGTATGAGATTCACGCGGGCATATCTTCTGGTGCAGCGTTGCAAACTCCAGCGCTGCGGTGGCAAACCGATGCGGGCTGGCAAGATGACGGTGCCATCAGCGACGACAATCAAATCATGGGCACTTACCTGCACGGTTTATTTGATCAGCCAGAAGCGCTCACCGCATTGTTGGCATGGGCGGGCTTAGATCAGCAGTGTGATTTTGATTATCAGGCATTGCGCGAGAGAGAAGTG
>CBFHKY010000016.1:68470-73951 GCA_965656525.1 Pseudomaricurvus sp. | reverse complement strand
GTTGTGCGCGACCGCAAAGGTGAACACCTACACATTTTTGACCAGCTGCGCCGCGATGGCTTTATTCGTGCACGTATCGATGGTGTCGTGGTGGACTTGGACGATGTACCCGAGTTAGATAAAAAGAAAAAACACACCATCGAAGTCGTCGTCGATCGCTTCAAGGTACGTGATGATTTAGGCATCCGCTTAGCGGAGTCGTTTGAAACCGCCATTGGCCTCACCGAAGGCCTCGCTGCCATCAGCTATATGGACGGCGAAGAAAGCGACTGTGTATTCTCTTCTAAGCATGCCTGCCCGGTTTGTGAATACGCACTAACCGAGCTGGAGCCACGCCTATTCTCGTTTAACAATCCCGCGGGGGCCTGCCCAAGCTGCGACGGCCTGGGTGTGAGTCAGTTTTTCGATATAGACAAAGTCATCCAGTTCCCTGATGCCTCTCTGGCTGCCGGTGCGATTCGAGGCTGGGACAGACGAAATTTTTATTACTACCACCTGCTAACGTCGCTGGCCGACCACTACCAATTTTCCATTGATAGTGCATGGCAAGAGCTGCCTGAAACGCTGCAAAAAATCATTTTGTTTGGTTCTGGCGATGAAGTCATCAATTTCAGTTACGCCAATGACAAAGGCGATCTCTATCAGCGCAATCATGCTTTTGAGGGCGTGATTAACAATATGAGTCGGCGCTACAAAGAAACTGAATCGCAAAGCGTCCGCGAGGAGCTATCCAAATACGTCTCCACTCAAAGCTGCCCCGAATGTCATGGCACTCGGCTACGCAAAGACGCTCGTAATGTATTCGTGGATGAGCGTACTCTGCCTGAAATAACCAACTTGCCCGTTGGCGAAGCGTTCGATTACTTCAACCAGCTGTCACTGGAAGGAGCCAAAGGCGAGATTGCGGATAAAATTTTAAAAGAATTGCGTGACCGACTTCAGTTTTTGGTGGATGTTGGACTGAATTACCTGACTCTCAGTCGCAGTGCCGACACGCTATCTGGCGGGGAAGCGCAGCGCATTCGACTGGCCAGCCAGATTGGCGCAGGCTTAGTGGGCGTTATGTATATCCTCGATGAACCCTCGATCGGTTTACACCAGAGGGATAATGATCGCTTGCTCAGAACCCTGACCCATCTGCGTGATATTGGCAATACCGTCATTGTCGTCGAGCACGATGAAGATGCCATTCGCCAAGCCGATTACGTGGTCGATATTGGCCCTGGTGCCGGCGTGCACGGTGGTGAGGTGGTTGCCGAAGGCACCATCGATGAAGTGATGGCCAACCCAGACTCACTGACAGGCAAATACCTTTCAGGGGCGGTCAAGATTGCTGTGCCCGCCAAGCGTACACCTTACCCCAAAGACAAAGAGCTTGTTCTAGAGGGCGCCACAGGTAACAACCTGCAAAATGTTACGTTGAAAATTCCAGCGGGTCTCATGACATGCGTCACCGGCGTTTCCGGTTCGGGCAAGTCCACCTTGATCAACCGAACACTGTACCCATTAGCCGCTACAGCACTCAATGGTGCGACTACGCTAAAAGCATCCGCTCATTCGGCCGTCCATAATATGGAGCTGTTTGATAAGTGTGTGGACATTGATCAAAGCCCCATTGGCCGGACACCCCGCTCAAACCCTGCGACTTACACGGGCATATTTACCCCAATGCGCGAGATGTTCGCAGGCACACAAGAGGCCAGATCACGTGGCTACAAACCCGGGCGGTTCAGTTTTAACGTGAAAGGCGGACGCTGTGAAGCCTGCCAAGGCGACGGAGTCGTAAAAGTAGAGATGCACTTTCTACCGGACATCTATGTGCCTTGCGACATCTGTAAAGGCAAACGCTATAACCGCGAGACACTGGAGATTCACTACAAGGGCAAGAATATCCACGAAGCACTGGACCTTACGGTAGAAGACGCGCGTGAATTTTTCGACGCCATACCGTCCATCGCCAAAAAGCTGCAAACCCTGATTGATGTAGGCCTGTCTTATATTCGCTTAGGGCAAGCCGCCACCACACTTTCAGGTGGTGAAGCACAGCGGGTGAAACTGGCGAAGGAACTATCGAAACGCGATACCGGCAAAACACTGTATATATTGGATGAACCGACCACCGGCCTTCACTTCCACGACATCCAGCAGCTACTGAACGTGCTACATCGCTTGCGCGATCACGGTAATACCGTAGTGGTTATTGAGCACAACTTGGACGTCATCAAAACCGCCGATTGGGTGATTGACCTAGGCCCAGAAGGCGGCAGTGGTGGTGGCCAGATTATCGCCACTGGAACCCCGGAAGAGGTGGCGCAACAGTCGCAGTCTTTTACTGGACACTTTCTAAAACCGCTACTCACCTAATGCGCGAAGACAGCGCCGACAATGTCGCCTAATAGCCTTTCAGTTCCGAGGCGACATTGTCGGCGGCCGCTGAAATTGGCCAGCTACAATAACTACAATAACTACAATAACTACAATAACTACAATAACTACAATAACGGATTATCAGCCGACAAAAAGATATCAGAGACAATATCCCTAACACCAGCACCCGATAAAAAGCACTGTTTTTTGAGCTTCGTAACAAATGTTTTTGCACCGCACAAATAAACTTTATAACCGCCAAGTGCAGGGTATTGAGCTTTGCAGTATTGATACACATCACCCACATGGGTATCGTTTTCCGCCATACCTTCTTGTACGACCCAGCTGACTGACACTTGATCATTTTCGGCAGCCAACGCTCTTAGCTCTTCTTGATAATACAACTCATCATTTGAACGGCCGGCCAAAACAAGGTGGATAGGGCCAGTGTGACCACGACTTAAAGCGTCTTTCACGATTCCCCACAGTGGCGCGAGCCCTGTACCCGTGCCCAACAACAGTAATGGCTGTTCCGGCTCAGCCACATAAATGCAATCCCCCAAAGGCCCTTGTAACTCAAGCGTATCACCAACACTTAAATCTGCCGCCGCCCAAGTAGAAAACTGACCCTCTGGGTAATGTCGGATATGAAACTCAAGGAAACCTTCGTTTGGCGTGCTGGCCAGTGAATAACTGCGCAACAGTTTGGCATCACGGGATAAATTTACGTATTGCCCAGGGCGATAACTGAGCTCTGCATCAAGACGCAAGCGTATAACATAATCATTCAACATCACCTTGTCGATGACCGTTGCCGTCGCTTGATTACTACTGGACTTAATGTTTTTTACCGCGAGATCTGCTGTAGGCAAACACTGGCACGCCAAAAAGTAATTCAATGCTTTTTGTGTATTAGACAGGCCGCCCTGTGCTCGCTTGACGGATTCGGTCGTATTGTCAGCACCGAGCATGCAAGCTTGACAAACCCCTCCCCGACATCCATAAGGTACAATATTGCCACCACGCAATAGAGTATCCAATACGGTTTCACCTTCTTTTGCCGTGTAGGCTTTACCTTCAAATGTTACTACTGTCATAAAAACGTCGTCTTAATTCAATACTTACTGATCCGGCACATCATCTTTCACCCCCAAACAAACTGCAACAATTTCAGCAATATATTCGTGCAGCACAGAAAAGCTCTACTTATCTGAGCTCAAGTTTTCTGCCACGAACTCAAAGTACTGACGCAGTATTCACTGTTACCACTAGAACTTTGCAATAAGAGATCTCTACCGTGATGGTGATGGCGTAGGATACAGGCCCATTAACAATTACAGAAATTAATGAGGTACCCACTCATGAAGCGAGGCCTACACAGCAGTCATAAGCCTAAAAAGCACAAGTTTGACTAGCGGCATAAAACCGCCAAGGTGGGCAAAAAAGAACAATACTAATGAACATCAAGTAGATATCCCGACAACGATTAGATCGCCCCCACCAATCCAAAAAAGGGGCAAGCCATCAAGAGCGAACCACTTGTCCTCGGTAAATGCGCTGTTTCGATGGGGCCTCCTCAGAAGCCGTGGGAACTTCGACCAATTGTGTCTGGCCACGATACACCTTAGTCACGTACCGTTTACCATCGATTTCGACCGTACCACCCGGGCTACTGCTCGCTTTTGCTGCTGGAGCTTCTGCCGCCTCTTGTGGCTCCAGTCGTGCTGGCCAGCCGTCTCCAGCTTGTATGAACAGCTCTTTAACCAATGCCTTAACAATGGCGTCGTTGGTTTTTTGATACCAAGGTATAAGTTCAACAAACAACTCGGGATTAGCCAGCTTAATGCCCGGCTTTTCATCCGCAGGGGCTCTTTTACGAATTTCACGAACCAGATCGATCATTTGCTTGTTAAAATTCACAGCCATTACCCCTTTACCTCTGCAAAGACAATTGCCATATGATCAGCCTTAAAGGATGAAATCGATGAGCACACCTGATGACGCTTAAACCGAACTACTCTCAAACCTGAAAACTAAAAGGCGCATAAAGCTCTTTTTCTTGAAAACAAGCTTGCACAAAACATGCCGAATGTCCAAAAAAGTGTCACATTTATGGAATAATAGCGGAAATGCGGGTAACAATCATAAAGCCAACCCTATTTAATGCTGAGAAAGCCCTCACAACAGATCCAACTTGGTGCAAGAGCACCACAAAAACACCGGCCAAGCACCAAGATGAATCGCACTGGGCACGCAAAATTGAAGTTGACTCAGGTGTTATAAACAACCGCATAGAAAACATACATCAGGTGATTAACTGGGTAGTTGACTCCCTTCAAACATTACTAGGTGGCACCGAGATGCACCAAACATACCCGCAAATTCAATCTTAGCCGCATTCGCAGTGCTCCATTTAGAGGCAGCGCTCGATCAAAAATTTCATGATAATCGCCATACAATCGACACTCTTACCAGTTGTTACTTTTCGTAAACCCATCGCAGTGCAAATAATCAGCAATAACTCTCCACAGATATCCTGAACAAGTGCCGTTATAAACTGTGGATAAGATGATGAAAGCCAACGTTCATCAGCTATCGCGAATTCAGCGCAAAAAATAAACAGCCATCAATCACTAATAAAAATAAGTAAAATACAAGTTATTTATCAATTAGTTAGGCGAGCTAAGTTATAATTTAGGCGCGCACTATTCCATTCTCCGCTTCCTATCAGGATCGTTATGACACCGACAGAGCATGATGTATTTACCGGCCCTTTTGGCTCATTCGTCCTAAAGCGTTTTCCTGCGTTAAGCTCCAATGAAAGAAAACAGCAACCACTGCAAGCTTGGAACGCGGCCGACGAATACCTTTTACATTGGCTCCATGAGGCCAAGCTGCCATTAGAAACGCCCACCTTGGTGCTCAATGATGCTTTTGGCGGCTTAACCACGTGCCTGCCTTTTCGCCCTTTGTGGTCACAAACGGATTCCTATCTCGCCACTTGTGCGATGCAACAAAACCTAAGCGCGAACCAGACTCAAGTCGATACAGTTCTCCTCAATAGCTTACAGTGGTCAGATAAACACTTGGATTTGGTCATTATCCAGCTTCCTA
>CBFHKY010000016.1:66780-68462 GCA_965656525.1 Pseudomaricurvus sp. | reverse complement strand
ACTCAAGTCGATACAGTTCTCCTCAATAGCTTACAGTGGTCAGATAAACACTTGGATTTGGTCATTATCCAGCTTCCTAAACAATTGGCGTTATTAGAACACCAACTTTACCAGCTCAGACCTTTAGTCGATGAAAACACCCGTATTATTGCCGCAGGGATGGTTAAACACTGGCCAAGCCGAGCACAGCAATTGTTTGAAACCATAATAGGACCTAGCCACACATCGCTGGCCAAAAAGAAGGCGCGTCTACTGCATTGCCAACCACAACCGGAACATTGGCAAGGGCAAACACCTTACCCTGATCACTATTGGTGTGAGCCGCTTCAGTGGACTCTACACAATCACGCCAATGTGTTTTCAAGAAATGCCTTAGACATTGGTACACGTTTTTTATTAGAGCACCTGCCCACCTTTCCTAAAGGTACCTCACTCATAGATCTAGGCTGCGGCAATGGTGTACTGGGTTTACAGGCACACGCGAAACAAGCCCATAGCCACATTCATTTTGTGGATGAGTCGTACATGGCCGTTGAAAGTGCTCGCCATAACGCTCAAATGCTGTTTCCGGATACACAAAACTTGCACTTTCAGGTGGCACATAACCTTGATTCTTTTACGCCCAATAGTGTAGACATCATCCTTAACAACCCTCCTTTTCACCAACAAGCCGCTACAAGTGACCACCTTGCCTGGAACATGTTTGTGGACGCAAAAGCCACCCTCAAGGCTGGAGGTGAACTCTGGGTGGTAGGCAACCGGCACTTGGACTACCACTTGAAGCTGAAACGATTATTTGGCAACTGTCGTCTCGTGAGCAGCAATCGCAAATTCGTTGTTCTCGCGGCACGCAAGCACTAAGGTTAGGCTTACTGAGCACAAAAGTAAGCCTGCGCCACCAGCTCTCTTATTAGTATCTATGCTCTCTACTAACTTAGTAGTTATGTTCTTTACCAACTGAGCGAGCAGGTACATAGCCATAACCTACTCACTTTCATATAATGATTAAAATTCACTCGCCGGCTCAAGGTTGAAGCCGGCCGATAATCGCTAAGAGACAAGTTGGATGTCCGTTAATGACGCCTCTGAAACACACACTTTCGCCTTCCGCTAGCATAGAGTCTGAACTGCTTGAGCTGCTGGCACATCAAGGCAGGCTTGGCCCATTACCCGTTATCGTTGCGCTGGCCGCGATCGCTGCATTTACTGCTGATCACTTTCCTCTGTGGATGTGGGCAGGATGGCTGACGCTATGCACCGTTGTGCTGTTTACTCGGTCCTCCATTTTAATCTCTCTGCCGTCGCGCCATTTACTGTCGGAAAAGCAACGCTTGCAAAAGGCCATGATACTCAGCGGCATCAATGCTTGTGCCCACGCGCTGTCGCTGCTGTTTTTTTTGGAATTCACCCCTTACGAACGCATGGTACAAACTATGGTTCTGACGGGCATCGCGTCCATCACCGTTATTACCACCGCTGGTTATTTGCCCATTTCTCTGGCCTATTTGGTGCCTACGCTCGTCCCCCTTACAGGGCTCTGGATTTACCTGTTCACTTTGCCTAGTGGCAGCTGGGTAGAACTGGCTATCGCCGGACTGATTTTTTGTTCCAATATCATTATTTTGGTGCTCTCTAGAGATACTTATCAGCTGTTTAAGGAATCCTTCGCGATTCGTCAGCGG
>CBFHKY010000016.1:64296-66579 GCA_965656525.1 Pseudomaricurvus sp. | reverse complement strand
CAATCGCTGACATCGCGCCTAGACTCCTTGTTGGATATTTCTAAACTGGATGCGGGTATCGTACCGGTCAACAAAACCTCTTTTAACATGCGCATCATGGCTGAACGCCTGCAAGATGAATTTATGCCCTCGGCACAGGAAAGAGGGTTGAGGGTCTGGCTGCACTGCCCTGATGATGCCTTCGTGTATAACGACGAAGCCTTAGTGGAACGGATCGTTCGCAATTTACTGTCTAACGCCATTAAATACACCAGTGAAGGTCGAATTGATCTGCACATAGAAACCGAAGACGAACATATTTTATTCAGCGTCGCCGATAGTGGCTCGGGCATTCCTTTAGCTGAGCAGCGTCACGTGTTTGAAGAGTTCTACCAGCTAGACAACCCCGAGCGCGATCACAACAAAGGGCTCGGGCTGGGGTTAGCCATCGTCAAGCGGTTGAGTGACCTGCTAGACATTCAACTCGATATGGATTCACGCCCAAGTGAAGGCACGACATTCACTTTGACCCTTGCTCCTTCTACTCAAGTGGAGCAGACCAATACTTACGCCTCAAACGCCATGCTTTCTTGGGATTCTCTGTCCACACTGGTCGTCGACGACGAACGAGAAGTCGCACTTGGTATGAAAGCCTTACTGGAAAGCCTTGGGTGCCATGTGATCACAGCCGACGGCACTCTCAATGCCGTAGCGCAAATACAGAACCATCGCCCCGATATTATTCTCGCTGACTTCCGCTTGCGCGGCGATGACAATGGCATCCACACCATTGAGGCTGTGCGTATGATCCACCCACAAGTACCGGCTATTTTAATCAGTGGCGACACCGCTCCAGAGCGCTTAAAAGAAGCCGAACAGGCGGGCATTCAATTACTGCATAAACCGCTACTGGTTGACGATTTAGAGCTGGCTATTGCACAGGCTTGTGGTTTGGTGGAACCTTTGACTTAAGCCATCGAAGTCACCTTAATCATAAGTACGAGCTACTGATCTTCAGCTCTGAACATTCAGTCTTGAAAAGGAATATTGAGCATGAACGGTGAAGGACAACAAGACACCACAGAACCTACAACCACTGCTTGCCGCTGGTTATCCAAAGACTTTGAAGCCCTAATCAAACACAGTCAGACCCAGACCGACTGCACGCCCCACTTTGACTTGGTGATTGTCGGCAGTGGCTATGGCGGCGCAATAGCGGCTGCCGAACTGGCAGGGAGTCGACAAAACAATAAGCCCCTTCGTATTTGCGTGTTAGAGCGAGGCAAAGAATACCTGCCCGGTATGTTTCCTTCACGTATGGCCGACCTCCCAGGTCACGTGCGTTTTTCCACGGCGAACCAAGCCCAACCGAATGGCATTCGCGAGGGGCTGTTTGATTTGCGTATGGGGAATACACTCAACACACTGGTCGGCAACGGGCTGGGAGGTGGCTCACTCATCAACGCCGGCGTTATGATTGAGCCAAAGCCAACCGTCTTCGATGAGCGCTGGCCGACGCCATTGCAATCTAAAAATAGCTCTGAGTTACTGGATACTTTTTTCCCAGATGCGAAACGGTTACTCGATGCCGCCGACCAGCAAGGCGACATCACCATCAGTCGTCATGCTAAGCACCAGCAATCGCCTTTGGCCAAGCATCAGCAATTGAAACAAATGGCCAATAATAAGAAAGGACAACCCGAAACCTTTTATGACGCGGCCATTACCGTTGCTATGGAAGATGGACCTAATAGCGCCGGCGTCAGGTTGAACGCGTGTAAAATGTGCGGTGACTGTGCCACCGGCTGTAACTACAACGCAAAGCAATCCTTAGACACCAACCTCTTAGTAAAAGCACGCCAGCTAGGCGTTGAAATCTATACCGGTGCCAGCGTACTGTCCTTAAGCGCCACTGATAACAAAGACGGTAGCAACGCCTCGGGTTGGATACTGTCCACCGTCCACACCGATGCCCGCAAGCGCCAAATTCAGCAACATCCATTCAGCATTCGCGCTGATAAAGTTATCTTGGCAGCAGGCTCTCTTGGATCAACCGAAATCCTACTGCGATCACAAAAAAATGGTTTAAAGATTTCTTCTAAAATAGGCCAAGGTTTCTCTTCCAACGGCGATATGCTGGCCAACGTGTACCAACAAAAGAACACCGTCAACGCTGTTGCCTTAGAAACGACCCCCCCAGAACAACGGCACATTGGACCTACCATTACAGGCGTATTGGATTTACGTGATCAACAAACACCTTTGTTAATTGAAGAAATGGCCGTACCTGGACCACTGAGGCGT
>CBFHKY010000016.1:62517-64120 GCA_965656525.1 Pseudomaricurvus sp. | reverse complement strand
GCTCACCGACCAAGAGGATGCCGAGCTTCCTGAAGGGGAAGGCGCACTACGCGTTCACTGGCCAGAGCTGCCGGAGCATCCACTTTTCGATGCGCAAATGGATACATTAAACGAACGTTTACACGCTTCTGGTGTAGGCGGACAAGCGCAAGCCAATCCATCGTGGAAACCTCTTCCTGATGCGATGCAAGCGTTAGCCGGAGGCGGACGCGGCCCGTTATTAACGGTGCACCCACTCGGCGGCTGTGCCATGGGAGATGATGCAAGCCAAGGCGTGGTGGATCACTGTGGTCGAGTCTTCGATACCCGAGATGCCTCTATGGATCAGGTATACGACAACTTGGTCGTATTAGATGGGGCCATGATTCCTTCTGCCTTAGGCGCCAACCCAGCACTGACCATCGCAGCGGTGTCCCTGCGTGCCGCGAGATTACTGCGCAGAAGCTGGCAATGGGAAACTTCAGCACTCCCCACCCAACCACAAATTCGCCCTATTTTTAAACAACCGGTCACACTGACCCACCCAACCCCTACCGAAATTGAAATTACAGAGCGTATCAGCGGCCGTGCCAAACTGACCGACAAAGATCAGCATCCCATTGACTGCGTCATCGACATCACCTTGCGCTTTCAACCCAAACCTGTGCTCGATCTGGTCCACCACACCAAACGCACACTGGTTGTGAATACCGAACAGGCTCCCGATGAGCCGTTCAGCGAACTGCGAGTATTTCATTACCACACTTGGCAAAAGCTTATTCAGGCCGGCGCCAGCGACAAAGACTTCACTCACAGAGCCATTCTTGTCGCTCCGGTGACGGGTACCTTAGAAATCATGGGGCGTGAGGCATCCACTTATTGGCCGCGGGTGATGCGAACGATTTTTAAAGCCTGGCTGCCCAACCGAGGCTTACGAGACTTTTATCAAAGCGTTGTGGAAAGTTGTGCCAACTCAAAACGACCCACACTCACCCCCATGGACAAGTTACTGAACCGCTGTATTTTCAATGCGGTTCGCAACCGTCGTCACTCAAAAACGCCACTCTGGAGAAAACTGCAAGCGAAAGTAAATGAATCGATGGCGCTGGCTTCACGCGGCGGTGAAGTCCGGCTATTTGACTACAAGCTGCAAATGCACAAACCTGCCGACGGCTGGCCTACCGAATTGGGCGGCTTAAGCGACGTCTACACCTTGTTACCCGTTGCCGGTAAAAAGCGTATTACCTACGGACGTGCCAGCAACCCACTGCGTCAATTCGAAGACATGCATTTAGAGACCTTTCCAGGCTTACAGCCGAACGCTCAACAGCACAACGGCAAGCAGCCTTATCTGCGTTTCGACTCGCGTTTTGTCACTCATTACAATAAACCCCTGTTGCGTATCGTCAAACAGCAGGATCAGGTGACCGCACTTGCCGATATGGCCGCTTTTGGGGCTTATTTTTTCCGAGGTATTATTCAACAGCATCTATGGAGTTTCCGTAAGCCTGATTCCACGACACTCACCAGCAATCGCCGCCTGCCCGGTGTTATTGCTGGCATTCATCCTCCAGAAATCACTGAGCTCGCCGTAGGTGAATACGATTTAGGCCTAGCCGTGCCG
>CBFHKY010000016.1:43029-62418 GCA_965656525.1 Pseudomaricurvus sp. | reverse complement strand
ATTCCTGTCTGTATTCGGCTAACACGTTACCCGCAGCCAGACAAAACGTCAGATTTACCCCCGATCGTTATGATTCATGGCTACAGTGCCAGCGGCAATACGTACACTCACCCCTCACTAAAACCTTCGATGGCAGAGTATTGTTGGCACCGTGGGCGCGATGTCTGGGTCGTGGATTTGCGCACCAGTTGTGGCATGGCAACCGCCATGTTGCCATGGTCTTTTGAAGATGTGGCCTACGCCGATATCCCCGTGGCCATTGATCATATTTGTCGCACAACTCAACAGCCTTGCGTAGATATCGTTGCGCATTGCATGGGCTCGGCCATGTTCAGTATGGCCATTTTAGCCCCACCAAAGCATGGCGATCGCTACTATCAAGAAAGGTTAAAGCTGCCTCAGCGCATTAACCGAGTCGCCCTATCGCAAGTGGGGCCACGAGTCGTGTTCACACCAGAAAATATCTTTCGAGCATATGGGTTAAGTTACGCGCAACAGCTGATTCCTCAACTGTTTTACAGTTTTCAACGTTCAGAGGCCCCCTCTGGAGCCGAACAACTACTGGATCGCTTATTGTCTGCCCTGCCTTATCCCGATGGTGAATTTGAACAAGAAAACCCCATTTGGCCTTGGGCGACAACACCCTATGTAGGCACAAGGCATAGAATGGACGCGCTCTATGGCCGCACCTTTAGCCTTCGAAATGTATCAAAAGCGACTCTACAAAGCATCGACGATATGTTTGGCCCTCTGAGCATGGCAACCCTAAGCCAAACCATTCGCTTTGCCATGCACGAGCGTATTACCAATAAAAATGGTGAAAACGAATTTGTCACCCGTGAACGCTTACAGCAGCGCTGGCACTTTCCGACACTGAGTGTGCATGGGGATGAGAACGGATTGGCGGACATTGCCACGCTTGGGCGAATGAAAGTCACGATGCAAGATGCCGGTCGAGACTATCGCACTCATGTACTGAAAGGGTTCGGCCACCAAGACAGCTTGATCGGGATCGGGGCCGAGGCCAACTACGCCACTATTTTAGCGTTCCTAGACGAGACCGAAAAAACGGCAGAAACCACCTTGTCCTCTTCCATATTCCAATTAATGCTGCCCTTTTCAGGGCCACTTATTCGCCCGATCAACGATCAACAGCTGCAACTGGGGTTGGGCTTTAGCACACAGATGAATCGGCCAGAATTCGTGCTGTTTATACCGGTCACGCAAAAAGGTGACCGGATACAGTGTTTTGGCTGCAATACGGACACTCCGCTCACGGCGCAGTGGCTTAAGCAGCACCTGTACGTCAAATTCGCTCACCCCAACAAAGATAACTGGCTCAAAACCCAACTCACCCTCACCCCAGCGATGCAGCAAGCTGATGGCATTTTAACCATTGTGGTCGATGACTTAGAGGTAGGCTTGAGCCATCTGCTGCAGCTGGAAGCTCTATCCGACAATTTATTAGATTTGATCGATCAGCCTGATATGGACCCAGCTCATCAAGAGCTTGCTCAATACTTGAATGAGAAACTCCTTGGCAACGCCTTAATCGGCCCATTGAACCGCTTCTTGGATCAGCCCGCCGACACATTAAAAGCGGGAATCATCGAGCTGCCCACCGCCACACCCAATGATCAACTGCAACTGGTATTAGCAGCCTGCCAATACCCCGCTGGCATGCTCGATCGCAAACCCGCCTATGCCAGTTATGCCCGATTGGCCGATCACTTAGAGCACACCAAACGCCGCTCACAGGCCAAACTTACCCCCAGCTTAGCCATCTTGACAGGGGATCAGGTGTATACCGATGCCAGTGCCGGGTTGCTGGACCCAACAGACCGCTTTAATCGTTTTGTGGATGCTTACCACCGCTGGCTTTATCAGCCCGAAGTGAAATCAGTTTTGCGTCGCCTGCCGGTACTGACCATGTTGGACGATCACGAGATTCTCAATGATTGGAACCAAGCGTTAGAGGACACATCTCAAGGGCATTATTTGAAACAAGGTAAAGCTGGATACCTGCACTTTCAACGCCCTGATATGCCGACGCTCACGCAGGATCAAGCTCTGCAACAGCCCTTGTGGTATCGCTCTCGCCAATCAGGCTTTGACATCTTCGTAATGGATGTGCGAACGGAGCGCGAGGGCCGTGCAACATTGAATAAAAACGGCAAGCTGGAAAACCCCGACGCGAAGCTGGTCAGCCATGAACAAATGCAAGCTCTGCAAGATTGGCTATTAGACACCAAAACAACGGATCATCGCCCAAGATTTGTGGTATCGGCATCCATGCTTCTACCCAGACGCCTGAAAAGCACCTTAAATGATGGCAGCACCTTACACGCCGATGCATGGGATGGTTACCCGCGCAGCTTGAATCAACTATTGAACATCATTGCCACCGGCGACCACCGCAATTTGATCTTTCTGTCGGGTGATGAACACTTGTCGTCTGTGGTGGACATCAAATTGCATCAAGGCGCTCAAGAAAAGCCCATTCAGGTTTACTCTATTCACAGTTCTGCGTTATATGCACCGCTGACCTTTGTGAATTCCACTCCCGAGATTATGGCAGCAAACGAAACGTTTGATGTTCCGAGAGAAACCGCAGGCTCTGAGGCTGATCTGCGGTGCGAGGTTCACAGTCGTTTTTACCCAGGCAATGGGTTTGCGCTGATCAGTGTCTACCCAACAACTGAAGGGTGGGGGCTGGAGTGTGAGTTTGATCGTGAGCAGGGCACCAGTGAGCCTGAGCGACTGTTACACGCCACAGCCGCATCACCGAATCGCCCAGCAACGGCAGAAGCCCCCAATCACACGTCCAAACTCGACCCTATGCACGGTGAGCACGTGGCCGAATCTAGCGATACTGTTATGGTGTCAGAAGAGCCTCAAGACATGCTGTAAGGCAGTGTGGTCATTTCATAGAGCGCATCAAAAAACGCCTGCTTGCGTGCTTTCATGGCGCGGCGGGCGATTTCCATTTCCGCTTTTAAAACATCCAACTTGTGCTGCAATTCCAACTGCGGTAAGTGCATGTTTTCCAGTGTCAGGCGTTTGGCTCTGAATGTTTCCCACTGGTGCGTAGCTTCTAACCAATCCGCTTTCAAAGACTCTAATTGAGTCTCCCAGCGTGACCAGCAAGTAGGCTGCGACTTCACCTGAGCTTTTTGCAGTGCACGACGAGCCAGTATTTCAGCTTCTTGGCGCTTACTGGCTCGGTAAAGCCCTTTCACCAAACCCAGCTTGTGCAGCAGTAAGATCACATAACGGGTCGGATCCAGCAACCAGCCGCTCCAACCAAAACCATTGCGATAATCGCGACCGAAATCGTGATGATCAGCATGGTGGTTACCCTCACCAAAAGGCCCTAACCAAATGTAATTGTTCTTAGCTGAGCTGATCGCGCCCTTGGTAAATCCCCACATGTGGGTCACACTGTTTACGGTCCATGTATTGTGCTGCACAAGAATAAAGCTGCAAACCGACGCCATCATCAAGCACAAGCCACCCACTAACGAACTTGTTATCACCATACCAAGCGCGAGAGGTACTAAAAAGTTCCACAAAATAAGCAAAGGTAAATACAGCTTATCCTGCCATACCAAAACTTTGTCATTCTTGGCCTGAAATGCTTTTTCGACTTCCGAAACGTGCGGGTGATGAAAGAAATAGGTCAGCATGTGAGACCAAAGAAAGTTACGCCAACCACTGTCGAACCACGTCGCACTGTAGGGATCAAGATGATGCTTGCCACTGCGATCGACACCGTGATGAATCACGTGCATCGCCGCCCAACGGCGCACGCTGCCTTGAATTGCCATCACCTGCCCCACGAAACCAAACAGTACATGCACAGGCCAGCTAACCTCTTTCGCGGCTCCATGAGCAATCAAGCGATGGGCATAGACCGTAATCGATAGGCCAGCGAACAAAACGTGAAAAACTGTCCACCCTAACATAACCTTCCAGAAGCCCTCTGGCGCATACCAGTAGGCCAATGGTGTCACCAAAAGGCATAATAAATGGGTAATGGAAATAAAACAGGTATTTACCCAATCGATCTTAAAACCGTGTTGGAACACATCACGAATTTTTGTATACAGCGGGGAGGGGTTGTTCGACATTGTTTTCATTAAAAACCTACACTGACTCATACATCGCAATCTGACGCCACCGGAAGTGATTGGTTCCCAAAAGGGCAATCAACCCAAAAGGGCAATCAGACAATAAGCTGATTCACATTATAGCGAAAAGATCAGAAAAAACCTTTAGACCTACATCAAGCCAACGAAAATTTACGCTTCTGCGGATTCTGAAGCGTTAGCCCAGCCAAACAATCTTCTCATTACCTTCCCAAACACCCTGCGTCAATTGCCCCTTTTTGCTAAACTGCCGACTTTATTCAATAGCCTGATCAGCCCTTATGTCTTTGTCGTCTTCCTTGGATGCTCCGCCCAGCCAATCCTACCTGCAACGCTTTGGTGGTGTTGCCCGACTCTACGGCGAGCAAGCCTTATCGTGGTTTCACAGCGCACACGTCACCGTAGTGGGAATAGGCGGTGTCGGCACATGGGCGGCTGAAGCGCTAGCTCGGTCGGGTGTGGGCACCATTACGCTGATTGATATGGATGATATCTGTATTACTAATACCAATCGCCAGTTGCATGCCCTACAAAGCACCATTGGCCAACAAAAAATCAGCGCGATGGCAGAGCGCCTTAAAGACATCAACCCAGATTTGGTGCTGCACTGTGTCGATGATTTTTTAGACCAGGATAATATGGCAGAGCTGATCAGCCCCTGCTCTGACCTTGTGATCGATGCCATCGACAGTGCGAGCGTGAAAGCGAAGCTCATTAATTACTGCAAGCGGCAAAAAAAAATCGTCATTACCGTGGGCTCTGCAGGTGGCAAACTGGACCCTAGACACATCACCAGTGGCGATCTGGCCAAAACCACCAACGATCCACTGCTGGCCAAAGTGCGCAATACGTTAAGGCGTCAGCACAACTTTTCTCGTAACCCCAAGCGTGTCTTTTCCATCGAGGCGGTTTATTCCACAGAACAAATGACCTATCCCTCGGCCGACGGAGGCACGTGTCAAAGCAAAGACAGCTTGAGTGCGGGAGTCAAACAAGATTGCAGCGGTGGGTTTGGCAGCGTCACCATGGTGACGGCCAGCTTTGGCTTTATCGCCGTGTCACGAGGGCTGGAAAAACTACTGGCTAAGCACGAGCGAGAAACGGTTAAAAAAGAATCGCAAAATAAACTCAGTCACACTTAGCGTTTAGCGTTGATTGAACTCGTTGGCAAGCTCACCCTTCGTTTTCGGTTTGCCAGTGCTTGCGCATTTCTAGGTACAAAAATGACGCCGTCCAAGTAATGAGTACCAATCCCGTTAGAGATTCAAACCCCGTTAAATAGCGAAGGTACCCCATAGGCTCAATATCCCCAAACCCCAATGTGGTATAAACTGTGAAGGAAAAATACACACAGTCCATCAGGCTGCCATCAAAATTACCAGTTAACCCACCCCAACCTTCAAATTTAGTCATACCATAGTAAGCAATGGCAAATACCCATATTTCCACCGCGTGTGCCACCAGTGCGCCAAAAACGCCCATTAACACTCTATAGCGATGATGCACCTTCATTCTAGGAACGTAGCGCGCAAGACGGTCAAGAAACTCGTAGTGAACCAATACGCAAAGCGATACAACCACCGCGTTCACTATAAATACGTACAGCACTCTTTCCCCCTGTCATGATGGTCGACGAGCAACCCCCATTTACTTCGTGTTCGTTTTTATCAATGAACTTAACAAGCACGCATAAAATCAGCCAACGCACGAAAGCCATTATTACGCGACTCACTTAAATACTTATCCAATCCCAGTTCTGCAAAGGTCTGCTCTAAATCTACCGAGGCCATGTCTTCTCGGCTTTTATCATTAAACAAAAGCAAGAGTAAAATAGACAAGCCCTGCAACACTCTGGAATCTGTATCGATCAGAAAATGGTGTTTGCCCCCCTGCTGCCGATGGACAATCCACACTTTTGATTCACAGCCAGGCACCCGATTCGACTCCATACGAATGGCTGGCTTTTGCTGCATCAACGCCGCCCATCGAGTGAGCTGCCGGTAGCGCTTTTGCCAACTTGGTTGATCCCGTAGATCCGCTAAAGTAACAGTGCTTAAATCGTCGGCGGGCCATTCCAGGTCTGGGTTAAGCGACGGCAGTACCTCTTCGCCTACCGAGAAGTGTTTCAACGCCATTATCAACGCATCGACATCAGCCCGAGTGTTGTAGGCGGCAAGAGAAATCCTCAGACTGCCTGATATTCCCAGGTGATCACTTAAGGGTTCAGCACAGTGATGCCCAACACGAACAGCAATGTCGTGCTCATCCAACCAATGACCCAGATCAGCCATCGAAACAGCACCGTTTGGCCTGCTTGCCAAAGCCGCGACACCCACGTTATTGCGGTGCTCTGTCAGCAGGGTAACCGGCAAAGACAAACAAAGCTGCTGCAACTCAGTATGCAGATATCGATTTAAGTGGGATTCATAGGTGGCCATAGCAGAGCGATCTTGCGCCTGTAAAAAATCAAAACACGCTCCCAAGCCGGCAATCGCCGCCAGTGAAGATGTGCCGGCTTCAAAGCGGTGTGGTGCTTCGGCAAAGTCACTGTGCGTCAGCGTCACCCGTTGGATCATCTCCCCACCACCCTGCCACGGCGGTAATTCAGCCAAACGTTGCTGCCGCCCATAAAGCACACCGATCCCTGTAGGCCCATAAAATTTATGCGCTGATCCGACTAAAAAATCACACCCGAGTGCCTGAACATCAATTACCTCGTGAGCCAATCGCTGGGAAGCATCAATAATCAAGACGCAATCGGGGCCCACTTGCTGACGCCAGTTTTCGATGGGTGCTCTATAACCCAGTGCGTTCGAGGCCGCCGTCAAACTCACCACACGAGTGCGAGCGCTCACATACTTTGAAAGATCTTGCCAATCAGGGCACCCTTGTACGGAAGGCAGATAGCGCAACGTTAACTCGTAACGCTGCGCCGCCATCTGCCAAGGCACTAAGTTAGCGTGATGCTCAGCTTCAGACAGTAAAATTTCATCACCCGGCTGCAAGGTTTCAGCAAGACTGGCGGCGAGTAAGTTAAGCGCTTCGGTAGCGCCACGTGTGAAAATGATTTCGTCACGGCTAGCCGCGTGAATAAATCTGGCGGCCTGCGCTCGGACCAACTCCACCATCGCTGTGGCTTGACGGGCTAGACGATGGCTGGAACGATGCGTGTTGGCATTAGTGCGTGAATAAAAGTCCATCATCGCATCTAGCACAGGCTGCGGACGCTGAGTGGTGGCGGCATTATCCAGATACACCAATTGAGAGTTTTCCGCGTGATTGAACAGAGGAAAGTGTGACTTAAACGCGATGCTGTCAAAGCTCATAGAAAGATGTCTGATTCTGTCAGCCCGAACAACTGCCGAGCATTGAGGGTGGTTTGTTGTTTAATAAGGGTTAATGGCTTCTTCTGCAAATCTGCCAGCGCTTGAGCCACCAGCGGCAACTGTTGCGGTGAGTTCGGCTGCCCTTGAAACCCCTGTAAGGGCATATCGGGAGCATCGGTTTCCAGCAGCAGACTTTCTATGGGCATCGATGCTATGGCCCGTCGTGTTTTCTGCGCTCGCGGGTAGGTAATTGTACCGCCGACACCGATATAAAAACCCCGTCGCCAGTATTGTTGTGCCAGCTCAAGACTGCCTGAAAAGCCATGAATCACACCCCCTTTAGGTGGCTTATAGCGATTCAGCTGCCGCAATACCGGGTTATGTGCTTTGTGGGCATGGATCAGTAAAGGCCGTTTCAACTCGCAAGCCAATTGCAGGTGCCACTCAAACAGCCGGCATTGATCTGACATAGCCCAGTTGAGACTGCCATCCAAACCACACTCGCCGATTGCCACACCATGTTGCTGTATATAATCAACAATGCAGGTTTGCCATTGGGTGGCATCATCACTTTGCATGAGCTGCTCGCCCCACCAAGGGTGAACACCAAACGCGGCCAACAGACGGCAAGGCGCCTGTGAAAAACGCTGCGTTAACTGCTCCAAAACTGGCCACTGGGACGGCGCTACACCCGGCAACACCAAGTGGGATATCCCCGCTGCAGCAAAAGCCTCTAACTGCGCAGAGCGACCTGCAGCAAAAACATTAAAATCCCAATGGCAATGGCTGTCGATCACATCGAACCTCCATTTTTGCGCTCACCACGCCAAGGCTGCGATGAACATGACACACATCAGCAATGTACCACAGGCGGGAAGCCCCCTAGCGAACGACTGAACCCCACAGATCATATTCATCCGCGTGCTCGATGGTTACCGCTACACGGTTGCCTACCTGAACATCGAACTCTTCATTCAGATAAACCATGCCATCGATTTCTGGAGCATCGGCCCATGTGCGACCAATAGCGCCTTCTTCGTCCACTTCATCAATCAGCACTTCTACCACCTGACCAATTTTGCGCTGCAATCGCGCAGAACTGATACGCTGCTGGGTGGCCATAAATCGCTCCCAACGTTCTTGCTGAACAGCTTCGGGGATAGGGTCAGGCAAATCGTTAGCTCGCGCACCTTCCACAGGGGAGTATTTAAAACAGCCCACACGATCCAACTGAGCCTCTTCCAAAAAATCCAATAAGATCTGGAAATCTTCTTCCGTTTCGCCCGGAAAACCCACGATAAAGGTGGATCTAATGGTCAGCTCTGGACAGATTTCGCGCCATTTTTTAATACGGCCAAGCACTTTTTCAGCGTGAGCTGGACGTTTCATCAACTTTAGAATTCTGGGGCTGGCGTGCTGAAAAGGAATATCCAGATAAGGCAGGATTTTACCTTCGGCCATCAGAGGGATCACTTTATCCACATGGGGATAAGGATAAACGTAATGCATGCGCACCCAAACACCTAGCTCGCCAAGGGCAACAGCCAAGTCTTGCATACGAGTTTCACGACCTTCGTTCAGATCCAACTTAAATTTCGTATCAACACCATAGGCGCTGGTGTCTTGAGAGATCACCAGTAGTTCTTGTACACCGCTCTCTACCAGCTGTCGCGCCTCTACTAGCACATCGTGCAGTGGACGGCTTACTAAATCGCCTCGCATGTCTGGAATAATGCAGAATGTGCAACGGTGATTGCAGCCTTCTGATATCTTTAAATACGCATAATGACCGGGTGTTAGCTTAACCCCCTCGGGGGGTACCAGCTCATGACGATGAGGATTTTGTGCTGCAGGAGGCATGAACTCATGTACAGCATTCATCACCGTGTCGTAATCCGCAGGGCCGCTAACGCTCAAAACCCCCGGATTAGCTTGCTTGATCGCATCAGCGTCTGTCCCCTTGCCCATACAGCCAGTAACGATGACCTTACCGTTTTCACGCATGGCCTCTTCGATCGCATCCATAGACTCCCGCTTCGCACTGTCGATAAATCCACAGGTGTTGACCACAACAACATCGGCATTATCGTAATCCGATACCACATCGTAACCATCAAGCTTGAGCTTGGTCAGAATGCGTTCAGAATCCACCAGTGCTTTTGGGCACCCGAGGGAAACAAAACCAACTTTTTGTTTAGTGGGGAGTATTTCAGACGTCATAACGCTCGCAACTGATAGTAAAGGCGCTGTATTGTATGCAATCCTAAGCGCAAGAGCCATGATGCCAGCATGAAACAGCGCTTAGTCGCTCACTTTTCCTATATAAAGTCATGCCGTCGCTTTTTTAAGGCGCCCTATTGCATAGCACGCAGATCCATCGGCAACACAAAATGTCATCAGCAGAAAGCTATCATTGACTGGGCGCTATGCCTTATAATTATAATGATATAAACGACAAAAGGTGGAATGGGATGCCAGCCTCCGTCAGACAGCTCGTTTTTGCTGCCGCTGTTTTCATGTTGTTCATCATAACTTTAGTAACAACACCCGTACGTGCTGATGAAATGCCAGTCATGACTTTCAGCACCTACGCGACGTTAAAACCCGCTGATGGTTCAAGCGTCTATACGATCTGGCTGAAGCAATCGCTCAAAGACATTGGCTATGGTTTTGAGGCGATTGAACTGCCTAGACGGCGGGCTTTCAGAGAACTGCAAGACGGCAATATTGATGCTGTACTCGGCTCCGCCACCTTATCCACGACTCAACACGGCCTCGTGAAAGTACCGGCCGCGTTTATATCGGCGTGCTATGCAGGTTATCGGCTCGACTCTGCAAACGGAACCATTAATCACCAAACACTTAATATTGGTATTTTTCCCCACTTAGCTCCAGTTCACGAAGACATTCTAAAGCTCTGGCCAGACAGCCGCTTCCACGAAACTGAGCGCCTTGATAGCGCCATCAAAATGCTGGAAGCCGGCCGCCTAGACTTTTTTGTTCTGCCCAAAGAGACCAAAACACAGGTTGAGAAACAATTCCATACCGCTCTGGCGCAAGTAACAACGGACTTAAGCGAACAACAATCGTACGTCTATCTTAGCCAACGGCACCAGAACTTGGCGTTACGGCTCGCCAAAGCATTGAACGCTCACCGCCCCATACAATGGCGAAAATCCTGCCAGCCTGAGACGTAGCTAATCACTCAAACTGGGCAGAATTCTGGCGCCAGTGGATTCAAATTCTACTCGTAACCGTTGGGGTTACCGGATTGCCAACGCCAAGCATCTATCATCATACGAGATAAATCGAATTGAGCCACCCAACCTAGCTCGCGGGAAGCTTTTTCCGGGTTGGCATAACACTCTGCTATATCCCCCGTACGTCGCGCTTGGACTGAGTAAGGAATTGATTGATCACTGGCCGTTTCAAAAGCCTTTACCACCTCCAGCACACTGTACCCTGTACCGGTGCCCAAGTTGTGGGTGTAGCAACCTGCACCAGACTGGCGCAAAAACTCTAGGGCTTTCACGTGACCTTTTGCCAGATCCACCACATGAATATAATCTCTGACACCCGTACCGTCGGCCGTCGGGTAATCGTTACCAAACACATTCAGCTTCTCAAGCTTGCCCACTGCCACTTGAGCCACATAAGGCAATAAATTATTCGGGATACCCTGTGGGTCTTCACCGATTTTGCCACTTTCGTGAGCACCAATTGGGTTAAAATAGCGCAGCAAACTAACCCGCCACGGTGAATTGGCCGCCAGACAAACGTCTTGAAGTATTTCCTCTACAATTAATTTGCTGCGTCCATAAGGGTTAGTGGCCGATGTTAAGAAGCTCTCGTCGATAGGTACACTCACCGGATCACCATAAACCGTGGCCGACGAGCTAAAAATCAAATCAAACACATCAAATTCAGCCATCACTTCACACAAAGAAACCGTACCGCTGACGTTATTTTGATAGTACGCCAAAGGCATTTCACAAGACTCACCCACCGCCTTAAGCCCCGCAAAGTGCAGCACAGCAGAAATATTGTGATCGCTAAAAATTGCTCTCATCGCGTCTTTATCACCGATATCGGCCTTTATAAACGGAATCGCTCGCCCTGTGATCTCTTCTAAACGTTTAAGCGCCTGGGGCTTACTGTTGCAAAAATTATCAACAATAAGAGGCTCAAAACCTGCTTGTATTAACTCCACACAAGTGTGACTTCCAATGTATCCCGCTCCGCCGGTTACCAATATTAGGCCCGCATTTTGCTTAGTCATATTATGTCCATAGAAGAGTATGAATGGTGATGTTTTTTTGACGGCCGTTATCTCAAACAACAAACCGAGATTACCAGTGATGCGTACTTTAACCCGAAGTGACAGCTTTCTCTATTCTTGGAGCATCGAATTGTTCATGCATAACGCCAAGCTTTATTTTAACAACTATGCTTAGTGTATCTACCGGTGCCTTTAAGGTAAGGCACTACTTTACTACCCGGCACAAGGGGGCCAAATTTCTAATTGACCAGCACAACGTGACACGTAGTTGACCTGAGCTCGGCGAAACGCCTGATGCGTTTTCACGGTCGTAAGCTCAAAGGGCAACCCTACCCAGGAGATGAGCCATGAGTATTTTTAGCCACTATCGTGACCGCTACACTGCAACCCAAGAGGAAGAGTTTAGTATCCAAGAGTATCTGGATCTTTGTAAACAAAACCCTATTGTTTATGCCACTGCAGCTGAACGTATGCTGATGGCCATCGGCGAATCTGAAGTTGTCGATACCTCTAAAGACCCTCGCCTCAGCCGTATCTTTTCAAACAAAATCATTAAACGCTACAAAGCCTTTGAAGACTTCTATGGCATGGAAGAATGCATAGAACAAATCGTTTCCTTTTTTAAACATGCGGCCCAAGGGCTAGAAGAAAAGAAACAAATTCTGTATTTGCTCGGCCCCGTTGGCGGGGGTAAATCTTCGCTTGCCGAAAAACTGAAAGCCTTGATGGAAAAAGAGCCAATCTATTGCATTAAAGGTTCACCTGTTTTTGAATCGCCTTTGGCGCTGTTTGATGTCAATGAAGACGGTCAAATCCTTGAAGAAGACTATGGTATTCCTCGACGCTACAGCAAAACCATCATGTCGCCCTGGGCTGTCAAACGCTTGCACGAGTACAAAGGGGATATCAGCCAATTCCGGGTCGTAAAGGTGTACCCATCAATCCTAGACCAAGTAGCCATATCAAAAACCGAGCCCGGTGACGAAAACAACCAAGATATTTCCTCTTTGGTAGGCAAAGTGGACATTCGAAAACTGGAAGATTTCCCGCAAAATGACCCCGACGCTTACAGTTATTCTGGCGGCTTATGCCGCTCGAATCAGGGCATCATGGAGTTTGTGGAAATGTTCAAAGCCCCTATCAAGGTGCTACACCCGTTGTTAACGGCCACTCAAGAAGGCAATTACAACAGCACTGAAGGGCTTGGCGCGATTCCTTTCGAGGGCATTATTCTCGCGCACTCTAATGAATCAGAGTGGCAAACGTTTAAGAATAACAAAAACAATGAAGCCTTTATTGACCGTGTTTACATTGTGAAAGTCCCCTATTGCCTGCGCGTGTCAGAAGAAGTCCACATATACCAAAAATTATTAGAAAACAGCTCCTTGTCGAGCGCTCCCTGTGCTCCCGACACCTTAAAAATGCTGGCGCAGTTTTCGATTCTTTCCCGAATGAAAGAACCAGAGAACTCCAACATCTATTCAAAGATGCGCGTCTATGATGGCGAAAATCTCAAAGACACAGACCCAAAAGCGAAATCCATACAGGAATATCATGACAACGCGGGTGTCGACGAAGGCATGGCTGGTCTATCTACCCGATTCGCCTTTAAGATTCTGTCTAAAGTTTTTAACTTTGATCCTACTGAAATTGCCGCCAACCCTGTTCATCTATTGTATGTTCTGGAGCAAAAAATCGAGCAAGAGCAATTCCAGCCTGAACTGCAAGAGCGCTACCTTTCATTTATCAAAGAGTTTTTAGCACCACGTTATGTTGAATTTATTGGCAAAGAAATTCAAACGGCGTACCTGGAATCTTACGCGGAATATGGACAAAACATTTTTGATCGGTATGTCACATATGCCGACTTCTGGATTCAAGATCAAGAGTTTCGCGATCCAGAAACCGGCGAGATATTAAACCGAAGCTCACTGAATGAAGAGCTGGAAAAAATTGAAAAACCCGCTGGAATCAGCAACCCAAAAGACTTCCGCAACGAAATTGTTAATTTTGTTCTGCGCGCGCGCGCCAACAACAATGGCAACAACCCAGTTTGGAACAGTTACGAAAAACTGCGCACTGTGATCGAGAAAAAAATGTTTTCTAACACAGAAGACTTACTGCCTGTTATCTCTTTCAACGCCAAGGCATCGGACAGCGACCAAAGAAAACATGAAGACTTTGTCGACCGAATGGTAGAAAGAGGTTATACCGAAAAACAGGTGCGCTTGCTTTCAGAGTGGTATTTACGCGTCCGTAAATCCCAATAAACTGAAGCTAAAAAATACCAGTATACGTTTATCGGCGGTACTGGTTATTCTGCCCCGAGCCGTGCTCGGGGCAATCCTCCTCCAGACTCAGAGGGCGCTATGAGCTATATCATTGATCGACGCCTCAATACAAAAAACAAAAGCACTGTCAATCGGCAGCGTTTTTTACGTCGTTACCGAAAGCACATCAAAAAGGCGGTGTCTGAATCCGTAAATAGTCGCTCTATAAAAGAGATAGATAGAGGCGAACAAATCAGTATTCCCAGTAAAGATTTAGGCGAGCCCATTTTCCACCACGGTCAAGGTGGCGCCAACAACCGAGTGTTACCAGGAAACAAGGAATTTGTTCAAGGCGATCAAATCTCACGACCACCTTCTGGCGGAGGCGGTGGAGGATCAGGGGAAGGTGCTAGCGATCAAGGTGAAGGAATGGACGACTTTGTCTTTCAGATCACACAGGATGAATTTTTAGACTTCATGTTTGAGGATCTTGAACTACCAAACCTTGTAAAACGCCAGCTGGCTGGCAGTGAAGAATTTAGAATGCGTCGGGCAGGTATTGCCAATGAAGGCAGTCCAGGCAAGATCAACATTGTTCGCTCTCTTCGGTCTGCCAATGCCAGACGCATAGCGTTAACCTCGGGAAAGCGAAAAAAATTAAAAGTCCTAGAAGAAGAACTCAACCAAGAAGAAAACCTTGACCCAGCACTGAGAAACTCTAAAAAAATTGAAACCCTGCAAGAAACGATTTCTACTCTTCGAGCCAAAATTAAACGTGTTCCTTGGCTGGATGACTTCGACTTAAAATACAATTTACACGTCAAGGATCCTCAGCCTCGATCAAAGGCCGTTATGTTTTGTATCATGGATGTGTCTGGGTCCATGACGCAAGCTACTAAAGATATCGCTAAGCGCTTTTTCATTCTGCTTTATCTTTTTTTGCAAAGAAATTATGAGCGCACGGAAGTAGTGTTCATTCGCCATCACACGTGCGCAAAAGAAGTCGATGAAGAGGAGTTTTTTTACTCTCGGGAAACGGGCGGAACGATTGTGTCCAGCGCACTAAAACTTATGAAGGACATTTTGGAAGAACGCTACCCCGTTTCTGAATGGAACATTTATGGTGCCCAAGCCTCTGATGGTGACAACTGGAACGATGATTCATCTGTTTGCTCTGATTTACTGATTAACGACCTGCTGCCAAAACTTCAGTATTACTCTTATATTGAAATCACGCCACGGGAACACCAAGCCCTTTGGGAGGAGTATGCAGAGGTGCAGACCAGCCACAGCGATGTATTTGCCATGCAACAAATTGTGGATACCGGTGATATATACCCTGTTTTCCGAGAACTCTTTCAGAAAAAAATGTCACAGTGAGTCGTCGTATGAAAGAACCTAAAAAGCCAGACAACCATATTGAAGCGTCTCAATACTCGCACTCAGATCTTAACGACAACAGTAAACCTCGAAGACAACCCATATCAGAAACATCAGAGTGGTCTTTTGACCTTATACAAGAATACGATAAGGCAATTGGTGAAATTGCTAAAGAGTATCGTTTAGAGACTTACCCCAATCAAATTGAGGTCATCAGTTCAGAGCAAATGATGGATGCTTATGCGTCTGTGGGAATGCCTCTGGGTTACCATCACTGGTCTTACGGCAAACAGTTTTTAAGCACGGAACAATCTTACAAACGTGGTCAAATGGGGCTGGCTTACGAAATTGTCATCAACTCCAATCCCTGTATTGCCTACCTCATGGAAGAGAACACCATGGCCATGCAGGCGCTCGTAATCGCTCACGCCTGCTATGGTCACAACTCGTTTTTTAAAGGCAATTACTTGTTCCAAGCTTGGACCGATGCTGACTCTATCATTGATTATTTATTGTTTGCGAAGAATTACATTGCTCGGTGTGAATCTCGCTATGGCATTGATGAAGTTGAAGCCGTGTTGGATTCGTGCCATGCACTCATGAACTACGGTGTTGATCGCTATAAGCGTCCTTACCCGATTTCCGCCGCTGAAGAGCAACATCGGCAAGAAGAACGTGAAGCGTATTTACAGAAACAGGTCAATGATCTCTGGCGAACAATTCCCAGACAAGACCACGACAACCACCACGATCAGAGCGCTTGTTTTCCAGAAGAACCTCAAGAAAACCTTTTATATTTTATCGAGAAAAATGCACCACTTCTTGAACCCTGGCAACGAGAAGTGGTTCGTATTGTCCGTAAAATTGCGCAATATTTTTATCCGCAGCGACAAACACAAGTCATGAACGAAGGCTGGGCTACATTTTGGCACTATACACTGCTCAACACGATGTTTGATCGCGGTCTTGTGACAGAAGGTTTTATGCTGGAGTTTTTACAATCACATTCTAGTGTTATTTATCAACCGCCTTACGACAGCCCGTACTTCAATGGTATCAACCCTTATACCTTAGGGTTTCATATGATGAGTGATATTCGTCGCATATGTGAAACCCCCACTGAAGAAGACAAGCAATGGTTTCCCGATATTGCTGGCAGTGATTGGGTAGATACTTTGCACTTTGCCATGCAAAACTTTAAAGATGAAAGTTTTATCCTACAGTATTTATCGCCCAAGGTTATGCGAGACTTACAACTTTTTTGTATTACGGACGACGACAGAAAAGATAACATTGAAGTGAACGCCATTCATGATGAACGCGGCTATCAACGTGTTCGTGAAGCATTAGCAGGCCAGTATAATCTAGGTAACCGAGAGCCAAACATTCAAGTACAGCGCGTGGACATTCGAGGCGACCGCTCTTTAACGTTGCAACATATTCAACACAATCGACAGCCTCTCGGGGAGTCAACCGCGGAAGTTCTCAAGCACGTTCATCGCCTGTGGGGCTTCGATGTTCACTTACACTCCATGCAAGACAATCGCATCACGGCTACTCACCACTGCCCACCCAAAAAAGAGACATCTCAGGAAAACCCACTATTGATGCCGTTTTCTTCTCATTAAGGGGCGAATCTTTAATTGGCTGCTTGTCAGGGAAAAGGTATGTATATTCCTGGCATACAAAAGCCGAAATTATGCTTCCAGATAAGCTAAGGTGAGGCCTACGCTTATCATTAGTTGAAGCAGACAGAGATCACACTACTGCTATTTAAGAATTTTAAAAAACAGCAGCACGCACTCTGAAGGCTAAGGCGTTTTAAGTCGCGCAGCGATAAACGGGTATTTTCGGGTCACGCTTATGGTCCGAGACCTGTATACTCACCCCATGAAAACATATCTTGTGGGTGGCGCGGTTCGCGATCAATTATTGGGTTATCCCTATCATGAGCGAGATTGGGTAGTGGTTGGTGCCACCCCCAACGACATGCTCGACAAAGGTTTTCGGCCCGTTGGTAAAGACTTTCCTGTTTTTTTACACCCAGACACGGCTGAAGAATACGCCCTAGCGCGCACAGAGCGTAAATCCGGACCAGGCTATTCTGGTTTCACTTTCCATACCGCGCCCAACATCACCTTAGAGCAAGATCTTGCTCGTCGCGATCTCACCATCAATGCCATGTCTATGGACAGCGACGGTAACTTGATTGACCCCTATGGTGGCCAAGAAGATCTTCAACATAAGGTCTTACGGCATGTGGGTGAGGCCTTTGTGGAAGATCCTGTGCGCATTTTACGTGTTGCGCGCTTTGCCGCACGCTACCACCACTTAGGATTTCGGGTGGCCAACGAAACCACCGAGCTTATGAAAAGCATCGTTGCGAGTGGCGAAGCCTCTCATTTGGTAGCAGAACGTGTTTGGAAGGAGTGTGAAAAAGCCTTACAAGAGCGTTCACCTCATGTCTTTATTCGCACGTTACGAGAGTGCCACGCTCTCGCGGTGATCATGCCTGAATTAGATCAGCTGTTCGGTGTACCACAACCTCCGGCTCATCACCCCGAAATAGACTGCGGTGTTCATGCATTGTTGTCACTGCAAGCCGCGCGTGCTTTAACCAACGATACCGCCGTGTTACTGGCGGCCTTGATACACGATTTGGGCAAAGGCACCACCGCGCGCGAGGAATGGCCACGACACATCGCCCATGAGGCACGCAGCCTGCCGCTAATAAAGCAATTTTGTGAGCGTATGGCTGTCCCAAAACAGCACCGAGAGCTAAGCTTGGCCGTCGCTCAAGATCACACCAACTGCCACAGAGCTTTCGAGCTGAAAGCCAGCACATTGTTTAATCTGCTGCAGCGATTAGATGCCTTTCGACGACCTGAAAAGTTACAACGGTTTGTTCTGGCCTGCACAGCCGACGCCAGAGGCCGAACAGGGTTTGAACAAACACCCTATCCTCAGGGACAATATCTACTGGATGCACAGGCACGCTGTGCGGCGGTAGAAGTTCAATCACTTATCAAACAAGGGTTTAAAGGTAAGGCGTTAGGCGATGCGATACAAAAAAATCGTATCCAAGCACTGCACGCTTTGATCGAACAAACCGCCCCATAACGTACAACTGGATCTCCTTTTTCATCCGAACAACAGAGTAAGCCTCTATGCCTCATCATCACAGTCATGACGCCCCCGTCGCGTTGATCACCGGCGCGGCTCGCCGCATTGGTGCCTGCATCGCCACTACTTTGCACCAGATGGGTTATCGCATTATCGTGCACTGTAACGCATCTAGAAACGATGCTGACAGACTGGCGGCCCAATTAAACACAAGCAGCCCCGAGAGCGCTTTGGTTCTGCAAGCGGATCTGAGTGATCAGTCTGCTGTCTTGCAGCTGGCACAAGACAGCCTAACTGGCTTCGGTCGTATCGACGCTTTAATCAACAATGCCTCTGTTTATTACCCCACACCTATTGGTATCGCCACAATAGACGACTGGGATACACTGATGGCCAGCAATGCAAAAGCACCTTTCTTCTTAAGCCAAGCGCTGGCCGATGAACTGCGCCAACGGCGTGGCAATATCATTAACATCACCGACATCCAAGCAGACATCCCACGTCCAGAGCATACCGTGTACTGTATGGCGAAAGCCGCCAATGTCATGTTAGTAAAATCACTGGCACTGGAATTAGCGCCCGAAGTCAGGGTAAATGGCGTCGCACCTGGTGCTATTTTATGGCCTGAACAGGCTGCCGAACTGGACGATGCAGGGAAAGAGCTCACTCTCAGCCGGGTTCCTATGGACGTCATAGGCCAACCGAGCAATATTGCTCAGGCCGTTGCTATGCTGATCTCGAATGATTACGTCACCGGTCAAATACTGGCAGTAGACGGGGGCCGAAACATTACCTAGACGGGTAACTCGATATATATCCGGCTAGTGATGACAGCAAAAGCTGATTTGCTCAGAAGCGTACTC
>CBFHKY010000016.1:0-42929 GCA_965656525.1 Pseudomaricurvus sp. | reverse complement strand
GCTCAATGGAAAACTTAGTCTAGTGTTAGTTGGCCTGTATCAACTGGTATTGATACGGGCCAACCAGCAAACAAAAAAACTGGGGAAAGCCTAGCTGCTGATTTGTTTTGCAATACGATCTAGCATAGCCTTGAGTATATGCCGACGAGCCACGACGCCAAGCACTCGGTGCTCACTATCAACCACTGGCAATAGCTTGCGTTTGGTTTTTTTCATGTTTTCAGCCACATCCATGGCGTTAACCTCTTCATTCGCTGTTAACACGTCAGACGCCATCACCTCGCCTACGGTCGCCACTCGCTCAGCGTAATACATCGCCTGACTAACAACCCCGATACAATCTTGCTCAGAAATCCAACCAATCAGCTTTTTGTTCTCATCGACGACAGGTCCGCCCATCAACTCATTTTTTATTAACGCTATTGCAGCTTCTACGACTGGAGTCTCTACAGAAAAAGACACAAATTGTCGGCTCATACACTCTGATACTTTAATGGAATCCATCATCCGCAATCCTCTCGCGTTGTGATAACTGAAGCGGCTATCAATGTCATGATTGAAGGCATATCAGCAATGTGTGACAACCGCACATTCACTGAAAACCCACGGGCCGCATAGGTTAAGATCAATTTTAGTCTACGCTGAAAGACATCAACCTTCCAATGCTGGTTGAGTGATCAGTCGCTCTTATTATTGCCTTCCGCCTGAGGGTTCTATAACGCACGAGCCTGGTGACAGCGTAAATCATTGGCTATATAGAGCATTCCCAAGACTGAACTGGCTCACAATTTATCACTCAACAGCATTTTTCCTACTCAAAAAGATTACCAAAGACACCATTATTTGGTAGCTTTAGCTCAGAATCGCTAAATTGCCATAAAAAAGTAAAACTTTTCGGCATAATGGTTATGGCTGATCGACTAAGAGCTGAAACTCAACCTAATAACTTACACTCAGCGTGGGCACAGGAATGCACAGTACCAACACCACATCAATAAGGCTTTCATTAAAAGACAAGAGGTTCACCATGACCAGTAACTCGCCCACAGAAGAGTTTAAGGCGTCTAGAGAAGTTCGCTTTTTGAACCGGCAGGAAACTCGTTTCCCTCACCTTTTAAGGCTGTGTATGGATTTTAGTTTTCGAGTCCTTGAAACTGTCGATCAAAGCGCACTCAACAAACGCTTTTTGCTGGTAACTGATGATTATCGCCATGTCGATATCGAAGCTATATCCCCATTTTGTGACTCACTCACAGAGCTAGACAGCTACGTTGCCAGCAACATGGTAGATATTCTTCACGACTATCTGTTCGGTCTTGTGGATGAAGACATAAAAATGGCCGAAGGACTGGTTAACTAAAGATCTCCGGCAGATATTCAAAAACCTACCCCCAGCACGCAGGGCCTGCTGTATGACAGCGTCACGTAAAATGGTCACCCAGTCGACTCTACCTTAGAAAATAACTTTTCCCATTGCTATCCAATAACAAAGCCCACAGGGCTTAAATGGCTCTCTTCGGCGCCAACAGCAAGCCATAAATCGAAAGATCATGAAGCACTGTGTCTGCAAGAGATTCCGTGTAACACTTCGTTTGTGCCCCGCAGATGTTTTTAACGCGCAAAACACCGATGGCTCAACGCTTTCACGATGCTCAGATTCGCTCTACACTTGCTCCACAATATAAAAGGCAAAAGACATTTCTCATGAATCAATCGCTGACACAAGCGCTCAGCCGTCCAGACACGTTCTGGTCCACCGCATTCAACGCAGAGGAGCCAACGGTAAGTTTAAATATTGGTCATATGAAACTCGCCATTCGCCGTGAAATTCATGAATGGCAACTGTTCTACCAATGGCAAAAGAATGAAATCGCGAAAGAAGCAGATGATTTCGATGACACCGTTTTTGCTAACAAGCCAAACGAACGAATGGTGCTCTCCGAACTGATCCCAACGATCAGAATGACCCCGCGACTGCCCGATCGCCCAGTGGTGGTTAGGCCCTTTTCCCCGCTAACCATTACGGCAAATACAAAAGTGACGCTGTATGTTACAACTCCGATCTGGCTGGGCTTGGAGCTCTCGGGCCACCTCTGCAAAGAACTCCCCGTACAGCCTTTATCCGATACTTGGATGGGGGATCTCACAGGCAAAGGAGAGCTTTGTTATGGCTCCAAAACTCATGCTCGGCTGAACAAGAACCTGCTATCTAAAGTACCACATCGGGTACTGACTCCTATTGTCTTACACAATAAAAGTACAACCGACAGCAAACTGGAGCGCCTTAGCATACCGATGCCATACCTCTCTGTTTTTCTCATCGACAACCAATTGACCACCGAAACGCTAAAGTTCACGATGGATCCGGACAATGGACAGGGAATCGTTAAAATACACCCATCAGAAGCCCAGCATCCCCGATTATTCGAGGCACGCAAAACGGCCGAGAAAGGGGTGTTGATTAATGCCTGGTCTAATTTGTTTGCTTAAACAACACGCCCCAAACCCACTTTGAAACCTTGATGGGCAAAAAAACACTATGAATGACGCGACCTCTGTTTCTGTATTAGACACCCTCAGCATTTGGATGATGGTAAAAGCGTGTATGACCATTGTGCTTGGCTGGCTACTGGCAAAGCTGGTACAAAAACTGTTCGTGCAGACAACACAACATAAGCTCACGGCTCACTCGCGCTCTATAACCAGCCGGGCAATCTTTTACAGTATTTTCATCTTGTTTGTGGTGATGAGTATTGATCAGCTGGGCTTTAAGCTGGGTGTACTGCTTGGGGCAGCGGGAATTCTAACCGTCGCCGTTGGCTTTGCGTCACAGACCTCGGCGTCTAACTTGATCAGTGGCTTATTTTTACTGGGGGAAAAGCCCTTCCAAATTGGCGATCTCATACAAGTCGGCACCGATACCGGCGAAGTGATTAGTATTGACTTGCTATCCGTCAAACTGCGCACGTTCGATAACTTGTTTGTTCGCATCCCCAACGAAGCCTTAATCAAAACCACTTTTGTTAACTTATCAAAATTTCCTATCCGGCGGATTGATCTGATCATTGGCGTGGCTTACAAAGAGGACATCAAACAGGTCTCGGAATTATTATTAGCTATGGCTGACGACGAGCTCAGAATTTTAGAAGAGCCCGTTCCCACCTGCATGTTATCGGATTTCGCTGCATCATCAGTAGATTTGAAGCTTTCTGTTTGGACGAAATCTGAGAGGTTTAGAGAGGTCAGAAGTGACCTCCTAATGCAAATCAAAGCTCTGTTTGATGAGAAAGGTATCGAAATACCCTTCCCTCACGTTTCTGTATACAGCGGCTCACAAACGACGTCTCACCCAATCAGTATAGTGGAACCCGAACAGAAAACATGACACTCGTGCGGATAGCGAAAAGCTGGGAATCAGTTTTTCGCAACGATCCATGCCCCTAGGTTCTGCCAATACAAGTCATCGTACACAGAAAGCTTGTTGCTTCTTATCATGGAACGGATTTCATGTATGTAAGCCTCACCTCGCTCGGAGTATTCATCTAAACCTTCGACTAACTGTGTTCCTTTTAATGGTTGGCCTTGATCCCTGAAACTCGCACGCATAGACCTAAAGTGTCGATAGGCTGATGTCGTATTCAGATTAAGCACATAGCCCCTTACAGACTCCATAGCCGAATCGAAAGCTCTCACTTCATGACTGGCGCCCTTGTTGCGCGAAGAAGGCACCAATCCGCAACCCTTTACAAAACACCACTGCCCAAAAAAGTTATTGCCGTCTAAAGCAAATCGAGAGGTTCCCCATGCGGATTCATTTGCTGACTGAGCTAGGGCCATAGAAGGGGGAACCGTGCCTATTTTCAATGCGATTGCTTTGGCATTGATCTTTACAGACTCGGCATCAATCTCACACTTCTGTCGATATTTTTTGCACATTTTATCAACAAACTTGGCGTCTTTTTCGCCCAAGGGTACTGAGGCATTTACAATAGCCAATAACTTTGTTCGTTCGACCAATACTTCGCGGTTGGCTTTATCGATCATAGGGGATAAATACCCGAAAAACGCCTTCTTCTTTTCTTTAACGTCGGCCATATCTTTAAAGCTTGGCGGTGGCCGCTTGAACTTTTTGTGACTTTCAAGGCTTTCTACATCCACTTGACAAGACACGCAGGGTTGCCCCCAATCGCATCCAGCTAAAAACACAATGATAAAACCCGTCACCCCTATATAAAGCCGCTTAAAATGACCTTCTCTAATTTTATGATTCAAAATTCTCTCCTATACTGTTATTAAAATTATTATTCGCATCGCAGTGTATTGTGCGTGTTTCTTGTTCTTTTACACTCTGAGTTCTTCTACACTGCACCCATGCAGCAACAGCACACCTTTTGTGGATATTCACTGTTCAGATAAGTTAAGCATAGCACTCACCCCTCACACGCTCCTTACATGAGAACCCTATGACAGCCACCGCTCAAGATATCGACGCCAATGACGCGATTGATGCACTGCTTGAATCTGTCCTTCAAACCACGCCTGAAGACAGTTTAGAAGAGCTTATGCCGGTTTTCGAGACGCTGAACAACCTTCAGTGGTCACACATACTCGAATGTGTACCTGCCACGATGCGCTTGCGCCTATGGCCAATCATCCCCAAACCCGAACAGTGGGGTGTGATAGCCGAGCTGCAATGGGAAACCGCCAAGAACTTGATTCACGCGTTGCCAAAGGAAGAGCGCAGACATATCCAGTTAAATGCAGAAGCTCAGGATTTGGTGGCATTTGCGGATTTATTACCTCGCGAGATGACGGAAGCTATCCTGCTGGAACTGGATCAGGACACGTCTGAAGAATTGCAGCAAGCTCTTAGCTTCAGCGATGAGCAAGTTGGCCGCTTTATGCAGCGCAACATTTTAAGGGTACGCTCAGGCATCTCTATCGGATCAGTCCTGGAGCGATTGCGAAAAAGAGAGTTTGTCGCCGCTGTATTTCTAGTGGACGAGTCCAAGGCTCTGCTTGGGCATATTCCTATATCCACACTGTTCAATAGCGACCCCTCCAGCGAAGTCGATAAAGTGGCGGAACCCATCAGCGAACTTGATCTAGAAGATGAAATGCTTAGCGCAACTCATCACATTTCACTTGAGGGTGAAATATCCTACTTGCCTGTGACTCGCAATCATCAAGTAGTGGGAGCACTGGCGGTGTCCACCTTGCTTAATGAAGTCCGTGATGGCTTGGTCATGGCCAACCTCAGTGAAACAGCCAGCAGCGAAGAGGATCTATTCAGCCCAGTCAAAGTTGCAGCAAAATTGCGGGCCATCTGGCTGTGCATTAACTTAGCGACCGCTTTCCTTGCCTCATGGGTAATTGGTTTCTTTGAGCACGCGCTACAGCAAGTGGTTGCTCTCGCAATTTTAATGCCTGTCGTAGCCAGTATGGGCGGAATTGCGGGCAGTCAAACTCTGGCTGTCACCTTAAGAGGACAAGCGCTCAATCACATCACCGACGCCAATATTCGATTGTTACTCAACAAGGAAACGCGCGTAGCGTTGCTAAACGGTACCTTAATCGGCTTTCTCATCGCTTGTATTGTGGGTTGGTGGTTTGACTCCTTGGGGCTTGGTCTGATCATTTGGCTAGCCGTAATGATCAACAGTTTAGCCGCGGCAGCCTCAGGGACTTACATTCCGTTCGTTTTAGAAAAGTTAAAAATAGATCCAGCAATCGCTTCCGCCGTGATTTTAACTACAGTGACAGATGTTGTTGGCTTTGCCATTTTCCTGGGGCTTGGGTCGCTGCTCTTTCTTTAAGCGTTGTCCCATTGGTCATCGACTTGTCTGATTTAATCAGTGCCATTTATGCATTCCGTGCCCCATAAGGGTGGAGATAAAATTTTCGTGATAAAAACATTTTTTGTATCAGCCGAACATCAACCTATTAAAACAGGTGATCAGTCTCTAATTAATACCTGGCGACAACATCCCGACTCTAGCATTTGGATTGACATACAGCACGGCCAGAAAAACATAGCCGAAGTAGAACGATTATTAGGAGATCTTGGCTGTCATGCATTGGCCATTAAGGATGCACTGCGAATGCGTCATCCGCCTAAAGTCGAAGCGTTTCAAGAACACTTATTTTTACTCTATCGCGGTATTTTTAAAAAGACCTCTCTGCTCAGTTTTGAGCATCAGAACATAGGTCTATTTGTGGGTTCTAATTATTTGATTACGGTTCACCCAGAACACTCAATGGGCATTGACGCGGTTATTAAAGATCAACTTAAGCCAGAGCTACTGACGACACCGTCGCAGCTGGCTCTACAAATCATGCATACCTCATCAGGTTTGTATCTTGATCACGTCTTGGCTTTTGAAGATGAGTTGAACACGTTGGAAGATGAACTTTACGGTACAAACGGTGAATCGGCACTGAGTAAGTTGGCTAGCTACAAGGCCTGCCTGATCCGCTTAAAAAGGATCTTCGGTTACCATCACTCCATGTCGGCGCAATTGAGAACCATGAACAGCGAGTTTCTGCGGGGGGAATCAGAACAGCATCATTTAATTGATCTCGATGATCGCTTTGAACGGTTATCGAGTCTGACACAGATGCACTATGACATCTGTGGCGACATGATCGACAGCTATATATCCATCACGTCCCATCAATTAAATATCACCATGCGCGTGCTCACGGTTATTACGGCCATCTTTGTACCTTTGGGTTTCTTAGCGGGCGTCTATGGCATGAACTTTGAAAATATCCCCGAACTGGGGTTCAAGAATGGCTATTTCATTTTACTCAGCACCATGGCATTGATTGCCACCTCACTGATTGCTTGGTTTAAATACAAACGTTGGTTTTAACTGGCTTCAGCCTGAAAACGCTCAGCCGCTGAAGCCATGAGTGTTATTTCTTTTCTAAAATGAACGATTGGGAAGGGTCTACAAGCACTCGATTGGCCATTCCCTCACGCCCCAACAGCATTAGGTAGCTCATGTCCGAACGGTCAGTTAACGTTATTTCCACCGGCCAGCTGTGCCCACCTAATGTTATTGGGGTGCTGATCACGTAACGCTGCTCAACCGCTCCATTGGACGATTTGACCCTGCGAACATCTTTGATAATCGCCTGACATTCAAGCACCGTTTCGACGTTATAAATATCAGGATGCAAATCGAATTTAACGGCAGGCTTAGAACCCAATTTGCACGCCCGAATGTTATTGACATGCAATGATGAGGTTTTAGCGCCCGTATCCACGCGAACGGTGAGGTCTTCTATGCCCCATTCCAGTAAATCACATTGCTCAAGGCAGCCAATAATCAATTTTTCTTGCACAGAATGCTCGCTCCTATACCGTCAAAAAAAGGGTTCCGACTTAACCCTTGCCGCGTGTTTTAGTGTTGTTTGGCTTGGCTTCTTTTTCAATAAAGTCAAACACAAGAGAGGCCACATCACGGCCAGAAGCTGTTTCAATGCCTTCTAGGCCCGGCGAAGAATTTACCTCCATAACAACCGGCCCATTATTCGACTGCAAGATATCCACCCCGCACACATTGAGCCCCATAACTTTAGCCGCATTAACCGCCGTAGCGCGCTCTGCAGGGCTCAGTCGGATCAATGACGCGCTGCCCCCACGGTGCAAATTAGACCGAAACTCACCCTCCGCGCCTTGCCTCTTCATAGATGCCACCACTTTTCCGCCGATCACAAAACAGCGAATATCCGCACCACCCGCTTCTTTAATAAATTCCTGCACTAGAATATCCGCTTTTAACCCCATAAACGCTTCAATAATACTCTCAGCGTTTTTGTTGGTGTCAGCCAATACAACACCGATACCTTGTGTCCCTTCCAACAATTTAATCACCAGCGGCGCCCCACCGACGTTTTTAATCAAATCCTTAATGTTGTCGGGCCTATTCGCAAAGCCAGTACGTGGCAAGCCAACCCCTTTACGAGACATCAACTGCAAAGAGCGCAACTTGTCCCTTGAGCGACTAATCGCCACAGACTCATTCACACAGAACGTGCCCATCATTTCAAACTGCCGGACAACCGCAGTGCCATAAAAGGTAACTGAAGCGCCAATGCGAGGAATAACGGCATCGTAATAAGGAAGCTCTTCCCCGTGATACCGAACCGCTGGACGACTTTGGGTGATATCCATGTAGCAGTGCAAAGTATCAATAATATCAATCTCATGCCCCCTCTGCTCTCCGGCTTCTTTTAAACGTCGAGTAGAATAAAGATTGGGGTTACGAGAAAGTACAGCGATGCGCATAATAAAATTCACTTGAAATAGGGTGATCATGCAATCAATGAGGGCATGAATGGGTGTGCGGAATATATGGGAAGACGCCGATCTCAGGCCTTAACCATCGGGTTAATTAATGGTAGAGCATTCGTTGGGATAAAAAAAGTAACAACTCGGCAACCTTGATGACTACAATAAAACCTAAAGAGAACCCTAAAAGCCTTGGGTAAACCTTTCACTTTATGGTCGGCAAAAAGCGCATGCAGCAGCTTTTATTGCTAAAATCTGATGCTGCATGGCAGAGTTCGGGGCTGAGCTAAAGGGGTTTAATCGCTGAAAGAGTAACCATCACTAAAATCAACAGAGCCACCTGTTAAAATCATAGAAGGCACATAGCCTTCTGGGTGGGTACGTTTCCAATACTTTAAATAAACGCGCTCAAGATCATTTTCTGGCTCGGCCTGCTCAGCCACAACTTCCAACAACCTAAAATCTTCGAGAGCAGGGTCTGCGACCTCTTCTTTTCGTAGTGCGGCAAAAAGATTACCTATTGAACACAGTATTTTGCATTCTTTCACAGAATAGTCACCAGATTTTTCTATCCCATATGGGTAGTTCACTGGGTCGGAAAAGCTACGTCCAAGATAGTAGTCTCGTGTTCTCATCGGCTTATCTTAACCTCTCTGCTTTTCTCTAAACCCTCAACGGGCCTTTAGAGTACATAGGAATACCACTTTAGCGTTTTAAATCTCTAGCCTTTTGCTCTCTAGCTTAACAACAGCACTCGTGACACTGTCAAAAACAGCCAGTCGGCGTCATTATGTCTATATAGTCTCAGGTGAACATCAAATTTTTATGAAAGTTTTAATAAGTTTTTTTTGTTGTACGTGCAACCAATAAACTGATTTTGATTTCAATCACAGTAATGATCGGCTCATAGCCATTAGGGGTTTCTACTTGGCAGCACCTAAGCGCAATGATAAGGTCAGGATCTTTGCTTACTGTCACCACCTGCCGTGCTGAAAGCCCCGTAAAGCTTGTTGCAGAGAGCATTTCTTTTCATTATTGACTCCGCCCATATGGACATAGAACTTTTTAAAACTTTTCTCGAAGTCAACAAAACTCGCCACTTTGGTAAAGCCTCCGAAAACCTATACCTAACACAAGCCGCCGTGAGCGCTCGCATCAAGCTGCTGGAGGAAAGCTTGGGGGTTAGTTTGTTTGTACGAGCCCGCAATAATATTCAGCTAACAACGGAAGGGGAGCGACTGATCCCTCATGCCGAAACTATGCTGATGGCGTGGTCCCGAGCGAAGCAAGACGTTGCGCTCAAACAAGAACAGAAGATGCAACTGAGCCTTGGATCCACAACGGGCCTGTGGCGCTTTATTCTGCAGGACAAACTACCTTGCCTTCATCGCCGTTTCCCGGAACTGGCTTTAAGAGCTGATGCCTGTTCTTCTGACGAGTTACTTCGATTTCTTCAAGAGGGTGTGGTTGATCTGGGTTTTTTGTTTGAACCAGTGAACTTGCCCAATATTAGCGCAACGCCTATCGGTAAATTGAAGTTGGTTATGGTGAGCAGTCACCCGGAGATCAAGGCAAAAGAGGCGGTAAAAAATGCTTACATCTATGTCGATTGGGGCACGGCGTTCGCGATGTTTCACAGCAAGCGCTTACCCGATACGCAACCCCCCGTACTTCATACTAAGATAGCCAGTATTGCCGAAGCCTATTTGCTGGGCCAAGGCGGTTCGGCTTTTGTGCCCGAAACCATTCTTCCGCAACTGCAAAAGCAAGGTGTGGAGCGTGTCGTCGATGCACCAACATTTTCTCGGGAAGTCTACGCTTTGCACCAGACCAACCTGAATCGCTTAGAGTTTATCCCCGAGATTATCGAGCTGTTTAGGCTCTAGCATCACAGCCTTTTTGAAACGATCTAATCATTTATGAGACCGATCCAAATCAGAGATCCACTCATCGGGAATGTGCATACCCAAAAGATCGGAGAGACGCAAACGCTCTTGTCTGTCTTCCATTAATCGGCGCAATTCGGTCTTGCGACGCATCTTTTCTTGGCGCTCACGCCGCACGTCAAAATAGTCGATATTAACGTCTTCTCCATCTTCGAAGACGTCGTCCATATCAACCACAAACTTTTTACCCATGTGCACAATTCCTAAAGCAATGCCATCAATATCCAAGCCTCTACGATCAGGCCATAGACAAAATATGCCGCGACTTAAAAGGACTGTACAACAAATAAATATTATGAGGGCCTGAAAGAACATTTATGGTTCTGCGTTGGCACACGGATCAGTTAGGAAATGGGGCAAGTACGGGTAAAAATGACATAAATGCGCAGCAGCTTATTCCAGCTCGCTATCAAATTCTTCGGCTAAATCTAAAGGCTCCATTTCAACGCCTTCTAATTCCTCTGTCCAATTGATTCCCACCAGCAGAACATCAGCGTGCATTCCATCCACCCACTCGTCTAAGAATTCATCGAGAGAAACCGGAACAGGTTTATACACGGCCCAATCATCCAAGCAAACCGCTTGTGCAAACTCAGGTTGAGACCAGAACGGCATAACGTCAACATCATCACTGCCCTCAGAAGGACAGACAGCGAATCCGTCTGGACCTTCAAGTGCCCATACGCAGCCTGTTTCGATGGCCTCGACAATAAAACGATCCAAGTTTTCTTCAATATTTTCTGATAAGGGTTCCATATTTTTTCGATCGCTCTTGCAGTGAAAACAGGTCATGATACTTCGTAAGCCTGACGGCCTATTCGCGTAGTATACGTCATAACCTGTCTCTCTACTGACATTATCTGCACGACATCAGAAAACCACTTACCTAAATTTATACCTCTCTACGAGGGCCTCCGTACGCTAAAAACCTCACACGTGGCCAGAGTGATAAACGGCACACCTATGGTAGCGACATAGCCCCCAAACCAAGCTCCAGGTTTCTACTTAGCACTTAATTCATTACGACATCTGTGTTGTTTTGCGCTTCTGAGAGACCAATCTCCACTCGGCGTTCACGCGCATAGGCCTCTAAATCACCTTGAGCAGCAACAGACCGATTGGCACCATGACTAAAAACGACGATGCGCTCCTGCTTAACCCCTGCAGCCACAAGAGCATCACGAACCGCAGTAGCACGATAGTGAGACAACACATTATTGTATTCATCAGTGCCACGTGGATCAGCGAATCCGTCTAGGCGCACAGTTAATTGTGGTTCGGCTTTAAGCAGTGTGGCGAGAGATCGGATTTTTTTATGGCCAGAATCAGACAGCGTATCAGCCGCAGTTTGGAATAAAACTGGTGTGTTGATCATATCCATCGCCATATCCAACCACTGCTGCTGGCGCTGCTCCATTGCGGTCAAATCCTGCTGTAAGTGAATGACCTGGTTATCCGCTGTTGCTAATGCATCTTTCATCGTCGTCACGCTATCGGCCTTTTCGATTTGTTCACCCAAATAAGCACCTCCTACCGCCCCGGCTAAAAAGCCCAGCGGTCCACCCACAATCGCCCCGACAAGGGAGGTTGTAGTGAACAGTGCTCCCTGTTTCGCATGTGTCGCCTGCGAGACTTCAGCATGAGTCAAATTTGCTACTGCTACCGAGCCACTCAAAACACTCATCATCAATAATTTTTTCATTGCTACATCTCCTGTTTGGATTTGATGTTAGTAAAACGCACAAACAGGGCTTTAAAGAGGAGCAATAACGGCTATGGCGAGGCAAATTATGATCAATTATGGCAGCCGACTAAGGACACTGACTGAAGGAGTTTGGTAACATAATAGCCTTTTGTTCATTCCCCCCCTGAAAAGAAGTGACCAAAACATGGAACAACGCTTGGTATTGACCCTTAGCTGCCCCGACAGGCCCGGTATTGTCGCCGATGTCACCGGACTGTTAGCCCGTCGTCGCTACAATATCGAAGACGCTGCGCAATTCGAGGATCGTCAAGAAAAGCGCTTTTTTATGCGCACAGAATTAGCCCCAGTAGATGCCGACTCACCGAGCGTCAACCAGCTACGTGAAGAATTCGCACAATTGGTTGAGCGTGACAATATGGACTGGCAGCTTAGAGATCTGAGCCAAAAGCCGAAGGTAGTGATTGCGGTTTCGCGTTGGGGTCACTGCCTAAATGCCATGCTTCACAAGTGGAAAGAAGGGACACTGCCAATTGACATTGTGGCCGTAGTGTCAAATCACAACGACATGCGAGACTTGGTGGAATGGTATAACGTGCCGTTTTATTTCCTTCCCGTCACACCTGAAACCAAACCAGAGCAAGAAGCAAAGATATTGCAGGTTATGCAAGACACAAAAGCAGATTTGTTGGTACTTGCCCGATACATGCAAATCCTTTCAGACAACCTTTGCCATCAATTGACAGGCCGTGCTATTAATATCCACCACTCGTTTTTACCCGGTTTTAAAGGCGCCCGCCCCTACCACCAAGCTTATGACCGTGGCGTTAAACTGATTGGTGCCACCGCACACTTTGTGACAGCCGACCTCGACGAGGGGCCCATTATTGAACAGGAAGTTGAGCGCGTCTCCCACAGCAATACCCCAGAGCAACTGGTGGAAATTGGTCACGATATCGAAAGTGTGGTGCTGTATCGAGCGGTACGCTGGTATGCCGAACAACGCATCTTATTAAACGGGCGGCGTACGGTAGTGTTCCGTCGCTAATCCCCTGCCTTGAAGTACCCGAGACGACACACAAAAGCTTGGCATTACCCCTCAGGTGATGCCAACGGCCCGCCACGATTCAAGTAATCATTCACCAATTCAGAAGCACTGCAGTCAGTGCATAAACGGCGCTGAGAAGCTTCTTTCTGCTCATTCCTAATCTTTTCGGCCAAGCTTAGGCAAGGTTCAAAATGAACGTTTTCCAGCGTGACAACATAAGCGCCCAAATCTTTGAGCTGTGCATAATCGTGTAGGTGCTCTTGGGCGCTCCCCATATTTGGGTAGATACCGTAGTAAAGAGCAAATAAGCCGTTATTTTTGACGCGACAAGAAAAAGGTATATGGCTGTTTTGCTGAGCAAACAGTTGACCTGTCTCGGGGTTTTTATAAGTCGCTACTTGTATGCTGTAGACTCTGTCGTAACCAGCCTGAATAGCACTGCCGACGGCGGAGCATGACAACGCTAAAAACATCACAGAAAAGGCAAAATTTACCGTTTTTCGCAAAAAGTACGTAGGGCTCATATAAACGTGACAATAAAGATTCGCTCGCCAATCCCCAAAGGGTCTAGACTTAAGTGTGGCATAGCTCACAACAATGACCAACCACTAACCAGCCGTCAGCCATAAATCTTCTTTATATCAACCACTATCTTGAGATTAAACGACAACCCCAATACGGCATTTCCATTCAACAAACAAAAAAATACCCGCACTGGGCGGGTATTTTAGAAGCTGGATACCGTTAAATCTTATTCGGCATCTGTGCTCGGCTCAGCCGCGGGAGCTGGAGCCTCATCCTTCAAAGCTTCTTTAATTGACAGCTTGATACGGCCACGCTGATCAACATCCAAACACTTAACGCGTACCATCTGACCTTCTTTCAAATAATCAGTAACGCTGTTAACACGCTCTTCAGCGATTTGCGAAATGTGAACCAAACCGTCCTTGCCCGGTAAAAAGTTAACAAAAGCACCGAAATCGACAATACGAACGACTTTACCTTCGTAAATCTCGCCAATCTCAGCTTCTGCAGTAATTTCACCAATACGAGCCAACGCCGCTTGCAAAGATTCGGTGCTTTCGCCGTAAATCTTCACCGTTCCATCATCGTCGATATCAACCGATGCACCAGTTTCTTCGGTAATAGAACGAATGGTCGCACCACCTTTACCGATAATGTCACGGATTTTGTCAGGGTGAACCTTGAGGGTTTCAAACTGAGGAGCAGTAGACGCAACACCGTCACGAGACTTATCAATCACTTTGTTCATCTCAGCCAGGATATGCAGACGAGCCTGCAGTGCCTGTGCTAATGCGATCTCCATGATTTCTTCAGTGATACCTTCGATCTTGATATCCATCTGTAACGCGGTGATACCGTCAGCAGTACCAGCGACTTTAAAGTCCATATCGCCCAAGTGATCTTCATCACCCAAGATATCGGTCAGAACCGCAAAGCCGTTATCTTCTTTCACCAAGCCCATAGCAATACCGGCTACAGGTGCTTTCAGGGGAACACCAGCGTCCATCAGGGCCAGTGAAGAACCACATACAGACGCCATGGAAGACGATCCGTTAGATTCTGTAATTTCACTAACCACACGAATAGAATACGGGAATTCATCTTCTTTTGGCAGAACCGCAGCAACACCGCGACGGGCCAAACGACCGTGACCAATCTCACGACGACCAGTACCGCCCATACGACCCGCTTCACCTACAGAGTAAGGAGGGAAATTGTAGTGCAGCATGAACGGATCACGACGTGAGCCTTCCAAAGCATCGATCATTTGTGCATCACGGGCAGAGCCCAGAGTCGCCACAACGATGGCTTGAGTTTCACCACGAGTGAACAGCGCCGAACCGTGAGTTTTTGGCAAAGTACCCACTTCAACCTGAATCGGACGAACGGTCTTGGTGTCACGGCCATCGATACGCGGCTCACCGGCCACAACGCTCTGACGAACGGTTTGTTTTTCCAGCTTACTGAATACGCCTTTGATGTCGTCACTGCTGACGGTTTCACTAGACAGCTGTGCAACGGCCTCATCACGCAGCTCACCCAAACGAGTGTAGCGCTGCATTTTATCCGTAATTTTATAAGCGTCTTTGATTTGTGCACCAAAAGTTGCAGTAATGGCTTCTTTCAGCTCGGTTTTTTCAGCTTCGGGCGCCCACTCCCAGGCTGGCTTAGCTGCATCTTTGGCGAGCTCGTTCACCGCTTGTACAATCGCTTGAAGCTCTTGGTGGGCAAACAACACCGCACCTAGCATGATGTCTTCTGGCAACTCGCTGGCTTCAGATTCAACCATCAGTACAGCGTCCTGAGTACCGGCCACAACCATATCCAACTCGGAAGTCGCCAACACATCATAGCCTGGGTTCAGCAGGTAACCGTCTTGCTGGGTGTAACCAACACGCGCCGCACCGATTGGACCACTGAATGGAATGCCAGAAATAGCCAATGCAGCAGACGTACCGATCATGGCCGCAATGTCCGGATCCACATTTTTGCTGGCAGACATAACGGTACAAACCACCTGTACTTCGTTCATATAACCGTTAGGAAACAAAGGACGAATAGGGCGATCAATCAATCGAGACGTTAATGTTTCTTTTTCGCTAGGACGACCTTCACGTTTGAAAAAACCACCGGGGATTTTACCGGCTGCATAAGCTTTTTCGATGTAATGTACAGACAACGGAAAGAAGTCCTGACCCGCTTTAGCGCTTTTCGCGCCAACAACGGTACACAGTACTTGGGTATCACCAATGGTAACCATCACAGCACCAGTCGCCTGACGTGCTATACGGCCAGTTTCTAAAGTGACGGTGTCGTTACCATATTGAAAGGATTTAATGACAGGATTCACAAGATATTCCTTTTTGACTTTCTTACTGACTTTTATGTTTAGTTTCTTCTATTTGAATCAGACTTTTGCCAGTTCACTGTCGGCGCTAAATATTAAAATCGCAAACCAACAGGCTATGGCGGCAGAGCTATGCCCTCACCAAATTCGCACCGACGCGCTTTATGTTTAGCTCGTCGAAAAATGTCGAGAAAAAAAAGTGCCCGCAAAAGCGGGCACTTGGTGTCACTTAGCGACGCAGACCCAGCTTTTGGATCAGAGTGGCATAGCGACTAACGTCTTTACCCTTCAGGTAGTCCAGCAGCTTACGACGCTGGTTTACCATACGGATCAGACCGCGGCGTGAGTGGTGATCCTGTTTATGATCAGCAAAGTGACCTTGTAACTTGTTGATATTGAACGTCAATAAAGCAACTTGCACTTCTGGGGATCCGGTATCACCTTCAGCTTGTTGAAAATCTTTTACGATTTCAGCTTTTTGAGCAGCACTCAGTGCCATAATGTTTTCCTCGTTTAATATGCTCTTAGAAGTCCAGCCAGCCCGCGCATATTTACAGAATGGCCAAGATCCCTCAGGGATCGTACATCAACAGATAAACGGCTCCGAAAGACCCGAAAACCCGCTAATTCTTAGGTGAACGTATTTTAACACCACAACTGTAGACCAGATTTGCCTACATTGTGATTAGCCTCTCACGACCAAACGCTTCGGAGCCACTCGACCTTCGTCGTCTAGAACCCCAACGCCTAAAAATTCACCAATTTCATTGAAGACGCGAACAATATCACCTTCGTCGCCAATACGATAGACCTGCTGATCCATAACTGGGTTCCCTTGACCAAAGTAATAGGCCGAATGGGTCTCGAGGTTTAATTGGGGCAGGGATTGTACAGGAGTATCTTCAGGAAGCAGGTGATGGTCCAAGACCTCGGCCAGCTGCTCACCACGCTCTTCACGCAGCGCTTCTAGCCCTATGGCATCTGCCTCTGTAAAAGGGCCAGCTTGTGTTCGATGAAGCTTAGACACATGCGCACCTACGTTGAGTGCTTTGCCTAAATCTTCAGCAATGGAGCGAATATAAGTGCCTTTACTGCAATGCACATCCAAATCCACTTGTGCGAACTCGCCGGCACGAAAATCTACCACATCGATACTATAAACGGTTACTGGACGTGCTTCGCGCTCAATTTCGATGCCTTGTCTGGCCAGCTTATAGAGAGGCTCACCATTGTGCTTTAACGCTGAATACATTGGCGGCACTTGTAGAATATCGCCACGAAAAGCCTCTAAGGCCTGCTCGATATCGGCAAGTGAAATGTGTGCCGTGCTGACTTGATCCAGCAACTCGCCATCGGAATCACCGGTCGTTGAGAACGCTCCCAGCTGATAAGTCGTCAGATACCTTTTATCAGCATCCAAAAGAAACTGAGAAAACTTGGTGGCCTCACCAAAACACAAAGGTAAGACACCTGTTGCTAAAGGATCCAAACTGCCGGTATGACCAGCTTTAGCGGCATACAACAGACGCTTGGTCTGTTGTAAGGCATCATTAGATGTCATACCAGTCGGTTTATCCAGAACCAAAACACCACTGATCTGGCGCCCACGCACTTTTCTGCCCAAGAATACGACTCCAGCTAACTAAGTGTCTGTGGGCGGGTCGTTATCATCAGAGTTAGCACTCTGATCTTCACGAACGGCCTTATCAATAAGCTGTGATAACTGTTGACCACGCACAGAGGTTTTGTCGTAAACAAAGCTAAGTCGCGGGGTAACGCGAATGTCTAATTCTTTTGCTAACTGCGTGCGCAAAAAGCCGCTGGCTTTGTTCAATGCCGCTGTGGCTTCTTCGCACTCTTCATCTGTAACACGATCAACATAAGTGACAAAGACTTTAGCAAAAGACAAGTCACGCGAGACCGTCACGTCATTGATATTTACCATACCAATACGCGGGTCACGCACTTCAAATTGGATCAGCTGGGCTAAAATGCGCTGAACGGCATCCGCCAAACGATCTGTACGCTTAAACTCACGAGCCATGGATTCTGCTTACCTCAGCAATAACACGCCAGCCTTAGAGCTCGCGTGCTACCTCTTTAACGTCGAATACTTCGATTTGGTCGCCGACTTTTACATCGTAGTCTTTCACACCAATACCACACTCAGTGCCATTGCGAACATCGTTAACGTCGTCTTTAAAGCGACGCAAAGATTCCAGCTCGCCTTCATAAATCACAACGTTGTCACGCAGTACGCGGATTGGTTTATTGCGATAAACCGTACCCTCGATCACCATACAGCCGGCCACCTGACCAAACTTGGGCGAGCGGAACACTTCGCGCACATCGGCAATACCAACGATCTCTTCCACACGCTCTGGGTCTAGCATGCCAGACAAGGCCGCTTTCACTTCATCCAACAGATGGTAGATAATGCTGTAGTAGCGAATTTCGACCGCTTCCGCTTCCGCCTGCTTACGCGCGCTGCCATCGGCACGCACATTAAAGCCAAGCACGATAGCGCCCGAAGTTAACGCTAAGTTGATGTCATTTTCAGTAATGCCACCGACACCAGATACAATGATATTCACTTGTACTTCATCGTTACCTAGATCCATCAGCGCTGACTGAATGGCTTCGAGTGAGCCACGAACATCGGTTTTCAATACCACCGGCAGCACTTTCTTCTCGCCAGATTCCATGTTGGCAAACATGTTTTCCAGCTTAGCCGCTTGCTGGCGCAACTGACGATCTTGACGATCTTTATCGGAACGATGCTGTGCGACTTCACGCGCACGACGCTCATTGGGCACGACCAAGAACTCTTCACCGGCATCAGGTGCCACATCCAACCCAAGAATTTCTACCGGAGTTGAAGGGCCAGCCTCTGTAACCGCTTGACCGCGTTCATCGGTCATGGCTTTAACTCGGCCATAACTGTAACCCGCCAGCAAGATATCACCACGTTTAAGGTTACCACCTTGCACAAGAACGGTAGCAACGACACCGCGACCTTTGTCCATACGGGACTCAATCACAACACCACGTGCCGCAATACCCACTGGGGCTTGTAGCTCTAGCAGCTCCGCTTGCAGCGAGACCGCTTCCAACAGCTCGTCAATACCCTCGCCTGTGTGGGCCGACACGTGGATAAACTGCACATCGCCGCCCCAATCTTCAGGGATAACATCTTTAGCCGCCAACTCGTTTTTAACACGATCTGGATCAGCCTGCTCTTTGTCACACTTATTGATCGCAACAACCAAAGGAACATTGGCGGCACGAGCGTGGAGAATCGCTTCTTCTGTTTGTGGCATAACACCGTCATCGGCCGCCACTACTAGGATAACCACATCGGTACACTGAGCACCACGGGCACGCATTGATGTAAATGCGGCGTGTCCTGGTGTATCCAAGAAAGCAATTTCGCCTTTGTCGGTAGGTACACGGTAAGCACCGATATGCTGGGTGATGCCGCCCGCTTCGCCGCTGACCACTTTGGCCTTGCGGATATAATCCAACAATGACGTTTTTCCGTGATCAACGTGCCCCATTACAGTAACAACGGGCGCTCGCGGACGCATTTCACCTTCATTGCCAGCCGCGGCCGTTACCAATTCTTCCAATGACTCTTCGACTTCATTGCCGGTCATTAATTTCACTGAGTGGCCCAGCTCCTCAACGACTAGCTGAGCAGCCTCTTGATCTAAGACCTGGTTCATAGTGGCCATGGTGCCAAGTTTCATCAAAGTTTTGACGACAACACCGGCTTTAACGTTCATACGTTGGGCGAGTTCGGCAACTGTAATCGCCTCGGGAATTTGAACTTCGTGCACAATTTTGCTCGTTGGTCGTTTGAATCCGTGTTTGTTCGTGAGCTTAATAGGTGGACGTGATGCGCGACGACGCGCCATCATAGCTTCGCTTCCAATATCGTCGTCCAGCTCATTAAGCAAGGCTTTCTTGTTCGTCTTTTTAGCACCGGCTTTCTTCGGCGACTTACCGGCTTTCTTACGTACCGTTTCTTCGTCATCGTCTTCGACAATAACTTTTTCTTTCTTCTTGCCGTGCTTACCTTTTTCTTCTTCTTGTTGGGCTTTTAGGGCTTTTGCCTCAGCCTCAGCACGCAACTCCGCATCCGACAGCTCTTCCGTCACTGGGGCAGACTTCTTAGCGTCTGCATCGCGTTTGCGCTTAGCCTGCTGTTCTTCATCGGCTTTGCGTCTGGCTGTCATTGCAGCAATACGACGCTCTTCTGCGTCATCGACCAGATTATTGGTCGGTGCAGGCTCAGCGGAGTCCACTGGCGCCTCAACAACTTCAGAAGTATCAGGTGCCGGTGAGGCTTCAACTTCCTCAGGCTGAACAGTTTCTACTGGTGGCTCAACACTAGCAGCCTCTACCTCAGCAACCTCTGCCTCAACAATAGGTTCTGCGACATCAGGTGCTTCTTCAACCAGTGGTGTCGCTTCCTCTTCTTGATCACGCTTGACGTAGGTACGCTTTTTACGAACCTCAACATTAACGGTTTTACGCGCAGAGCCACTGCCCGTTTTCAGGGTTGTGGTTGTTTTTCGTTTCAGAGTGATTTTTTTCGGCGCCTCAGCTGCCTCACCGTGACTGGTTTTCAGATAAGCCAGCAAAGTTTGTTTTTCCTCGTCAGAAACAACGTCAGTTTCTGAACTGTGTTTGAGGCCGGCCTCAGCCATTTGTTTCAGCAGGCGATCCTCTGAGGTGCCTACTGATTTAGCGAGCTCGCTAACGGTTACTTCTGCCATGTCTTATCCCCAATCCTCGTATTACTCAGCAACGCCTTCTTGCTCAGCTGCAAACCATGGTTCGCGTGCTTTCATAATTAATGCCGCTGCGCGATCTTGATCCATGCCTTCAATATCCAGCAAGTCATCTACGGCTTGCTCAGCCAAATCATCCATGGTGATAACACCACGGCTGGCCAGAAGAAAAGCAAGGTGTTTGTCCATGCCTTCCATATTCAGTAGATCTTCAGCTGGTTCAGAGTCTTCCAGTTGTTCTTCAGAGGCCAAAGCCAGAGTCAAAAGCGCATCTTTCGCTCTTGAACGCAACTCTTCAGCGATATCCTCATCGAAACCATCAATGCCTAACATTTCTTCCAGAGGAACATAGGCAATCTCTTCTAACGAGGTAAAGCCTTCATCAACCAATACACCCGCGACATCTTCATCAATATCCAGCGCATCCATGAATGTTTCCATGTAACTGCCGGATTCTTCTTCTTGCTTCGCCTGCCAGTCTTCAACGCTCATTACGTTAATTTCCCAGCCAGACAACTCACTGGCTAGACGAACGTTTTGGCCGCTGCGACCAATAGCCTGCGCAAGATTATCATCGCGCACGGCCACATCCATTGCATTGGCGTCTTCATCCACCACAATGGATTCAATTTCTGCTGGCGCCATTGCATTGATTACAAATTGTGCGGGATTGTCGTCCCACAAAATAATGTCGATTCGCTCACCACCCAATTCATTAGAGACCGCCTGCACACGCGATCCGCGCATACCAACACAGGCACCTACTGGATCGATACGACCATCATTGGTGTGAACTGCAATTTTTGCTCGAGAACCAGGGTCGCGAGCCGCAGCCTTTAGCTCAATAACTTGTTCGGATATTTCTGGAACTTCAATCTTAAATAGCTCGACCAGCATCTCTGGGCAAGAGCGGCTCAGGAACAGTTGCGGGCCTTTAACCTCTGTGCGCACATCGAGCAACAGTGCACGCACGCGATCACCCATGCGGAACACCTCACGCCCAACGAGCTGATCACGAGGCAGCAAGCCTTCTGCGTTATTGCCCAGATCAACAATAATACTATCGCGTGTCACTTTCTTAACAGTGCCGTGAACAAGGTCACCGGTTTGATCACGGTATTGCTCTACGATTTGCTGACGCTCGGCTTCGCGAACTTTTTGGACGATAACTTGCTTGGCCGTTTGGGCGGCAATGCGACCGAACTCTACGTTTTCAACCACTTCCGCATAGACATCACCCACTTTCAAATTGGGATCTTTTTCGAGCGCTTCTTCTGTGGTGAACTGAGTTCCCAATAACGCCATGGTGTCATCACTGACCACCTCCCAGCGACGGGTCGTAGTGTAATCACCGGTTCTACGATCGATAACGACTTCAACGCTTGAATCTTCGTCATAGCGTTTTTTGGTGGCGGCAGCCAGAGCCAACTCGATGGCTTCGAAAATAATGCCTTTATCGACACCTTTTTCGTTAGAGACTGCATCTGCAACCAGAAGGATTTCTTTGCCCATGTGTAATGCCTCGTTTACCCGAAACCGCCTCTGCTACCGATGAAACCGGCATACCCAGCTTTCAGCGCATAGGTTTCTTTGCTTCCCTAAAAACGGGGAATAATGTTTGCTTTTTCAATCGACTCGATAGGGAATGCATATTCATCCTCACCTACCACCACCAGCACGTCACCATCTTCAGCGCCACTCAAAACACCCGTAAACTTACGACGTCCATCGAACGCTGAGCGCAACTTAATAGCAACTTGCTGCCCTTTATAATCCGCGAATTGTGCTAGCGTATATAAGGGTCTATCTATACCAGGAGACGATACCTCTAAGGTGTACTCTCCGGCGATTGGATCTTCCACGTCCATAACGCTGCTGACTTGGCGGCTGACGTTTTCACACTCAGCCAGGCCAACACCATCTGGGTGCTCGATAAACAATCGTAGCGTACTATGGCGCCCCTGAGAGAAATATTCTAAACCCCAGAGCGTGCAACCCATGGACTCAACGACGGGGGCTAACAATTCAACCAACTTATCGTGCTTTGATGCCATGATCTGCTCTACCCACCCACAAACAAAAAATGGGCATAAAGCCCATCCAAACGTCGGCCACCTTTCGGCAACCATTGTACCGCTCCTAAGAGCATCATCGCTATGCGACAGATACGAAAAAGCCCCATAAAGGGGCTTTTTCGTAAGTTCCAATACCAACGCTTTGCAAGCGCTAGCCGGACACTTGAATTTGGTAGCGGGGGCTGGATTTGAACCAACGACCTTCGGGTTATGAGCCCGACGAGCTACCAGACTGCTCCACCCCGCATCAACACAACTTGGTGAGTTGCTACATCTCCCCAACCAAGGACGCGAATTATAGGGATGGATTTCAGAGTCGTCAACCCATAAGTCATTAAAATGTCAGATATTTTTAAACTTATTGGTTTTTCTGAAGCCCACCCCAGACGAGCGTTTAAATATACTTCACTTCGCCTACTTCGTACTCAACTTCACCACCTGGAGTGCGAATAACAACCTCATCACCCGCCTCTTTACCAATCAACCCACGAGCGATCGGAGAGTTCACAGAAATCTTATTTTTCTTCACGTCGGCTTCATCATCACCAACAATCTGATAAGTAACCGATTCTTCGGTATCCAGGTTAATGATCACCACTGTCGAACCGAAGATGACACGCTCACCCGGAGGTATCTGAGTGATATCGATGACGTGAGCGTTCGACAGCTTGCTTTCGATCTCCTGCACACGCCCCTCACAAAAGCCTTGCTGCTCACGCGCAGCATGGTATTCCGCATTTTCTTTCAGGTCGCCGTGCTCACGAGCCTCAGCGATCGCCTGCACAATACGCGGACGATCCACCTTTTTCAGCCGCTCAAGCTCTTCTCGCAGGGCTTCAGCGCCCTGTTTGGTCATCGGTATTTTAGTCATCCTGCGACCCTCCTATGTAACTCTTGTAGACTGCGAACTTGATGGCGCTGCCCGAACCGCAGCGCCATGCACACGGCAGCAGCACCCGCTATCGTCGTGGTGTAGTAAACGCTGTGATTTTCCGCACTGCGTCGAATGGACGAAGAGTCTTTGATCGCCTGCTTACCTTCTGTGGTATTAATCACAATAGAAATTTCATCGTTTTTAATCATATCCACAATGTGCGGCCGGCCCTCTTGTACCTTGTTCACCACTTGAACATCTAAACCGCAAGCTGCCAGTACTTTTGCAGTGCCGCGACTTGCCACAATACTGAACCCCAAGTCGGATAACTCTTTTGCGACCGGCAGAAGATCCTCTTTGTCAAAATCACGTACACTGATAAAGACCTTGCCTGACGTTGGAATCTCATCACCCGCCCCCATCTGAGCTTTGGAATAAGCCTCAGCGAAGGTATCGCCCACACCCATGACTTCACCAGTGGAGCGCATTTCAGGACCAAGAATCGGGTCAACAGCAGGGAACTTATTGAACGGGAAAACCGCTTCTTTGACACTGAAATAATCTGGCACCACCTCTTTGGTAAAGCCAAGCTCTGCCAATGTTTTGCCTGTCTGTACCAACGCTGCGACTTTGGCCAACGAAATACCAATACATTTGGACACAAACGGTACGGTACGTGATGCACGAGGGTTCACCTCAATCACATAGATCTCACCGTCTTGATACGCCAACTGTACATTCATTAAGCCAATCACACCCAGCTCGACAGCCATCTTGCGAACTTGCTCACGCATAGCGTCTTGTACATCAGCTGGCAGAGAATACGGCGGCAACGAACAAGCCGAGTCACCAGAGTGAACACCGCACTGCTCGATATGCTGCATGATAGCGCCAATGACAACGTCATGACCGTCACTCACGGCATCAAGGTCTACCTCGATGGCAGCGTTAAGAAAGTGATCCAGAAGCACTGGCGCATCGTCGGAGATTTTCACGGCTTCACGCATGTAATCGCGCAATTCTTCTTCTTTGTGCACGATTTCCATGGCGCGACCACCCAACACATATGACGGGCGAACCACCAACGGATAGCCTACATCGACGGCTCGACGCACCGCTTCTTCGTCTGATCTCACAATGGCATTAGAGGGCTGTTTCAAATCCAAACGAATCAACATTTGCTGAAAGCGCTCTCGATCTTCAGCGCGATCAATGGCCTCTGGAGACGTACCAATAATCGGCACACCTTCCGCTTCAAGCGCACGAGCCAATTTCAGCGGCGTCTGACCGCCAAACTGTACGATCACACCTTTAGGCTGTTCTTTGCGCACAATCTCCAAGACGTCTTCCAGTGTTACAGGCTCGAAGTAGAGACGATCGGATGTGTCGTAGTCCGTAGAGACGGTTTCAGGGTTACAGTTAACCATAATGGTTTCATAACCGTATTCACGACAAGCTAGCGCGGCATGAACACAACAGTAGTCGAATTCGATACCTTGACCGATACGGTTGGGACCACCGCCCAGCACCATGATCTTCTCACGATCACTGGGCTCAGACTCACACTCTTCTTCATATGTAGAGTACATGTAAGCCGTGGAGGTTGAGAATTCCGCCGCACACGTATCAACTCGCTTATAAACGGGATGGATACCCAATTTGTTGCGGTGACTGCGAACGGTTTTTTCACTCACGCCAAATAGCACACCCAGGCGTTTGTCAGAAAAGCCTTTACGCTTAATTCTGAACATGGCGTCTTTATCGATTTCACTGAGCGGCTTGGCGGATAACAAGCGCTCTGTCTTGATAAGATCTTCAATTTGCACCAAAAACCAAGGGTCAATGGCTGAAATCTCATACACATCTTGAACACTCAAGCCGGATCGAAACGCATCACCGACATACCATATACGCTCTGCACCAGGCGTAGACAAGTCGCGACGTATTTTGCCCGCCGCATCATCAGATTCCAGATCCACGACTGATTCCAAGCCCGATGATCCAACCTCTAAACCGCGCAGCGCTTTTTGCAATGACTCTTGGAAGGTTCGGCCAATCGCCATAACCTCGCCCACCGATTTCATCTGAGTGGTTAAGCGAGCATCTGCCTCGCCAAACTTCTCGAAGGTAAAACGTGGAATTTTAGTCACCACGTAATCGATGGATGGCTCAAAAGACGCTGGTGTAGCGCCACCCGTAATGTCATTTTGCAGCTCATCAAGGGTATAACCTATCGCCAATTTAGCCGCCACTTTTGCAATAGGGAAGCCCGTAGCCTTGGACGCCAGCGCTGAAGAGCGGCTGACCCGGGGGTTCATTTCAATAACCACCAAACGACCCGTTTTGGGATCCATAGCAAACTGAACGTTCGAACCACCGGTCTCTACACCAATTTCACGCAGTACCGCCAAAGAGGCGTTACGCATGATTTGCAATTCTTTGTCGGTGAGGGTCTGCGCTGGAGCAACTGTAATCGAGTCACCGGTATGCACACCCATTGGGTCGAAGTTTTCGATTGCACACACGATAATGCAGTTATCGTTTTTATCGCGCACGACCTCCATCTCAAACTCTTTCCAACCCAACAGCGATTCATCGATCAACAGTTCGTTGGTGGGCGACAGATCAAACCCGCGAGCACAGATTTCTTCGAACTCTTCCCAATTATAAGCAATGCCACCACCTGAGCCGCCCATTGTGAAAGACGGGCGAATAATGACGGGAAAGCCAAACTTTTTGGGAACTTCGAGCGCCTCCTGCATGGTGTGCACAATATCGGCACGCGCACACTCTAGACCAATGCGCTTCATGGCCTGATCAAACAGATTGCGATCCTCGGCCATGTGAATGGCTTCTTGCTTCGCACCAATCAGTTCTACGCCGTACTTTTCCAGCACACCGTTATCGTGCAGCGCCAATGCGCAGTTCAACGCAGTTTGGCCACCCATGGTTGGCAACACTGCGTCTGGGCGCTCTTTTTCAATGATCTGCTCAACCGTACGCCATTCAATGGGCTCAATGTATGTCGCATCGGCCATGGATGGGTCAGTCATGATAGTGGCGGGATTGGAGTTCACCAGAATAACCCGGTAACCCTCTTCTCGCAGAGCCTTACAGGCTTGGGCCCCAGAATAATCAAACTCACAGGCCTGACCGATCACAATGGGACCGGCTCCTAGAATCAGAATACTTTGAATATCAGTTCTTTTTGGCATTTTGCTCTCGCTAGACGCTGATGGCGAGGCCGGCACGCTGCCGCAGCCTCGCTTTGTGTTCTCTGTTGTCGGGTGTCTGCCACTGAATCAGCGGCGCGCTTCCATCAACTCGATGAAGTGATCAAACAGCGGCGCTGCATCGTGAGGGCCTGGGCTTGCTTCAGGGTGTCCCTGAAAGCTAAACGCCGGCTTATCCGTACGATGAATCCCCTGCAGCGAGCCATCAAACAACGACTTATGGGTCGCTGTTAACGTTGCAGGCAAAGACGCCTCATCCACCGCAAACCCGTGATTTTGGCTAGTAATCAATACCGTGCCATCCTGTAGGTTTTTTACTGGGTGGTTGCCGCCGTGGTGACCCAAGCCCATTTTGACGGTTTGCGCACCTGACGCTAGAGCCAACAGTTGATGCCCAAGACAGATTCCAAACACCGGGATCTCAGTTTTCAGCAACTCTTGAATAGCGGTGATCGCGTAATCGCAAGGCTCTGGATCGCCGGGTCCATTAGAAAGAAAAATACCGTCAGGGTTCATGGCCAACACGTCTGCTGCCGGAGTCTTCGCGGGCACGACAGTCAAATCACAGCCGCGATCTACGAGCATACGCAAGATATTGCGCTTAACACCGTAATCGTAAGCGACAACTTTAAAGCTGAAATCTGTGGGTGCAGAAAAACCTTTACCCAACTGCCAGCTGCCTTCTTGCCAAGAGTAAGACTCAGCCGTGGTGACCTCTTTTGCGAGATCCAAGCCTTTCAGTCCACCAAAGCTTTGAGCAACTTTTAAGGCTTCAGCGTCATCCACGTCGCCGGCCATTATGCAGCCGTTTTGCGCGCCTTTATCCCGTAAAATACGAGTCAGGCGACGGGTGTCGATGTCCGCGATACCTTGGATATTATGCCGCTTTAAGTAATCGTCCAGTGATTGCTCTGAACGAAAATTGCTAGCCAGCAAGGGCAAATCACGAATCACAAGACCCTTGGCCCAGATTCGATCACACTCCTCATCTTCGCTGTTTGTACCTACGCTACCAATGTGAGGGTAGGTTAACGTCACAATCTGCTGTGCGTAGGACGGGTCGGTGATTATTTCCTGATAACCGGTTATGGAGGTATTAAACACTACCTCACCTGCTGCGGTTCCATCAGCTCCGATAGAAACACCTCTAAATACACTACCATCTTCAAGTACTAAAATGGCGGGTCGTTGGGCACCAGTGGTCAAGCCAACCTCCTCGGGAATGACATGCTCATTATCCCGCCGAAGGGAACGTTCCCTTCGGCGAATTCACTTCAATTCTATTTCTGTAGACCGAGAGACACTACCGCGCAATGCTGCACGTTATCCAAGTGGCGTTGACCACAATAATAGTCTGGATTAAAGAATTGTCTGGCGCTAAGTTACAAAAAAGCGAGATGAAACACTGTGCTCCACCTCGCTTTTCTTTATCTGCCTTCCGCCGCCTTGGACCTGCACGTTAGTGCTCATCCAACACGCTAAAACACGGTATAGGTCAAGATCGATCTGATGGCGGATTGTACGCGAATGCCCCCTGACCTGTCCAATACCATTGACTGCAAATTGATCTCTTCTTTCAACACCCGTCTCAGATTCGAAATTGCTTAACAATCGCTTCCATTTTTGTCGCCATTTCAGCCAGGGATGCCGTACTGGCAGCAATCTCCACCGCCCCCTCCGAGGTTTGGCGCGCAACTTGGGCAATATTTTCCATATTCCCCTCCATTTCCCGGGTGGCTGCACTTTGCTCTTCAGATGCACTGGCAATCTGGTTGGTTTTGTCTTTGATCATGCTCACGCCGACGGTAATGGCATCCAGCGACTGGCTGGCTTTTTCAGCACGACTCACAGACTCACCGGCCTGACTGGTACCCTTTTCCATCATCTGTACAGCTTCTTTCGCACCGGCCTGCAAGCGCTCAATCATTTCTTGAATTTCTTGTGTCGAAGTCTGAGTACGTGAAGCTAGAGTCCTCACCTCATCGGCAACCACCGCGAAGCCTCGGCCTTGCTCACCAGCCCGAGCAGCTTCGATAGCCGCATTCAGAGCCAGCAAATTTGTCTGCTCCGCGATTCCACGAATAACATCCAAAACCGAGCCGATGTTGTCACTTTCCTGTTGCAGTCTATCAATCACTTCCGAGGCAACATTAATGTCTTTTGATAGGCTTTCAATTTGCGCCATAGTCGCCGTCACCACCCGATTACCCTCTTCGGCGTCGGTATCGGCACGCTCTGCATTGTCGGCAGCCTGAGACACATTATGTGCGACGTTCTCCACCACAGAAGCCATTTCTCGCACAGCTGCAACAACCTGCTGGATTTCGGACTGCTGACTGATCACACCACGCTCGGTCTCTTTTGCGGTACCTGAAAGGCTCAATGCACTAGCGCTCAATTCAGATGACGTCACCGAGAACTCAGAGATGATGCTGTGCACACGTTCGATAAAGCGATTAAACGACCGCGCCAGCTGGCCCACCTCATCATCGGAGTTCACTGGCAGACGCTGAGTAAGATCACCCTCACCCTCAGCGATATCTCGCAAGGCGTTGGCGGCGGCGTTAATGGGGTTCACGATACCGCGCTGAATGAAGAACGACACGACAACCGCGAACAAACTGATCACAATCACCGTGGCAACAGAACTCCAGGCGGCTTCGGCTACAGCTTCGCCCAACTCGTCTAAATTGGCGCGCATGTACACTGTGCCGATTTTAGTACCGTCCGCAATGATCGATTCCATTATTAAGATTTCATCACTGCCAACATCCAACTTTTCGGCACCCGCTCTTGAGGGCAAACCCGACGGCAATGGGCCTGAGTTTTTCTTATTGCCACGCTCGTACCATACGAAGGGATTGCCGCTGTCATCATAGATCACAGCTGCATCCACACGATTACTGTTAGACAGCGCCTTTAAAGTTGCTCCTGCGGATGCTGTGTCACCAAAAGCCATCGCGCCAGCCGTACTTTCACCCACCACTTTCGCCAGAGTCACTGTATCGCGAGCAACAGCATCTTTTAGACGCGTCATGTCACTCTGTACTGCAACAACAGTCGCCACGACGACGGCGAAGACACTGGTCAGCACAATTCCTAATAAAACTTTCCACTTTAAGGACAGGTTACCCATAACGTAATTTCCAGCTTCAGTTGCTTTAAGTGTGGCAGTTACCGGCTAACCCATTAGCTCGTTTGTACAGTGAGCCCCCTTCGAGCTTAAACTGTACTTTCTGCCTTAGTCACTGTATGTATCGTTCAGCAGGGCAAAATCTTTAGTAAACGGTGATTTCTTTCTGTGTGATAACCTAGCCAAAACGACATACAGTTGCGCTTCTTCCTTCAATGAGAATAGACGCACACAGCAAATTCACAAGAAAAGTGCAGAGATTAAACGAGAAGTGAGATACCGCCTAACGCGGTGACACCATAGAATGGGCAGCACCCTAGGAGCACAAAGAAACATCAAAAAAAAAGTCTATCGAGCAGAGACCCCAGAACGATCACAATTGCAATCGCCCCAGAAAAAGAAAACGCTATAAGCTTTAAGCCAAGCCCATAGCAAAAAGGCTACAACCCCAAGACATCCTGCATGGAATAGAGACCAGGGGATTTATCACTCAACCACGTTGCAGCGCGAACAGCACCACGTGCAAAAGACATACGGCTAGAAGCTTTATGCGTAATTTCGACACGCTCACCATCTGCTAAAAACATCACAGTATGATCACCCACAACATCACCGCCTCGAACCGTCGCAAAACCGATGGTTTCACGATCACGGGCACCCGTTTGCCCTTCACGTCCATATACTGCAACTTCACGCAAGTTGCGGTTCACGCCTTCGGCGACAGCCTCGCCCATAGCAAGTGCTGTACCTGAAGGAGCATCCACTTTATGACGATGATGGGCTTCGTAGATTTCGATATCGTAGTCGTCACCTAGAATTTCAGCCGCTTGGCGCAGCAGCTTCAACGTCACGTTAACACCCGTTGAAAAATTAGCCGCCTTACACAACGCTGTCGCCACCTGATACGCCAAAAGTTCAGTTTCTTGCTCTGGCGTAAAACCGGTCGTACCGATAACAATTTTCTTACCGTGTGCGGCACACACCTCCGCATTCGCCAAAGTGGCAACTGGCGCAGTGAAGTCAATCAGCACATCAAAGTCATCAATAACGGCAAGCAGATTACCCGCTATCTTCACACCGTTTTTGCCCAAGCCGGATAACTCACCTGCATCCGCCCCTACTAAAGAGCTGTCTGGTCGCTCTAGGGCCGCAGTAAGCTCAGCACCTTCGGCCAGTGTTACCGCCTCAATGAGCGTCTTTCCCATACGACCGGCTGCACCAGTCACTGCAATTCTAACCATGTTCCTATCTCTGATTGCGAGTCGCGAGCCGCAAGCAAAAAGACAACCACAAGAGGAGTGCCCCTTTTTCAGCCATCATACTCAACTCACGATTTCGTATTTATAACTTCATGTCACCAAAGAAGTTTTTCATTCCCTCAAACCAAGTGCTCTGCTTTGGGGAGTTTTTTGTACCTTCCATGGAGCCCTTGAACTCTTTCAGCAAATCTTTCTGCTTGTTGCTCAAGCTCACTGGCGTCTCCACGATAACACGGCACAACAAATCACCAGAGGTACCGCCACGCACAGGAACAACCCCTTTATTGCGCAGCCGGAACAACTTACCGGTCTGTGTTTCTGCAGGCACTTTTAACTTAACGCGGCCATCCAACGTGGGCACTTCAATTTCGCCACCTAACGCCGCGTCAACAAAGTTAATCGGCACCTCACAATACAAATTGCGACCATCGCGCTCAAAGATACTGTGCTCTTTGACGGAAACCTGAACATAAAGATCACCAGTAGGACCACCATCAGTACCCGCTTCACCTTCACCCGACAAGCGAATGCGATCACCAGTATCCACACCCGGTGGAACTTTCACAGACAAGGTTTTGGTTTCTTCCACTCGGCCATGCCCATGACATGCACTACATGGATCAGTGATGATGGAACCTTTACCACGACAATTGGGGCACGTTTGCTGCACAGAGAAAAAACCCTGCTGCATACGTACCTGACCTATACCACCACAGGTTGAACACGTGGTCGGCTTGCTGCCTGATTTTGCACCACTGCCATCACAAGGCTTACAGCTCACTAATGTCGGCACACGAATTTTAACCGTAGTGCCCTTAACGGCATCTTCCAGCTCTAAGTCCAATGTGTAACGCAGATCGGAGCCGCGCGCTGGGCCACCGCGACCGCCTCCACCGCCAGCACCACCAAAGATGTCACCAAACACATCACCAAAAATATCACTGAAGCTGCCGCTGCCACCGCCAAAACCGCCGCCACCAAAACCACCGCCTTGCTGATCCACACCAGCATGGCCGTACTGATCGTAGGCAGCACGTTTTTGTGCATCGGACAATACTTCGTAAGCTTCTGTGGCCTCTTTGAATTTCCCTTCAGCGTCTTTGTCGTCTGGGTTGCGATCAGGATGATATTTCATCGCAATTCGACGATAGGCTTTTTTAAGGTCTTTCTCGGCAATACCGCGGTCGACACCAAGAATTTCGTAATAATCGCGCTTGGACATGAATTCTACTTCAGTGTTGTGTGATCAAATTTAAGCTATGTTTTTCAGCCATCAGACACAGCAAACGCGGGTAAACCCGCGCCGCTGTTAGTACTTGAATTGCTAGCAGCTAGCAATCAAAAAAGACTTACTTTTCGTCTTTTACTTCTTCAAACTCAGCGTCAACAGCGCCATCTTCAGGCTCACTTTCACCGGCATCAGCAGCACCTTCAGCCGATCCAGCTTGTGCAGCCTGCTCAGCGTACAGTTTCTGAGCCAGAGAACCGGAAGCTTCAGTCAACTTAGTCGTTGCCGCTTCCATCGCTTCTTTGTCACCACTCTGAACGGCTTCTTCTGCCTCTTTCAGCGCGGCTTCAATAGCGGTTTTCTCTTCTTCCGTTGCCTTATCACCAGCTTCTTCAAGGGTCTTCTTGGTTGCACTGATCAGGCCATCCAAAGTATTGCGAGCGGTCACTTGCTCTTCAAACTTCTTATCCGCCTCAGCGTTTGCCTCAGCATCTTGCACCATGGCTTCAATTTCTTCATCGCTCAAGCCAGAAGAAGCCTTAATCACGATAGATTGCTCTTTACCGGTAGCTTTGTCTTTGGCGCTTACGTTTAGAATACCGTTGGCATCGATATCAAACGTCACCTCAACTTGCGGCATACCGCGTGGCGCAGGCGGGATATCAGCCAAATCAAAACGACCCAGTGACTTATTCTGTGCCGCTTGCTTACGCTCACCTTGAACAACGTGAATGGTCACCGCCGTTTGATTGTCATCAGCTGTAGAGAAAATCTGAGACTTTTTGGTCGGGATGGTGGTGTTCTTCTCGATCAAAGGTGTCGCCACGCCACCCATGGTTTCGATGCCCAAGGTCAGTGGTGATACATCCAGCAACAAAACATCTTTCACATCACCGGCCAGAACCGCACCTTGAATCGCAGCACCCATGGCAACAGCTTCATCCGGGTTCACATCACGACGTGCATCTTTACCAAACAATTCGGCAACTTTGGCTTGCACCAATGGCATACGGGTTTGACCACCCACCAAAATTACATCGTCAATCTCGCCAACAGACAAACCAGCATCTTGAATGGCTTGTTTAACCGGTGCCATCGAGCGGGTTACCAGCTCTTCTACCAGCGATTCCAACTTAGAACGTGTCAACTTCACAACCAAGTGTTTTGGACCTGTTGCATCAGCTGTGATGTAAGGCAGGTTAACTTCGGTTTGCTGTGAAGAGGACAGCTCAATCTTGGCTTTTTCTGCAGCTTCTTTCAAACGCTGCAAGGCCAGCGGATCGTTGTGTAGATCAATACCACTTTCTTTCTTGAACTCGGCAGCCAAGTATTCAATCAAGCGCATATCAAAATCTTCACCACCCAAGAAGGTGTCACCGTTGGTAGACAACACTTCAAACTGGTGTTCGCCATCGACATCAGCGATTTCAATGATAGAGATATCAAAAGTACCACCACCCAAATCGTAAACGGCAATGGTGCGATCGCCCTTGGCTTTGTCCATACCGTAAGCCAACGCGGCAGCGGTAGGCTCGTTAATGATGCGTTTAACGTCTAAACCTGCAATCTTACCGGCATCTTTAGTGGCTTGGCGCTGAGAGTCATTGAAATAAGCTGGAACCGTAATCACAGCTTCAGTAACGGCTTCGCCCAGATAATCCTCGGCGGTTTTCTTCATTTTTTTCAGCACTTCAGCTGAAATCTGAGGCGGCGCTTTCTTTTCGCCTTTGACTTCTACCCAAGCATCGCCATTATCGGCTGACACAATACCGTAAGGCACCATACTGATGTCTTTTTGCACAACGTCGTCTTTAAACTTACGACCGATCAAACGCTTAACGGCGTTTAAGGTATTTTTAGGGTTGGTGACCGACTGGCGCTTAGCGCTTTGGCCCACTAGAATTTCACCGTCTTCAGTAAAAGCGACGATAGAAGGAGTGGTACGATCGCCTTCGGCGTTTTCAATGACTTTTGCTTTATCGCCCTCAAGAACCGCAACACATGAGTTGGTTGTACCAAGGTCGATACCTATAATCTTGCCCATTTCGATACTCTCCGAAAATGCTGACTTACGAAATTTGGGAACGTCTCACACCCATTCAATGTAGGGGCTCGTTCTCCAGTTGCTCTCTATATGAGTGCAGGTGTTTATTTTTCAACCCCTGCACCCGCTGGGTTGCCATAATTTTTTAAGAAAACACGCCTATTCCGGCGCTTTGGCAACCACGACCATTGCAGGGCGCACAAGACGACCATGCAACGTGTAACCTTTTTGGAACACATTAATCACTGAATTAGGTTCCGCGTCCGGGCTTGGCACCATGGTCATCGCCTGGTGCAGCTGCGGGTCAAACGGCTCGCCAACAGGGTCAATCATTTCGACCTGATGCTTTTTAAGTGTGTCGTGAAACGACTTAAGCGTGAGCTCGACACCTTCGACCATTGGCTTCATGGACTCACCCACTTCACCCATCACATCCAGCGCACGTTCCAAGTTGTCGACAATCGGCAACAAATCCGTGATCAGCTTTTCCTGACCAAACTTGTGCGCTTTTTCCACATCTTGCTCAGCTCGGCGACGAGCATTTTGGGCGTCGGCGTGAGCTCTCAACGCTTGCTCTTTAGCATCGGCCAACTGAGAACTGAGGCTTTCTAGCTCCGACTGAACCGCATCGACGGTAGGAGCGTCTGAAGACTCGCCATCAGCGGCAGCCTGTGCAACCTCTTCTAGGGTTTCTTCTACTTCGGGATTGGTCTGTTCTTGATCTGACACCTTGGACTCCGTATGTATACAGATTAGTTGTGAAACTGTGGCCAGATATGGGGGCAAGATTAAGACTTTCAAGGGGTAAAAGGAGTAATTGCAGACCACAAAAAAATACTGTACAAATAACCACTAGTTTGTGCGGCGCTAGACGCACACCGCTGAATCAAAATATTGAACACAACTTCTGGCAACTCGCAGCCAAGGCTTTTAACAGTCCTGCACAGGAGCAAAACCATGCTGACCCACCTCAGCGTTCAAAATTTTACCCTCGTCGACTTGCTCGAACTCGAGTTGCGCCGTGGTATGACCGTTATTACTGGTGAAACGGGAGCGGGAAAGTCAATCTTACTGGATGCATTAGCGCTAGCCATGGGCGATAGAGCTGAGGCGGATCGAGTTCGCGCCGGGCGGCAAAGAGCTGATATTTCCGCAACGTTTGACATCTCTCACATACCCGAGGCTCTGCAGTGGCTGGAGCAGCACGATTTAAACGGAGATGACCCCAGCGAATGCATACTGCGTCGCGCACTCACTCGCGAGGGACGCTCACGCGGCTACATCAACGGCCACCCCGTGCCGCTGGCACAATTAAAATCACTGGGTGACACTCTGATCGACATCCACGGTCAACATGCCCATCAGTCATTGCTCAAAAAAGACACTCACCGCCGACAGCTCGACGATTTCGCACAGCACAATCCGTTGGCGAAAAAAACGGAAGCCGCCTTTTTGACATGGCAAGCCGCCCAAGAAAAGTATGACCATTGGCGTACCAACGCCGAGGAAATAACCGCTCGCGTACAGCTGTTGCGCTATCAATTGGAAGAGCTTGACGCCCTCAATCTAGAGCCCGGTGAAATAGCATCTCTGGAAAAAGAGCAAAAACAATTAGACAGCGCAGAAAGTATTTTACAGGTCGGCCAGATGATCCATCAGCTGTGTGAAGACGATCAAGGTGGTATCACCACGCTGCTCAGCCAAGCTCTCCACAAATTACACCAACTGACTGACAAGCCAGACTCGTTTCTCACCGCCGACGAACTCCTGCAAAGCGCACTGATACAGGTACAAGAGGCTCAGCACGAACTAAACCTTTATATCGATAACTTCGAAATCGACCCGCAACGATTAAAGTTTATCGAAGAGCGTCTAACCAGTTGCTATGACATTGCCAGAAAGCACCGCGTAAAACCCGATGAGCTGCCGGCACTGCAGCAGACCCTGCAGCAAGAATTGGCTTATCTGGGCGACAACGAAGAACAACTGGACGTCCTAGAAGCCGAAGCGACCGCAGCCCATGACGCGTATCTTAAACAAGCGCAAAAGCTGTCTAAATCCCGTCTGCAAGCGGGGCAAAAACTAGAATCCGCCATCAACAGCCAGTTAAAGTTACTGGCCATGAAACACGCCTACTTAACCGTAGCGCTAAAAACAGACGACACAAGAGCTACCCGTTACGGCATTGATGATATTGAATTCTTAGTGAGCACCAACCCTGGTCAGCCACCAAAACCTCTGGGCAAGGTGGCTTCGGGGGGGGAGCTTTCCAGAATCAGCCTAGCCATCCAAGTGGTAACCGCACAGAACTCAACCACGCCAACTCTGGTATTCGATGAAGTTGATGTAGGTATTGGTGGGGCCACAGCGGATGTAGTGGGTGAACTGCTGCGTCGCCTGGGGGAGCAAGGGCAAGTCATCTGCGTGACGCATCTGCCACAGGTTGCCAGCAAAGGGCATCATCATTTACTGGTCAACAAAGAGTCAGACGAAGTGTCTGCACAGTCGGCACTCAATGAGCTGGAAGGGGATCAGAAAATTCTGGAAGTGGCCCGCATGATGGGGGGCTCACAGCTTACCAAGCAAACTATCGCACATGCTCGTGAAATGCTAGAGATGGCTCATTGACCAAAGCGGCTCACGCAACGAAAAACGCCCCTTAGAATACCAAGAGGCGTTCACTTACCAAAAACGACTAGCCTATAAGCAGCCGTCAAGCATCAGCCGCCTGAGCTTTTTGCTCACTCAGGCTGGGATACTGGGCAGGATCAACAAACATAAACTGAACTTTAATGCCCGCCTTAGTTGCCGGTTCAATGGCCAACATCATCACATTAAACTGCTCACCCATACGAATAATACCAGGGTTATGAATCACTACACTGGTTTCGTCTTCGCTGGTTAGCAGATTCAATGACTTCTTTTCTTTTTGTACACGGCCAATATGGTTCAACATCGCCTGTAATACAGCCTTAAAAGGAGGAAAACCAAAACCAGCACCTTTGAACTCTGAGTAGTCCAATGACAGCTCTAGTGGCACCTCCATCTGCCCTACGGCATTGCCATCTTTGTCTTTGCGAGTGATGGTCAGCTCACCCATCGGCAGACTTTTACCCGCCTTCAAATCTTTGAAGAGCGGTTTTGCTTTGTTTTCTGACTGGCGAATGAACGCCTGATGCACCAACGAACACACCAAATCAACAACTTGAACTAAGTTTAAATCAAAACGGTTTGTGCTGGACGCTGAAGGGGTTGGGGCTTGAGCGTTATCACTCATGAGAATACTACCTCAGATCTTTATTAGTATTGTTATTGGGGTATGAACCTATGGCGCTCAGGCGTTCTCACCCTTTTGCACCTCAATAGTTCATAAGCGCGATTGGGTAAGCACGATGGCGTCTTAGGTTTTACATATTACTTCTTAGGTTTTACATAGAGCACCAAGCTGTGCCCACTAAGCTCGTAGCCATGGCTAGTGGCAATTTCTTCTTGGATTTTTTCAATCTGCTCATTATGGAACTCGATTACGCGACCCGTTTCAACACAAACCATATGGTCGTGATGGTCGCCACGCTCCAGCTCAAAAACAGAATGGCCATCATCAAAGTTGTGACGAACCACCAAACCCGCTGACTCAAACTGAGTCAGTACTCGATATACTGTTGCTAAGCCAACATCTTCATCGGCTTCAATTAATTGCTTGTATACATCTTCAGCACTTAAATGCCGTTGCGCAGACTCTTCTAGCATTTGTAAGATTTTTACTCTAGGAAGAGTGACCTTCAAACCAGCTTTGCGTAACTCCTGATTCTGATCCGACATGTTATCCTCTGCTTATCATTAGTTATGTCAATTCTCGAAAATCCTATATGGCCCTTCTCAGAATCGCCAGTATTCAGTTATTATCCCCGTTCATTTGAATATGTGGAACCCCTGCCATGCAAAAACACGTAGTACCTTTCATTTTCGCCCTCTCATTGACATGTTTGGCAGGCTGTCAGTACTTTCAGTTTCCCGGCGTTTACAAAATCGATATTCAGCAGGGCAACATCATTACGCAAGAAATGATCGATCAGCTCAAACCCGGCATGACCAAACGCCAAGTGCGCTACGTTATGGGCAACCCGATCATTGAGGACACATTTAACACCAATCGCTGGGATTACTTCTACAGCATGCGCCCAGCCAAGGGTGACACCACTCAAGAACGTATAAGCATCTTCTTTGAGAACGATGAACTGTCACATTTCACCGGTGATTTTGTTCCGAGCAGTGCCACGCCGCCTAAGTAACATAACGCATGGCCATTTCTCGTTAGCGAAGCCATATGGTTTCGCTGCTGCCAAGTAACACAAGTTTTGGGCGGGCCTTAATACTTCATTCTTTGGCTTTGGCCGCTCGTTTGCGTCGAACTTCTTTAGGGTCAGAAATCAAAGGCCGGTAGATTTCAACTCGATCCCCAGCCTGTAGCTCGTGCTCTGCCGCTTTTTTTAGCCCTTTAGTACCCAACGCCTGACCGAAGATGCCCATTTTGGCTGATTCGTAGTCAATTTCAGGGAACTCTTTATCCAAGCCCGACTTTTTGGCCGCTACAAGCGCCGTAGTTCCGGGTTCCACCAGTAATGCCACAATTTTTTGCTTATGCGGTAGTGCATAAGCTACCTCTACACTAATTACTTCGATATCCGACATCACACACATTCTCAAGAGGCTTAGCTTTACACATTAGAAAGACTTAGAGCCGTAAACGTATTTAGCTCGCTGGCACAAACCGTCCACCAAATCATTGGCCACCGCATCCAGCCAGCGATTGGCGACACGCGCCACTAACGAACCAGCAAACTCAAAATCCAACGTCAATGACACCTTGCAGGCTTCATCCGTCAAAGCAATGAATGACCACTCACCCGATAACCGCTTGAACGGCCCTTCCACTAAGACCATTTCCATAACGGCTGGGGGCTCCAGGCGATTACGAGTTGTAAAACTGTAACGTATGCCCAACTTGCTTAGATCCAAACGTGCCATCAACTCCGATTCTGAGCGCTCCAGCACTTCAGCACCGACACAACCATCCATATAATCTGGGTAGGCTTCAATATCATTCACCAGCTCAAACATTTGTTCACAGGTAAAAAACACCAGTGCACTGCGTTGGATGTGTGTCACTCAATTACGCTCTTTTGGCTTCGATTAGGGGGTGAATTGTAGAGACTCACCACACGACTGCCAAGGCTGAGTCGCGGATCACCTCAATCAACCAGCTTATCCCACAGCAACATCACAAAGATCAAACTTACCAGCAATGGCGATACGAAGCGCACCAAAAACAACCATAACCGTATCATACCTTGCGATTCGGCATGTAACTCAGCGTTTACTATTGAGCGAGGCAAAAACCAGCCCACAAAAATGGCAATAAACAACCCGCCCAGAGGCAGTAAAATATTGGTCGTGAGAAAGTCCAGAAAATCAAACGCTGTCATACCAAAGAACGGGGTAAACTCGGCCCAATCGTTAAACGATAATACGGTTGCTAGCCCTAAGGCCCAGGCTATTCCGCCCAAAAAGAAATTAGCACCCACTCGCGAAAAGCGGCCCCGCTCTACCAGCCACGCCACACCTGGCTCAATTAAGGAAATGGCTGAGCTCCATGCGGCAATGGAAATCAACACAAAAAACACCACACCGAACCACAACCCGCCAACCATGTTGCCGAACGCCACCGGTAAATTCACAAACAACAACCCCGGCCCAGCTGAAGGCTCCAAACCGTTAGCAAACACCACAGGGAAAATAGCCAGCCCCGCCATCAATGCCACCAGCGTATCCAAAATAGCCACGGTAAAAACTGTGCGGCTGAGTGACGCCGCCTGCGGCATATAGGCGCCATAAGCCATAATGGCCCCCATACCCAAGCTCAGCGTAAAAAAGGCATGCCCCAGCGCCACCAAAACCGAATTCCAGCTCAATTTACTGACATCGAAACTAAACAAAAAGCGAGCACCTTGCACAAACTCCCCTTCAACCATGCTGTACCCCAACAGGATTATTAGCAGCAACAGCAAAACAGGCATCAACACCTTTACCGCATTACCCAATCCTCTTGTCACACCACCGATCACCACACCGATGGTCATCAACATAAAGAGAGACTGCCAAAAGATAAGTTCACCTTTGTTGGCCAGTAAACCGTTAAAATGCGCCTCGGCGTTGACCGCGTCTATTCCCACAAACGCGCCTTGAGCCATAGCTAAAACGTAATTCAGTGCCCAACCAGCAATAACGGCGTAGAACGACAGTATCAGCAACCCAGCCACCGCGCCCATCCACCCGATACCTGCCCACATTTTGGGCAAACCCGCTTGCCTGGTAAGGTCGTGCATGGTTCGAATCGGGCTTTGCCGCCCCTTGCGCCCCAGCAATACCTCCCCGATCATAATAGGCACGCCTATTAAAGCGATGCACACCAGATACACCAGAACAAAAGCCCCACCACCATTTTCACCAGTGATGTAGGGGAACTTCCAAATATTACCCAGCCCCACGGCCGAACCCGTTGCCGCCAAAATAAACGTCCAACGACTGTTCCAAATCCCGTGATCGACTCTGTCTTTCCCCATGTTCTCAACCCTTTCGTATAACGTTATTATTCTTATAAGCGAAATCCATGCCTTAGGCATTGCGGTAACCGCATTGTAGCGATGATAAAGCGCTGATTTCCATAGGCTTTGCCTGCAGCAACCGTTATAATCCGCCGCATGTCTAAGAAAAAATCAAAAAAGCCTACGGGCTCCACTATCGTCCTCAACAAGAAAGCGCGTTTCGATTACGAGCTTTCTGATCGCTATGAGGCTGGCGTCGTTCTGCAAGGCTGGGAAGTTAAAAGCCTGCGCGAAGGAAAAGTACAAGTCATCGACAGCCATGTGTTTTTTAAAAACGGGGAAGCCTGGCTGCTAAATGTACAAATTACACCGCTGAGTACCGTCTCAACCCACTTCGTTACCGAGCCTACTCGCCAACGCAAACTGTTGTTGCACGACAAAGAAATCATCAAGCTGCAACAAGCTGTAGAACAAAAAGATTACACTTGCGTCCTCACCGCCATGTACTGGAAGAGCCACTTGGTAAAATGCGAGATATCATTGGCCAAAGGTAAGAAAATGCACGATAAACGCGAAGCCGAAAAACAACGGGATTGGAGCCGCGAAAAACAGCGCCTCTTCCAAAAACACGTTTAATGCTTAACGGCCCAACAAACGCAGCTTGTATCAACGGCTGCGTGACCACCCCTTGAAACCGAATACCACCACCCCCACTATTAATTCAAAGAGCGCTGTTAATTGTTGGCAGAAAGCCTATAATGCCGTTTCTTGATGTTTGTACCGTGTTTGGGGCCGATTTGGATTCGACGCCGGTAACAAAACCTTAGGTGCATGTCGTGAGGGTAGCCAATCACGTAAATCCAAAGCTGCACTTTATTAGTTGCCAATGATGACAACTATGGTGCTCAACTAGCTGCGTAAGTAGCTTTTTGTAACACCAACTAGCGGTTCGTCCGCTAGCGGTCTTTAACAAGGTGCCAGTACCGCGTTACTGACTGTCATATAGAACTGGATCGCAGTGAAGCCTGCCTGAGGCGGATCGGCTAAAACTCTTTCAGGATCGCTTGCTACGTCTTGGCCACTGGGCTGTAGTGAGTTAAATCAAATAGTGGAACTAAGCATGTAGATCCTACGGCGGAGTGCTGACGGACGGGGGTTCAACTCCCCCCGGCTCCACCAAACACCTATCCAACCAGATACAAGTATCTCTTGAAAGCCCCGCACTGCGGGGCTTTTTCGTTTCCGGCCTGTCCAGCCACATCCAATGACATACCCCCACATCCAGTGTCAAACGGGGGTATTTTCAGGGGTACATGGTAGTGTTAAAAAGTAGGTACCCCCAGACAGGAGAATGGACATGCCGCTAACCGCTACCGAGGCAAAACAAGCCAAACCAAAGGACAAAGACTACAAACTCAGTGATGAGAAAGGACTCTTTCTTCTAGTTAAGAAAAACGGTGCAAAGTACTGGCGCTGGAAATATCGCTTTGCACAAAAAGAAAAACTGCTGGCTTTAGGTGTCTTTCCTGAGGTCAGCCTCAAAGAAGCGAGAGAGAAACGGGATGACGCCAGGAAGCTACTTGGAAATGGCAGTGACCCTTCTGCGGTGAAGCTAGCCCATAAGCAGGCAATCCTTACCGCCCACGCAAATACTTTCGAACTTATAGCCAGGGAATGGTTTGCAACTAAAATGGCAGACAAATCCAAAAGTCACCGAGACCGCACTATGCGAGCCTTAGAGAAAGATATATTCCCCTACCTCGGATCAAAACCAATTGAGGGAATTTCTGCTCCAGAATTGCTCAGCGTTCTACG
>CBFHKY010000015.1:4985-85926 GCA_965656525.1 Pseudomaricurvus sp. | reverse complement strand
CCCGAAGCGCTTGCTGAGTATCGCTTTGAAGAGCCTAGCTGGAACGGCACTTTTAATGAAGTTGTCGATGAAACCGGCAGTTACAACGCTCAAGCCCAAAATGGTGCCACCACGGCGGTGACCTCTCCTCCTCCTGCGATCAACACTGATCCGGGTACTTGTCGTTATGGCGTGTTTGATGGTGTGGACGACTATGTGGCGTTACCATCGAGCTTCCCTAATTTAACCGACAGCTTCACCATAACCGCTTGGATAAACCCAGCACGGTTAGATGGCGATCAACGTATCTTTGCGGATGACCAGAATAATAATAATGGCTTTGCACTTTCCTTGGGGGATCCGGGCAATGGTCGTTTGCGATTATTTTCCCGAAGTGTCACCCCTGTTAGTGCTGACACCTCCAACGCTGTGATTGCCAACACCGATACTTGGTATTTTATCAGTGCCGTGCACAACGCCACACAACAAACCCGACTGCTGTATGTGAATGGTGTTAACCAAACCATGATCGACAGTGCCTATACCGGCACATGGGGAATCGATAATGGCCCAGCAACTATTGGTGGTGAAGCTGATGGCGGCGGCGAAGCCAACGGTGTTTATCGCTTTTCTGGACGAATAGATGAAGTTCAAATTTACAGTGGTGCACTGAGCGCATCAGAGATCAACCAGATTTACTCCGCTACACACGCTTGCCCCGCCATAAGCACCGTTGATCATTTTGATATTGATCACAGCACCAATGCCATTTATTGCAGCGGCACCACCGTTCAAGTGACGGCCGAGGACATTAGCAACGCCACCATCACCACCTACACTGGTACCATTACTTTGGATACCGGCAGTACACAAGGCGATTGGTCTTTGCTCAGCGGCAATGGATTACTCGATAATGGAACCAGTAATGATGGTGTCGCCACGTATACCTTCAACAGTAGCGACAATGGCGTAGCACAATTCACGTTAAATCACAGCGACGATAATGCCACCACCCCGCTCTCTCTTAATCTGAGTGTGACCGATGCTAGCGCGACTGACGATGACCTAGAAGGTTTGCTCACATTTTACCCCAGTGGATTTACTCTCACCGCCAATGCTTTAAGCAACCCTGTGCCAAACCCCATTAACGATGACATTGCCACACAAGTTGCTGGCACTCCTTTTAATGTTCATGTCGCGGCTTACGGCACGACACCCACCGACCCTAGCTGTGGAATCATTGAATCTTACAACGGCAATAAAAACCTTGTGTGGGCGGTAAACTATACTGACCCCGCCACTGGTACCATATCGCCAACGATCACACCCACGCCCGTCACCTTTACCAGTGGCCAATCAGAAGCCATCAGTGTGCAGTACAAAGATACGGGGTTGATCAACTTGGCTGTCAGTGAGGGCAGCCTGCTGGGGACCACCAATAATTTTATTGTCCGGCCTGCTGCTTTCGGCTTCAGTATCAGTGACGGTATCGCCAGTAATGTCAATCCAGCTGCCGCCGATGCAACCGGGGATGCATTCACCACCAGCGGTGACAGTATTCTTGTTGAAGTTTCTGCACGCGACAGTGAGGGGTCTTTGACGCCCAATTTTGGCTTGGAATCAGCCCCTGAAACTATTGCTCTCACCCACAGTCTTGTAGCTCCCGCTGCTGGGCGAAGCGGAAACTTTACCGGCAACGTAAACTTAATCAGTGGGGGGGTATTCAGTGGCAACTACACTTGGGATGACGTGGGTATTCTGCAGCTTACAGCTGCCGTTAGTGACGGTGACTTTTTGGGCTCGGGGGAAGATTCCGCAACGTTGTCTGATAACGTTGGGCGCTTTTATCCTGCAACGTTTACCATCAGTAATGGATTGATAACTGACGCTAACACCCCAGGCGTCGACTTCACATATTTAGGCGAGCCCTTCTCCGTCTCTTACGACTTAGAGGCACGTTCCGCTTTAGGCAATATTACTGAAAATTATGTTTCCGACTTTGCCAAACTCACCGATACCAACGTATTGGATTCCATAACCGATATTGTTTCGGGCAGCCTGGGCATGGCTTATGGTGCCATCGATACCGTTTCGGGAACCAGTTACAACACACGACTCAGCCAATCTTTGACAAATCTGAACTGGGTGCTCGGGGTTAGCAATAACCTACTTTCACTCACACTTGAGCGACAATCTGTACTCGAAGGGCCTGTCTCAAATATCGATATCGGACTGCAAGTACGTGATAGTGATGGTGTGCAAATTAATTCTCTGAATCTAGATACCACAAATCCCGTGGGCGATGAAAGTGGATTGATTAACAGTCTGCCCGGTGAGCTGCGTTTTGGTCGTTTACTGATCCCGCCAGTCTATACCCCAGAAATCCCCACCAGCGTTGCAGAACCCATACCACTTGAAGTTCAATACTTTGATGGCACCCGTTTTATTCGCAACGTAGACGATTCCCACAGCCTTTACGGGGCCGCGGGTACTGTGTTCTGCGTATCCGGTACTGTGGATTGTTTGCTAACACCAATCAACTTACCCACGACAACTACCAACGTGATCAATGGTATCTATGATCCAGATAACCCGATTGCTATTACACGACCCGGCTTGAACAATACCGGCAATGTGAATTTGAGTGTGACCGTAGAGGATTGGTTGCAATACGATTGGAGTGGCACGGGCTTATACAATCAGAATCCAAGCACAGAAATAACCTTCGGACGTTACCGTGGACACGACCGCATTATCTATTGGCGAGAAATCCAATGACGGTTAAGCAACTTAAAAAACCACCTGCTCTGCTGCGACATCAACAAGGCTTTTCGTTGATCATCGCGCTGTTCATTTTAGTGGTTCTCGGATTTTTGGGGGCTGTCATGTTACGCATGCAGTCTTCTGCAAACGAGCAGGTTAACAGTAGCGTGCTCTCTACCCGCGCTTTTTTGAGCGCAGAAAGCGGCGTTCAAGAATGTTTGAGTGATATATTTTTAGGTGGCGGCAGCAATTGTAGCAGCTGTCCGACAGAAGCCGCTGACTGCTCAACATCGGTAACAGAAAACTTTGGTGGCAGCCCTGAATGGCTTTCCTGTTCGGCTGAGGTGGTATGCTGTCGTATTGACCCCGGTGACGGTAACAACCACTTTAGGATCTTATCAACTGGCCGTTGTGGTCCAGTCGGACGCGAATCCATACGCCGACTGGAAGTGTTCGCAAAAGATAGCAGTTACTGATTAACATTTATCCTGTATACGATCAGGCTGACTTGCAATCATTAACTCGCGCAATTCGCGCAGCTCTTGCTGTATATCTTTCAAAGTGGGTTCACCGGCCGCCTTGGCTTCTGCCTTGGCAATACGTTGGTGCTCTTCTTCTAAAACATTTACCACAATGCCAATAATCATATTCAAAAAGGCAAACGCTGTAAAAAAGATGAAAGACAAATAATAAGCCCAACTGAAAGGGTATACTTTCATGGTTTCGTACATGACATCTGTCCAATCTTCAAAGGTCATCACACGAAACAACGTTAGCAAACTGAGGGCAATATCCCCCCATAAGTCTGGGTTAATTGCTTGGAAAAACGTACTGCCAATGGCTGCATAGATGTAAAAAATAATAAACATCATCAAGACAACATAACCCAGCTGAGGCAATGCTTTTACCAAAGAATTTAACAGCATGCGCAATTCAGGAATAATAGAAACCATCCGTAACACACGGAAAATACGCACCAAACGACCAATTAAAGCCATATCGCTGTTTTCAATGGGCACAAGACTCATCACGACAATCAGCGAATCGAAAACATTCCAAGCATTTAAAAAGAAGCGGGACTTGTTGGGCTCACCTAAAAATCGGATAACGATTTCGGCTAAGAAAATAATCGTAATCGCCCAGTCCATAATTACGATGGCTTGCACAAACGTTTCCGGCAATGGATAGGTTTTCACCCCGATAACCAAAGCCGATAGAATAATGATGGAAATGACAAACACTTCAAAAAATTTGTTAGAACGCAACCGATAAAATTGTGCTTGCAAGTGTTGATTGGCAGCCGTAGCGGTCATTGCTTGTTTACCTCGAAGATCAAACCACTGGTTAAATAAATAAAATTCATCGTTATTACATCAGGTTTATAAAGTCTGTCATCAGTGCCTATCAATCATTCCACCTCTTCTAAGAAGTCGAGTGCGGCTTGCTGACGAATGGTGCGGCGATGATTTGCCATAAGCTCGGCTATTTTCTCACGATTACACTGTTGGCGGTCCACCAGTACACGTGTATTCAGCTCACCCATCGAGGCGGTTGTTGGTACTTTACTGAACACAAACTGATTACTGATCAAATCCATAAAGGGGCCAGATTTACTCGTGGGCATAATGAACATCAGCTGTAAGCCTAAACTTTCTGTCAAATAGCGAATCACTTCTTTGGATCGATGTTCATCCATCTTAGAGAAGGCTTCGTCCACCAATACCATTCGTAAATGGCTCTTTCCCTCGCTAAAACGAAATGCGGATGTGATGGCTGCGCTGCGGATAATATAGGCTGGGGTTTCCAGCTGACCACCAGAGCCGGTTCCATATTGACTGAGCGCAATGGGTGTTTTGCCTTCCGGTTTTTTGTAGATTTCGTAGCGACGGTAATTTCGATAGTCTGCAATACGAATCAATTCACGCAGGGCTTTTTCTTCATTTTCATCCAGCAACATGGCCATCAAGCGATCACGCACTCGCTGATGCTTAGAGCTAAGTTCCATTTCAAACAGTGTTTCACCGTCACCCAAACTGGGATTATCGATCACCGCTTTAAAGAATTGCCAGTACTCTTTAAATTCTGGCAGCCATTGCCAATCGAACTCAAAGCTTTCTCGATCCGCACCAAACCGGTGGTGTTGTAATTCGTCGTTAAGCGCGGTAAGTGTTTTTTCGCCGTCGTTAATGGCTTGGTAAATAGAGTGGCAAAGATTCGTCACAAACGCGTTATTAAAGCTTTCACGCAATGAGCTGAGTTCTTCATAGCGCTTAGCCAGTATGTTATTTTTAAAGCGGTTATAAAGGGTATCCAGTTGTTGCTGCAATTGGCATACCTGTTGAAAATTAGAGCGCCCTAAGCTGTTCGAAAAGTCTAAGTCTACGGCCAAGGCGTCCGCTTTTTGGCAGTGTTGATTGTGTTCAATAATGCGTTTTTGTAAAGTATTTAGCTCGGCGTTTAGTTCGCCCGCCAGTGTGGATGCTGCATTAGCAAAATAGTCAGGGTTCGTGTGAGCCTGGATGTGCTCTTCTGCTAATTGCAGTTTATGCTCCACATCAAAGTCGGGCCAAATAGCCACTAGGCTGTGTAAATTGTCCTCTGCACTTTCCAATACCTTTAGGTTTTGATCTTGTTCTTTACTCAGATTTTGGCAATCCGTATCTACGTTTTTTAACCGTGCCCGAATACCTACCTGATCATCAGAAAGCTTTTTTACAAAATCGTCTTGCTGTCGTTCGTCATTGGCCAACTGGACCAACTGCGCTTCGAGTTCATCAAAATCAGATAAATCCAGCTGCTCTAATGACGCTTCAGCTTGTTGTAAATTTCGTTGCACGACCAGCATCGCTTGCAATTGATCGGCATAGGTCAGTTTTTGGAATTGATCAACGCTTTGCAGCAGTAATTGACTCTCATTGGCGTGATCTGATGCGTTTTGCCATTCTGCCTGCAGCTCAGTCAACTCATTACGCTTAGCCAATAAGGCTTTATCACGTGCGCCCTGTCCGAACACCAACTCACTGTCGCTAATGTCACAGCGAAACATCGCGTAATTACCAGAGCCCATGCCATCTTGTGTGACACCTCGTCGGGTTTGCCGCAACGCTTCAGCATTAGCGACGCGCTGCACTTGTCCATAACTGGCTTTGATGTAGGCATCGGCAACAGAGTGGCCAAAACTCATCACGTGCGCTATGGATTCCTGAGGCAGTTGGCTGATACGATCGGCATCACGGCGAGCCTTATACCCTTGAATCACTTTTGCTTGGCCACCGCCTTTTGTATTGCCCTGTTGTCGCAACATCCGAATGGCATCGGCCTCAAAAGCTTCTTCCACTATAATGCCAAAGCGACTCCCGCCAATGTAACCTTCTATGGCTGATTGCCATTCACTGTCCAACACTTCTACGTAATCACATAGAACGCGGGCGTCGGCTTGGGGTAGCTGTCGCTGGAGCAAATCTAATGCTTGTCGCACAGCCGCAGGATAAACGACTCGCCGCTGCTCCAACATTTGAATGTCGCTTTCTTTGATTTGCACCAAACGCTTGAATCGATCGCTGGCTTGACGTCGCTTGTCACCCTCTTGTGCCAATTGATCTCGTAAGCTCGGTTCCACCTCTTGTGTTGAGTGCCACATATCCACAAGACGATTGTGCTGTTGTTGCTGTTTTAACGCTTCATCTAAATGGTTTTCTAACGGTGAAATGTCAATCCAGTCGCGAGTAAACAGATTTAAAAAATCTACGCTGCTTTGCTCGGTAGCAACCGAGGCTAGCGTACTTTGCAGTGCCTTGTTTGCAAGACCTATCACAGAAAGTGAGAGTGACGTTTGATGAATCTGTTTTTGAACTTGCTTGGCGGCCAGACGATTGTTGCGTAAATCTTCATCTTGCTTAAGCAAGCCCGGTGCTGACTGTGTTAATTGGCGTTCTTGCAGTGCAATGTCTTTTTGCAGTTGATCTTTGTCACGCAAGGCAGGTACCTGCAAGCGACGTAAATCCAGTTCGTAGCGACGGTCACGAATATCTTTGCGACGTGCATCACACAGCTCGGCTTCTTGCTCCGCACTTTGCAGCTGTTCACGTAGGCTCTGCTGCAAGGCTTTTTCTTTTAGGTAACGCCCCTGACACTGAACATAACGGCTGCGAGCCAAGCTGTAATCTAACAGGTTTTGTTCCAACCATTGCTCAATAAAGTGCTCAGCGCTACTGCGTGCCGCTTGCAATCGTTCTGTCGCTTCACGCAATTGCCGAGCGTCGGATTCCATCGTATGAATGCGCTTCAGCATGGATGACACATCACGAATAGCGTCGCCGAGATCTCGTGGTTCGAGTACTTCTTGTGACACAAATTCGTCGATGCCTTTAATGGGTTTATAGGCCATAAAGCGAGAAAAAGCGCGGGCGGCGTTCATTGCTTCTCGTTCAGAAATGGCATCTTGACGACCACGTAAGATACCGTACAAACGGCAGAGGTAAGCTTTCTTTTTATCGTATTTTTCGACGATCGCCACACCAAATTGTTTGCGCAGCTGAGTGTACAACCGATCCATTGGCACAACGTAACGGCCGCTTTTATCGCTTTTTACCAAATCAGCCAAACACAACTGTGTATCAGGCAAAATAAAAAATTGGCTATCGTCCAAACGTGCCACTTTCTGCGATCCAGCACGCTCCACAAACGCACGCATAGCCAGTAAGGCCGTAAATAACTCACCGTCTTCACCTTGAGTGGGAGCAAAGACGGCAGCCAGATAACCGTCGCAAGCTTCGGGTCGCGCATAGGCACCGTCATCACAGCCTAATACATAAGACGCGAGTGTACGGACTTGCTTGCCGCCTCTCCCTCGCTGGGTGGATTCATCCTGCCCCGGGTTAAAGTGGAAAAGGTTGTCGTGCGCTGCCGTCATCACGGTTTGAATGGCATCTGCCGCGGTGGTTTTACCCGAGCCATTCCCACCAGAAAAAAGGTTAACTGGGCCAAACTCAAATTCGGCGTGAGGGATATTGCCCCAGTTTACATAGATAAATTTTTTCAGGTACACCGTTAATCATCCTCAGATTGGTTAGCAAACAGCGAGTGCTCATCGCCACCCTGTCTAGCGGGTAATTCAAAGGTTGAGGGTTTGGACTGAGGTTCGGCAGCTGCATCATCATGGACGTTCGTTTTTGTGCTTGGCTCTGACTCTGAGCCTGGCTCTGTTATCAGTTCGTTATCAGCCATTGTTTCACTCGCGCTCAAAAGCTGATCAATCAGATCGTTGCTCACCAAATTGACAATCATTGGACGGATTTTGATCCAGTTATCGGCATCCGTAAAATCGTTGTCGTTGCTAAAGCGTACCAAGCGCAGTTGGCGCAAGCGTTTAAACAGCTGTTTACGCTCTTGCATATTTTCCGGCAAGTTTCGGCCTAGCAAATTTTTTAAACCAAGGGTTAAAGCCTCCATCGACAAGCTGACACAGCCGCCCTCATCAACTTTGCCGTCACGCAGCGCTTTATCGTACTCACTGCGCAGGGCGAGAATCATTGCGACCTCTTGCTGCCCTAATCGCGTTCGTAACCCACCATTGAAAGGCGTATCCGTTTCATCATCCAAACCAGGTACTCTTGCACCAGGGGGAATCAAACGAACATATTGAAAATCACTGACGTGGTTCAGACGTATGCCCATCAACGCCAAGAAATCGTCTACTAAGGGTTCAAGGTGTACAAATCGATCGTAAATTTCAGCCTCGATGCGACTTTCGTCTCGACAAAGCACTCCGTAATCCAGTAAACGCTGTATCAGCTCTAACCAGTCTTTATCGGTTACATTTTTTTCATGCAGTTGCTCTGCAAGCGTCTGCTGTAAACTAATCACCGGCCACCTCAATCAATTCAATGATAAATTCATCTCGCTGTGTGAAATATTCACCATCACGGATACCTTGCTCTATGGGCAACCATTGCCGTTCCTGATGATCGGTACTTACAGGCTGTACAGACAAGCGAAAATGGGTACTGAGATTATCCGCAGCTCCCACTTCAATAGCATGCGCCAAAGCCAACAATTGTTGAGCGTTATTGATCGGTAAATGGCGAGTATTGATTTGCCCAGTATGGCTTAGGGCCGAACAAATATAGTCGCGAATTTCACGGCCTTGTATGGAAAAAGCCTGATCTAATGCCTGCTGTATAAACTGTTCCCGTCGACCTACATTATCAACCCCTTGATCAGCTGCTATACGATTTTGCACAACACGTTTCCCCGTACGCTCACGCAATTGAATTTGGCCTGGGTCTATAAAACCGAATGCCACACCCGATAGAGAGTCTGCACCAGAATCCAAAAGTTGCGCTTGCTGTGAGTCAGGCAGTGCCGTTAGTCGCTGGCATAGCTCAAGCAAACCGTCGTCGCTGGTGGTGTGCAAGTAGCTTAACTGGCGCATAATGATGTCAGCGCGCTGTGTAAAACTGTTGAGTGAGCGCCTCAACGCTGGCAGCATACCTTCGCAAGCACTGCGTAAACGGTCGTCGATAGCACTGAGTAGATTATTCAATATAGACTGACCCGCCACGACTTCGCCTGGCAACATTTGACGCAAACGCTTTTCCATCACTGCGCGCCAATCGGTATCGGCGTCTTCCCCTTCACCGCCGTATTTTCGTTTTCGACGAACCTGTTGAATCAATGTGGTGATCTGATCACGGTATTTTTCAACGCTGTCGGCCGACAATCGCACTTCAAGGTCTGGCTTAAAGCGCTGCTCCATAAACTCAAAAAAATCATCCGTGGCTTGCTCGACTAACTGACGAGCTTCCACTTCACGCACTAACTGGCGTTTACGATCTTCCAATTCAGAAATAACGTCGGTGAAGTCACTAATGATACGTTCTGAATATTCGTAGGCGTCCAGAAGGTCGTGAATTTCACCGCGTTCTAAAAATGCCTGTAAGCTATTGCGCGTATTGCGAGTGTTGCGATTGCGAGTCCGAAACCCTTTATTTCCACTTTCGACGAAGGGTTCGGTAAACAAACGCCCTACTTTACTGAACGCGTAGGTGCTTTGCAGAGTGGCTTCGTCTAGCTGTTTTTCTAACCAGCCGTGCTCTAACAATAGGTTAAGAATAAAGCCTGCTAATTCACGCTGATTACGAAACCGCCCTTCTTCTTCACCTTCTGATACATCGGTATCCAGTACAGGCGCGCGAGCAATAGATTCTTGAAAGATATCGATGATTTGATCGCGACTGCGCAAATGACCAAAATCGGTAAGGTCTGTGTAGAGCCGCTGATACAACAGGCGCAGACACTCAACCACCACTTCACGATATTTTCCGGTCAATGGTTTGAAAAAATGCGTGCGCGTGTCAGTAAAAAACATCGTAGTGATAAGATTCTCGATGAGAGAAGATATTGTTGTGTGTTTAACAGCCAGCTGTCGGCAAAAAATCTATAACATTATTTGACTATTCAACTAAACACTCCGCTGAAAAACGTTGGGCTTGAGGCTGGGTCCAATCGACATTGGGCAATGTCATCATCTGTTCGCACCACGCTTCGGTCGACAGTTGCGCCTGCCCTTCAACCAAAGACAACCCCAAGATGATCAAGCAAAGCCCCACTAATAGCAGCCCTAAAACAAGAAGGTATTTTTTCACGATTCAGTTATTTCAAATTACAATGTTGGGCAAAGTCACCGGTACAGACCATCAGAATAGATTTCATGAAACCGCTCCAATTATTGTTGTGAATATACGTTTTATGAATGTAGCCAGTCGGCGATTTGCTCGGCGTAGTAGGTAATAATCAAATCACAACCTGCTCGCTTAAACGCCATCATACTTTCCATGACAATCGCTTGCTCATCGATTACCCCAGCTGTAGCCGCAGCTTTGATCATCGCGTATTCACCACTGACATGGTAAACAGCCAAGGGCCTATCGGTATTGGCTCGAATCGTGGCAATTACATCCAAATACGCCAAGCCTGGCTTCACCATTAGAATGTCTGCGCCTTCCATTTCATCTTGCATAGATTCTGCCAAGGCTTCACGGCCATTGGCTGGGTCCATTTGGTAAGTCGCTCGTGTTCCTTTGAAGGTGCTGTCCACGGCGTCGCGAAAAGGCCCATAGAATGCTGAGGCAAACTTGGTGGAGTACGACATTACCGGAATGTGCTGAAAGCCGGCATCATCGAGTGCTTCACGAATGGCCGCTACCATACCATCCACCATCGTAGAAGGCGCGATCATATCGACACCGGCTTTAGCCGCCACCACAGCTTGTTTCTGCAGGTTCACCAAGGTTGGGTCGTTATCCACATCAAGGCCTTCGTGTGAACCTTCACACAAGACACCGCAGTGGCCGTGATCAGTGTACTCACAAAAACAGTTGTCACTGATCACTACCATTTCAGGTTGTGCTTGTTTGGCTGTACGAATACACCGGGCCATCAAACCGTTATCGTCCCAGCTATCTGAGCCTACATTATCTTTATGAGTCGATACACCAAACAACAGTACGGCTTTAATGCCCTTTGCCCAAGCTCGCTGCACGACGCCGGTCAGCTGCGATTCAGGGTAACGCACCACTCCAGGCATACTGGGAATCAATACAGGCTCATCGATGCCCTCTTCAATAAATAGAGGCAGAATCAAATCATCGGTACTGATGTGATTTTCACGCACTAATCCACGTAAAGTTGAGGTTCGACGTAGGCGCCGAAAGCGAAATTCAGGGGTCACTGCCACAATTAATTCTCCCAGGTATCAATCACTTCGCGGGCTGCACGCATAGCTTCTAACGAAGCCGGAAAACCACAGTAGGCGGTTGCTTGCAGGATCACAGCACGAATGTCTTCTTTGGTAGCCCCATTACGCAGAGCACCGCGCACATGACCTTTCAATTCATTAGGGGCTTTTAAAGCAATCAGCATGGCAATGGTGACCAAACTGCGAGTAGCGCGAGGCAGGTCGTCTCGTGTCCATGGCCCACCCCAAGCGTTTTCCATCACCAGATCTTGCAGAGGCTGATCAAATTCGGTCGCGTTATTTAACGCACGATCGACAAACTCATCGCCCATCACTTGGCGGCGAATCGACTCACCGTTATTTTTGTCTTCTATACTCATATGAACTTCGATAGTTGAGAATGTATGTTCGATAATTACCGGCTGTTTAAGCGGTAACGTCTCTTATTCCCTACGCCATTTAGTGCCTTCGCGAGAATCTTCCAGCACAACACCTTGTGCTTTTAATTCATCACGAATGTCATCGGAACGGGAGTAGTTTTTATCGAGCTTAGCCTGTACTCGCTCGGCAACCAGAGCTTCGATCTGCTCTGCACTGATGTCATCACCCGTTGCATCAGTAAACCATTGTTCAGCGTCTTGTTGCAGTAAGCCAACCAACTCACCGGCTTTGAGCAACAACGATTTGAATTTCGGTTTATCCGCGTCTGTTGCCTTATTTAACTCACGGGCCAACTGGCGCATTTCAGCCAGAGCCATCGGCGTGTTTAGATCGTCCAGCAAAGCGGCATAAAAAGGTTCTGTTTTAATGTCGACGTCGATGGTCGCCACAGTTTTATTATCCCGCAGCGCTGAGTAAAAACTATCCAAACGAGATTTGGTTTCTTCCAATAAGTCGGTCGAAAAATCCATCTCAGATCGATATTGCGCCGATAATAGCGCACAGCGAATCACTTCACCTTTGTAATGGGTTAATAACTCACGCACGGTGCGAAAATTACCCAGTGACTTAGACATTTTTTCGCCGTCGATATTGATGTAGCCGTTGTGCATCCAATAACGCACGTACTGTTTACCGTCGTGGGCACAGCATGATTGGGCCACTTCGTTTTCGTGATGCGGGAAGATAAGGTCGCGGCCACCACCATGAATATCAATGGTTTCACCTAAATGAGTTTCGATCATGGCGCTGCATTCAAGGTGCCAACCAGGGCGACCGAAACCCCAAGGGCTGTCCCAACCGGGCTCACCCTTCGCCGAGGGTTTCCACAATACAAAATCACCTGCGTATTTTTTATAGGGTGCCACCTCTACACGAGCACCATCGAGCATGTCATCCAAAGAGCGATTAGAAAGCTTGCCGTAGTCTTCCATAGATTGTACCGCGAACAACACATGACCTTCGGCTTCATAGGCGTGGCCCTTATCGACTAAACGCTGAACCATATCAATCATCTGACCAACATGATCGGTAGCGTAAGGCACAACCGTTGGCGGCTGGTTGTTCAGCTGCGCCATATCCGATTCAAACTCTTTGGCGTAACGTTGCGCCAAAGCAGAAATGGGTTCACCATTTTCCATAGCGGCTTTCATGATTTTGTCGTCGATATCGGTAATATTACGCGCGTAGATTACCTCGTCGTATTCGCTTTTTAATACGCGAAATAAAGTATCAAACACAACCACAGGGCGAGCATTGCCTATGTGCACAAGGTTGTAGACGGTAGGCCCGCAGACGTACATTTTCACCTTGTTTGGCTCTAAGGTTTTGAAAACATCTTTCTGACGAGTTTGGGTGTTGTATACGTGTAATGTCATGGCAATTAAGTATGGCGCTCACGTAAATGACTTTACGCTACGACATCGGTTCCTGAGTCGGTGAATTTGTGCTGGTAGCACGCAGGCCTGAAAGCGTGACGCCAGAGCGGTCACATATCAGGCTGACAAGCCGTTGTGCAATGTTACTTGTACTAGCTAGGCTTTACTGGCCCAGTTGTCTTTCAAACCAATGGTACGATTGAATACCAGTTGCCCACTGGTTTTCGTGTAGTGGCTATCCAAACAGAAATACCCTTCACGTTCAAACTGATACGCTTGCTCTGGCTGGGCATTACGTAAATTGGATTCCGCTTTACAACCGCGGATGATCGTCAGCGATTCAGGGTTCAATGCTTCAAGGAAGTTTTTATCGCCCGCATCAGGCGCGGGGTCATTAAACAGTCGATCGTATAAGCGCACTTCACAATCCACACAATCGCTCGCTGACACCCAGTGAATAACACCTCGAGGCTTGATGCCTTCCGGCGGATTCTCACCCACGGTACCTTCCACTAGCGTGGCAATCACTTCTATCACATTGCCCTGTTCGTCTTTAATGGATTCCTCAGCTTTAATAACATAAGCACCGCGCAGGCGAACGTATTCACCGAGCACTAAACGCTTGAATTTCTTGCGTGATAGGCTGGTATCTTCGGTGAAATCAGAGCGATCAATATAGATTTCCCGAGTAAATGGCAGGTCTCGCTCACCCATTTCTTCGCGATTGGGGTGTACCGGTTGTGTCATGGTCTGGGGCTGCGATGCCATCATATTGCGAATGGTCACTTTGAGTGGGTCTAGCACACACATTGCCCGAGGCGCGACATTATTCAAATCATCTCGCACACAGTATTCCAACTGCCCGACGTCAATAGTGCTGCCCGATTTCGTGACGCCAATGAGCTCACAAAATTGACGCAGCGATGCGGGGGAAAACCCTCGGCGACGCATGCCTGAAATGGTTGGCATACGCGGATCGTTCCAACCATCGACATGCCCTTCATCCACCAATTGCTTGAGCTTGCGCTTGGACGTTACGGTATAGTTGAGCTCTAGGCGAGCAAATTCATACTGTTTGGGCTCCGTAGGCACCGGCAAGTTGGCAATAAACCATTCATACAAAGGGCGGTGATCGGCAAATTCCAGCGTACAAATGGAGTGCGTCACTCCTTCTATGGCATCTTCTTGCCCGTGAGCAAAGTCGTAAGAGGGATAAATACACCATTTATCACCGGTTTGATGGTGCGATTGCTTGCGAATTCGATACAAAATCGGATCACGCAAATTCATGTTCGGGCTGGCCATATCCACTTTGGCGCGCAAAACACAAGTGCCTTCGTCGTATTCTCCGGCACGCATTTTTTCAAACTCAGCCAGGTTTTCTTCCACTGAGCGATCACGATATGGGCTCGGCGTACCTGGTTTTGTAGCCCAGCCACGGTACTCTTTGGCTTGCTCTGGGCTCAAATGGCAAACATAAGCATTGCCTTCGCCAATCAAGTACAGAGCCCACTGGTAGAACTGATCAAAGTAACTCGAGGCATAGCGGATATTGCCGGCCCATTCAAAACCCAGCCATTCCACATCGGCTTTGATGGATTCAACGTATTCCAGCTCTTCTTTAGCTGGATTGGTATCGTCAAAGCGCAAATTGCACTCACCACCAAAGGTCTTTGCCAGCCCAAAGTTCAGACAGATCGACTTGGCGTGACCGATGTGCAAGTAACCGTTAGGCTCTGGGGGGAAACGCGTGACCAATTTCTGCGTTTTACCGGAATCCAGGTCTTGTTTAATGATTTGCTCTAAGAAGTTCAATGGCTTGCTGTTCGCGTCGCTCATAGGGTTGTGTCTAATCCTTAAGGGTTTTACACCCATTGGTTCGAGCTGGGATAGAACCCGATCACTCTGAGTCTGTTACAAGAAGGCTTTCAAAGCCCATACCCGCGTTGGGAAATCGTGTATTATAGCCGCCTCGTGGTGCGGTAAGCACCCATCCAATAAAGATTTTTTTCCAGTGTGATGATATTTCGCGCTGATTGTATAGGAGCTTCAAATGATTACCCTGCAAACCAACTTTGGCGACATCACCCTTGAACTGGATTTTGACAAAGCCCCCAAAACGGCTGCCAACTTCCAAAAATACGCCGAAGATGGCTTTTATGAAGGCACCATTTTTCACCGTGTTATCAATAATTTTATGATTCAAGGTGGTGGTTTCACCCCTGACATGGAACAAAAAGAAACTGGCGACACGATTGAAAATGAAGCCGACAACGGCCTAAAAAACGATAAATACACCGTTGCTATGGCTCGCACAATGGATCCACACAGTGCGACGGCTCAGTTTTTTATCAACGTGAAAGATAACGATTTCCTTAATCACAGTGGCAAAAACACCCAAGGCTGGGGTTATTGTGTGTTTGGCAAGGTCACCGCTGGCACTGAAATCATTGATCAGATCAAAGATGTAAAAACCACAATGGCTGCCGGCCACCAAGATGTTCCTGCCGAACCAATCATCATCGAAAAAGTCACGGTTGCCTAAAGTCCGCAACACTTAGGTTGCCCCAGCTTTAGGCTGGGGCACTCTTTCATCCAACCAAACGCTTTCCCATGACAACGCTTTTTATTTCAGACCTGCACCTGCAACCAGAACGAGAAGACATCACTCAGGCTTTTGAAGCTTTTATGGCTACCATCGCCACAGAGGCTGATGCGCTGTATATCCTCGGTGATTTTTTTGAAGTGTGGCTCGGTGACGACGACGACAGCGGCTTCAATCAGCGCATCATCAACACGCTATTAAACTTTACCCAACAAGGTAAAATTCTGGGTTTGATGGCTGGAAACCGCGATTTTTTGATGGGGGACAAGTTAGCCGAAGCTTGTGGTGCAACCAGACTGTCGGAGCTAGAGACTCTTAATCTAGGCGACGATGCAACAACCCTAATACTTCATGGCGATAGTTTGTGCACTCGGGATCAGGAGTATATGGCTTTTCGTCAAATGTCACGCTCACCTGAATGGCAGGCTAACCTGTTGGCTAAACCACTGGAAGAGCGCCGCGCCATTGCGCGTCATCTGCGTGAACAAAGCAAAAGTATGAGCAGCAACAAAGCCGCCGATATCATGGATGTAACACAGGAGGAAGTAGAAAAGCTGCTCTGTCATTACAATAGTGTGCGGATGATTCACGGCCACACCCATCGCCCTAAACGCCACCCAGTAACCCTAGACAATAAACCTGCTGAGCGAATTGTCCTTGGTGATTGGGATACTCATGCTTGGTGGTTACATGCAACAGATGACGGCGAATTAGAGCTGATCAACAAACCCATATCGTCGTTAAACTGATTCCGTGCTTGGAGCCTGATCGACTATACCATGGATAATAAGGCGCAATGGCAGTGACGTTTTCTTTTGAACCGGTAGGCCGAGTACACAGCCCGTACAAAGAAAAGTTTGGCATTCCACGCCAGCCTGGGCTGGTTACCGCAGCCAACAGCTTTATCGAGCTCAGCCAGCATTGCAACCGAGAAGAGATTTGTCGCGGCCTAGAGGCTTTTAGTCATATATGGATTGTCTTTGTGTTTCATGAAGCCATGCGCGACAACTGGAAACCTATGGTTCGGCCACCTCGATTGGGCGGTAATGAAAAAGTAGGCGTGTTTGCATCCCGCAGCCCCTTTCGCCCTAACCCGATCGGACTTTCTTGTGTTGAGTTAAAAGCCATTACTCACGATAAGGCCAGTTGGTGCATTCACTTTATGGCTGGTGATTTATTAGACGGCACACCCATTTTGGATATCAAGCCATACCTACCCTACGCCGATGCTATAAGCGACGCTCGGGGAGGTTTTGCAGCAGAGCCACCCTTCGTCAATCGGTCGGTAGAATTTAACGAGTCGGCGCACAGCTCACTTTTAGCCCTGACAGACCAATACCCATCGCTACAGAAGTTGATTGCACAGGTCTTACAGCAACAGCCTCAACCTGCGTATCAGCCAAAAGATAGCCAGAGAGTCTATGGCGTGCGACTTTACGACCTTAATGTGCAGTGGATTCAACATGAAACATCTATACTGGTTGTTTCTATAACACCGTACTGAAAACACGCCCTTGACTCGAAACTCGAGCCAGCAATAAAGAAGAGAGAGTACTAGCGTCGGCGTTTAAACGGTTTTATCGACGCCAACAAAACCGATCGTGAAAAACCTTACACAAGACGGAACCGCCATCAACCTACTTGCTCTTGCTCCATGATTGCCTCGTGTATGGCCAGCGTGCGTCTCGCTTCCTCTACATGAAGGTTTTCTACCAGCTTTCCATCCACAACCACAACCGCCAAACCATTGGCCTCTGCAGCAGAAAACGCCTCTATAATTCTCTCGGCACGATCCACCTCGTCTTTGGGAGGGCTAAATACGTGGTTTGCAATAGCAATTTGCTTGGGATGGATCAATGATTTCCCGTCAAAACCTAAGTTACGCCCCTGAATAGCAACCTGTTCGAGCGCGCTGTCATCATCCAACGTCAGGCTCACACCATCAATGGCGTCTAAACCGCACATTCTGGCGGCCATCACACAACGGCTCAAACTGTATTGAAAGCCCATGCGGTCGGGTGTGTGGGGAATTCTCAGCTCTTTCGCCAAGTCTGAAGTTCCCATCAACAGTAGCTGCAATCGAGGGTGCGCCGCCGCAATAGCCTCTACGTTAACAACGCCTTTCGGCGTTTCAATCATGGCCCAAATACCCACATCCCCTTGCGCACCAAATTGTTCTAACCAATCAGCCACCTGTGTCACTTGGTCAGCAGTTTCCACTTTTGGCACGCAGATTGAGTGAATCGGCATCTGACAAGCCGCTTCGGTATCGTCTTTTGCCCATTCGGTATCCAGTCCATTGATTCGTACCACTAACTCCCGCTTACCATAACCACCTGAGCAGAGTGCGGTTTTAATCAATTCTCGCGCCTGTGCTTTTTTATCTGGGCTTACCGCGTCTTCTAAATCCATAACTAAACAGTCAGCCGGCAAGCTCTTTGCCTTTTCCATAGCTCGACTATTAGCACCTGGCATATACAACACGGAACGGCGTGGACGTAACTTCATAATAAGACCCTTTCGGCAAAAAAACGTGAAAATTGGTTAGCTAGAGCCCAGCTCGCCGAAGAGTTGATACCCTTCATCAGGCGGATGAGCCATAACTTTTTTGATCTATACGGGCAGACCTGAGTGAAAACGGAACAGTGGATCTGGGGTGCAGATACTTTCTTCTTCGAGCGCCAAAAATACCTCAACACGTGGGGCAATGTCCTCTTCTGAATAACGCTGCGCCAGAGCGAGATAATCTTTAAAGTGACGCGCTTCAGACTTCAACAGCGACAGATAAAACTTATTTAAATCAGCATCAAGATAAGGCGCCAAAGCGGCAAACCGTTCACAAGAACGCGCTTCAATAATGCTGCCCATCACTAACGTATCGATTAAGCCCTCCCTTTGCGTTTTCCGAATCTGCTTCGCCATCACCGCCGCATAACGACTGGCTTTTAAGGGGCGATAAGCGATATCTCGTCGCTTAAGAATTTTTAGCACGCCCTCAAAATGCACCAGTTCCTCCCTCGCTAACCGACTCATCTTATTGAGTAGATCAACTTTAGTGGGGTTTCTTGACATAAGCGTCATTGCCGATTGAGCCGCCTTCATTTCATTCGCGGCGTGATCAATCAGAATAACCTCCTGCTCCTGTAGTGCTCGGTCTATCCAGGCTTGAGGCGTGCGGCATGGTAAGTATTCTAAAATAGGATCAATATTAACTTCTGACACTTGGGAGTCCTAAAGCGTTAACCGCTGATTGATTCTGGTAACGAGAAATAACGGTCGTAATGGGCACAAGAGAGCACATAGAAATCTTGATCAATTTCTTGCCTGATAGTCGTTAAAGGAACGCCTTCCCAGACCGGCTGGTAAGCCAACCCATAGACGGACAAATCCGTTATCTGGCTAGCCCCCGCTTTTAACAAATCAAACACCCAGCAAAATGGGTTTTGATCTTCTTTAAAATGTATTTGCTGATGCTTTACCGCCAACAAGAGTTGGCGCTCATCAATAATACACAGCTTATTGCTGACCACCTGCACCAAAAAATCTTCCAGTCGCTGAGAGATCAAAAATTTTTGCTCATTGTTATAGGCATTCCAGTTGACCACTTCGTGAACAAAACGCTTACACCCACGACAAACCTGATCACTAATGCCCGTTGAGCAGACACCAACACAGGGAGTCTTAACCGACTTAAACATGTTTTATCCCCCCTTTGACCAAAAGCCTCGATTATAGGCCAAGGACGACGTAATAACAGCCGAGGATACGCTGCCTTTTTTTAAAAACACTGCTAGGATTACTCAGCAATTCACGCAATCGGTTTATCTCTGATAACCAAGTGCCTGTATTGCCCAAAAAAACCTAGCGATATCAAAGACGGAGTCACTATCCACTGTAGTTATAGTGATTATAAGTAACAGAACTCCAAGGTTTGTTAACTAGTTACGCTGGGTTGTGTAGAATACGCACCCAATTCGGCATGTATCTTGTAGAAAATTTACAGATCGAATATCGATGTGTGTCATCGATAGCCTCACTGCCCAGAGATCCTGGTGGTGTGAGTAAACAAAGACATAATTAGAGGAATCAACCGTGCTAGAAGCCTTCAGGAGGTTTAAATGAGCTTATATTCAGAATACCTGGATGAAATCGCCACCCGTAAAAAGGATCTGGGGTTGAATCCCAAACCAATCGACACTGCTGAACTGCTGTCAGAAATCATTGTGCAAATTAAAGATACAGGTAATGAGCACCGTGAAGATTCTCTGAACTTTTTCATCTACAACACGCTTCCCGGCACGACCCCTGCCGCCGGAGTAAAAGCAAAGTTCCTGAAAGAAATCATCCTTGGTCAAGAAGCGGTTGCAGAAATCACACCTGAATTCGCCTTCGAACTGCTGTCTCACATGAAAGGCGGCCCTTCTATTGGGGTTCTGTTGGATCTGGCCCTGTCCGCTGACGAAGCCGTTGCCAAACAAGCTGCTGAGGTCTTGAAGACTCAGGTATTCCTGTACGAAGCCGATACAGACCGTCTGGAAGCTGCCTATAAAGAAGGCAATGACATCGCCAAAGACATTCTGGAAAGCTATGCGAAGGCTGAGTTCTTCACCAAGCTGCCAGACATTGACGAAAAAATTGAAGTGGTTACTTATATCGCGGGTGAAGGTGATATTTCTACTGACCTGCTGTCACCAGGTAACCAAGCGCATTCGCGTGCCGACCGTGAACTGCACGGCCAATGCATGATCACCCCTGAAGCTCAACAAGAAATCGGTGCGCTGCAGAAGAAGCACCCGAACGCCAAAGTCATGCTGATCGCCGAAAAAGGCACCATGGGCGTTGGCTCTTCCCGTATGTCGGGCGTAAATAACGTGGCGCTGTGGGCTGGGAAGCAAGCCAGCCCATACGTTCCTTTCATTAATATCGCGCCTGTGGTTGCAGGTACTAATGGTATTGCGCCTATCTTCCTGACCACCGTTGATGTCACCGGCGGTATTGGTCTGGATCTGAAAAACTGGGTTAAGAAAGTTGATGCCGACGGCAACACTGTCACCAATGCCAACGGCGACCCTGTGTTGGAAGAAGTATATTCGGTCGCAACGGGTACTGTTCTGACCATCGATACCAAAGCCAAAAAGCTGTATCAGGGCGATAAAGAACTGGCGGATGTTTCCAGCGCTTTCACGCCACAAAAGATGGAATTCATGAAAGCTGGCGGCTCTTACGCCGTTGTTTTCGGCAAGAAACTGCAAACTCTTGCCGCCGAAACCTTAGGCATTGAAGTACCTCTGGTTTATGCGCCTTCCAAGGAAATCTCTCATGAAGGTCAAGGCCTGACTGCTGTTGAAAAAATCTTCAACCGCAACGCTGTAGGTGTTCTTTCCAAGACCCCGCTGCATGCCGGTTCCAACGTTCGCGTTAAAGTAAACATCGTTGGCTCTCAGGACACCACTGGCCCAATGACAGCACAAGAGCTGGAAGCCATGGCGGCCTCTGTGATTTCACCAAGCGTGGATGGCGCATACCAGTCTGGTTGCCATACCGCTTCTGTTTGGGATTCCAAAGCTAAGGCCAACATCCCTAAACTGATGTCCTTTATGAACAACTTCGGCCTGATCACTGCCCGTGATCCAAAGGGTGCTTACCCTGCAATGACCGATGTGATTCACAAAGTCCTGAACGACATTACGGTTGATGACCGAGCGATTATCATCGGTGGGGACTCCCACACACGTATGTCTAAGGGCGTTGCCTTCGGCGCTGACTCCGGTACTGTTGCTGTTGCATTGGCGACGGGTGAGTCAGCCATGCCAATTCCCGAGTCTGTGAAAGTGACCTTCAAAGGCCACATGCAGTCACACATGGACTTCCGTGACGTGGTACACGCCACTCAAGCACAGATGCTAAAACAGTTCAAAGGTGAGAACGTATTCCAGGGTCGCATTATTGAAGTACAGATTGGTACTTTGATGGCCGACCAAGCCTTTACTTTCACCGATTGGACTGCAGAAATGAAGGCTAAAGCCTCTATCTGTATTTCTGATGATGAAACCATGATCAAGTCTCTGGAGCTGGCCAAGTCACGCATTCAGGTTATGATCAACAAGGGCATGGAAAACCGCGACAACATGTTGCAGCGCCTGATCGATTTGGCTGACAAGCGTATCGAGGGAATCAAGTCTGGTGAGGAGCCAGCCCTGGCCCCAGATAACAGCGCCAAGTACTACGCCGAAGTGGTTGTAGATCTTGACCAAATCGACGAGCCAATGATCGCCGATCCAGACGTTAACAACGAAGATATCTCCAGACGTTACACCCACGATACCATCCGCCCGGTTTCCTACTACGGCGGCAACAAGAAAGTTGACCTGGCTTTCGTGGGCTCATGTATGGTTCACAAAGGCGATATGCAGATCATTGCTCAGATGCTGCGCAACCTAGAGAAGAAAGGTGACATCACTTTTAATGCTCCTCTGGTTGTTGCACCACCCACTTACAACATCGTTGACGAACTGAAAGCCGAAGGCGATTGGGCTCTGCTGCAAAAGTACGCGGGTTTCGAATTTGACGACAACGCCCCTAAAGGCGCCGCTCGCACCAAATACGAAAATATCATGTACCTTGAGCGCCCTGGGTGTAATCTGTGTATGGGTAACCAAGAAAAAGCTGAGCCCGGTGACACCGTACTGGCCACATCTACTCGCCTGTTCCAGGGCCGCGTAGTCGCAGACACCAACGAGAAGAAAGGTGAATCCCTGCTGGGCTCCACTCCTCTAGTTGTTCTGTCTAGCATTCTGGGCCGTACACCTACCATCGAGGAATACAAAGAAGCCGTTGCAGGTATTAATCTGACAGACTTTGCGCCACCTTCTGATGATCTGAGCGTAGAAGCCGAGCCAGTGAAACTTGTTGGCTAATATCAGCGTCTATTGAGCTGCTAAAAAGCCCCGCCGGTTAAGCCTGCGGGGCTTTTTTTGTGAATGCCCTTAAAAAAAACCACCCCAAATACACCATCACACAATGACGCCACTTAAAATCAATGAACAATAAGGTTAGAAGCTCCAAGTGCGCTGCACCTGACACGATCAGGTATTATTTGTCCTGCTCCATTTTTTTCTTTAAGTCGGCAAACGGATTATAGGTCGCAGGCTTAACATCAACGCTCCGAGTACTGCCATAGCGCACTAAATTTTCAAACTTGGTATGCTCTTCATCGTGACAATAAATACACAGTAATTCCCAATTGCTGCCATCACTTGGGTTGTTATCATGGTTGTGATCTACATGGTGCACGGTAAGCTCAGAGAGCCCTGCGCGATTAAATTCACGAGCACATCGACCACAAACCCACGGATAAAGTTTTAAGGCCTGTTCACGGTAACCTTTTGCACGTTTGGCGTTGTATTCAAGTTGTTCGGCACGTACTCGATCGAATTGGCTCGGTGGCTTGTTATTCATCTCTCACATGACCTCAATTTATTTCGTTCGTTATGCTCTCTGCCTGATAACAATCGTTGACCTCTTGCGGAGTCAACAATCTGCTGCAGCCAACCTCTAGGTCTCCCAAGACAATATTACCAACAGACACTCTATGTAAAGCGAGTACCTGATTCTGAAAGTGGCCAAACATTCGTTTCACTTGATGATACTTACCTTCAATGATTGCCAGCCTGGCCTTATAGTCAGACAGTATCTCCAAGCGAGCGGGTTTGGTTACAATACCTTCATAGTCGAAGTAAATACCTTCTCGGAAAGCTCTAATGTGTTCAGTCGTTAGCGGCTTTGCCAATGTGACTTCGTATGTCTTAGCGAGCTTAGTTTCAGGTAAGCTCACTTTACGCGACCAATAACCATCATTGGTTAATAACAGCAAGCCCGTCGTATTAAAGTCTAAGCGCCCAACAATATGCAAATCTTGCCTTTGAGGGTGGGAAATAAGATCAATTACCGTGCTGTGTTTAGTGTCTTTCGTGGCGCTAACAACCCCTTGGGGTTTATTGAGCATCATATAAACAGGTTGCTCATCGATTAAATGGTTTCCATCCAAAGTAACCTGTGTGAATTTTGTCACTATCTGTTGAATCGAATGTGCAGGCACACCATCCACAAAGATTCGCTGCTGAGCTATGAGCAAGCGAGTGTCTGCACGAGAGTATCCGCTGTTCTGGCTGATGAAGCGATCAAGTCGGGTGGTGGTAGATTTCATAGCACTATTATAAACAGGTTCAGCTTAGAGTCGCTTATTACCTGCCGGTATGCCAAAACACGGCGCACCTATGTTAAGCACCCAACGTTAGAATAAATTTATGAGCATAAAGACAACGGCATTTGATCAAAAGACCACCTTCTGAAACATCGGTGAACAGTTATTCACACACTTAAATATGCACTTAGAGAACAGCCTTTACCGACTTACATAAATACTGAATATACATAGAAAACACACCAAAGCCAGAGTAAAGTATAACCAACCTAGGTGAGCTTTGATCCTACAAAAACACCGACAGCAGAAAATTTTATCGTCTCGTGAATGCATCGAATGGAATTATGATATGTGGCTACGTACAATCTGTGATCTGACATTTGATATTACAGTACCGACCCCGTTTATTTTGATGTTACGACCGCGTAGCGGTGCTCAGCAGTGGATTGCCCGTGAAGAATACAAACTAAAACCCAGTGTTTCCGTTTATGAATTCACAGACGTTTATGGCAACCTTTGTCAGCGTTTAACCGCGCCACCGGGTCATTTCGCAGTGTACACGGCAGCCGATGTAATGGTTGCCGATCAAGTAGATCAAACGCCGGGCGCACCTTTTGTTGACATTCACAGCTTGCCAGACAATGTACTCGGTTACTTACTACCCAGCCGATTTTGCGAGTCTGATCGTTTTGGACAAATGGCTAATGAGATTACTGCAGGGCAAACATTGGGTTACGATCAGGCCAAAGCCATTGAAACCTGGCTGCGCTGCAATGTGCGCTATCAGCCAGGCAGCAGCGATATCCCCGTCTCAGCGGTAGAGGTGAACACGCAAAAAATGGGGGTTTGTCGTGACTTGGCACACCTTGGTATTGCACTGTGTCGCAGTTTGAGTATTCCTGCACGTTTGGTGGTTGGCTATTTGTACGGCCTACAACCCATGGACTTACATGCCTGGTTCGAGGCCTACGTTGGCGGACGCTGGTATACCTTTGACGCCACACAGGCAGAACTTAAAGGGGGATATGTTGCTATTGGTTATGGCCGTGATGCCGCAGACGTAGCCATTTATAATCAATTTGGCCCTTTGGTAGAATCGTGCCAGCAAAGCATTCATGTCCAGCTTCTTGATGAGCAAGATGTATAATCGATGAAATCGTTACTGCTAGACAGCTATTACGCGACCCAGTAAACGCATCCAATAGAAGCAAAGAAAGCTGTGTACTTAATAAACGATAGGCGTCCGAGCCATAGCTGAGCACCTAAAGATTTTTGTTCATGCATTTTTAAAACCTTTAAAAAAAGTCATTAATCAATTTAGTTAAAAAATGGAGGGCATTGTGACCCATAAACCTCAAACCAGCCTGATGCACATTGCTATTTGTACATCCGACTTGGATAAATCATTAAACTTTTATACGCAGGCTTTAGGCTTTGAACATGAAAGAGAAATTCCCGCGCTTGGTTCACCTTTCGACCAGCTGATGGAATTACCAGGCACTGTATTGCACGTGCATCAAATCAAGCTTGGGGAAAACCGACTGGAACTGGTTGGACTGAGCACAGAAACACAGGGTAATAAAGAGCGCTTGCCAGTCAACCAACTGGGCTTTACCCATATGACGTTGACTGTAGACGATATTGAAAACGCTTTGCTCCGTATCGAAGAGTTCGGTGGCAAAGTTATTAAAGAAACGGCTATTGATTCACCGTTTGGTAAAATCGTTTTTTGCACCGACCCCGATGGCACTCGTATCGAAATCATGGGCAAGATAACGTAATTTTTAGGCTTCGCGAACGCGGTTCCAACCTTAAAGCCGCGCTCAAAAAAGGGGTACCTAATACGCTATCTAGTGATCACTCTTTACCATCGCAAAGCTCTTCACGATATGATCTACATGGGCAGACGGTACAACGGGCAAAATCCATTCTTTAGTGGTGTCTCGAATAGCCGCCATGTGTTGACCTACCTGCTCAACACTCCACTCTGGCTGGTACACCCCTTCTGTTTCAGCAATATAAGCACGGGCAATCCGACCAGCAATAGAGATAATCATTTCACCCGATACTGAACAGTTTTGATGCACTAACCAGCCAACGACCGAGGCCACCAGCTCAGGTCCCATTGGGGGATACCGAGAGAGATCTAAACCCTCTGCCATCCGGGTAACCGCTCCGGGTATAATCACGTTACATTTTACGTTGAAATCAGCACCCTCCAAGGCGACAACATTAGAAAGACCAATCATACTCGCCTTAGAAACGGCGTAGTTTACAACTTCTTTATTGCCGTAAATTCCACCTATTGATGAAGTGAGCACAATACGGCCATAATTAGCGTCGCACATTGCAGGCATTGCCGCTTTAACCACATGGAAAGCACCACGTAAATGGACATCAAGAACCGATTCAAAATCTTCAACGCTCATATCACGAATGGATGCCTGACGAACATTACCAGCATTATGAATCAATATGTCAATTCGACCATATTCAGATAGTCCAGTATCGATAATGGCTTGCCCACCTTCTGGAGTGGTAACAGAGTCTGTATTCACAACAGCTTCGCCGCCACTGGCTTTGATCTCAGCGACAACCTCAGCCGCAGGGCCTTCATCGAAACCCTCTCCGTTTAAGCCGCCACCCAAATCGTTGACCACCACTTTGGCCCCCTTGGCAGCCAATAGCTTGGCGTATGCTTTCCCCAAGCCACGACCTGCGCCTGTGATCACGGCAACGCGGTCATCAAACCTCATCTCTGACATAAGCCTTCCTCAATAGCCATCGTTATTGTTTTTATCATTGAGGGGGATTCAACCAAAAAGCGGTAGCAAGAGCTACCGCTTTAATCGGACATATTCAGTCTGTCCGTACAAGTAAAGCACCAAAAACGTTACGCTTTAGTGGGTAACTCTACTTCAGCTTTCGCCGTTGCCATAGTAACACCCAGCTGGCTTTTCATTTTGACATCGATTTGCACCAGATGACGGCCATCTTCATCGACCATTTTGTCAATCACGGATGCCGTCATAAAGGTCGCATCGCCAGTGAATGCAGGCCCACGGTAAGCGGAATTACAGTGAATCACTTGACCCCACTCGCCAGCCCAACCGGCCAGGTAATCCAGAATCCAAGCACCCATTGACGCACCGTAGCCATAACCGCGAGGCATACCAATTTTGCGCGCGTATTTAGGGAACAGGTGACCACGAGATGGACCGAAATAAGCACCATCCGTCCACTCTGGGTTGTCTTTTTCCATAACCGGGTCGTTTTCGTAACCCGCCATTTCTTTGGTGAAACCCATCGCTTCAAAGTCGAAGCCGGGACGATGAGTACTGCCCCATATAGTGAACAAGTAAGCACGCCATTCAGAAGCAAAGCTGGCAACACTGTGAGGACCAATAACACGAACAGGTAATTCATCACCCGTATTGATGTCATCCCAGTAGCGTTTACCATGACCAAGGTCGTGCATCATTTTAATGAATTCGTACTTTTTGGTTTCCAGCTCGTCCAGCTCTGCATCAGTCCAAATAGGATCCTCTTCAGCGCCGTCCATAGAAGCCATTTCCAAAGCCAGATCAGCACGATAACGAATCGCTGTGGAACGTTGTTTGGCAATAAAGTCGCCATCTTGGTTGTAGTAGTTGTTATCGCCACGCTGGAAGCAGGTTGGCCCCGCAAACTTAGTTTCTTTCACCGCGTAATCAAAAGGGACCTTCTCGTTGGTGATCATATCGCCACCAAAAATACGAGGTCCATAAAACCACCACTCATCGCCACCAAAAATCAAGTGTGAGCCATCGATACGGCCCACACAAGCAGGTCCAGCACCGTGGCCATCATCGGTAGCTACAGCAAAAGATTGCGGCGCAACCAAACGGCCATAACGACCTTCTTTTGCGAAGTCGTGATCGTAGTGCATTAAGTTTGGATAATGCATGGCTTGAGCCCAACGACGAAAATCATTGTTGTGCAAGGGCTCTTTCATACGAGCAGGGTCTATGGGCTTGCCCATATAATTTTCGAGGTCAGAACAATCAAACGTTTTGTCACTCATTTCACGACTCCAATAATAGCGTTTATTTTAATGTCTTATGTCAGCCAACTCGTGGGGTTATTATTCAGCCGCGACAACACTTTCAGCTCCAATCACATGGTACATTCTTGATTGAAACAGCCAGCGTCCCTCAACTTTTGCAAATACATCCTCAAAGTAACCGATCACAATTTTAGGGGCGCTATTCTTGGGGAAAATAAGTTCTCGGCAAAAAGACTTGCCTGTTGCTTCATCCCCATGAAAAACCAGCCCAGAAGGAACTGCACTCATGCTCATAAATTTCACATACGCGAGCATTTCTTCGAATTTTGCAATAATATTTGTCTTACCAACGACGGCCTCAGGCATTGAAGGGGTTTTCCACACACCGGTATCGGACCACGTATCGCCCCAAAGTGTCGAGTCAATGGTCGTCACGCCCACCGCAAAAGTTTCAATCAGCTCACGAATGGCCAACCGATCTTCGATACTGCCTTTATCAACGTAATGCGTCTGATTCATGTGTTTACCCTATTCGCTTTCATCAACCGCCTCAGAAGCTCAAATATTAATCTAGATCTAATACATCCTGAGATAAGTATTTAGTTGAAGTCCAACCACAATCGACAACCACTTGTTGCCCATTGATCGCACCCGCACCGGGTGAGCACAAGAACGCTACTGTGGCGGCGACTTCTTCGGCGGTGCCAAGGCGTGGGAACGGTGTAGTCTCTATGTTGGTGCGACGAAACGCCTTATCGTTCATACGCTCTTTCACCATGTCTGTCATGGTTACACCTGGCGCTACGCAATTCGAGCGGATGCCCTGTGGGCCGTATTCACAAGCCATGTGTTCAGTCAGTGATGCCAGACCGCCTTTCGCTGCTGAGTATGCGCCACCACGACGGCCACCGATAACCGCATAAGTGGAGGTGATGTTCACAATGGCGTCACCGTCTTTCATATGGCCAATGACATCACGACACAAACGAAAAGGCGCACGCAACATGATATCGAGGAAGTAATCTAGCGTATCATCATCCGTTTCATGTAAAGGCTTTGGCGCACCGATACCCGCATTGTTCACCAAATAGTTAATTTGCCCGAAGCGTTCAAGAGTAAAATCGACAATTTTTTGGGGAGCGTCCACGGCTGTAATGTCTACCGATACAGTCGCTACCCGATCAGGATCACCTAATTCAGCCGCCATAGCGTCTAACTTGTCTTGGCTACGCCCTACCCCTACGATGCTCATGCCCATCTCGAACATGGCTTTTGCAGTTGCCAGACCAATGCCACTGCCGGCGCCAGTAATGATTGCTACTTTCATAGTGTCTTCTACCTTAATTCATTGTTGATAAGCCTGAAACACGGCGTTGCTTTCAGGCTTACGAAGTGAGTTCTTACGGAAGATTAAATGATGCCAGTGTCGCGCAACTGGTGGATTTCTTCAGTAGACAAGCCTAAACGTGCCGCTAAGATTTCATCGGTATGCTGGCCAATGGTAGGTGGCGCATCGTATTGCATTGGTGAGCCAGACATGTAGGCGAGAGGACTGGCAATCATGGTGACTTCACCAGACACAGGGTGGGGAACTGTTACTTTTAGCTCGCGGTGCTGAACCTGAACATCATCAAAGACTTCGGGCAGTTCGTTGTAGCGCGCTGCTGGCAAACCGATACCATCGAGTGCCGCAAGTAAATCCGCCGCTTTCCAGCCCATACTCCATTGGTTGATGATGGCCACCAGTTCATTGCGGTTAGTTCCGCGCTTAGGATTGGTGTTAAAACGTGGATCGTCGAAAAGATCAGCGCGCTCCATCAGCTCACACAGTAAGCGCCAATGCTCATCGGTACCTGCAGTAATGTAGATAATGCCATCAGCACAATTAATTAAATCAGCCGGTCCGCCGCCATTACCACCATTACCCAAGCGTGGCGGCGCATTACCGGACACTAAAAAGTCTTGCATGATATGAGATGTCATTGCCACAGAACAGTCCAGAAGAGCCACGTCAATATACTGGCCCTGGCCTGTGGTATGACGCTGATGCAATGCACCTAGAACCGCTAAAGCCGCGTTATGACCGGTAAAAACGTCCACCAAACTTGGCCCCGCTTTTAAAGGGCCTGCACCGGGCTGACCTTCCGGTATCCCTGTAACCGCCATCATCCCACCTGTCGCCTGAAACAATCCATCATAACCGGGGCGTGTGGCCATTGGGCCAGTCTGACCAAAACCCGTGATCGAACAATAAATGAGACGAGGGTTCACTTCTTTCAAGCTTTCGTAATCGAGCCCGTAGCGCTTTAAATTACCAACCTTGTAGTTCTCGATGAGAACATCGCTGTCGGCAGCCAGTCGGCGAATGAGTTCCTGCCCCTCTGGTTTCGACAAGTTGCAGGTCACCGACTTTTTATTACGGTTAGCCGTCAAATAAAAAGCAGATTCTCTACTGGTATTTCCATCACTGTCTTTCAAAGATGAAAAACCGTACATACGACCATCGTCACCTACACCAGGGCGCTCAATTTTGGTGACATCTGCACCTAAATCACCAAGAATTTGGCCACAAAAAGGGCCTGCCAGAACACGGGTCAAATCCAGAACCCGAACACCATCAAGAGCTCGTGAGTTGGTCATACGTTGTCCTCTACCAAAAATGGCGGTTGCTATAGTCCACACCTAACCGTGTCAATTGCACGCTTAGGTCTTATAAATGTAGGCTGCATCATACAAGCTGAGGCCGACTTATATCAACAGTGTTGTTTATTACACCATTACCCATCAGGTTATGTTGTCAGGCGTTGGGGCGTTCAAAATATCCTGCAGTTCGGGGTACGACTCTGTTTTCAAGACACCATGAAGAAAGAGTCGTAGCATTTCGCGTCGCATACGCTCGGCCATAGCTTGACGCTCAGGCTCTGAACTCGATTGCGCCCTAACCCATTCCGCCCAGACAAAATACCCAGACAAAACAATAACGGATAAAGCCTCAACATCGATACCATCTTGACTGAAGTTGGATTCAGACAACTTCTGTGTCGTGCTCTGAAAGTGACGAAAGAAAGGGTCTTTACTGGGGTCTTTAGACGACAGCAGCTCATACAACCAGATACGCCCTAAGTTAGGGTTCTCAACGGCGAACTCTACTAACTTAGAGATCACCTCATACACTCCCCGCTGTCTAGACTGCTGCCCACTGTCGTTTAAATCATTATCATGGCCGTCAAAAATGGTGGCACACAGCTGCTCACTGACGGATCCAACTGTGGCGAGAATCAAATCGTCACGAGTCTTGAAATGTTGGTAGGCTGTACCGCGGTTAACTCCAGCTAAATGAGCCACTTTTGAGACACTTAATGCTTCTGGGCCGTCCGAGGCTAAAACTGTTCTAGCGGCCTCCAATATAGCCTCTCGAGTTGCCTGTTTGTTGCCTTTAGCCAAAATGCCCCTTCCTTATTTGTCTTTCTGGATTTTCTGCAACACAATAATAGACATCACTGTTGTCTAAAATCAAACACTGCATCATATTCTTTCCGTCAGCAAGTGAACTTATGAGCATTTTTTCGAGTCGTAACACTGTTAATGAGTAAAACGCCCTCAAAAACTAAAAATGAATAGGTCACTTAAGCCTCCTACGAATCAGCGATTGGAACGTGACAAGCGCCCCTTTTTACCTCCAGAAAGAGAAATGCTTATGCTATAGTTGAGAGGCTTTCAATGTTTGCCCAAAGTAAATGATGCTCAAGGCAACATCCCAAATAACAAAACAATGATTAATTCATTATCGGCCTTGCCTGATAAACGAAAGCATCTGAATGAAATCAGAGATTAGGATTTATGTATTCAACGTTTTTTCGCTTACTCCCCTCACTCAGCGTCACTTTTTGTATGTTGCTCTCCCCGTTATGGGCAACAACTGCTGAGGCCCGCTTCGAATTCACACAGAAGCAATCTCAGACAGCAGTGGATGTAATACAAAAGTTATCTACACGACATTATCGCGGCGCTCCTTTCGGCGATGAACTGTCTGAGCAGATGCTGGCGCAATACCTTGAGACCCTAGATCCAGCGAAAGCGTACTTCCTTAGTAAAGACATAGATCTTTTCACAAAGCAGTACGCCACAACATTGGATGACACCCTAAGCAAAGGTGATCTTTCAGCAGGCAAAGATATCTTTGATGTTTTTTATGAACGAAGCACTAAGCGATTAAACTGGGTCATCGATCAACTTTCTTCTGACACAGGGTTTCAGTTTGACTTTACTAAGGATGAATACTTAGATCTGGACGAAAAGAAAACCCAATGGCCCAGCAGCGAAGAAGAGGCCAATGATCTTTGGCGTAAACGCGTTAAAGCCAGCCTTCTGAGCCTTAAACTGGCCGGCGAAGAAACTCAAGATGCTCGCCAAAAATTACTCAAGCGCTATAAAAACCAGCTGCATCGTTTAGAACAGCGAGACGCTGATGATACCTTTGAAAACCTTATGAATGCGCTTACGCATCTTTATGACCCTCACACCAGCTATTTTGCACCTCGTACGGAAGAAAACTTCAATATCACGATGTCTCTTTCTTTAGAGGGTATTGGTGCCGTATTGCAAACCGAAGATGAAATGACCAAAGTCATGCGGCTGGTCACCGGTGGACCTGCAGCTAAACAGGGGCAGCTAAAGCCTGCGGATAAAATCATTGCGGTTGGCCAAGGGGACGACGGCGAAATGGTCGATGTTATTGGCTGGCGCCTTGATGAGGTGGTGAAATTAATTCGCGGCCCTAAAGACACCGTTGTTCGCCTAAAGGTTATTCCTTCTGAAACGGGCGAAAGCAGTAATTACAAAGAAATTCGTATCAGCCGAGCAAAAGTCAAACTGGAAGAGCAAGCCGCTAAAAAAGGGATCTTACAGCTTACCGACGGTACCGATATTTTCAAAGTCGGGGTCATTAATGTCCCTACATTCTATTTGGACTTTGAAGCTTATCGCCGTGGTGATCGCAACGTCAAAAGCACCACAACCGATGTATTTCGTTTGCTGCAAGAGCTCAAGCAAGAAAACATTGATGGCTTAATCATCGATCTGCGTAATAACAGTGGTGGTGCCTTGCAAGAGGCAACCACATTAACGGATCTCTTCATTAATCAGGGCCCCGTGGTCCAAATTCGCCAGACCAGTCAAAGTATTTCTCGCAATTATCGCTCTCGCCGCCCAGCGGTTTATCGAGGCCCTCTGGTTGTACTGACGAATCGCTTAAGCGCATCAGCCTCAGAGATTTTTGCTGGCGCGATACAAGATTACAACCGTGGCATCATTGTGGGTAGCCAATCTTTTGGTAAAGGCACAGTGCAATCCCTGAATGCTGTGGTGGCTGGGCAATTAAAATTAACCGAATCTAAGTTTTATCGTGTTTCCGGTGACAGCACTCAGCACAGAGGTGTCATACCAGATGTAAAATTTCCTTTTCTTGTAGACAGTCAAGAAGTCGGGGAAAGCTCTTACGAAACCGCTCTCCCTTGGGATCAAATTCACCCGGTTCCACACGACAGTTACTTTAATCTTGATCCACTGCTGCCCAAGCTAGTCGAAAAGCATGAAGCTCGTAAAAAACTGGATCCAGACTTTACTTTCTTACAACAGCAAGTGCATTTACTGAGTGAAGCCAAACAGCGTACTCGCTTATCGCTGAACGAGGATACTCGCAAGCAAGAGCAACAACAGTTGAAGTCACAAAGTCTGGCCATTGAGAACGAGCGCCGCAAAGCGAAAGGGCTCTCTGAGTTCGCTTCCATTGACGACCTAGAAAAAGATCAGACCGAAAAAGTGGCCGAAGCAACAGAAGATGCTGGTAAAATGGAGCTCAACACCGACGATGATGCTTTTTTATCTGAGGCCGGCTACATTTTAATCGATATGATTAACCTTCTGGAAACCCAGCAAAAAGAAGCACTGGCAAAATTTCAGTAAAGCTTTGTTCATTAAGCGCCTTTAAAAACACATTCATAAGCTCGGCACTGGTCAAGTCAACACCCGAATCTAGATCAGTGCCTCGCAAACTCCAGCACAAGACACAGCGACAACCTAATCATTCTTATGAAATTCGTCTCTTTTAATGTCAATAGCGTACGCCAACGATTGCATCAACTGAAAGCACTCGTAGATACCCACCAGCCCGACGTCATTGGACTGCAAGAAACTAAAGTACAAGATCATGAATTCCCCACCGCTGACCTAGAAGCCTTGGGTTATCAAGTGGTATTTCACGGGCAAAAGACACACTACGGTGTTGCAACATTGTCTCGGCTTCCCATAATAGCTAGTACTAAAGGCTTTCCCGACGATGACGACACCACCCAAAAACGCTTTATCGCGCTGGACGTTGAAACGCCAGACAAACGCAAGCTAACCGTTTTAAACGGTTACTTCCCTCAAGGGGAGAATATTGAACACCCTTCCAAATACCCCAATAAGCGCTGGTTTTATCAACAAGTCATGGCTTATCTAAAAACACACTGTACTCCTGATGATGCAGTGGTTGTGATGGGAGACATGAACATATCACCTTCAGATTTGGATATCGGTATAGGTGAGGACAACCGTAAGCGCTGGCTTAAATCTGGAAAGTGCAGTTTTCAGGCAGAAGAGCGCCAATGGATGGATGAATTGTACTCTTGGGGGCTCACCGACACCTATCGCCACTTAAACCCAGAGTGCGCAGAACATTTCAGTTGGTTTGATTATCGCAGTCGTGGTTTCGAGCGATCCCCAAAACGCGGGTTACGCATCGATCACATTCTTACCACTGCACCACTGTTGAAAAAGTGCACTGCGACAGGTATTGATTACGATATCCGTGCCATGGAAAAACCTTCAGATCATGCACCTATCTGGTCTGAGTTTGAGCTTTAAAAAAGAACTCACCTTACTCCAGTAACTTTTCTGTTTTAAAGAGCCCTTCAGCTTTAAAAGCCCCCTACCCTAAGGGATGACTTAAAGCTGAAGAGCCCGACTTAATTAGACTCATCATCACTGCCCAGCCAGCGAGTAAGTTGCACCTCCAGCTCTTCAAGTCTTAACGGTTTACAAAGGACTCCGTCCATTCCCGCTTTATAACAACGAGCTTGATCCTCTTCTGAACTGTGTGCTGTCATCGCTAAAATAGGGGTATGAACATCACTCTCTTGCTGAATATTACGAATGCAACGAGAGGCCTCAAAGCCGTCCATTTCAGGCATCTGACAATCCATCAACACCAAATCTGGCGTGATTTTCTGAAACGCTTCGAGGCCCTCAACCCCATTATTGGCCACTTGCACATCGTAACCCAAGCGCTTTAGCATGCCCTGCGCGACCATTTGGTTGACTCGGTGATCATCTACCACCAACACGGTATAGTGTTTAGCTTTTGTTGCTTCGGTCAGCTGAAGGCTCTCATCAAGCGGCATGGGCGCTCCTTCCAGAATATGCGCGACCAATGCATGCAGCCGCTGAGGAGCGATGGGCCTTAACAAATAGAAAACTTTGTCGTTTTGCTCCCACAGAGGCCTCAAAGAGGCGTCAGCAATGTGAGTGTGGGAGAGCAAAAGTATTACGCCCAAAGGTTGGGTACTCACAGTCTTTATATAACGCAAAAATTCAATGACTTCGTACTGCTCTTCAGCCTGACTTAAATTAATCAGTAACAGACCACAGTCAGCATTCTGATCATTCAGTAACGTTCTTGCGTGGGCAAAGTCATCTGCACGGGCACACTGAAGACTCCACTCAGCAAACTGTTCGAACTGATGAACCGTAAGCGGCAGCTGGTGATCCAAAAGCAATACTTTCTGACCCGAAAATTTAGACAAAATTGAGCTACCACTTTGTACCAGCACCTGCAAAGGCACACAAAGCCGGTAGGATGTATCTTTATTTGGAATCCTGTCCATCAAGAGGCTGCCACCTAAGCACTCAGCCAGCGCCTTACCAATTGTGAACCATAATTCACGCGCATGGCTGGTATTTTCTGAGTGCAACGCCTTATCGCTTATATCAAGCTCGCTGTTTTCACTATCAAGATAGTCAATAACGTCAACTTCCAATAGACCTTCTGTCTGCGAATCTGACTTAAAGCTTATCATCACACTAATGCTACCGTGCTCTGAATAGGCAATCGCATGAGTAAGGAGGTTTTTGAAAATCTGGCCGACACGTATACCATCCACCGACACTCTAGAGGGCACAGACTCTGCAATTTCAAAATCCATTTCGACATTGTGACGATGGGCATCGGCAGAGGCCTCTTCAACCCACTGCTGAAACTGAGAACGAAGGTTAACAACGGTATTTTCAAGGCAAAGCTGACGGGAGTTGATTTTGGCGAAATCGACGATATTGTTTACCAAATCTAACTGTTGCTCAGCTGCTTTTTTAGTCAATAAAATTAATTCTTTTTGTTCTGCGTCTAATTTAGCGCCAGAAAGTAACGATATTCCCCCAAGAATGTCGTTCAAAGACACTCTAAATTCATGCCCGAGCGCAGTCAGAAACTGTGTATTCAAGCTTACTGAAACATCAACGTCTCTTTTCTCAGATTCTAATTTTCTGGCTTTTTGGCGAAGAGAAAAATTGGCTTCTAAGCGCTCCCAATAGGTACTGCTCATGACCTCGATTTGATGACTGAGTAACAGCACAAACACCAACATCATAACGCTGTACATATAGCCTTCAATGGTTGCCAGGCTGAGCGCCGCCACTGTGGGAGGGAGTAATGCCACACACAAATAAATACGACTGAAACGACGGTATGGGGATGTGGCCTGCAGAGTAGAAGCAAAAAAGATGATGCTATACATCCACAGCAATGGCGTTTCACCCAGCATACCTAAGCCCAAAGTGAATGAAACGAGAATAACGCCCCACCACACCGCACCAAGCAGCGTTGCTATAAAAAATAAGTTGCGCCAACGAGCCGGGCCTGCGGCGTAAAGCGTATCAAAACGCACCAAAATAACGGCACGAATAAAAGTCGTGATGAGAAGGCCCACCGTCAGGATAACGGTGGTAGTGGGCGAGATAACCCTTAGATAACCAATAGCCAAACAGAGGATATAAGCCAGCACATTGAGCATCAGCCCCCTGCGACTGTACTTGGCCATCCTTGCATCGGTATCACGCAAAATTGAACGGTCTTTTTGAACTTTATTTTCAGCTTCAAATAGCACTTAGATTACCCAGTAGCCACACATGTTGTAGCCACAGTATAGTCATAATACGAGCAATGAAAACGGCAAAGCTAAAGACCGTGAGTGGGTGGTTTATTTTTCCACAACTTCAACAAGGACAGTCTTAATAATAAAACCCAACAAGCCCAAACCTAAGGCAAGAAATAAAATCATCGTTCCGAAACGCCCCGCTTTTGAAGCTTTCGCCAGATCCCACATGATAAAGATCATAAAACCAATCAGCCCACCCACACCTAGAATCAGGGACCAATACTCAAACGTCTCTATATCAATCATAATGCACCTCTATCACCATCAAAAAAGCCGGCTAATAAGCCGGCTTTTTACTGCAATTTACAAGTACTTCGTAAATATTACAGCAGGCCATCCAGTTCGGGTACAGCAGTAAACAGATCAGCAACCAGACCATAATCAGCAACTTGGAAGATAGGAGCTTCTTCGTCTTTGTTGATGGCCACAATCACTTTACTGTCTTTCATGCCGGCCAAATGCTGAATGGCACCGGAAATACCGACAGCTACGTACAGATCTGGGGCAACGATTTTACCGGTTTGACCAACCTGCATGTCGTTAGGCACAAAACCAGCATCAACAGCGGCACGGGATGCACCAACTGCCGCACCAAGTTTGTCCGCTATTTTGTACAACATTTCAAAGTTGTCGCCGTTTTGCATGCCACGGCCACCAGAAACAACAATTTTGGCAGCTGTCAGCTCAGGACGATCGCTCTGAGCGAGCTCTTCACCCACAAAAGAAGAAATCCCAGCATCGTTTGCAGAAGCTACAGCCTCTACAGAAGCAGAACCACCTTCCGCGGAAACGGCATCAAAAGCTGTTCCACGAACAGTGATAACTTTGATGGCATCAGAACTTTGTACGGTAGCAATAACATTGCCCGCATAGATAGGACGCTTGAATGTATCGGCACTTTCAACAGTGATAATGTCTGAAATCGCCTGAACGTCCAGCAGTGCAGCAGCACGAGGTGCAATATTTTTGCCTGTCGTCGTAGAAGACGCCAAGATATGAGTAAAGTCTTTACCCACTTCAGCGATCAACAGAGCTACATTTTCTGCTAACTGATGGGCGTAAGCTGCATCGTCTGCAACAAGAACTTTGTTTACGCCATCAACTTTTGCAGCGGCTTCGCCCACTGCAGAGCAGTCAGAGCCAGCTACTAACAAAGTAATGTCGCCACCAATTTCTTTTGCCGCCGCTATGGTGCTTAGAGTCGCACCGTTGAGGCTAGCGTTGTCGTGTTCAGCAATAACTAAAATGCTCATCAGATTACCTTCGCCTCGTTCTTCAGTTTTTCAACAAGTTCAGCCACATCAGCAACTTTGATACCGGCTTGACGCTGAGCAGGTGATTCCACTTTGAGTGTTTGTACGCGTGGAGCTGCATCGACACCCAGCTCTTCTGGTGTGGTGGTATCCAAAGGCTTCTTCTTGGCCTTCATTATGTTTGGCAAAGACGCATAACGTGGCTCATTCAAACGCAAATCAGTTGTCACGATTGCAGGCAGCTTAAGTGAAACCGTTTGTAAGCCGCCATCAATTTCACGAGTAACATTGACCTTGCCATCTTCGATAACAACTTCTGACGCAAAAGTGCCTTGTGGCATGCCTGTTAATGCACCCAACATTTGACCCGTTTGGTTGTTGTCGCCATCGATGGTTTGCTTACCTAAAATCACCATGTCTGGGCTTTCTTTTTCAACGATCGCCTTCAAGCATTTGGCGATAGCCAAAGGCTGCAACTCTTCGTTGGTTTCAACGAGAATACCGCGATCTGCACCAAGAGCCATAGCCGTACGAATTTGCTCTTGTGACTGTTTTGGCCCCATAGAAACAGCGATAATTTCAGTTGCCACACCTTTTTCTTTCAGGCGAACAGCTTCTTCTACGGCTATTTCACAAAATGGATTGATCGACATTTTAGCGTTAGCGATATCAACGCCGGAACCGTCAGACTTAGGACGGACTTTCACGTTGTAGTCAACAACGCGCTTCACTGCAACAAGAATCTTCATGGATTTCCCATTCGCTTATCTGTTAAGGATAGATACCAAAACCAACAACTCAGTGGCTGGCGGTTCCATGGCTCGAAAGCCGGGCCGGGCCCACAGTACAAGGGATATCGGCCTTTTGAGCGGCGGCTATACTGACGCTTTCAGCCCCTAAAATCAAGCCCGAGGGCCTAAATCTGCATTTCAAACAGTTATAATGGATACAATAGGCATATTCACGTGGCCTAGTATACGCATAACAACGTAACAAAGGATTGATTTTCATTCATACTGAAATAATAAAGCTTTTGTAAATACCTAGTAAGCATCATTCACAAACAAATAACATGCCACAAACACCGACGATGTTAATCATTGTTTATGGTTTCAAGCGCTTAGCTTCTATATAATTCACACCAAACAACTTACATGACTCTGTCAGCTACTGCCTGATTAGCCGAGTAACTGCCAGCAGTTCAATATTTTCAAGAACCGTCAGGAGAGAAGACTGTGGAACGTGAATACATGGAATACGACGTCGTTATTGTCGGCGCTGGTCCCTCTGGTCTTGCAGCCGCGTGCCGTATTCGTCAGCTTAGTGATGAAATCAGTGTTTGTGTCGTAGAGAAAGGCTCTGAAGTCGGCGCTCATATTCTTTCAGGTGCAGTCTTAGAGCCACGCGCGCTACTGGAGCTATTCCCTGATGCTATTGAGAATGGCGCTCCGCTAAATGCACCCGTAAAAGAAGATCATATGTTCTTCTATACTGGTCAAGAAAAGGCGATACGAGTGCCCAACTTTCTCATCCCTGCCCCTATGCACAATGAAGGTAACTACATTGTTTCTATGGGCAATGTGTGTCGCTGGCTTGCCGAGCAAGCTGAAGGGCTAGGCGTTGAAATTTTCCCTGGGTTTGCCGCTTCCGAAGTGGTTTACAACGAAGATGGCAGTGTTAAAGGCATCGCCACTGGCGACATGGGCATAGGCATGAACGGGGAGCAAAAAGATTCCTACATGCCGGGCATGGAGCTGCACGGTAAATACACCTTGTTTGCCGAAGGCTGTCGTGGCCATCTAGGCAAACAATTGATTGCTAATTTTGCGTTAGACGAAGGCAAAGACCCTCAACATTACGGAATTGGCATCAAAGAGATCTGGGATATCCCAGCCGAACAGCATGTCGAGGGTCTGGTTGTGCACGGTACAGGCTGGCCACTGTCTGAAAGCGGCTCAACCGGTGGCGCATTTCTTTACCACGCCGAAAATAATCAAGTATTTGTGGGTTTAATTGCCGATCTCAATTACAGCAACCCTCATATGAGCCCGTTTGATGAGTTCCAGCGTTTCAAACACCACCCTGAAACCAAGAAATATCTAGAGGGCGGAACCCGTATTGCCTATGGCGCTCGCGCACTGGCAAAAGGAGGCTTGAACTCTCTGCCTAAAATGCATTTCCCCGGCGGTTTAGTGATCGGTTGTGATGCCGGCACCATGAACGCCGTCAAAATCAAAGGCAACCATACGGCCATGAAAAGTGGCATGATCGCAGCTGAAACAGTCGTCAAAGCACTGCAAGCCGGACAGTCCCATGATGACCTTGTTGCTTATGGTGAGAATTTCAAGAACTCTTGGCTGCAAGAAGATCTGTATAAGTCTCGCAACTTTGTTGGGATGCTTCACAAATTTGGCACCATTGTGGGTGCTGGCATCACATGGATTGAGCAAAACATTTTAGCGGGCAAACTGCCTATGACATTCCGAGATACCGGTAAAGATCACGCGCAATTAAAGCAAGCGTCTGAATGCGCGAAAATCAATTACCCTAAACCGGATGGAAAGCTGAGCTTTGATAAGCTGTCTTCAGTTTTCTTGTCAAATACGAATCATGAAGAAGATCAGCCTTGCCATCTCACACTGAAAGATGCAGAGGTGCCAATTAAAATCAACTTAGCACAATATAATGAACCCGCTCAGCTTTACTGTCCTGCAGGGGTTTATGAAATTGTACAAGAAGCCAGCGGCGACCCTCGTTTGCAAATCAATGCGCAAAACTGCGTTCACTGCAAAACATGTGACATCAAAGATCCCACCCAAAACATTACTTGGGTTGTTCCTGAAGGCGCAGGTGGACCAAACTATCCTAATATGTAGTTTGCAATCTGCACGCACAAAAAAACCGGCTATAGCCGGTTTTTTTGTGCGCTTGAGCACACCAACAATTGCCAGTTATGAGTACTGATTAACTACCCAAGTAAAAAGCGCTCGCCGACAGATATCACATAAAAATGCCCATCTTGCTCCCGAGCGTGCTCGACCAACCGATAATAAACGCTGCGACTCAATAAGCCAGGCAGTCCATCTCGTACCATAACCATCGGTAGCGGAGAACCATCTTCAGCAGTATCAACCCAGAGTGGGTGGTCTTGATTTAGCAGCACTTCATTACCCACATTCGTAGTCAGTAAAATACCTTCAGAATAAGCATCATCATCTTTAACAATGGTGAAGTCGGTCATCAGAAAAGGTGCGACATCCACCTGAATACGCCACTTTTCTACCGGCGTAACTAAAAAGAAGTCATCCCCTTCTCGTTTTAATATACGAGAAAACATTTTAACCATAGCTGCACGATGAATTTCTCCGCCTTGGTAAAACCAGCGCCCTTCCCTGTCAATACGCATGTCCAAGTCCCCACTGAGTTCTGGGTTCCATAAATGCACGGGAGGCAAAGAGGCCTGATAATCTTCTTCCATTTGAGCAATCGATTGAAATAAGTTGTCAGCTGTACCTTGCATAAAAATAGCCACTTGGTGAAGTAAAAATGTTTGCAGTAGCTTATCATTTCTAACGAGGACTTGCGGAAGTAAGCTGCTGCGCATATAAATCAAAAGCTTGTGATAGGAGTACGTTAAAATGATCTGTGTGGGTCACTAACCACGCATTAGTTAGTGAAACCGTCGTGACGTCTAGAAGACTGCCTGCCTGTGTTTCTGACAAGCTAATTTTTAGCATAAGCTTATCACTGCCTATGGCATCACTGGGGCTAGCATTCATCCATTCAAATAAACTGTTTATTCTATTTTTTTCCAGCAATAGCTCTGCCTGAACCTCATAGTGACAACCTTGAGATGACGCCATAGTGTGGGCCATCATTCTGGCTGCACGGAAACGACGATTCAGTGACGAATGCAGTAAAACCTGCAGTTTTTTGGATTTACTTTCTTGGTCAATTAAAAACGTTTCGTTTAACTCAACCGGTGGCACACAGAGAATAGCCCTTTGTGAGACAACCCATTGACGAGTACTGGCGTGATTTTCAGAGCCCAATACTCCCCATAATCTTTCATTATGAAATCGGAATGGTTGTGAAGTATTGCTTTCACAACCGCCCAGCAAGACCCCCGCTAAAAGCCATACCCACCAAAACAACTTTAATCGTCTCAGCCATGTGCTTTGGTTACGTAAAAAGTCTCTCATAACATCTGTTTCTTAACTATTTTTGGTACCGAGTTATCGACCAAAGTGTTTAGTACTTAAACTGCGTCAAAGCGCACAGAATTAAAGCACTCAAAGGGGGATCAGCTTATAAACCTTCATTCAGTCTTTTTTTGTCTATACTCAAAAGAAACAGCAACTACCCTGAGGAGTCATCAATGGCCAAAACCTGTATCGCTGACAGCATTTCCCTGCTCACTGAATTATTACAAACACTGGAGGACGCTTATTGGGAGGCCTCCACTTTGCAGCACAAAGACCGTTTTTTTGATGTCATCAATGCGGTTTATCAAGAACAAACTGAGCTGGCCAAATTAAGTATTCAGGATCACGATTTGGAATACGAGCCAATATCGGACTCTTTTCGTCGTTGTCGCGAGAGGCTGAGCGAACTGCGCAAAACACTCGATCAAAGCGTCTTTAGAAGTTCAACCGCAACACGTTTAGAAGTATTGATTGGCGACACTGTGGCGCTCTACTCTCTTTAATGCGAAGCAGGTTAAGGAGCAGCAGGCTCAAAAACAAAAAACACAGCGAAGCCAGATCTTTAGATATATAGCGATTAAGAAGGCGACCCACAAAACAATATTGCAAATCCTTTTAAAAAAACCATCTTCCTTGCTGGCAATCTGGCTTTTTTGCTCAATACTTAGATTAACTGATGTTGCAATCCCCCAAGTGTAAATACATCAGTTGAGTTGAACTGAGTGGTCAACTCACTTTAAGACGAAAGTCTTGAATGTTTCACTCCTAATGGTCTTGACCCGGTACTCTCCCCCTGAGGCCGGGTTTTTTTTGCTCTTAATTTTATAGGTGCTCATAAAAAGCTGTAGATATTTTTAGCCTTTGGAATCTTTCTCCAGAGCTCTCATCGATTGATACCACGCAGATGGATCAATGACATCACCTTCGTCGTCCAGTGGAGGGTAATCAAAACCATGACTATCACAATACTCTGTCAGTGTTGGCTGACACCAGCGAAACAACTGCTTTTGGTAGACATCCTCGCTCAGGCGTCGAGAATCATAAAGACCAGCGTTTTGCCTCTGCCATTGCGCTTCGGTCAAAATGATTGAGCAGGCCGCCGATACATTAAAGGATTCCACCATACCCATCATGGGAATAACCACTTCTTTATCCACCAAACGTAAGGCTTCATGGCTTACGCCCTCTTTCTCTGTTCCCATCAGCAAGGCTGTGGGCGATGTGTAGTCAACCTGTCGGAAATCGACGGCACGATCAGACAAATTGGCTGCGACAACCTGAAACCCTGATTGTTTAAGCGACAAAATGGCTTGGCTGACATTTTGATGCAAAATCGTTTCTACCCACTTATTACTGCCCAGCGCGGTACCGCGATAAGCTCTGTAACCACTTTTAGGCTCGACACAATGGAACTGCGATATACCCACCGCATCACACGTGCGAATAATCGCTGAAAGGTTACGACCTTTGTGTACCTCATCGGTAATGACGGTTAGATCCGGTTGGCGGCGATTCAATACAGCCTGAATTCTAGAAAATCGTTCTGGGGTCATAGATTTTTTCACACGGTGACGATAGTTCAGTTGACAGATTATTATATATCACCGAAGAGGTGCGCTCACGACCTAGGCCTGCCCTATGATAGATCACACAACTGAAGTGCCCGACAACAAGACCCGTGACTATTTCAAATAGTAACGATTTGTGCACACGCTGAAAGCCGTCGTCACTGTTGGTGACAAGAAATTGACACGAAAATTTAACATTATTTTTTTCCACAGAATCTGTGGATAAGTCAGTGAACAACCTCTAGAAATCTAGCTCAAAGCCTTCTAATCAGCGGGCAACAACAGATTGTACACTTTTTAACCAAAACAAATTTTACCTTTAAAATCAATAAGTTATGCTTTTGCAAGAGATAAAAATGAAAACCAAACAATTTTTTTGGTTAACTAAGCATCAAAACGTACAAATGTGCATAACAAGTAAGCGGCCGTTAACGCCGAAGCCGCCGTAGTCACAAATAATTCTTTTTGCCAACATTTTTTTGACACAAAGAAATGGTTTTTGAACCACACTGTCAACCCTTATTGACAAAAAAAGCTCGGTACTACCGAGCTTTTTTTGTCTGATAAAACTTAAGAGTTTAATGATTAACTTGTTTCTTTTGTAACCTGTAGGCGTGTAATAGCGGCTCTGTGTAACCTGACGGTTGCTCTTTGCCTTTAAACACCAAATCACACGCGGCTCGAAATGCTATCCCATCAAACGTAGGTGCCATATTCGTATAGTTTGGGTCATCATTGTTTTGTTGATCAACAATCCGTGCCATTCGTTTAAACGACGCCATCACTTGATCGGGCGAGCAAATCCCGTGGTGTAACCAGTTAGCCAGATGTTGAGAAGAGATTCGCAACGTTGCTCTATCCTCCATTAAACCAACATCGTTAATATCTGGTACTTTCGAACAGCCTACACCTTGATCGATCCAACGTACCACATACCCTAAAATACCCTGAGCGTTATTATCCAGTTCAAATTGAACCTGCTCCTGTGTGAGTTTTGAAGGGTCCGTTAGTAGGGGAATGCAGAGAATGTCATTCAAAGAGGCTCGAGGACGCGAAGCCAACTTTTTCTGGCGTGCTAGCACATCCACTTGATGGTAGTGAATACTGTGGAGGCACGCACCGTTAGGCGAAGGCACCCAGGCGGTATTCGCACCGGATGAAGGGTGACCAATTTTTTGTTCCAACATGGCCGCCATTTCATCTGGCATAGGCCACATACCTTTACCAATTTGAGATTTTCCGGGCAAGCCGCACTCTAAACCAATGTCCACATTCCAATTTTCATAGGCTTGAATCCAAGCCTGTTGTTTCATCTCTGTTTTCGGAACAAATGGACCCGCTAACATAGACGTGTGAATTTCATCACCCGTGCGGTCTAAGAAGCCAGTGTTAATGAATACCGTTCGTGCTTGTGCTGCACGAATGCATTCCTTCAAATTCACCGTAGTTCGTCGCTCTTCGTCCATGATACCCACTTTTACAGTGTTAGGGGTTAACCCCAAAGCCTGTTCAACACGCTCGAACAACTCAACGGTAAAGGCCACCTCTTCAGGCCCGTGCATTTTTGGTTTAACGATATACACACTACCAGTACGGGAGTTGCCCTTATTAGAACTCCCCTTTAAATCATGTATAGCGGCCAGCACTGTGATCATGGCGTCCATAATACCTTCTTGGACTTCATTTCCTGCTTGATCCAAAATAGCAGGGTTACTCATTAAATGACCGACGTTACGAATAAACATCAGGCTGCGCCCATGAAGAACCAGTTCACGACCATCCCCGGTCAGATAATTGCGATCTGGGTTCATGGTGCGGTGAACCATCTGACCACCTTTTTCGAAAGCGTCAGACAAGTCCCCTTTCATCAGGCCTAACCAGTTCTTATACACTTCAACTTTGTCTTCAGCATCGACGGCAGCAACAGAATCTTCGCAATCCATGATCGTAGTAACAGCGGCCTCAACCAATAAGTCTTGAACTCCCGCAGAATCTGTTTTGCCAATCGCCCCCTCGCGGTCAACCTGAATTTCTACATGCAGGCCATTATTTTTGAGTAACACCGCCGATGGAGATTTAGCCGCACCCTGAAAACCGACAAATTTTTCAGGCTCTCGCAAGGTTGTTGTACCCGAAGCCAGATCAATCATTAACTGACCATTATCAATACGATACAGGGTCGCATCCGCGTGAGACCCTTGCACCAGAGGAGCCAATTGATCCAGATGCTGACGTGCAAAAGCAATGACTTTTGCCCCTCGTATTGGGTTATAACCACCCGCCTTTTCTGCACCGTCTACTTCTGGTATAGCATCGGTACCATAAAGTGCATCATACAGACTGCCCCAACGAGCATTTGCTGCATTCAGCGCGAAGCGAGCATTTTTAACCGGTACGACTAACTGTGGCCCTGCTTGTTGTGCAATTTCAATGTCGACGTCTTGTGTGGTAATCGTGAAATCTTCGCCTTCAGGCAAGATGTAGCCTATATCTGTCAAAAATTCTTGATAGGCTTGCGTGTCATGAGGTTGCTTTTGACGCTGCAAATGCCATTCATCAATCCTATTCTGCAACTCATCACGCTTTCTTAGTAAAGCTTTATTTTTAGGTGTTAAATCGTTAATGATCGCTTCAAATTGCTGCCAAAAATGTGCGCTAGCCACACCTGTACCTGGGGCGATATCGTCATTGACCAATGCGTACAGACTCTCGGCTACTTGTAACCCTCCAACTTGCCGCCGCGCAGGCTGAGCCTTAGCTGTACTGATGTTTGTCATCATGGTTGTATCCGTTGTTGTCTTACCAGAGGTCATAACAAGTTCCCATTCGCTATTGAGCAGAGCAGCGTGCTCGTACGTTATTAAAGATACACAAGAAAGCTGGTGATTAACGAGTCTAGCCAAGGCACGTACATTTATCTAATTTATCAATTTTATACTCAGTATTTATAAAATGAATAAATCTAGTTTTGGTCTAACGTTTCTGCGGTCTCTTTGATCAGCTGTCTGAGCCACCGATGCTCTGGATTATTGTGCAGTAAAGGGCTCCAAGCCATGGTCAATTCAAACGGCGGAAGTTCGAAAGGTGGTGGCATAATGCTTAACCGCGGGTTGTTGAGCTGCAAACGCGCCAGCTTACTTGGCAAGGTGGCAATCAAGTCCTTTTGTTCAGCCAATAACGCAGCGGCCATATAATGACGGGTAAAAACGGTTATCCGCCGTTTTTTACCAAGCTTTTTCAAGGCACTGTCTACCCAACCTAAGCGCTGAACATCTTCTGGGTCCACACCTACACCCACACCCATGCCCGTTTTACTCACCCAAACATGCTGAGCTTGTATGTAAGCGTCCAGATCAAACTGGGATAAAACGGTATTATTCTTGCTCAACAAGCAACTGAAATGATCAAACCATAGTGTTTGTCGGTAAAAGGATTGAGGCATAACATCAAATCGGTTGATGACCATATCCACTTTGCCTTGCTCCACATCCAAAAAGCTCACATCGCTTGGGGTCATGATATCCAGCGTTATGTTTGGGGCCATCGTTCGCAAACGATTTAACAGTGCGGGAATAAGTGTGCACTCAGCGTAATCGCTGGCCATCATCCTAAACACGCGTTTACTGTCGGTTGGAATAAATTCAGAGCGAGGCTGGATAGTCTTTTCCATTTCCAGTAACAATTCCCGCACCTTCGGCTCAAGCACTTTAGCGCGCTCTGTTGGCGTCATTCCTTCACTGGTCCGAATTAAGAGTGGGTCATCGAATAAACCGCGCAATCGCTTTAAACCGTTGCTCATGGCTGGCTGGCTAATACCCAATTGATTCGCAGCCTTGGTAACGCTTCTTTCGCGCAACAACACGTCCAAGTACACCAATAAATTCAAGTCGACCCTAGCTATATTCATCATATCAATACCGAAAATAAAAACTATAAATTAGGTTAATTCTCTCAAACTACATAGACTTTGTCAGGTCACTAATCAAACAAAAACCTCAACCAAATGGGGACTACACAACATGACAACCTTTAATCACGACATCGAATCTGTACTTGATCTGAAAAAAGCCGCTGGCTCTTCATGGGATGCTATTAATCCTGAAGCCGTGGCCCGCATGCGTTCGCAGAACCGCTTCCAAACAGGGCTAGATATTGCGCGCTACACTGCCAAAATCATGCGCGAAGATATGGCAGCCTACGACGCAGACAACAGTCAATACACGCAATCTTTAGGCTGCTGGCATGGTTTTATCGGCCAACAAAAAATGATTTCTATCAAGAAGCATTTTGGCACAACTAAGCGCAAGTACCTGTACCTATCTGGCTGGATGGTGGCGGCACTGCGTTCAGACTTTGGCCCTTTACCCGATCAGTCAATGCATGAAAAAACCGTCGTGGCTGATCTTATCGAAGAGCTTTACAAGTTTCTTCGTCAGGCAGATGCACGGGAGCTCGGCGGCTTATTTCGCGCTCTGGATAATGCACGTGACGCTGGCGATAATACGAAAGCTGCAGAAATCCAAAGTCAGATCGACAATCATCAAACTCACGTAGTGCCTATTATTGCTGACATCGACGCGGGTTTTGGTAACGAAGAAGCGACTTACCTACTGGCGAAAAAAATGATCGAAGCCGGTGCTTGCTGTATCCAAATTGAAAACCAAGTTGCCGATGAAAAACAATGCGGCCATCAAGATGGTAAGGTTACCGTACCGCACGATGATTTCCATGCCAAAATACGAGCTGTTCGTTATGCTTTCTTAGAGCTTGGTGTTGATGATGGCGTGATCGTTGCCAGAACAGATTCGTTAGGGGCTGGCCTAACCAAGCAAATCGCAGTCGTTCGCGAAGAAGGCGATTCTGGTGATATCTACAACAGCTTTTTAGACTGTGAAGAAGTTACTGTTGCCGATATGAAACAAGGCGATGTCGTCATTAAACGCGGTGACAAGGTATTGCGTCCGAAGCGCTTACCCTCTGGCTTGTTCCAGTTCCGTGCAGGTACCGGTGAAGACCGTTGCGTATTCGACTCTATCGAATCCTTAAAAGCCGGTGCAGACCTACTGTGGATCGAAACAGAAAAGCCACATGTTGGCCAAATTGGTGGCATGGTAAATCGTATTCGTGAAGCCGTACCCAATGCAAAACTGGTGTACAACAACTCCCCTTCTTTTAACTGGACATTAAGCTTCCGTCAGCAAGTGTTGGACAATTGGGCGGCAGAAGGCCAAGACCTATCAGCGTACCAACGTGATAACTTGATGAGTGCAGAATACGACGATTCAGACTTAGCGATTGAAGCTGACCGTCGTATTCAAAACTTCCAAGCGGATGCCGCTCGTGAAGCTGGTGTCTTTCATCACCTAATTACTCTACCAACCTACCACACGGCCGCACTGTCGACGGACAACCTCGCTAAAGAGTACTTTGGCGCTGCTGGCATGTTGGGCTACGTAGCCGGTGTACAGCGCAAGGAAATCCGCCAAAGCATTGCCTGTGTTAAACACCAAAACATGGCTGGATCTGATTTAGGTGACGATCATAAAGAATACTTTTCTGGCGATAACGCGCTCAAAGCGGCTGGTAAAGACAACACCATGCATCAATTTGGATAGTACAGGGCTTATTGCGCGAAAAGTATAAGCCACTGGCGTTAATATCAGCAGCCCGCTGCTATTAACGCCGCATTTTTTTACATGCGCTGTAGAAAAAAAACAGCATTACTGTAAACGTTAAACCTAATCCCGCCCATAGCCACCAGAGTGACTCGTGTGTGTTATGAACGGAACCCGCTTCCACCTGATTTTTCTGTCGCCAATCGGATTGGCTCTTTAAAATGTCGTCGGTTTTAGCTCGAAACTGATCAATGAGCTCCTTAAGATCTTGCCGTTCTATTAAATTGTGCAATTCTTCTGGATCAACTTGAAGGTCGAAAAACTCTTCAACAATCGGTGTTTTATCTGAATAGCGGGTGTATTTATAGCGATCGCCTCGAATGCCAACAGTATAAGGCAGCTTTCCGCCATGTGTGTAAGGATGCTCGTAAAACCATTCATCACGCCATTGGATATCTTCACCTCTCACTAGGGGCAATAAGCTATCACCGTCTTGATCGCTAGGTTTTTCGATCCCCGCAAGTTCCAGTATTGTGGCAGTAAAATCCGTAGTAATAACTTGCTGGGTCAACCTCTTGCCTTGCAGTTCTTTAGACAGCCGTGGGTCATAGATAAACCCCGGCACACGGATAGACGGTTCGCGCATTAACCACTTCCCCGCCATACCGTGTTCACCAAACAAAAAACCATTGTCAGACGTGAATAAAATAACCGTTTCTTCTGCAACACCAAACTCATCCAATAATGCTAGGATCTCACCAACTGAGGCATCTAAGCCGCTCACTAAACCATAGTAATCTCTCAGCGCACTGTTTCTTGCCTCTTCATTTAAAGCCCATTGTTTGCCGGTATTTACACCGAGCATGGTATGTTCATCTTTAAGAAAAGCGGCCTTGTTTTCCACCTGTTCAGAATCCATAGCTTTTGTTTTCGGAAAACTCTGTTGCTCATACGGCGTCCGATATTTCGGATCTACCCCTGCCCACGGCCCATGTGGTGCCTTATAAAATAAAGACAAGACAAACGGTTTGTCCGTCTCTCTTTGCTCTAAAAACTGACGTACTTTTAAAGGGAAGACCTGAGTGGTTAAATGAAGAGGGTTCTTTATCGATAATTTTTCTGCTTGGTGCTTGTCCAGTTGGAAGACTTCATCTTCTATGTAGTTTTGATGGCCGTTCTGATTAACAAACGCACTTTCCTCCCCATACCAGTAGTTGAGTTGGCCAGCGGCACCAGCCCAAAAATCAAAAGTATTCACAGCAGAGTACGTGTTTTCGTGCGTATGCCCTATCCCCCACTTCCCAATAAAACCACTGTAGTAACCACTATTCTTTAACCGTGCAGGGTACGTTTTTGCAAGTGCCTTAGGGTCTAAGACTTTGAAAAAGTCGGTGACACCATGCTTGCTAGGACCTTGCCCCGTTAAAACATTTGCACGACTAATAGCACAGACGGAGGTATTTACAAACGCATTGTCGAAGATGACCCCCTGCTGAGCCAATTGATCAAGATTAGGAGTTTTGATAATGGGATTACCAGAGAAGCCGACAGCATCAGCGCGTTGGTCATCAGTGAAAATAAAGACAATATTGGGTTGTTTGGCACTGCCTAGGGACGGCATTGAGCAGCACAGTAAAAAAAACAAACAATAACGGTAGGATAGACTCATAAACATGATAGGCAGTCATAAGAAGGTGATGAAAACTTTCGCTTAATTATCATGCCCATTGAGTCAGAACAACACAAGCAAATGGCAATATTCTGTAACCGCTAACAGTGTTTTCTTATGCACCCTTTCGCTACAATTATGAGCAGCACACCTTATTTTCTGCCCTATCATTTTTTATGTTGACTGATAATGCTTTATTCAATCGGCTACGCCACAAAACCCATCGATGTGTTTATCCAACAACTGCAACAACACAGCATAACCGCTGTTGCTGATGTACGTTCCGTACCGTTCAGTAAAGTATTTTACGATTATCACCAGCCTGCCATTCAAAAACATTTGAGAGCAGCTGGCATTCACTACGTCTACCTTGGCGCTGAGCTCGGCCCGCGCTCTAAAGATGAAACCCATTATGACAGTGACGGGCAAGTGCAGTTTGATCGCCTTCGACAATCGCATATCTTCACTCTTGGGATTCAACGCTTACAATCAGGTTTAAAAAAGGGGCACCGCATTGCGCTTATGTGTGCTGAAAAAGACCCCGCTAATTGCCATCGCAGTCTATTGATTGGCTACCATTTAGGGAACGTTCTGCACACATCCATACAACACATTACCCACAGCGGACAATTGGAATCACAAAGTGAATTGGAAGCTCGGTTACCGCACCTCCATAAAATGGAGCAAGATTTATTTCAATCCAGCGATCACGTAAAAGATCAGGCTTATCGCTTACAGCTGAAAGACACCTCTTATCGAAAACCTTAGCGGCGCAACACTTAATATTCGAAGTTTGCTGATAAGAGCCAACCAGAGGGGATTTTTAACGTGCTCTAATCAGCATTGCCCACAAATTCATACGAGGACAAACAAAAAAGCCTCGACAATATGAAACGGTCGAGGCTGATTATCCGTCAAAAGTTGAAGCCTATAAGACTCAAAAATTAAACTACTTACCCAATCCAGACTTGCTGTGTATTAACAAACTCACGGATGCCCTGCGGGCCTAGCTCTCGGCCATAACCAGAACAGCCGATACCACCTGAAGGTAACCGAGGATCAGATTTTACAATACCGTTCACTGCTATTTGCCCTGCAGCCAAACGCTTAATCGCAAGGTCTATATTGGCTTGGTCTGTTGTCCAAATGCTAGAGCCTAAACCGTATTCGGTAGCATTAGCCAGTGTCAGCGCTTCTTCAATACCGGATACCGATGTCACACTGAGTACGGGACCAAAAGTCTCTTCTTCGAACACAGCCATGCCCGGCTGAACATCCAGCAGTAATGTAGGCGGGTAAAAGAAACCTGGCCCAGAGGGTAAATCGCCACCAATCACACAGCGGGCGCCAGCCGAGATCGTATCACTGACTTGCCGATGCAAAAGATCGCGTAAATCGGCGCGCGCGAGTGGGCCTAAATTATTACTTGAATCCTTAGGGTCACCGACTTTAAGGGCTTTAAAACGCTGGTGCAGTTTTTCAGTAAAGGCCTCATAAATGGATGACTCCACAAATAAACGTTTGGCCGCGATGCAGGACTGCCCCGCATTGATCATACGCGACAAAGTGACAACATCAGCCGCCTTATCGAGATCAGCATCCGCCATAATAATGCATGGGTCAGAGCCACCTAACTCCAATACTGCGGGTTTTAATCCAGCGGCCGCTTTTGCCGCAACTTTACGACCTGCCCCACTGGAGCCGGTAAAAGAAACAGCTTTAACTTTAGGGTGATCAATCAGAGCGGGCACATCTTCCGTAAGTACCGGTAGATTTGCCATGACATCTTCAGGTAAGCCAGCCTGATAAAAAATTTGCGCTAACGCCGCAGCCGTTGCTGGCACGTTCGGGTCAGGTTTCATCACACAGGTATTGCCTGCCATTAACGACGGAGCTAAAAAGCGTAACGCCAACCACACAGGGGCATTCCACGGCAGAATCCCCAGTACAGTCCCTAAAGGCGGGTACTGTACATAACTGTGGCTGGCGTCTGATACGAGAGTTTCAGGCGCAAGAAAAGCTTCACCATTATCGGCATAGTACTCGGCGCAGCCTGCACTTTTTTCTACTTCTGCTAAACCCTCTGACAAAGGTTTGCCCATTTCCAGCGCCATCAAATCTGCCAATAACGTTTTGGCATCACGCATGCTTTTTGCTACAGCACGTAAACATTCGCCGCGCTCAACGTAAGACTTTGCACTCCAGCGAGTAAAACCGGTCGCCACACGCTCAATAACTTGATTGGCTTCCGTTACCGTGAGTGCAGGACTTGCCGCCATGACTTGCCCTGTAGAAGGGTTAATTGCCGTTAACATAAATCCCCTCAGGCTTTCGCCGGTTTTTTATCAGTGTTTGAATCAGGTTTTGCAGATTCTTGCTTGCCATCCGCTTTGCGAGCTTTGGATAAATCCACCAAACTCTCTGTTGGCGCAGAGCTGGGTTTAACGACAAAGTCTCTGTCCATCTTAAAGAATGATCGGCAGCCATCGTCAGTGACAATAATCGTATCCGAAATACCGCAGGTTTTGTTGCCTTCAACACCCCACATCCAAGGAATCATATGAAACGTCATGCCGGGTTTGAGAATGGCTGAATTACCCTGTTTCATACTGATGATGTAACCCTCATCCCAACTAGGAGGGAAAGCGATGCCAATAGAGTAACCCGACCGCGTGATCAACCTTGCACCAACGGAATTATCCTCAATAATGTTGCGAACCATATTGTCCACATCCGAAACCGTCATACCAGGCTGCACAGTTGTATGAATCGCATTCAGCGCTTTTTTCATGGTTTCCTGTGCTTGGTACATCGCATCAGTCATGTCACCTAAGATAACGGTTCGCATCATAGCCGTATGATAACGGCGATAACAGCCTCCTACCTCTAGGAAAACATGTTCGTTCGGCTGCACAATGCGCCCCTCGAACGTGGCATGACCAATCATCGTTCTCGGGCCCGAAGTGACATAAGGCATCACTGATGGTGTTTCTCCGCCAGCGCGAAACATGCCTGCACTGATGGCCGCTCCAATTTCATTTTCAGTCACACCGGCCGCGCAAGCATCAATACCGGCTTGCATTCCCGCTTCTGTGGCAATGGCCGCCCTTTGCATAATGTCTAATTCATAAGAGGATTTGCATATTCGCCCCTCTTCTACAATACCAAAGCAATCCAGCAGTTTGGCATCTTTCAATGTGGTGTGGATCGTGTCCTGCTGATACGCTGGGAAGAAGTAGCTGTTGCGCTCATAACCGATACGTTTATCCGATAAACCAAACTCTCTTAAGGCGTCCACCAGCATTTGTACCGCATCTCCGGTATCTGGATACGGACGTGTCAGGTCTACCCATGTGCGCGCAAAGACGTTGGATTCCTCCAGCGCACGGGTAATCATAAAGGGCTCTTTCTCTAAGGGCACCACTAAAGCCTGAAAGAACGAGTACCCTGTAGTTTGATAGTCGGTAAGGTAGGTAATGTTTTCAGGGTCTGTAATGACGACAGCGTCTAGGCAACGTTCTTCAATTCGCGTGCGCAATTCATTCAAACGGCGTAAATATTCCGAAAAAGGAAACGTCATATCATCGCGTTCAATCATGCGGCACCCTCCAGTACTGAACGTAAGGCGTCGATTAAAATATCCAAGCCTGCCACCAGATCAGATTCAGGAATCGTCAGAGGCGGAATCAATTTCAAAACTTTACCGCCACTGCCACAACTGGACACCATTAAACCGTTTTCAAAACATTGTTTCACCACAGCCGCAGCACGTTCTCCATTGCCCACGTCCAAGCCAAAGACCAGACCTTTGCCTCTTAGCTGCAACCGATCATCGTTGAGCAAGGGTTCCAGTTTGTTGCGAGTAAGTTTCGCTTTTTCTTTTACTTGCTCCATCAGCTCGGGAGTTTCGAAATATTTAAGCGCTTCTGTGCCAGCCACAAAAGATAAGTTTTGCCCGCGAAACGTACCGGTATGCTGCCCGGGCGACCAATGGTCATCCAGCTCCGGTGTCACTAAGTTCATCGCCAAAGGCGTACCTAGACCGCCAATACCTTTCGCCAAACAAATAATATCCGGCTTAATGTCTAAGTCATCAAAACTGAAATAAGAGCCTGTACGACCACAACCCACCTGAATTTCATCCACAATCAACACGGAGCCGAGCTCTTTTGCCAGTGCAGCCAATCGCTGAATCCATTCACGGTCGGCTACGTTGACACCACCTTCAGCTTGAACCACTTCGAGCATGAAAGCAGCTGGTGGCGTTACGCCGCTCGACAAATCACGATAACGAGCCGCAAGTGCCTCCAGTGGTTCTAACCCACAATTATTTTCACAACCCAAACATTTGGTTTCACAGCCAAATGGTTCGTGATCAACATGCAATAATGGAATACCTGCCGCGTCACGAAAGTAGGCATTAGCAGTAGCGGCTAAGGCTCCTAACGTCATGCCGTGAAAGCCACGACTGAACGCCACAATGTTTTCTCGGCCAGTTGCTCGTCGCGCCAGCTTCATGGCGGCTTCCACCGCATTGGTTCCGGTCGGCCCCATAAATTGCATCCGGTGAGGCATACCACGAGGCTTGAGTACCACATCGGTAAACTTCTGCATGAATGCACCCTTGGCTACGGTGTGCATATCCAAACTGTGCAACACGCCGTTGTTTTGCAGGTAATCAATCACCGCAGACGTCATCCGAGGGTTGTTATGACCAAAATTCAATACACCCGCACCGGCGAAGAAATCGATGTATTCTTTGCCTGTATCATCGGTTTGCCGAGCGTTCTCAGCCGATGCAAATACAGCAGGATAAACTCGACTGTATGCCCTGATTCCGGATTCGCGCTCTTCAAAAATATTCATATCGTTTCCTTATCAAGATTGGCTTTTTATGTCTTTCAGTCCCACCATGCGGCAAAACCACTGGCAGACATCGGCAATTAAACGATCATTAAAATCGTAGTGAGGGCTATGACAGGGAACATGGTGATTATCACCATCATCACTGCCAATCAGCGCAAAAGCGCCTGGGATTTCCCGAAGGAAATAGCTGAAGTCTTCCGATGCCATAATAGGCATTGGTTGACCGTGTTCGAAAGTTTGTTGACCGAAGAGTTCACGCCAGCACTCGCGTGCGTGGGTAGCGGGTAGCGGGTGGTTAATCGTGGCCTGATAACGTGAATAATGCGTTACCTCGCAAGTCACGCCCCATGCTGCTGCCGTTTGCTTAGCCACATCGGTAATAAAGTGATTGATGGTTTCGCGTGTGCGCTCATCTGGTACACGAATACTGCCTTTCAGGGAAGCGGTCTCCGCAATGACAGTTGGAGCTTGCCCTGCGTGAAATTCAGCAACACTGATTACAGCAGGTGTTTGCGGTGCGAGCCGACGACTGACAATCTGCTGTAATGCCAGTACGACCGCACTGCCCGCCAACAAAGAATCTGTACAGGCTTCAGGCTGACTGGCATGGCCGCCTCGTCCTTTCAGCTCTATGGCAAAAGTGCCATTACCACACATGACCAAATCATCCGGACAAGCCATAGCTCGGTAAGGCAAGGCTGGCCAATTATGCCACCCATAGATTGCTTCGACCCCTTCAAGGGCGCCATCATTGATCATTTCACGGGCACCGTGATGACCTTCTTCAGCAGGCTGAAAAATCAAGGTGACCGGCTGAGAAAGCTGATCTTCGAAGGATTTCAACCACCGAGCGGTAGCCAATAAAGTAGCGGTATGACCATCATGACCACAAGCGTGCATACAGCCATCATGGGTAGACTGCCAAGCTTTTCCTGTTTCTTCTTGAATGGGCAAGGCGTCCATATCGCCGCGCAAAGCAATAGCGGGGCCCTTTAGATGGTGGGCTAAGTAGGCAACAGTGCCTGTATCGGCACAGACGCGCCAAGGTATGCGCCATTCACTCAAAAGTTGGCGAATGGACTGCGCGGTTTGATGTTCTTGCCAGCCCAACTCTGGACGAGCATGCAACTGTTTACGAAATGCCTCGGCAAATGCGATGTTGTCTTGCCAGTGGTTGGTCAAAGACCCCTCCTGCCTGGTGTGACGATGCTTTCTTAGACTTAGCGATTACCCTCAGCTAACAAAGCGCTCTTTTCTGTGCATTGTTCTGCTACAAAACGACTCGTTCAATACAGAACGCTTACCTTCAACATAACAAAAACGGCACAAGAGGCAAATAATTTCTTCACTTGGTGACCATTTTTATTATTAACCTCTTTATGTCGCCATAATCATTTTAAATTCGCACAGAATCAGTGCGCCAGAATCGAATATTTTTCTGGATCGCCCCAAAAAAGGGATGCCTGTTATAAGCGAAGTTGCCGTTATAATTTTCATTGCTGTTGTGAATTTTTCTATGAAAGGTAGAAAGGTAGAAAGGTAGAAAGGTAGAAAGGTAGAAAGGTAGAAAGGTAGAAAGGTAGAAAGGTAGAAAGGTATCATGAATGATTAAAAATAAAATAAGTCAAAGAAGTTCAGTGTCTGCTGAACTTCTTTGGCTTGAGGGTGTTCAAAGCTCTATGTTACGCCAAGCTTTTGCTCACAACTTCGTACACATCTTTAGATAAGGTATCTTGTGCCAAAATACGCTGTAGGGCGTTTTTCATCAGTGCTTGTCGAGTTGTATCATAGCGTTTCCATTTAGTAAGAGGCACCAACTGACGGGACGCCACCTGAGGGTTAAGCTTGTTGAGTTCTATAATACAGTCGGCAAGAAATTCATAACCACTACCATCAACCACATGAAAGTTGACGGCGTTAGCACTGCAAAAAGCACCGATGAGCGCACGGACTTTATTCGGGTTTTTCATATCAAAAGCATCGTGCTGCATTAACGACTTCACTCGATCCAGCCCCCCAGGCAATGGACAAGTTGCTTGTGTCGTGATCCATTGATTGACCACTAAGCTTTCGTGATTCCATTTCTGATAAAAACGCTCCAACATGTCAACGCTGAGCGAACTGGCCATCGATGCAGAGCTGTTGTGTACAGCCGCAAGAGCAGACAACTCATCGGTCATATTGGTAGCAGATGACCACTGCTGATGAGCCAACTGAATCATGACATCGCTACCGGTTTTCACCAAATAGGTGAGTGCCGTATTTCTAAGACTCCGTTTTGCTATGGCAGCGGCATCTACGGAAAAGGCTTCATCAGCATGGCAGGCTTCATAAGCACTTAAAAACTCATCACTTAAGGCATGGGCAAGGTTTGATTTCACATATTCGCGTGCAAAGTGGATGGCATCGACCTCGATGACACCAGCGATTTCACTTAAATAGCCCTCACTTGGTAGCTGCAGCATTAACGCCACCATGGCTGGGTCCAGTGATCGATCCTCTAAGATGGCACGATAGGCTTCTATCAAAATTGGGTCCACTGAATAATCGCCATCAGAAAGCGAGCCGTCGTTTTTGCGATAAGCTTCCATCGCATCATGAATCACAGCCACTGCCAGCTTCTGACTTGCATCCCAACGACTAAAACCATCGCTGTCACGGCTCATGATGGCGTGTAACTGCTCGCGAGTGTAATCGTAATGCAGTTTTACTGGCGCTGAAAAATCACGCAACAAAACTGGCACGGGCTTTTCTGGCAATCCAGTAAAAGAAAAGGTCTGTTGCGTTTCAGTTAACTCTAAAACTTTATGAGTGTTATCTGTCGTGTCTGCATCCGCCACCTCGCCCTCTAACGCAACCACTAAATTTCCGGCCTCACCCAGCAACCCCATCGCGATTGGAATATGATAAGGGGATTTTTCAGCAGCGCTGGCTTCTGGTGTGTCAGGGCAGTTCTGTGCAATGGTCAATGTATATAGGCCTTGGTCGGCATCGTATTTATCGGACACAGTAAGTCTTGGTGTGCCAGCTTGACGGTACCATACTGTAAACTGAGTCAGATCACGGCCTGAGGCATCTTCCATTGCCGCCACAAAATCCTCGATGGTTGCCGCTTCGCCGTCGTGACGATCGAAGTACAAATCACTGCCCTTTCTGAAAGCTTCTGGGCCCAACAGTGTATGAAGCATACGAACCACTTCCGCACCCTTCTCATAAACCGTTAACGTATAAAAGTTAGAGATTTCGATAAAAGATGCAGGTCGGACAGGATGCGCCATAGGCCCAGCATCTTCTGCAAACTGTGCCGTACGCAGAAAGCTGACATTTTCGACCCGCTGTACGGTTGGTGAATTCATATCAGCAGAAAACTGAGAGTCACGAAAAACAGTAAAGCCTTCTTTTAAACTTAACTGAAACCAATCACGACAGGTCACACGATTTCCAGACCAGTTGTGAAAATATTCGTGAGCCACTACAGCTTCGACCCGCTGAAAACCAGCGTCGGTGGTCGTGGATGGGTGCGCTAGAACACAAGAGGTATTAAAGATATTCAGGCCTTTATTTTCCATTGCGCCCATATTGAAATCATCCACCGCGACGATCATATAAATATCCAAATCGTACTCGCGACCGTAAACATCTTCATCCCACTTCATGGAATTTTTAAGCGACAGCATGGCGTGATCACATTTGGGCACATCTTTTTCTTCTACAAAAATACGCAACACCACTTCACGACCCGAACACGTGGTAAACGCATCTTCCACGCACTCAAGATCGCCTCCCACCAGTGCAAATAAATACGCAGGCTTTAAAAAAGGATCGTGCCATACTGCAAAATGGTTACCGTTTTCTAAATCACCGGAATCCACCAAATTACCGTTAGACAACAACACTGGGCACAAGGCTTTATCGCCCTCTACACGCGTTGTAAATTCACTTAAGACATCTGGGCGATCTAGGTAATAAGTGATTTTTCGAAAACCTTCTGCCTCGCACTGAGTACAAAACATGGTTCTGGATTTGTATAACCCTTCAAGACTGGTATTGGCTTCTGGGTTGATCAGAACCTCGGCCTCCAAAACAAACACATCTGGTACTTTTGACACCACGAGGTGCTCTTCTTCCACTTGATAATCAGCAGCATCGAGCACAACATTATCGATTTTCACCCACTGTAATGCCATATCTTGACCATCTAACACCAAAGGCGCTGATGTGTTCAGTGATTGCGGGTTGCGACGCATGTGCAAACAGCTGCGCACACGGGTCTCTGCAGGGTCTAAAGTCACGTCTAGATCGGTTTTATCGATCAGAAAATCTGGCACTTGGTAATCACTAAGATAAATAGTCTTCGGATGTGCATCTCTGTGTGCGGCCATAATTGCCTCTGTTTCGTTTGAGTGTTACGTGGTGTGGATTCAGCTCACCACGATTGTCGTCTGTGTAAGCAACGTAAATACGGATCAGCGTTATGCCAGTGATTCTTCGGATTGATAAAGGTCGATGTGGTAAGCGCCGAACTTTCTTAAATTAATAACACCCGTATCCAATATTAAATACTGACCTTTAATGCCCTGCAATCGCCCTTCGACCACGGGCGTTTTATCAAAGTTAAAACTCACCACTTTTTTAGGATGACTCTCAACTGGGTACTGAAATTCATATTCATCACCGTCATCAATCAACTGTATAGCTTGCAACCCATATTGTTTCTGCAATACGGTGATTTCATTCCAGGCGTTGTCTAGGATTTCATCTCGAATCGACGGTAAATGCAGGAAGTCCACATCACCTTTTAACATTGCCCGCCAATTGGTTTTATCGGCCACTTGATTTTTTAGAAGGGTTTCTACCAAGCCACTGAGCTTGCGTGTCGCTACACGAATAATAGGTAGCGCTTGTATAGCCCCTTGGTCCATCCATCGAGTTGGCACTTGATTAACGCGGGTGATTCCTACTTTAACACCAGAAGAATTTGCCAAATAAACGATGTGATCGGTCATACAAAATTCGTCAGCCCACTCAGGATCTCGACAGGTACCTGCATCGTAATGACATTTCTCAGGGCTCATGATGCAGCTGTCACACTGCGCCAGTTTTTGAAAACAGGGGTAACAAAAACCCTGACTGAAACTCTTTTTGGTTTTTCGGCCACAATGCACGCAGTGAATATCACCGGTGTGCGCCAACTTAATTTGAGTGCCAATTAACGAGTTCATATCGCACAGCTGGCTATCCAGTGGAAGCTGATAGCGTATTGGCTGACTGTGCTCTGTTTTCATTTTTCGAATATGGCCAGAAGCCAATAATTGCCATGTCATGAACGCGTTACTGCCATTTTAGAGGTTTATCTTCGGGTTCAGAGATTTCCCCTTCACCACCGCAGTGGGAGTGAGATTTTGGAGGAACATAGCCAGTGCGTTCTTCCAGTGGAACATGTTTACGCTCGTAAGCAATGATGGCTTGCATACAGTTTTCTTTTTGTTCTGGCGAAACCACTCGTCCATCAGGCCATTTTCCAATGGCAACCGCATTTCTAAGGTTTTCATAAGCTTCTGGAGTAATGGCGTTAATTAAGGCATCGAAATGATCAGCAGAAGTTGAAGTCATAAAAATCACACCTAGTCAGGTTTACAAATAAAAATACATCATCTATTACGTGACGAAGATACCGAGAAGATGACTCTCTCAGCTCGTTTTTGCTCGCTCGCTACAAAGATGAGTCGGTTCGCTTGGGCCACAACGTGTCCCACGCATAAAAAAGATAAGCGATCAGCACCCCCGCTAAAAAACCACCAAAATGAGCCCCGTTGGCAATGCCCATTCCAAATAATGCAGTCACTGTACCGGTCATACACAGGGCCATCCATAGCAGCATAAAGATCACTATTCCTTTGGGAAGATCGGTCGCCGGATGAGGACGCAGTCGATGGCTGATCCAAAGAATGCCAAGCAAACCGTACAGCACACCGGAGAGCCCTCCAAAGAGGGTTGGCCCAGACCACCAATACTGTGCGCTATTGCTGATCACACCGATAGCAACGATCGAGCTGAGTAACGTGAAATGGCCAAAACGGGTTTCAATTCTACGACCAAACTCCCAGATCCACAGAGCATTAAAGGTGATATGAAGAATATCAAAGTGCAAAAATATGGGGGTGATAAAACGCCAATACTGGCCTAATTGCCACCCGGCTTGGGCATCATACAAACGCAACTGTGAGCCAACTACCTCTATGGGTTGATAAGTCAACCAAGCCAAGTAGGTACCTTGCGTATCCCAGTGCACCAACGCTGCGCCGCATAATCCGAGTATTAAGGTCAGTAAAGTGATCGGATAGCGCCATAACAACCGCAGTAGCGCGAAGCCGTTCTGCCCCATATTTGGCAGTAACGATGCTTCAGAGCTCGGAGCCGAGCCTTCCTGATTGTGAAGCCACTCCACAATCTCTGGTTGTGTAAGCCAAGCCTTAAGATCTTCTACCGCGTTCGCTTGCGATACCCAAAGGCATTGGCCGCTGGGCTCTTCTGTGACCCGGCAAGCTAAATTATTTTGCTGCAATAAAGCCAGTACAGGCTGTAAATTAACGTCTAGCGGAAAGGTTTTCACGGCGAACCAATCGTTCACGATTGCCCCTTATTGGATGGCGTTAACGGTTCCACATCATCGTGTTCAGTCACAAAATGAGGATTTTGATACACCCAGACAAAATGATCTTTATTCAGGGCTGTTTCGCCATTAAAGCGGTAGGCGGTCATGCGACCATCATTCACGGCACTGTAATCCAAGCACGCAATGTTTTTGCGCAAAGGTTCAGGACGTCCTGACAGCCAATAGTGCCCAAAAAAGACTGGGACTTCATGGCTATCGTAAAAAATTAAATCGCTGTGGTGATCGTCATGGATGGGCTGCTCGTGCAAATCGTAAGGTAGTGGGTCAGGCTGAAACACAACATCACCATAAGTTTTGGGGGATAAAGCCCAGAACTTCGTGCGAAAGAAGCGGCGCACAAAGCCGTCCTTTCCTTCCATGGCCATTCCCTCTGGTAAGGGAATGTTGGTACCGCGGGTAAGGCGATCCACCATTCTGGCTTCGAACGAACCAGATTGTTTCGCGGCGGCAAGAAATTCTGGGGTTAACGCTGTGCTGGCATAGACGTGACGATAGGCATCGATAAAAGATTGATCCCAACACGCATGGACTACACGAAAATGCGCGTGCTCGATAAATAAGGGCAAACTCGACAGCCAGTGCATCATGTCATCCCACTCGGATAGATGGCCGGTAAACTGATTCAGCGTCTCGCTCATCAGCTGTTTAACCCTGTCTGGAATATCTAGGCTTTCGCCGTGCTTGATGAATTCACGACACCCTTGTGCGTATCGCAGCGCATTGTATTCATGGTTACCCAAAATCATCCTGGCTGAACCCACTTCGCACATGCGTTTGACTAACGCCACTGTTTCACGAATTTTGGGGCCGCGATCTAATAAATCTCCGACAAAAATCACCTGTCTAGCTTCTGGGTGGGTGTACACACCACGCTGCTGCCGATAGCCCAACTTTCTTAAAAGGCGCTCTAAAGCCTCGCAGCAACCGTGTACGTCACCAACAAGATCAACCGCTACAAAATCGTTCGACATACTCACTAAGACTTCTCAGCTCAATCACTTGTAAACCCGAGCCATGAAAAGCAAGATCCATGACCCTCGTATCATCCCATTATTCGCCTAGATGGCTGCCCCAACCCAATTTAGTACGGCAGGTTTCATAGAAATTATGGTTCAAAGGGTGAATCAAGTGGAGTTTGTGAGGGATTTTATGAATATGGATTTCATCTCCAGGATTAGTCACCACATGACTTTGCCCGTCACATGTTACGTGAGGGTGTGCCGTATTGTGTTCCCCTACTAAAATTTTAATTTCGCTGTTGCCATCCACCACAATAGGACGACTGCTCAATGTGTGTGGATTCATGGGAACAATCACAATAGCATCTAATTTAGGGTGCATAATTGGGCCGCCACCACTTAAAGCATAGGCCGTAGAACCCGTAGGTGTCGAGACGATTAAGCCGTCGGAGCGCAAGCTGTAAACAAACTGACCATCAATGTATAGCTCAAGCTCGATCATACGAATAAAACGACCAGGGTGGATGACCACATCATTCAGAGCTTCCCCCCCGCCCTGTAAAGCACCGCCGCGCAATACGTTGGACTCCAACAAGAAGCGAGATTCCATCATGTAGTGCCCTTTAAGCACTTCAGCAACTCGCTGCTCAACATCGTTTGGGGTAATATCCGTTAGGAAGCCTAGGCGACCACGATTGACGCCTAACAAGGGAACCTTGTGCTTGGCCAGTGCTCTAGCGGCACCTAAGAGACTGCCATCACCACCCACAACAATCACTAGATCACACGTTTTGCCAAGTGTATCGTGGTTGGCCACCTGTAAACTGTGGTCTTTTACTGTCATGGCTGTTGCTTCTTCAAGCACCACGTCCACGCCAATACTCAGTAAGTACTGAATCAATCGTTCCAAGGTGTGTAAGGCACGATCACTGCCAGGGCGACCGATTAAACCGATACGGCTGAATTCAGACATGATGGATAGGTTATCCTTAAGGCATCAAAGGCGGTTATTATAACGACTTAGTGTTTCAGCGTCAGGAGCAACCTTTTGTCATACCCTCTAAACATCACATTTCCACTACAATCCGACTCGTGGTTATGGCGAAAACTTCAAAATCCCCGCGTACGAGAACTGGCGTGGTGTGTCTGTGGCCCAGATTTGATGCGCTCCCCCGGCAATATCGACAACGCTCACGACAATCAGCACGCCATTGAAACCTTACTGCAACTGGAAAAGAACCCTGAGCCGCTTCTGGCATGGTTTGAGGGCTTTCCTCATCGGCGACTGGGTTTTTTGTTTGAACATTATTGGCAATTCTGGTGGCTACAGCACAACCCATTGCAGCGGGAATACGTTTTTAATCATGTCATCAATGGCGAAAATCGCACTCTAGGTGAAGTAGATGCATTGAGCTGGCAGGCCGATGAGGCCGCGCTGACCCATTATGAGCTGGCGGTGAAATTTTACTTGGGAGTACACAACGACGGGGGTATGGATTTACCAACTTCTCTGCCTGATGACTGGTACGGCCCAAACACGCAGGACAAGCTCAGTAAAAAGTGGCATCACGTCGAAGCACACCAATTGGGGCGTCACGACTATCATTCACTGGGCTTACCTGATCATTGGCACTGGCAACAATTGAATACGCAGCTTATTACTCGCGGACGTCTGTTTTATCCGCTTACTGACCCTCACTTTGTTGTACCGTTTGCAGACTTATTAAACCCACAGCATGAAAAGGGGTTTTGGTTGCACCAGAGCGATATTCCCCGCCTGAAAGACAGAGAAAAACCCACCGACTTCACACCCTTAAATAATAATGGAATCACTGATCAATGCTGGTTGCTTTTGAGTCGCTCCCAGTGGTTGGCGCCTATTGTTAGCACAACAAAAGATTGCCTCACCTTAGAGCAGCTAGTCATGGCCGTAGACCAGCACTTTACCGAAACACGTGGCAGCCCTGTACAAATAGTACAGATGAGAGCCTTCGAGCCGCCATCGAATCACTCCGAATCAGAGCCGAGTTTGCCGCAAGCAGCTGCCGATCAGGAACCTGTAAGCAACGAAGTTACACGATATTTTGTCACGCCGGACGGCTGGCCGCGTATTACCCAAACCCACTAACGACAGCTACAAATAATCTAATGCCCTGTTCAGTCATTGAGTTTTGAGAATCGATGACTGGACAGCATAACTCTAGGGGTAAATCTTAGGAAACTAAAAAAACACGCCTCGCCGACCTTGCAAACCACCACTGTGCAAAACCACCAGTTGATGCCCTTCTGGCCAAATTCCCGAGTTGACCTGCTCTGTTAAGCCATAAAGCATTTTACCGGTATAGATCGGGTCCAGCAGGATCTGAGTTTGCGTTTCAAACTGCGTCATGAAAGTGAGCAAATTTGGAGAAGTTTTACCAAAGCCGCCAAAACTCCATTCATCTGTTAGATCAAACTCCGCAGCAAATGAACCTGAATCGTGAGGTGAAATTTCAGCTTTAAATTCGCTCAAGTTGTCTCCGAGTTTCAAAGCAGAAAAAGCCTGCACAGGAACAAGACAGTGTCCATTTCGCAACCCAGACATCACACCAGATAATGTCGTACCCGTACCAACAGCAAGACAAAGCGTTGCTTGTGAAGGTAAAACTTTCGCGAGGTACGCGCCCAATGCTTGGCAACCTAATTGGCCAGCATCACCTCCACCACCTTCTGGCACAAAATAGACACCGTTATTCATACCTGCCTGTTTTGTTTGTGTGATCACACGATAGTCAAGTCGACTTAAAAAGCGCAGCTCCATTCCCCACGTCTGACAGTCCAACAACGTAGGTGACAAACTATTGGGCTTATGGCCACGCACGTAGCCAATGGTTTGAAACCCAGAACAGAGCCCCAAATACGCCAATGCGTGTAAGTGATTAGAATAATAACCACCACAGCTAGCCAACGTATGGCATTTAGCATTATCAGCCGCGCGATAATGCCCCCAGAGCTTGTAAAGCTTATTACCGGAAAGTACGGGGTGAAGCGTATCATCACGCTTAATAAACAAACGAACGCCTCGGCGGCTGAACGGCTCAAACAACACTTCTTCGGCTGGCGCTAGCGCCGCCAAATCAGATGCGGGCAGAGCCAGTAAATGACGGCCTTGAGCGATCATTTCCAAATCATCGTCATAAAATGGGGGTGTCTTTTGATACACAAACAATGTTTCCACAACAATAGCTCAAATGCGGCGCTGAATGATGCAACGACGCTTCGCGAATTTTACCTAGCTGCAGTTTATGAACAGACGTTAATGATATTCAAGTAAGGATTATGAACAACGCCGATTGAGAGCTCGTAGCGCTGTTTTTTATCTTATGACACTCGCTGAGACGCTAACGCTGTGTGATATTCTTTGTGCAGTTCACAACGGTCACTTGTACCTTCTACAAAAAGACCAGGGCGGTCGATGCGAACCAATCCACGCTGGCAACTATAATCACTGCCGACATTGTGAGTGCAGTTGGGGTTATGAAAATGCACCAGCCAGCGCTGAAAATGCCTTTTAGACACGCCACAACGCTGCGCCACATACCCTTCCCTGTCTTCCATAAAGATTGGGACATCGTCTACTGGCAATGTAATATGCCCTGCCCCCAGCTGAAAAGAACCAAGACTGACGCCAGCTTGGTGCAACTTATTCAAATAACCTTGGCCACTGTCATTGAGTAATTGAGCATTGTCTGCTTTCAACACCAACACCTCATTGCTTAGCTCAGCACGCTCACGGATTAACTGACTTATGGCAGTGTCTTTTTCCTTCAGCTGAGCTTGCGTTTCACGCTCCAATTGTGCCAATGCTTGAGTTTTTTCTTCATGCATCTGACTTTTCAGCTGTTGCAAATTGCCTTCGTCCAGTGTTTTTAAATTTCCCAACTTGCAATTAAAGTATTCCTGTAAGCCTTCAATTTTCTCGAGGTGTAGCAACCGCTCTTCACTGAGCTCAGAGGCTTGCTGAATGGCTGCGGCCAGTTGTTGCTGTAGTTTACGGATCTGATTGTGTAGATTTTCGACCTCTTGAAAGTGCTTCTTTTTCAGTACATTCACAGATTTGCGGTGCTTATCCGCTAATGACATGACGTATTGTTTCGTCTCGGCTTTCTGCAATAAGGCATCACGAGCCAATGCTTCTGTTTCTTGCGCTCGCCATGAGCCTTGCTCATCACTGTCTGGGTGGATAGCCGAAAAAGATGAACTCAAGGTGGGTTGAGAGTGCACCTGTAAAGAAGGCTCAGTCGGTACAGTCTCGGCAAAAGCCAAACCTAAGCGGTTACGTTTTAATGCAAGACGAATACTGTTAAAGCATTCTTGCTCTGGCTGCCACAATTTTTGTTGATGCCACGCAATCGCGCACTGGGTCAGACACGCCAAACGAATCGGGCCCGCACCAAGATCAGGGCCTTTCGCCGAGATATCAGCCAGCTGCTCTAAGGGCACATTCCAACGAGAATCCGCTAGCCCCTGACTGTCAAAGCCAATCCGAAAAAAAACGGCCGCTTTGAGATAAAACCCTTTTACCACTCGCACATAAACCGCTCGGATTTGCTGGTTGGCAAATTCGGTAAGAGGGATAAAACCATCTAAAATGGCTTCGAATTCTGTATAAAGCATTTCCCGAGAGAGCTCATTCTCGGTAAAAACAAAAACCGCTTCGGCTGTCGTATCTTGAGAGTTCATGATCCATCACCGATGTCTGAAAAATTAGGCCATTACGAAAAGCCGCCTATTCACAAGGGAAAGAACCCCAATAGCGGCAGGCGAATTATGAGGCGAAGCGGTGATAGTATCTGTGATACTGTTGACATAAGCAGGGTGAACCAGTCCTTGTGCTGCCTAAACGGTGGCGCCTTATACTTTCTGGCGAGCAAAATCCTTATCAAGCCCTATAGCTCGTCATAAAAATAGGTAGTGGTTATGGCGCAGCAGTCACCAACATTTCACTAAATAGCGATAAGCAAAAGCCTAAAACAGCACCCAACGGAGGTGCCCAGTGTTTGTCTAAACGCGACTGCGGTGCAATGTCTTGGAATATGAGATACAAAATTCCTCCAGAAGCCATCAACATAATCGCCCCCAAAAAAACTTCATACTGTGATAAAAAAAAGTAACCCAATAAACCAGCCAATGGACCAATCGGCACTAACACCGACATCCGCAATAACGTTTTTGCTTTGTGTTTTTTATTGCCGTTCATTTCTCGGTAGGTATTGAACCCTTCCGGTAAATTTTGCAGGCCAATCAGCAGCGCCAATAGCGGCGCAACGGGAGAGTCTAAAGCAATCATGCCTCCCAAAGCGGTAGCTTCTGGCACATAATCTAACACCATACCCATTAACTGTGGTGACTCGCGCCGCTTAACCCCAAGCCGCCGCTCTACACCAAAGCACATTACCCCTCCGGCTAATAAACAGGCAATCGACCACAGAGAATGGTTCATACTGGCAATGCCTTCTGGCACCAATACCAATGCAACCGCCCCGATTAAAATACCGCCGCCAAAGGCAATCAAAAAATGCCTTAACTCGTTTTCCAGCCAATGCGGTCGAATACGTTCAAAGCTGGCTATTACCCCCCCGATCGGAATACAGAGTCCCGCCAAACCAGCCAACAAAACGATGATTAAAATTTCGGACATAGCGTGAAAAATTCTCTTTGAGGAAAAATTAGCACAACAGTGCCTACAGCGCATGAAATCCTATTCAAGACCATCACTGTAAATTGCCTTTGGGTTGTTACAAAGAAGTTTACTTATGCCTTACTGCTAACAGGCGTAAACCTTATCAATCACTGTGATAAACATTCTCACAGCTCAGCAACGGTTGTCACTCATACTCGCACTAAAAGCTGATGACTTTTTAAAGGCAAAGCGATACCGAAGGTATGCAGAATGCGATTAAAGGAATCAAAACTATGGAAAATATGCACTGTAGCGAAACTAATGCACTAAAATCGTGAAGGAAGGAAGTTAAAAAATAGAGATGGAGGGGGTTCAATGAAAAGAAATATAGGAAGCGGACACCTGCTTGAGGGTCTGCTTCCGATTCGATCGGCTGAACGTTACACGTCGCTATAGTCTTCTGACCAAATATCGTCTTCGTACTCTTCAAACGACTCGTCCAGCAACTCTTCTATATAGTCCTGCATAATTATCTCCTTTTGCAGTTGCACTACGTTGGACACTATCTGAGACTTTACCTCACGCCTAAAGTTCAATTCTTTAAACAATGAGTTCACCTCTACGCACGTTATCGGCATATAAACGATTATCTTTGGGGTTTTGTCCCCCTTCTCGAATGTCAATAACGTAAGTAACACACTAAGCAATTTTCGTGACAATTTTGTTAAAAATAAAACAAAAGCTTATACGGCCACACTCGAAAAACGAAAACCTCAACGACACACCGCAAAATGAGGCTTGCCAGCATATACAACCCTACATTTGATACACCCAACCTTTAAGCAACAGTGCTGTCTATATCATAATGGAATGAGTACTATAAGCCGCTAATTTTGGATCAGGCTTAAGGTTGCGCGCTGCAACAAAAAAAAGCGCCAATAAGCTGACACTCAAACGGGTTATGGTTTAAAAGTAATAATAATGTGAAGGAGCAAATATGATGTCATCGCACAAAGGGCATTATCGGGTAGAGTTTGATGCTGATCTCGCTGAAGGCTGGATGTTAGAGCGGCTCACGCAACCCAGCCGACTCTATGGTGCAAATGGCCTGCGCACGGGTTCCGATGGTCGTATTTATGTGGCACAAGTCGCTGGCAGCCAAGTCAGTGCAATTAATGTCCTTACTGGGGCAATTGACACCATCAGCCCCATGGGCGGGAGCATTGTGGCGCCAGATGATCTGGCTTTTGACTCTGAGGGGAACTTATATTCTACCGAGATCACCAAGGGGCGTGTCAGTGTTCAAAAAGCCAATGGCGATTATCAGGTATTAAATGCCGACATGCCCTGCGCCAATCCAATCACCGTGCATCAGGACCGACTGTTTGCTGGTGAATGCCGCCCTGGTGGCCGCATCATGGAACTGGATCGCAACGGTGGCGCAGCCCGTATTATCTTGGAAGATGTCCCACTGCCTAACGCGTTTGAAATTGGACCAGATGGTAAACTCTACTTTCCCGTGATGGGTGCCAATGAAATTTGGCGAATTGACCCAGAAGGCGGCTCACCCGAAGTAGTTGCCACAGACCTAGGGGTCCCCGATGCCGTAAAATTCGATGCAGAAGGCTTTATTGTATCCACTCAAGTCGCCAGCGGCCAAGTGCTGCGCATCAACCCGCAAACTGGTGAAAAAGTCATTCTCGCACAATTGGCACCCGGCTTAGATAACCTCACTTTTGTCGATAACCGCCTTTTTGTCTCCAGCATCACAGGGCAAATTTCTGAAATTCTATCTGACGGCAAAGTAAAGCCTCTCGTACCGGATGGTTTGCAGTGGCCCCTAGACCTTGCAGTCGGTGAAGACGGCGAAATATTCATTGCCGATGGCGGCTTTACCTACACGCTACAGGCAGAGGGCAACCCACAAGTTGCAGGTATGCTGTTTTCGCCAGGTTTTCCAGGCTACACACGCGGCGCCACTGCTGCCGGCCCGGGGAACTGGACTGTCACAACGGCCAATGGCGATGTCGCTCGTTTCACACCGTCAGAGAATAGCAGCGAAATATTGGCCAGCGGCTATGACCAATTGATGGGTATTGACTCCGCACCAGGCGGAGCACTTGTCTTTGCAGAGTACGGGACTGGCCGTGTGCATCTGCTAGATACAGGCAGCGTCTCCATTATTGGGTCAGAACTGAAACAACCTAAAGGCGTCGCCATTGCGGACGACAGCAGTATTTATGTGTCCGAATCTGCCGCTGGCCGTGTTGTTAAATTAAAAGGTGGTCAAGCGGAAACCATTGTAGATGGCTTTGTACAACCAGAAGGCATCGCGGTGTTTAAAGACCGTTTATTTGTTTTAGATATCGGTACAAAAAGTCTCAGTGAGTTTCACTTGAAGTCCGGTACTCAACGCGTACTGGCAAGTAACCTACCCGTTGGTGCCCCGAAAGGTGTCGAAGCAGAGCCTCTTGGGGGTGTTGGTCTGATGTGTGGGCCCATGGGTAATTTTACCGGTATTGCCGTAGGGCCAGATGGAACGATTTATATTTCTGGCGACGCAGAAGGCAGCGTTTTAGCACTGCGCTCTTCTTAGTCAGCTCAGCCTTTAGACGCCCTCTAGAATCGAAGCATTGAAAAACCCCGTATGAAAACACATCACACGGGGTTTTTTATGGCTTTAGCCTGTTAGTACTCAGGATGATCTCGCTGACATTCGTACAGGCATAAAAAAAGGTCACCTATTTAGATGACCTTTTTAAATATTTGGCGGACCGGACGGGACTCGAACCCGCGACCCCCGGCGTGACAGGCCGGTATTCTAACCAACTGAACTACCGGTCCGCGCTATTTCTTGCTTTGGTGGGTGAAGAGGGGATCGAACCCCCGACCCTCGCCTTGTAAGGGCGATGCTCTCCCAGCTGAGCTATTCACCCCCTTTGCAAGAGAGGCGCATTCTACCGATTTCTTAGAGGCTGTCAAACCTTTTGTAGAAATTAGTGAAAAACTTCTAAGCCACTGATTTTGTGAGTGATTTTTATACAACGCCAAAGCATTTAGGCCAGTTACTCTACTGATACTTAATTGCGTCCGCTTTGCGGCATTAGTTTCTTAAAAGCACCTTAGTGTAGGATAAACCATCACTCTAAAGATCAATTTGGATAACATGCTCGATTTCAATGCTTCGTCACCTCGACCACCCCTTAGCGCCTTAATCATGACCGCTATTTGTTTAATGACGCTAAGCAAATTCACTTACGCGACAGAACTGGACTTCACTCGTCACCCCATCGTCAATACGGCGCTGTGTGTGATTATTTTATTGCAAACGTTACTGCTGCTGCGCCAGTCGAAAACTCGAAGAGTTGAAAAAAAGCAAAAAGAATCTCTCAAGCATGTCCAAAAAGACTTAGAGCAACGCGTTGCTGAGCGAACCGAAAAGATGCGTGTTGTAAATAATCAACTTTATGAAGAAATTGCTAAGCACGAAATCACCGAAGTACTCTTAAGAGAAACGCAAGATTATTTAAATAGCATCATTAACTCCATGCCTTCTGTATTGATCGGCGTCACACGCGAAGGCACAATTACCCATTGGAATACCGCGGCTACTCGTATCACGGATACTCCCCCTGAAGATGCACTAAATCACCACTTGTTTGATGTCTATCGCGACATACCTATTCCAGACTCTATGATTCGCGAGGTTATCGACGCGGGCATTCCACAAACCAAAGAAAACATTCAGCATGGATCTGGCAGTCATGCTTTCCACAGTGACGTCACCGTTTACCCGCTCGTCTCATCCGAACTGAACGGTGCCGTCATACGAATAGACGACGTCACTATGCGCGTTCGTATCGAGAACATGATGATTCAAAATGAAAAAATGATGTCTTTAGGTGAGCTCGCCGCTGGTATGGCTCACGAAATCAACAATCCTCTCAGTGCCATTTTATATGGTGTGCAGAACATATACCGCCGCACATCCTCCGAGCTGCCACAAAATCAAAAAGTAGCCGAAGCCTTAGACTTAAATCTGGAGGACATTCAAAAATACTTATCTGAGCGCGATATCTACAAGTTTATCGATCATATTAGAGAGGCTGGCGAACGCTCCGCTCGGATAGTTACCAACATGCTGGAGTTTTCACGCAGCAACAGTCGCACTCATACACTGACGAATTTGGCCGACTTAGTGAATCACTCATTAGAACTGGCACACAATTCTTTTGAACTCAAAACACCCGATGGATCAGAACTCTTACATATCATAAAAGAGTTTGATCAATCATTACCTAACATTCGTTGCTCTGCCGCAGAAATCCAACAAGTCATACTCAATCTACTGCGCAATGCCTGCCAAGCATTCAACAACGAAGAGTATGGCCCCCCTCTAAACCCTACAATTTCACTGCGTATTTTTGTTGACCAACATCATGTTCGTCTAGTGGTCAGTGATAATGGCCCAGGCATGCCAGAACATATCCGCCGCCATATTTTTGAACCTTTTTTCACCACCAAAGAAGTTGGAAAAGGAACAGGCCTTGGGCTTTCCGTCACCTACTTTATTATCACCGAACACCACGACGGAACCATTGAGGTGAAATCCGAACCTGGGCAGGGAACGCAATTTATTATAACCCTACCAATCGCTGAGCCGCAGCACGAACACAAAGCATAAACATTGTGAGGCCATAAGAAACTCTCATAGCGTTAAACTCATGGTATACTCAGAAGATAAAGTTACGAGAAACAAGGATGACTCGCCCACCATGAAACACCCTAGCTACCTTTCTACTGCTACCAACAAAATAGCTCGCTGTTTTTTTGCTGCGACAAAAAATGCACGTATCACAAAACTTTTTTGCACCACCAGTGTATTGTTGGTCAGCGCCTGTGCACAGCAAGAGCAAAAAAGCGTTTCCGCTGCAGATTTAAAACAAGAAAGCCTTAAAGTTATTGCTCATGTAATTGACATACAAACTCTGTTGGAAACCTGCCGTCAAATAGGTCCTGATGCTGGCGATAGTGCATCGCAGGCTTACAACGCTTGGCAACAACAATTTTGGCCGGTAGTGGTTGGAGCAGATCGCGCCTATTATGATCTACTTTCCGCATCGTCTTTCGAATTTCAAGAACGCACCATCTCGCTAGAAGCGTTAAATTATTTTTCAAGCTCACATGAGAAAGCTCAATCACGACATAAATACTTACAGTTTTCGAGAGGCGATCGGGGCGAGCTCTGCGCCGGGAAAATGGACTTTTCAATACAGTCATTAACGCTATCAGAAGACACTTATCAGCGCTTGGCTGAATACGGTTTACAGCATCAACACCCTCCTACACCTTCTGATCGCATCCCAACACTCGCCGGTGATATGCGACTAGAGAACACTATTGGCCGATCTTTTTACAAGTTAGAACAACAGCTCATAAGTCAAGGCTGCTCGAACACGCGTATTCTTACTTTGAAAAACGAGTGGCCAAAAGAACTGTATGCCGCTTTCTGCGATATGACTGGTGAGGTCATGTCTTGCACGTGGGGTAACTGCCTGGCCGTAAAGAGTCTTTAGTTGCACAATTTTTATACAGAACTTATAAAAAAACCTTGGGTTAGCGCCCAAGGTTTTTTATTGTGGCTTGATATAGCTGATTAGGTATTTACCGAACTTGATGGTAACGACCATTCAAATACACCAGTGGATCAATAATGTCATTTTCTACATACACTTCATCGATGACACCAATCACGATACGGTGTGTACCATAATCGAGTATTTTGTCTTGCGTACACAAAAACTGAGCCAATGCGGTATTTAAACGGGGCAGCGAACCTGATAGATCCCAATCACCCACATCAAATCGACCGAGACCTTGATCACCGCTACTGCAACGATTGGAGACGTCTTGATCATTCGCGCTCAATAAATTGACACAGAAACCGCCGCCTTGAGAAATGGCCTCAAACATTCTGGCTTCTTTATTTATACAAACCAATAGCGAAGCGGGACTGTCTGATAACGAGGTAACGGAAGTTGCCGTCATTGCAAAAGGCTGCCCTGCCATATCGCTAGCGGTCACGACCGTTACACCAGAAGCTAAACGGCGCATACCTTCTTGCATCGCACGGGATTGTTCAACGGCTTTCATACTTTCACACCTTTCATACGGCTGGGACATGACCTCTTATTGTATCTGAGGCCGTTGCTGGGTCAAATTAATGAACCTTAATCGATCGAGATTAATGGTAATCATAGCAAAAGCGACTACCTTTGTATGATGGCCTAACCAACAATCACAGTATTCAATAAGGATAATAATGTGAAAGCAATGCTCACTGGTATCTCTCAAAATCTACGCTTAGCCACCATAACGCTTATCGCAACGGCTGGCATTAGCGTTACGGCTTGGGGCTGTGAAAAGCCGACACCTCCTGCTCTACCTGACCCAGATACCGCCATTACGCCACAGATGATCAAGGCCAAAAACGATATGAAAGCCTATATCGATGCGGCTGAAATCTACCTGAAGTGCGTTGAAGACAATACCGGCAAATACAACGACATGGTTGATGCAATGCAGTCGGCAGCCGACGGATTCAATTCCATTGTCCGTAAATATAAAAAACGGATGTCCGGTGGTTAGATCGGATATACACATACTGACCTAAAGTGGTCGTCACCGCCGCTTGAGGTCAGTATAATTCCGCTTTTTATAGAAATGCGGTCTCATGAGTATTCATCAGGTTTTCCCAGAGCGTTACCCCGAACAACTGCAACAGAAAGTCGACAGTATTGGTTCGATGTTTGCTCCTTTTGCTCCCCCTGAGCTAGAGGTTTTCCCGTCCCCCGTTAGTCATTATCGGATGCGCGCTGAATTTAAAATTTGGCACGAAGGCAATCGTTCGCATTACGCCATGTATCAGCCAGGCGAATATAAAAAACCCTTTATCATTGATACATTCCCTGTGGCCAATGCGCTAATCAACCGTCTGATGCCGCAACTCTTAGAAGAAATCAATCAAGACGATATACTGTCAAAACGCTTATTTCAGGTAGAATTTTTAACAACCCAACGTGAAGAAGCGGTGGTCACTTTGATATACCACCGTCCACTCAATGAGGAGTGGCAAGAACGTGCATCCGCACTGGCTGCGGCGTTAAATATTAATTTAATCGGTCGTAGCCGCAAGAAAAAACATGTGATCGGACAAGATTTTGTCATGGAGACCCTCACCGTAAACGGCATACCGTATCATTATCAGCAGGTAGAGACCGGGTTCACTCAACCCAATGCCAGTGTCTGTGAAAGCATGCTCAGCTGGGCTCAGAATGCACTGTCGAACAGCAAGGGAGATCTATTGGAATTGTACTGTGGGAACGGTAACTTTACGGTTCCTCTTTCGCGATGTTTTGATCGAGTCTTGGCCACAGAGATCTCCAAGACTTCAGTAAACTCGGCTATTTTCAACCTAAAGCAAAATAATATTGATAATGTGCAGTTGGTGCGAATGTCCAGTGAAGAGCTCTCGCAAGCCATGGACAACGTACGCGAGTTTCGTCGTTTGGCTCATGTTGATTTAGCGTCTTATCAGTTTTCTACGGTATTTGTTGACCCACCAAGAGCCGGGTTAGATGACCACACTTGCAGCGTGATACAAAAATTCGATCAAATCCTATACGTATCGTGCAACCCTGAAACACTCACGCAAAACCTTCAACAGCTGACAGAAACTCACTCAATCGAGCGATTCGCACTGTTTGATCAGTTTCCCTATACACACCACATGGAGTCAGGCGTGCTGTTAAGACGCCGCTAAATGGCGTCATTACTTTCACATATGTACAGAAAGAGTGGATTAAAAACCTGAAGAGCTAGAATTGCTGACCCTGAATGCGCTGCGCCGCATCGCAGACAAACTCACGATGATCTTTCTCCAGCTTTTCACGTTGTTGATTCAGCTCTAGTTTTTTCTTGGTGCTCAGCGATTTCCACTCTTCCAGAATAGGAATATGATCGGTAGCTTGAGCCAACAAGTAGAACGCTCGGTAACTTTCACGGGTCACGTCATCCACAGACAAACTGTCCAATAACACCTTGATCCGAATAGCGCCTTCAGTGAGCGTGACTTGTTCCGACAAAATCGCTTGGGCCAATATCTGAATACTGTTGTTCACGCGCTTACGTTGAGCTTCACCCGCCTCGCGTAACTCAGCCATTTGCCGCTGTTGACGCTTACTTTGCTGGTATAACGCCCAAACGTAATACCCTGCAATGGCCGACAACGAAATAATGATGGCGCCACCCAGCAGCAGCCAGACCATCGTATTACTAAAAAACTCACTCATGTTTTATCAATCCCATTTATAACAATCACGTTCAACTTCTTACTTATACACAGCGTTTTGCCTACGAGTTCACTCAGTGATGTGATGTACATTACATAACACCTAAACTTCGCAGTGCGAACACACCAACACTCACGGACAATAATGACGCTAACGTCGTTACCACCACCAACGTAGCCGCTAAATTGGCATTGGCTTTGTAGGCTTTTGCCATTACAAAACTGACCGCGGCTACAGGGCTGGCACAAAACAAAAAGATAATGCCCAACATTTCACCTTGCAGGCCAAACAACAACATGAATAACACCGCTGCAGCAGGCAAAGCGATTAATTTAATCAGCGACACTTCAATGCACAGCGCACGGTGCGCTAAAAAACTAGCGTAATTTAAGCTGCCACCAATGGCCACCAACGCCAAAGGCAGAGTCCACTGGAGCCACCACTCGGTGAACTCAAACCACTCACTAGGAGGTCTCAACCCCAATAAAACCGCAAGAGCACCGATCAAAATCCCGACGATCAAAGGGTTTTTCAGTAAGTTTTTAATCAGTGATAGCGCTTTTATGTCACCCTGTCCCATACCTTTCACAAAGATATACACACTCAAAATGTTGTAAGTGATCGTCATCATTGCCATCAACAGTGAAGCCTTCGGCAGCACTGCAGGGCCGTAAGCATTGAGACACAATGAAATGCCCACAATGCCTAAGTTCCCCCGCATCACGGCTTGCTCGGCAACGGTGCTCTCAGGTGCTGGTTGCTGGCGATGTTTATTTAAGCGCTGATACCCACCCCATGTCAGTAACGTAATTCCGATACCAACAGCCGTTGGTATCGGCTGAAATAACGTGCTCACAGGGAATCGCACCACACTACTGAACATCAACAGCGGTAAGCTCACGTAAAATACCAATACCGATAATCGATCCACCCAGCGAGGTGTTAGCCAACCGACATACCGCAAAGCAACCCCGATCAGTAATGATAAAAATATGGGGAGAGTCACCGATAAAGCAAAGCTAAGTGTGGCCAGCACTAGGAATCCCTTTCCGCTAAGGCAACAGCTTGAGCTTTCGTCATATTGGCTTCATCTGCACTGTCATCCTCAACGTCCAGAGCTAAACGTTTTTTTGTCTTTGCCCCTAACTTACGCAACTGTTCAATTCGTCGAATGACATTACCTCGCCCTGTGCTCCAGCGCTTTTGAGTCAGGTCATAGGCTTCTTGGGCTTTTTCTAGCTGCTTACCTATGTCAGAAAACGCCTCTAACATCAGTGCAAATTGATCGTACAGCCCCCCCGCTTGACGAGCGATTTCTTCGGCGTTGCGGTTTTGTTTTTCATAACGCCAAATATTTTCCACCGTGCGCAACGTTGCCATTAATGTGGTCGGACTAACCAAGATGATGTGTTTGTCATAAGCATCCTGAAAAAGCATAGGGTCTTGTTGCATCGCCGCCATAAAAGCTGCTTCAATCGGAACAAACAGAAAAACAAAGTCCAAAGACCGAATGCCCTCGAGCTTCTCATAAGACTTATGACTCAACTGCTGAATGTGTGTTCGCATGGAGACGACATGTCGTTTCAAAGCCTCTTGTCGAGCTTTGTCGTCGATTGCGGATACGGCTTGTTCGTAATGCACCAAAGACACTTTCGAGTCAATCACAATGTCTTTTTCTTCTGGTAATCTCACAATGACATCAGGGTGACGACGCTGCCCAGCTTCGTTTTGCAATGACACCTGCACGTCGTATTCGATGCCCTTTTGCAGGCCAGATTGTTCGAGTAAACGCTCTAAAATCACCTCACCCCAACTCCCCTGTGCCTTGTTATCCCCTTTAAGGGCATTGGTCAGGTTAATAGCATCTAAGCCAATTTGTTGAGTCTGCTTTTGCAACTCCAAAATATGACCCACCAATTTGTTGCGCTCTGCATTTTCTTTGTCGTAGGCGTCTTCGACTTTTTTACGGAAAGACTCTATTTGTTCACGTAATGGATCGACACTGGCCTTAATATTTTGTTGGCTCTGCTCAGAAAAGTTCGCTTGTTTTTCTTCAAAAATGCGGTTGGCTAACAACGTAAACTCATTGTTCAGCTGCTCTTTTGCATCTTTGAGCAGCGCCATTTTTTCTTCTAACGCTTTTGTCTCGGCGGCCATTTTAACAACCCCACTTTCATGCTCAATAGAAAGCTGTCGAAACTCGATATCTCGCTGCTGTAAACGCTGCTTGATTTCGTCATAATCTTTTTGCACTGCTTGCAAACCAGCACATTTTTGACTTTCTTGTAACAGCTTATGTCGCTCTGTGGTCAACTCGGTCACGAGCTGCTGACGTTCCGTTTTCGATGTTTCAAGTGCTTGCTGTACATGTGCCATTTGGCTGTTAATTTGCGCCACAACGTGATCTTTATGAATCAACTGCTCTTGCAACTCAAATGACCTCGCCTCCCATTCGGACTGAGCTTGCTGATACTGCCGGCGACACAATAACCAGACAAAACCTGCCACCACCAATGTGAACAGCGAACACAACGCTAGCAATGTCATTACCGATAAAGAAGATTGCATGAAACTTTCCATAAATTGATTTTGTTTTTGCCGGTTAAGCTCGTTATATTTACACGACACATCACACCATTTACAGTGACGCTTTTAAGGGATAAAACATTTATAATCAGATCAGAATATGATCAATTTAACCGTTGCTCGTATGTAGC
>CBFHKY010000015.1:1952-4885 GCA_965656525.1 Pseudomaricurvus sp. | reverse complement strand
ACAGTGACGCTTTTAAGGGATAAAACATTTATAATCAGATCAGAATATGATCAATTTAACCGTTGCTCGTATGTAGCACCAACAGTCAGAAACCTCCAGAGCTTCAATCCGAAACACTCTACCCATAGAATCACAGCCATCTTATGAGCACACTAACTAGAGAGACCACCGACAAAATCAAGGAACTTTGCGCAAACGCCTATCAGACTTACGATCAAGGGGATTTCCGCAAAGCGCTTCGTTTATTCTACCAAGGTTGGGTAATGCTACCCAAGCCTCAGACGCAATACGCCGAAGCCGGCTGGGTTTTAGTGGGTATTGGCGATAGCTACTATCGACTAAAACAATACACCCCCGGCTGTGAAGCCTTACGCTCAGCAAACCACTGCCCGCAGGTACAAGACAACCCCTTTGTACACTTGCGCTTAGGTCAATGTCTTTTTCGATTAGGTGAAAAACCCTATGCCCGCACCCATCTTTATAAAGCTTATCACCTAGGCGGGGAGTCACTTTTTGCCAAAGAGGACCCCTGCTACCTCAACGCCATTGGAGACCTGATTCACACCAACGAAGGCTAAACCAATCACAGCGGCAGGTCTTTCTCTTTTCTGCGGCTCTATCCACATTTTAAAGGCTTGCAACACACTAACCGCATCTAGGTCACACGGCTTTGAATCCCTCCCTATAAGCCCCTGTGCCTTATAACAAACCAAAGACGAAAAAGTTATACTAATTTCAAACTTTTATAACTTATTGCCCTCCCTTTCCCCCACGTTTGAAAAACCTGTGCTAAATTTTAATTGAAGTTTGATCAGCTGGAGCCGATAACTTATTTATCAAGCCTGCGAGCTTTACCAACAAGCGAAATCAACACTAAGAAAAATAACCAGGAACTGTGATCATGTTGAAACCTTCTTTCATCGCCATGGCTTTACTCGCCTGCTCCAATCTAACACTGGCGTGCAGTAAGCCCGATGTGCCTACCTTGCCAGACCCAGCCACAGCCGTCACACCACAGATGATTAAAGCAAAAAATGATGTTAAGGCTTTTCTTGATGCCGCAGAAACCTATCTAGAGTGCGCACCAAATACAAATAGGTATAACGATATGGTGGATGACATGCACAAGGTTGCTGAAGACTTCAATGGTATTGTGCGCGACTACAAATCTAGGATGTCCGGCTAACCACTTCCAAGACACCCTGAGCGTGTTGTGCGGCAGCTAACATTGCCCCAAACAACTTCGGTAACTCGGTTTCAAATGAGACTGATTTAAACCAAGCCAGACCGCATCACACGTTACCCTTTCGGCCCATACCCGCTATGAGCAATACATGACTTGCACTTGGCTCTATGAGAACATGAGATCTTTGTTCGCCAGATAAAGTATCTTTCATGGGTCGCACGCTTTTTCAAATTGATAATCTACTGACACCTCTAGAAGATGGGGCTTGGGTGCTGACACCCAACCATCGTTTAAAGAACAAAATTCTTGCGGCTTATCACTTACAGCAGCCGGCTGGTCTCAATCGCTGGCGAGCCCCCAACATTCACAGTGTTGATGAATGGTTGCAAGAGGCCTATTGGTCTGCGCTGGACCAACATTTACTTCCTTCTGCACCCACCTTAATCAGCGATCAAGCCGCGCAACAACTCTGGTTACAAATCATTAATGAGCACACCGACGGTGCCGAGCTGATAAACCCCTTGCGTTTGGCCAGCGATGCCCACAACGCCTATCAGGTATTGCTGCGCTGGCAACTGGAGCCCGCACAACTTACGACGATTTGTTTAGAACAAAGTTGGCACTACGACAGCCCTTTCCCTGCTTGGGCCGAGAGATTTGAGGAAGCTTTAAAAGCCCGCCAACTCATGACCAAAGAGCACCTTCAGCAGCACTTAGTCACCTTGGCACAAACCAATAAAGTAGCTCGGCTTCCCGAGCTTATTTTATTGGGCTTTGACGATTGCCCTCCTCTGCAGCGGTATTTGTTTGCCAATATGGCCGATCACTATCAGTTCTTACCCGCTAACGATACCAATCGACAACCAGATGGCTTTACGGTTACCTCTTATCCCAATGTCGATGATGAAATTCGAGCTGCCGCGCTGTGGTCCGAGAGCATTATTCAACAAGACAGCGACGCGACTATTGGCATCATTTGTCCAAATCTTGGCCAAGTCCGGCAGCGTGTAGAGCACATTTTTACCGAAGTACTCGAATCTCATTACGCGTTACCAGACACTTCCCGCTACACCTTGCCATTCAACTTTTCCGCAGGTGTCCCATTGGGCTCTACCGCGTTGATTAATGATGCACTAACGCTATTGCAGCTCAACCATCAAGATATGGAGCAGGAGACCCTACAAAGCTTATTCAATTCGCCGTTTTGGATCGGCGGCGAACACCTTCACATCAGTACCGTGATTCAGCGCCGTTTACAACGCGCGAACCACCGCGCCATTCGCTTAAGCCAACTGCGCCGCTGGGTAAACGAATGCGCTTTTGCCAATGAGGAGCACGAGCCTGCTCCAGACAGTATCGCGCTTGACTTACAAGCTGTATGGCAAGAGCTGGATCGGCGCTTACAGGATATAGAATCTCTGCGGCGTCAATTTGGTAAGCAGCACTTGCCCTCAGTCTGGCTAGAACTGTTCGAAAAACAATTGCGCAGCTTAGGTTGGCCCGGTGAAAGGCGCCTAGACAGCAACGAATTCCAACAAATGAATCAGTGGTACCAATTATTGGATCAGTTTTGCCAACTGGATAACCTTGGCCAAAGCATTACCTGTCATAAGGCACTGGAGCTGCTGAATCAAGCCGTAGGCCAAACCCATTTTCAAGCACAGACACCAGAATCCCCTATTCAAGTGCTGGGGATTCTAGAGGGGGCCGGATTGGATTTCAGTCATGTTTGGATGTTAGGCATGAG
>CBFHKY010000015.1:0-1852 GCA_965656525.1 Pseudomaricurvus sp. | reverse complement strand
GAATCCCCTATTCAAGTGCTGGGGATTCTAGAGGGGGCCGGATTGGATTTCAGTCATGTTTGGATGTTAGGCATGAGCCAACACCAATGGCCCCCAACACCCAGTCCGAATCCTCTGCTGCCTATTCCGTTGCAACGACAACAAAAAATGCCTCATGCCGATGCAGATCGCGAGCTGGATTACGCCCGCTCGATTTTACAAAACTACCAGCACGGCAGCCGCTATTGGGTGGCCAGTTACGCACAGTACGACGAAGATCGGCCACAACAAGCCAGCCCTTTGCTTACAGCCTTAAGTGTGCCTCGTAACGCCGTACAACCTGATCCCCCTAAACCAAGCGAACTCAGCCAGAACGACTGGCAAACTTATCAAGAGCGTCTGGCACAGACACAGTCCCTGCAGTGGCTAAATACGGGTACCGCACCAGCGGTAAGTGATAATGAGCGCCAACATCTGAAAGGTGGCAGCCAGATCTTTCGCCATCAAGCTCTGTTGCCCTACGCCGCATTTCTGATTCATCGCTTACAGGCGCAGGATAAACGCACACCCAGCCTTGGCTTTTCGCCGATCGAACGCGGCCAAATACTGCACGACAGCCTATCGGTGCTCTGGAAAAACTGGCGCACGCAAGCGCAATTATTAACCTTGACGGATCAGCAATTGGATCAGGCGTTATCAAAAGTGATTGGTGATGAAATACAGCGCTATCAGCGACGCGAGCCACACATCTATGGCAATCAATACTGCGCCCTAGAACTGCAGCGACAAAAGAAACTGATTACACACTGGTTACAGCTAGAACGTGAGCGACCTGAGTTCGAGGTGGTCGCCAACGAAGAAACCTTGGCCGTAGAATTTGCCGGCATTGCGCTGCGTTTACGCCTCGACCGTATGGATCGACTTAGCAGCGGCGAATTGATTGTCATTGATTATAAAACAGGCACACCCACGGCCAAACAATGGGGCGGTGACAGGCCAGAAGAGCCTCAACTGCCACTGTATTGTCTCTGCTACCAGCAGGATATTAACGCCATTATGTTTGCCCAAATCAATGCCAAAGACATCACTATGAAAGGCCTGGGGGAGCTCAGCCTGCACCATGAAGGCATTCAATCTGCCGATAAAGGCCCCAGCCTACAATTACCTGACGACTGGGAAAGCATTAAAGCTCACTGGCAGAAGCAACTGTCACTGCTGGCGGATGAATTTTTGCAGGGCGACACCAACATCGACTTGCAAAAGCCACAAGTAGAGCGCTTTTATGAGCACCTCGACCCCATTGTGCGGCGTGCCGAACAAGAAGATATTGTCCGCTTTTATCGTCAACCGGAGGATCGTGCATGAACCTCCCTATTGACCATTTGGCGCGACAACAAGCGCTGGATCCCAATCGCTCTTTTGCGGTCGCCGCCCCTGCCGGTTCAGGCAAAACCGGGCTGCTCACCCAGCGTGTACTCACCTTGTTGCCATTGTGCGAACACCCAGAAGAAATTGTCTGCATCACTTTTACTCGCAAAGCCGCTGCCGAGATGCAAGAACGTATTTTCAGCGCGATCCAGCAGGCCGCAACTCTTCCACGCCCCGACGCTGCTCACGAGCAAGTCAGCTGGGATTTGGCACAAAAAGTTATTCAGCGAGACCAACAGCAAGGCTGGCAACTGCTGCACAACCCGAACCGGCTCCGTATCCAAACCATTGATGGGTTGTGCCGCTCACTGACACAGCAAAACCCCATCAGCAGTGGTCAGGGCAGCGGCGCGCACCTTCTAGAACACCCACAATTGGTGTACGAAGCCGCCATCGAGAACACTCTCAAAGCGATAGAAACTGAAGGCACCTTGCAGTACGACCT
>CBFHKY010000014.1:0-89122 GCA_965656525.1 Pseudomaricurvus sp. | reverse complement strand
CCAAACTGAGCCTCCCAAATGACAAGCGCATTGGGCATTGTTGTGGCGTAGCCATACTCGAATGCCAATACCGCCTCTTCAGATAACAGAGAGTCAAAGATTTCGAAAGGCGGCTGCTCAGGATTGAGATTGCACAAGGGCTTGTAGCTCTCGCCATCTTTCTGATTATGGATAACCGCATGACGATGAGAAAAAGTTCCACGGCCCACATCCTGGCCGGTTAAACGAATGCGGTGGCCTTGTTCGAGCAGTGTGGCGTATGCCAGCATTTCAGCCATACCCCAGTTGATCGGCATTGCACCACTGGCCATTTTGCGCCGATCATCGTAAATCTTTTTCACTTGCCGCTGGACTTGCACACCGTCAGGAACATCACAGGTTTTTTGCGCCAATGCTTGCAGTGCCTGCAAATTGTAGCCGGTGTCGGCTGGTGTTACCCAGTCGTGGCCTAAGTAAGGTGACCAATCTACAAACAAAGAACTGTCTGGCTCGGTCACAAGACCCGTTGCAACGTGATCACCACGGTCTAGAGCAGAGCGATATTCTCTGGACATCTCTTCTGTTTGAGCTTCATCCAACAAACCTTCTTGAACCAATCGTTCAGCATAGATAGCTCTTGTGGTTTTGTGTTGGCGAATTGTTTTGTACATCAATGGCTGAGTGGACGACGGCTCATCGGTTTCATTGTGACCTCTACGGCGATAGCAGAACAGATCAATAACCACATCTTTCTTGAACTCATACCGATAGTCCATGGCCAGAAGTGTCACAAAAAGAACTGCATCTGGGTCATCGCCATTCACATGAAAAATAGGCGCCTCGATGACTTTTGCGACATCTGTACAGTATTCTGTGGATCGTGCATCGTCTCGACGACTGGTGGTGAAGCCCACTTGGTTATTAATGACTACGTGAATCGTACCACCTGTTGCATAGGCACGAGTCTGAGACATCTGGAAGGTTTCCATAACCACACCTTGGCCAGCAAACGCTGCATCGCCATGTACGGAGATAGGAACCACTTTACTCCCCACCGGATCACAACGTCGATCTTGACGAGCTCTTACAGATCCTTCCACAACTGGAGATACAATTTCCAAATGTGAGGGATTAAAAGACATTGCCAGATGCAACTCACCGCCTGGGGTCATAATATTTGAAGAAAAGCCTTGGTGATATTTCACATCACCGGAGCTTTCAATAATGCGCTTACCCTCGAACTCATCGAACAAATCAGCGGGATTTTTGCCGAGTGTGTTGACCAGTGTGTTTAAGCGGCCACGGTGTGCCATGCCCAACACCAACTCTTTAGCACCATGCTCGCCGGCACGACGAATCAGCCCGTCTAATAAAGGAATAAAACTTTCCCCGCCCTCTAAGCCAAAACGCTTTGTACCGGGGTATTTACTATCCAAGTGACGCTCAAGACCTTCAGCCGCAGACAAACGTTCTAAAATTCTTTTGCGAAAATCTTCAGCAAATGCAGGCTTAGAACGCACACTTTCCAATCGCTGCTGTAACCATTGTTTTTCAGCATAATTGGTGATGTGCATAATTTCTGGGCCAACCGAGCCACAGTAAGTTTGCTCTAGGTTGTCGATGATCTCCCGAAGCGGGGCTTCATCTTTGCCAAAAAATGTATTACCCGTTTGAAAAACAGTGTCTAAATCGGCAGATGTCAGACCGTGAAAACCCAAATCTAAATCTGGTACTTTCTCGCGCTGCATAATTCCTAACGGATCTAGCTTAGCTTTTTGATGGCCACGAAAGCGATAAGAGCTCATTAACTGAACCACTTTTACTTGCTTACGTTCGTGCTCAATATTGGCACCGCCAGAACCTGGGGCGGCCAAAGGCCTAGAGCGATTTTTCCCTAGAAGGTAAAAATGCTCTCGGATAACGGAATGGGGAACGTCCTGAGACACCACACCCTCAACTCTTGGAAGCTGATCAAAGTAGCTTCGCCACTCATCGGGTACAGCATTGGGATCGTGTAAATAGGTATCGTAGAGCTCTTCAACGTAGGCAGCATTTCCACCCGAAATATGGGAAGTGCTCCATAACCGCTCCATGATGCTTTCTGACATTTGTGCCCACCTTAAGTAAGGGCGTGGCTCTCTGTGCAAGACATACAAATGTGTCGACCGAGCAGGGCCTGCCTCCACCTCAGCGCTGTACAGTACTGGCGGCGGTGTTAGAAAGCACAAAGAGTGACTGAACGGTCAAACTCTAAAATGCATGAGCCCAGCGAGATATCAGCAAATTCGCTTTATTACCTCACACAGTTAGCTTGGGGTCCGATGTTGTCGGAAGACCCAATACCCTTGCTATTACTAGCATTCAGCTAACAGTATAAAGCTCCATCTTTTGGATAGAGCTTCGTTTCAGTTTCATAAGCAGCTTTATATAACTACTTTGAATTGTTCATTACATTTAAGCTCATCTAGAAAAAATCACAACTTACTTCCGGATGAAACTTGGGTCTCTGCACTAACAAGCAAATAAGACGAAGGCTGCCTCTTAACGGGCAGCGCTTCTTGTACCAATTAGGTACCGCTTTGAATCAACATATTGCGAATGTGACCAATTGCCCTTGTTGGGTTTAGACCCTTAGGACACACAGATACGCAGTTTTGAATACCGTGGCAGCGGAATACACTGAACGGATCGTCCAGACCAGCCAAACGCTTCTCGGTTGCAGTGTCACGGCTGTCCGCCAAAAAGCGATAAGCCTGAAGCAAACCTGCAGGGCCAATAAACTTATCAGGGTTCCACCAAAAAGATGGGCAGCTTGTCGAACAACAAGCACACAGAATACATTCGTATAATCCATCAAGCTTGGCACGATCTTCTGGAGACTGCAAACGCTCAATGGCTGGCGCTGGCGTATCGTTTTGCAGGTAGGGCTCGATTTTATTGTATTGTGCGTAAAACTGAGTCATATCGATAACCAGATCACGAACCACTGGCAAGCCTGGCAACGGGCGTAAAACCAGCTTGTTATTCACAACACATTCAGACAAAGCTCTAACGCATGCCAAGCCATTTTTGCCATTGATATTCATACCATCAGATCCACACACGCCCTCACGGCACGAGCGGCGGAATGCAACAGTAGGATCTTGAGCTTTCAACATCTCAAGAACATCCAACACCATCAAGTCTTTACCTTGAGTATCGACATCATAACTCTGCATATAAGGTGCTGAGTCTGTTTCAGGGTTGTAACGGTACACTTCTACTTTCAACATAATTCTGTCATCCCCGATTAATAGGTACGAATCTTTGGTTCGAAAGCTTCCATGGTTTTAGGTGCAAAGTTAACTGCACGCTTACCAACACGCTTATCGTCTGGGAAGTACATAGAGTGGCACAACCAGTTAGCATCATCACGCTCTTGGAAATCATCACGGGCATGCGCACCACGAGATTCTTTACGTTCATCCGCCGCAATGGCCGTTGCTTCTGCCACTTCTAATAAGTTCTGCAACTCCAACGCTTCAATACGCGCAGTATTAAATGCATTCGATTTATCAGACAACTTCACATTGTCGATACGTTTGCGAAGCTCAGACAGTTTAGCTCTACCTTCCTTCATGAATTCACCTTTACGGAAAACACCGAAGTAGTTTTGCATAATATTCTGTAGCTCTTTACGCAAGACAGGAGCATCTTCACCATCGTTTGTATTGTTCAGCTTGTTCAAACGTGACATAGCAGACTCAAGGTCAGATGCCGAAGCTTCACGGTGCTCAATACCTTCGCGCAATGCTTGCTCGATATAAAGACCTGAAGCACGCCCAAAAACAACCAAATCGAGCAAGGAGTTACCACCCAAGCGGTTAGCGCCATGCACAGATACACAAGCAACTTCACCACAAGCGTACAGACCATCGATAATTTTATCGTTGCCGTTCTCATCCATGGTCAAAGCTTGGCCGTGAATGTTGGTAGGAATACCGCCCATCATGTAATGACAAGTAGGAACAACAGGGATCGGTACTTTTACAGGATCTGCGTGAGCAAAGGTACGTGATAACTCAAGAATGCCTGGTAACTTAGCATTCAGAGTTTCTTCACCTAAGTGATCAAGCTTCAAGAAAACATGATCGCCTTCTGGACCACAACCACGGCCTTCTAGAATTTCAAGTACCATAGAGCGAGCCACAACGTCACGACCCGCTAAGTCTTTAGCATTTGGAGCGTAACGCTCCATGAAGCGCTCACCATCTTTATTCACAAGATAGCCACCTTCACCGCGGCAACCCTCAGTTACAAGAACACCCGCTCCCGCAATGCCGGTAGGGTGAAATTGCCACATTTCAATGTCTTGCACAGGAACACCTGCGCGCAACGCCATACCGATACCATCACCGGTATTGATGTGTGCGTTCGTAGTAGAAGCGTAAATACGCCCAGCACCACCAGTCGCAAGAACAGTTGCTTTAGACTTAACGTATACAACTTCGCCATCTTCGATGTTCATGGCAATAACGCCAGTGACCACACCGTCTTGGTTCTTAACCAAATCTACGGCGAACCATTCATTCAGAAAGACGGTTTCGTTTTTAATATTTCCCTGATAAAGGGTATGCAGCAGTGCATGACCGGTGCGGTCTGCAGCAGCACATGTACGTGCAGCTTGGCCACCGCGACCAAAGTCTTTAGATTGTCCACCGAAAGGACGCTGATAAATACGACCTTCTTCCGTACGAGAAAAAGGCAAACCCATGTGATCAAGCTCATAAATAGCTTCAGGGCCTACATTACACATGTACTCGATAGCGTCTTGGTCACCAATGTAGTCAGACCCTTTGACGGTATCGTACATATGCCAGCGCCAATCATCGTTGGGGTCATCACTGGCAATCGCGCAAGTAATACCACCCTGGGCTGACACTGTGTGAGAGCGAGTTGGAAACACTTTAGTAATTACTGCGGTTTTGTATCCCGACTGGGACAGCTGCAGTGCTGCACGCATACCTGCGCCACCACCGCCAATTACAATACCGTCAAAAGAAATCGTACGCATGTTACCCATTACTTAAAACCCCCACAGAATTTCGATGCCCCAAACGACATAAGTCACAGTGACCACACCTAGGCCCAGCTGTGCCGCCACACGTAAAATGGTAGCCTTTGCACCCATAGTGCGAGTCGTAAGGTAATCAGTCAGCACAGCCCACAAACCAATCCACGCGTGAGCAGCAATAGAAAAAAGAGTCACAAGACTGAAGACTCGCATCCATAGTGAGCTATATAGCCCCTTCCATTCAGTGTAGGTTAGATCCGGTGTCAGCAAAACAAAACCAACGACGACGACCAAATAGGCAGCCATGACGACAGCGCTTACGCGCTGAACTAACCAGTCGTAGAGTCCACTACGGCCAAAACTTGTTACGGCGGTTACCATACCCAAACTCCCGCTAAAACGATAAGAATAATGGCGACAACAAACGCTATCTTAGCGCCAGTCCTGCCCCCTTCGAGTGATTCACCAACACCAAAATCCATGACTAAGTGGCGCACACCAGCAACCAAGTGGTAAGCAAGTGCTGCCAAAGTGCCCCAGATGATAAATTGGTATATCGGCTGCTGCAGGCCTTCTTTCAAAGACGCAAAACTCTCAGCAGATTCCAAACTTGAATCAAGCATGCAAAGCAATACTGCAATCGCCGCAAATAGGATCACTCCTGATATACGATGAAGGATTGAAATGTAGGCCGTTATGGGAAGTTTTATTGTGGCAAGGTCAAGATTGACAGGTCTGTTCTTGTTCACGGTTAAGTCACACCTTTTTTAGCCCTTATGACGGGCATTATATAGAGTTCAGCTTAAGCCAAACGTCCCTCAAGCATGGGCTGCTAAACAGCGCTGTGTTAAACACACCCATGACAAGACGCGCAAAATTATAGAGATCTGCATGTAAAAAAACAACAGAATCGCTATATATCGATGAATACTAACAGGCCAACTCTGTGATCACTAGGCTTAAAGATGAACCCAGCAACAGTGCACCAACCTGTAACAGTACTCGTGCGTACAACTGTTTACGCACCAACAAGACTCACAGTTTAATCTCTGGTCACCCTTCTCGCCGCTCAGGCTATTTTCAATTGACAATCTGACTCCCATACTTATAGTGTGGCTAGCCTAATAAATCGATTTTCGCGACAAGCGATCTACGCTAAAATTGAACCTGAACATATTTATTCACAGAACAGGAGTCCGTAATGACTGATAAGAAAGCGCGCCTTTCGGTCGACGGTTTGGATGCACCCCTCGAACTACCCATGTATTCTGGATCTGTTGGTCCTGACGTAATCGACGTCACCAGCTTATCCGGCAAGGGGTACTTCACATACGACCCCGGCTTTATGTCAACAGGGGCTTGCGAATCCAAACTAACCTATATTGATGGTGCCAAAGGTGTCCTTTTGCACGGCGGCTACCCAATTGAGCAACTTGCCGAGCATTCAGATTATCTTGAAACCTGTTACCTTCTGCTAAACGGTGAACTGCCTACAGCTCAGGAAAAAGAAGAGTTTGTCGACATCATCACCAACCACACCATGGTGCATGAGAACATAGCCCGATTCTTCCGCGGTTTCCGGAGTGATGCTCACCCCATGGCCATTATGTGTGGTGTTGTGGGTGCATTATCTTCTTTTTATCACGACTCTTTGGACATCAATGACGCTGAAAAGCGTATGATTTCTGCCCATCGCTTGATCGCAAAAATGCCGACTCTTGCAGCAATGTGCCATAAACATCATATTGGCCAGCCTTTCATGTACCCCAACAACAAGTTGTCTTACTCTGAGAACTTCTTGCACATGATGTTTGGCACTCCTTGTGACGACCCCGAGGTTAACCCAGTTCTAGCGAAAGCAATGGACAAGATTTTCTTGTTGCACGCCGACCATGAACAGAACGCTTCAACGTCTACTGTTCGTCTGGCTGGCTCTTCTGGTGCCAACCCCTTCGCTTGTATCGCTGCAGGTATCGCTACCTTGTGGGGCCCAGCACACGGCGGTGCTAACGAAGCAGTACTCAACATGCTGGAAGAAATCGGCTCAGTTGAAAATATTGACGCTTACGTTGCCAAAGCTAAAGACAAAAATGATCCGTTCCGCTTGATGGGCTTTGGTCACCGCGTCTATAAAAACTTTGACCCTCGCGCCAAAGTGATGAAGAAAACTTGCGATGAAGTCCTCGGCGAACTCGGCATTAAAGATCCATTGCTCGACATCGCCATGCGTCTAGAGCAGATTGCCCTAGAAGATCCTTACTTCATTGAAAAGAAACTCTACCCGAATGTGGATTTTTACTCTGGCATCATCATGAAAGCCATTGGTATCCCAACGGACATGTTTACTGTGATTTTTGCAACAGGTCGCGTTGCCGGATGGATTGCTCACTGGCACGAAATGATCAGCAACCCCTATAAAATTGGCCGTCCACGCCAGCTTTATACAGGGCCTGTCCCACGGGATTACCCCGCCTAAAAATAAGACACAGCCTACTGTAATAACAGCTTTGTCCGAAAAGACCGCACACGCGGTCTTTTTTTTGCCTGCTTTTTGACCACCATTGTCTACACTCTAAAGGTATAAGTTTTTTAGCCGACAAATCTAACTCTTGTATAACAATCAGCACGACACAGGGTCTATAGCATGTTATTTGGCAAACGCAGCCTACGTAAAGAGCTCTTAACCATTGCTCTAGGCGGACTACTGATTACATTGATTGTGGCTCTTTTGTCCATTCGAGCCCTGTCTGATTCGCTCGATCATTTTCGTGCACTTCTTAGTGAACAAGTTCAATCTGAACTGGCCATTCAAAAAGTAAATTTCGCATTCAAGGTGCAAGTTCAAGAATGGAAAAATACTCTCTTACGTGGCTATGACGACCAAAAGAGAGAAAAATACTGGGGGCGATTTTTAAAACATCAGTCAGACATACAGCACGCTTTAGGTACCTTGATACCAACCATAAAATCCACCCAAAAGCGCCAATTAGTTATTGATTTTGCAAACGCCCATAAAGTTATGGGTACGCAATACACCACAGGATTTAATGCTTTTGTCGCTGCAGGCTACGATCCACAAGTGGGTGATAACGCCGTCAGTGGTATTGACCGAGAGCCCTCAAAACTACTCACCGATGCCGTCAGTCTTTTTGAACAGGACAGAATCGCCTACACTGACAAAGTTTTTACACACTCTAAGCAGGTGAAGTATTGGTCTCTAGTTACCCTGCTTATTGTCGCTGCTATCATCTTGATAGCGATCCCTTTCTTACTGCAAAGAAACTTACTGGGCCCACTGAACTCAATGGCTGCCCATATTGAAAACTTAGCAGAGGGCGATTTAAGCCGACAAATCCCCACGCAAAAAACCACTGAAATGAGCAAATTGGCAGACCATTTAACTCAAATGCAACAGTCTTTTGTTTCAGTACTCGAGAAAGTCAAATACACGATGACTGAGCTTCATTCTGCTTCAGAGAAAATAAACCTCACAGCTAGTGAAATCGCTCAACAAACCGGCGTTACAGAGCAGCATACCTTGCACATATCCACAGCGATCAATGAAATGGACACAGCAGTGGAGAATATTGCCTGCAACACGTCCAATGCTGCCGATGCCGCACAAACCGCGGAGCAAAATGCCCACCTTGGCTTGACCACGATGCAACAAACCATAGAGTCCATAATCAGCTTATCCGATGGTGCAAAGCTCTTAACTTCAGCCATGGGAAAACTTGAAACCGACACCGGCCGAATTGGCGCAGTGCTGGATGTTATCAAAGGCATTGCCGAACAAACCAACCTATTGGCCCTCAACGCTGCAATTGAAGCCGCCAGAGCAGGAGAACAAGGTAGAGGGTTTGCCGTGGTCGCCGATGAAGTTCGCGGGCTGGCCCAAAGGACTCAAGAATCCACGGCTGAAATTCAACAAATCATTGAGGCGGTACAAAGCGGATCTTCCCAAGCTGCTCTTTCAATGAAAAGCAATCAAGAAAAAACCACACAAACGGCAGACTTAGCTCAGGAAGCCGGAAGCTCACTGCAAGCCATTACTGGATCATTTACCTCGATCCGAGACATGAACACACAAATTTCCACTTCTGTCGAAGAGCAGAGCTGTGTGGCAAAAGAGATTGTAAACAGTGTGGGGAATATGAGCAGCCTTGCCCAGCAAGCACACCAGTCGTCGCAAAACGCAATCGAGGTGGCCAATCAACTGGATCAAACATCATCAACGATGGACGGCTTAATCGCTCGCTTTAAACTGTAATTCATAACGCTAAAAACAAATAGCTACCTACGTCAGAAGCATGGTAGCTATTGCAAAACCTGCGGAGCTATTGCATCAGCTCATTGAGCATTTTCTTATTAACTTCACCCCATTTCGGTAAACTTTTTTCGGTATCTGCGCTCAGCTTTTTGCCTCTCGATTTTGCAAGCCACAAGCCTTCGCCGTTAAAACCGTAGATTGGCAACAGGTCTGTTCTTTCGGACGCAGGTAATAAAGTCTTGTTGATATTGTCCAGTATCCAAGGCTCAGCTTCTGGACTCGGGTAGTACGCCAACACCATATGAGCCTGATCGTAGTCCAATGCTTTCACATAAGTGATGCGAAGCTTTTCTAAATCCACTCCCGTTTCACTCAAGGTAAAATACTTTCCGATAGAAAAGTCCTCACAATCTCCCGCATTGGTACCCAGCATTTCTATAGGCGTCGCCCAATAATCATCTAGCCCCCAATGGTCACGATCACTTACCCAGCGCATGCGATTAAAAAAATCATTGGCCGACATAGATTTATCCATTTCGTCCATCCAGTCTTGGCGATTGGTTTCAACCATCATGCCATGCCACTTTTTTACACGCCTTTCGGCGCTCCGACCATATTTTTCTTTGACAGCATCAAATACTCGCTCGTCCATTTCCAAGAATTGAGCGAACCCGTTATCGGCAACACCAAATAGCAACAAACCGACAAACATACCGCTTTTTACAACTGGGTTCACAATGGCAACTCCTTGGATAAATATTAAAATAAGTATAGGCAGCCATTACCAATCCAGCCACGTTGGCCATCAAATTTTACCCATTCATATCATCCCCAATTCATTGCAAACACTTGCTATACTGGCGCAATGAATCAGCCACTAAATAATGACACTCAGCACGCAAGAGTTTTAGGGTATCGCTGTCGCGAATGCCAGCACAAAGGCCGACAGTTTCCTCAAGGCGTCTGCCCTGCCTGCTCTTCAGCAAACATCACAACCTTAAACAAGGCCGCGAACGCCGCCAGTCAGGGGCACCGCCGCCGTTGGTCGCTTGTTGCGCTGGTGATACTCTGGGGGTATCTCGGCCTTGAGCTGTCAAAAAAAATGTTAGGGGATTGACTGCGCTCATCACTTTAGGAAGGGTTACGGACGAGTGTGATACTCGTAAAAAGACAAGATTTGTAGCGCGTCTTCACGGCTTACACCGCAAAAGAATACCTCCGCTTGAAATTGCCCACAAAATACAGGGTAGTTCGCCTGCCCCCAAACACGGCAATCCAGCGATACCGGGTCAAGATTTACGCACGGTATGCCTGCAGGTTTGCCATCCGGCATACCAGGTAAAGGCTGAACAATTTCTGGGGCTACACAACACGCTCCGCATTTTTTCCGGCATTTCATCGTAATAAAATCATTTTACACTCTGGTAAAAGTTAAAAATACTTCAACACGAGCAGGAGACAACAATGAGAAATTGATATTTATAGGAGGTATTAAAGACTGTAAATGCGCTGCAAACAACGAAAAAAAGAAATGGTACCAGAGGCCGGACTCGAACCGGCACACCCGTTAAGGCGGGGGATTTTGAATCCCCTGTGTCTACCAATTTCACCACTCTGGCACGAAGGTTCGGAGCATGTCTCTCCGAGGTAGGTGCGCGATTATATCAGGGCTTTTGCCCGCGTCAACATTACTTTCATAAAGTTTGCTTTTGTCGCAAAAAAGATCAAAAAAGAAACACTTTTTTGCGCAACAGTTGAGCAGTAAGTCAACGAGTCTGTGACACCTCGTGCTTCGCAGCATACCCAACTGATACCTTTAAGTGATAATATTCAATTGAATAGAAAAATTGTAACCAAGGCTGAAATGCCTTTAAGTCAGAGAGCGTTCATTGCAACGAGCCTGCAACCACGACAACGAACAGGATTTAAATATGCTCAACCTTACTCGCCCAGAATTGCTGGCCAAGGCTTCATACATTAATGGCCAATGGATTAAAGAAAGCGCCGAGCTTTTACCGGTATTCAACCCGGCTAATGGTGAGCTAGTGGCTGAGATCACCAGTCACGGTATCGAAGAAACTCGCATGGCTATTGATGCAGCCGAAGCGGCCATGCCCATATGGGCTGGAAAACCAGCGAAAGAGCGCGCTAACATTTTACGCAAATGGTTTAACCTGATTATGGAAAACCAAGACGACCTAGCTAAAATTCTTACTGCTGAACAGGGTAAAACACTTGCCGAGTCGGCCGGCGAAATCGCTTATGGCGCGGCATACATTGAGTGGTTTGCAGAAGAAGCTAAGCGCATCGACGGCGATATCATTCCCGCCCCCAGTCAAGACAAGCGTATCTTGGTGATCAAGCAACCAGTTGGCGTAGTCGCTTCTATCACACCTTGGAACTTCCCCAATGCAATGATTACCCGTAAGGCCGCACCCGCCTTGGCGGCAGGCTGTACGTTTGTAGGCAAACCGGCCAAAGAGACGCCTTTATCCGCATTGGCGTTATGCGTTCTCGCCGAGGAAGCAGGCATTCCTGCCGGTGTTTTCAATATGGTTTCTGGTAAAAGTTCTCGCGATATTGGCGGCGAAATGACCAGCAATCCAAAAGTGCGCAAACTTACATTTACAGGGTCGACCCCTGTCGGCAAAGTTCTCATGGAACAATGCGCAGCCACAGTGAAAAAAACATCTATGGAACTTGGTGGAAACGCACCGTTTATCGTGTTTGATGATGCCGACTTAGATGCCGCTATCAGCGGACTGCTAGCATCAAAATACCGCAACTCAGGCCAAACCTGTGTGTGCACTAACCGAGTATTGGTTCAAGACGGTGTCTATGATGCCTTTGTTGACAAGCTCTCCACAGCGGTTGCTGAGTTCACCCTTGGGAACGGCGCTGAAGATGGCGTCACGCATGGCCCGCTGGTCAATTCCGGTGCCGTAAAAGACGTAACAGCCTTAGTGAATGACGCACTGGATAAAGGTGCTAAAGCCGTTATTGGCGGCCAAGCCTCAAGCTTGGGAGATTGCTTTTTTGAGCCCACGGTACTGGCCAACGCTACGCCAGACATGAAGGTATTCCGGGAAGAAATCTTTGGCCCCGTTGCGCCCGTCTTCCGCTTTAACACCGAAGATGAAGCCCTTGCACTGGCCAATGATACTGAGTTTGGCTTGGCGGCTTATTTCTATACCCGTGATTTAGGTCGCATCTTTAGAGTGGGCGAGGGATTGGAATACGGCATTGTTGGCATCAATGAAGGCATTATATCCAACGAAATGGCCCCCTTTGGTGGCGTAAAAGAATCTGGAAGCGGCCGTGAAGGCTCTAAGTACGGCATCGATGATTATGTCGAAATCAAGTACATGTGTTTAGGCGGCATTTGATTGCTTGAGGCTGCTTAAACATAACCTAAATTTATCGGTTCCTGTCGACGATGGTGAACCGATAAATGCAGCCAAAACAACCAAGTTGCAACGCTCCCTGTTGTGGTTCGCGGCGAAAGCCTTTCCTGTCTTCCTGTTCAAACTGGTCAAATAAGAGCGTTTAGAACTGCCTAGGCTCCTGTGTTTATCAGACAACTTTGAACTAAAAATCAGCAATTCCATAAAAAACATTTTTAAAAATCGCACTTCGTGCAAACAATAGCTGTCGCCCTCTTGCCCCCTCTGCCCTGCAACTCTGGCTTGTACATGCTTTGTAGCCTTAGCACTTGCTAACATTTCGAACTTAGACTGCCCTGCACCAAAGTGGTGATTTTTAAAGATACTAATTTAACTCTTGGCCACGCTGAAAAATACGCCATACTGATAAGTAGAGGTGTACGATATGAACAGTATCTGCAAAAACGGCATTGCCAGCGTATTTTTACTCTGTGTAGTAACGCTTCCAGTCGCAGCAGCTCAAGCGCCAGCGACCTCCTATCTGTTTATCCCAAAAGCCCAAGAGTACTACATGCCTTTTGGTAAGCTAGACGAGAGAACACCTAAAATCATATCCACCAGAGCTTTAACTAACAGCCAGCTGGAGCAAGACGCCGCCTATATCCGCTCACACAGTATGAGCTTAGAGCAGCGTCAGTTAAACCATCAGTGGCTCGATGAAGATTACGACAATGATGTTCGGATTGGCACCAAAGTGCTGTCTCACGTAATGAAAATTGGTTTTCGCCATTATTGGGAGGATGTGAGACAACAAAGGCTAAGTGACTACAACTTACCAGATGAAGATGGTAACGGTCGTATCAAAGAAGACGTGAAATACAAACTTCGCTTATCGGGTAATAAATTGAAACTGATGCTTGAATACGATTTTTAGCGCTTGAGACTTTCTTTTTTTGGTACAATCCCCAGTCAAAATTCTTTGGGGCTTCGTTATGAGTACCGATCACCCACACGCACCCTTAATTAAAATTTTAGCCGCCTTAGTCTATGACAGCTTAATTATCATGGCTCTAGCGATGGCATACGGTGCGATTTACATTGGGGTAAAATATTCTGTTTTGTCTGCCACCGAACTGCCAGTGGGCGAACGCGCGCAAATGGAAACTGAAGGTCTGGTGGGATTGCTTCTATTGATAGAGGCGTTTTATTGGTTTTTCTGGTGCAGAGGCGGCCAAACGTTGGGCATGAAAGCGTGGCGGCTGCAAACTGTAGATGCATCGTCCGGCGGCTCTGTCAGTATATTACAGGCCATGGTCAGAGGTTTGATCGGCCCGTTCAGTCTGCTTATCTTCGGCCTAGGGTACGCCTTCAGATCGTTGCACAAACAAAAGAGAAGCTGGCATGATCTTGCTAGCAACACCAAAGTCATCCAGCTTCCAAAATTATAACCATCAGCCTAGGCTCAACAGCGACGTAACAACAGCAACCCAACCCCAGCACAGAGTAAAATGGGAAGGCCAACGGCCAATATCGGTGGAAAACCAAACACCAAGCTAGAGGGCCCTAATAGATCCTGTGTCGTTTGAAATACAATACCCACGATGACACCAGTAAATACTCGGTAGCCCATAGTGACTTCGCGCAATGGGCCGAAGATAAACGACACAGCGATCAACACTAGACTGGCAATTGCTAAAGGCTGCAGCAGTTTTTTCCAAAACGACAGCCGATATTCGTTATCATCCAAACCTTGTTGACGTAGATAATTGGCGTAAGAATATAAATTTTGTGCTGAGAGTGCGTCTGGCTCTAAAACCAAAACGTTTAACAACTCAGGGGACAGCGAAGTATTCCAGCGGCGCTGATTAAATTCGTGGGTTGAAACAGCATCAGGCTGCAAAAGCGTCTCGCGCCCCTCCTCTTCAATCCAATACCCACCTTGATAGATCGCAGAACGAGAAAAGCTCGCTGACAACAACCTCCCCTCGCCATCGAATCGATAACGAGTAACACCGAACAAACGACCGTTTGGCTGTACGGCATTAAAATGAGTGAATTCATCGCCATCACGGTTCCACAGACCGTGCCGAGACTCTAGTGCTTTGCGATCCCCCTGAGCTATTGCACGACGACTTTCTGCAATTTGATCCGTCAGAGGCGTCACAAATTCGCCCAGTAAAAAGCTCACCGCAATAAAAAGCAAAACCGGTTTCATCACGGCGAAGGTAATCTGTTTTACAGACACACCGGCGGCACGCATGACGACCAACTCGCTTGAACTTGCCAGTAAGCCAAGCCCTACCAAACATCCAACCAAAGAAGAAAAAGGAATATTGCTGTAGATTCGGCTCGGCAAGGTAAGGCCGATGTAAACCAAAGCTTGTGTAAAGTTATAATTCCCTTGAAGCTCGCCAAGCTGATCAACTAGCGCAGCAATAGCATCCAAAGATACGATCACAAGCAGCACAACAGAAATGGATGCCACTACACTGCGGCCGATGTATTGGCTTAATTTACGCATGTTTCACACCGTTGTCGTTAAGTCTACGCCACTGCCTCTGTATAGCAGGCCAAAACCATAACAAGCACACCAAAGACAACGCACACAAGTGAACCAACCAAATACTCATGGGTGTGGCGCCATCCTCAACAGAACCACGAGCCGCATTCAGCGACACCAAATAAACAATATAAATAAGAATTGCAGGAATCATCTGTATATATCGTCCCTGCCGAGGGTTAGTTTTACTTAATGGCACGGCCAATAGCGTAACGACCACCACCAATACAGGAAGCGAGAATCGCCAATGTAAGGTTGCAACGTCCTCCGCGTTTGTTGAATGCATCAATTTTGAAGTCGGAATCGCGTCTGCTTTCACCGACCCTGCACGGTCAGCTGGCTCAGAAACAATGTGCTCCATATACGCATCAAATTGAACGATATCATATTCATTGGTTCCTGGGTTGCCGCTGTATCGGTACCCGTTGGTGAGCTTTAAGTAACTCTGACCGTTAGTATCGGTAACACGCTCGCCTTTCTCAGCACGAATAACGGCAAGTTCAGAAGCTTCCGCGCTGTTCCGTTTTTCCATTTCAGCAATAAAAACGGAGTTCATTAATTTTCGGTCAGAACTGAGCGTTTCAGCATAAATAACGCCACCATCACCTTTGGTTTTTTGAAACCGTGCCGGCACTAAGTGATCTAACTCGTTGCGTTGCTTTTGAGCTTTTAGAATCTCATCTGCTTTTTGAATACCCATAGGACTCACCGCTAAGCTAAGTGATGCGACCACTAAAGCCACTAGAACCGCAGGTAGCATGCTGTAGGCCATTAAACGTTTTGGCGTCATGCCACAAGCCGATAGCACCACCATCTCGCTGTCCATATAGAGGCGGCCATAGGCCAACAAAAAAGCAATGAATAGACCCAATGGCAGAATCAATTCTAAAAAGCCTGGAATTCGATAACCCATAATGGCAAACAACACTTCTGGTGCTAATTTACCGGCAGCAGCATCCGCCAGATACTTTACAAAACGACTGCTCATGATGATCAACAGCAACACACCACTCACGGCAATCATGCTGATTAGAACTTCTCGCGCTAAATATCGAAAAATTATCAATGTGTCTGTCCTATGGGGATTTGCTCGGGTAGAGGCTTGGCGTACACTTGTGGTTATCGTTTGCCGGCAACAACAGCTGAACCTTATCTTATTTATTGTGGTTCTGCTGTATTTGGCGGCATTATCCCGTAAACCAACATCTTTGTCTTGGGAAGGATTATGGAATTTCTGGCAAAAACAGCCACACCAATTACTCTTCGTACCGGCTGTCTTATACTGCCCGTGTTTGAAAAAGCGGTTCTCCCCGCCATAACTGCTGAAGTGGATGCCGCCTGTGCAGGCAAAATCAGTCAACTGTTAAAGCAAGGTGATTTGAGCGGAAAATTGGCTGAAACATTGCTCATCCCGCAACTGGAGGGCTGTGCGGCACAACGAATTTTATTGTTAGGGTTTGGACAACCCGACTCTATCACCGCAACAGACTTTGAAAAAGCACTGACAAAAGCCATTGCGACAGCTAAATCAACAGCCACCAAAGATATCAGTGTGGCCTTGATGGACGTTAACGTTTCAGAGCGAGATCAAAGCTGGAAGGCTACTCAAACCGCTAAGTTATTTGCCAGTGCAATGTACCAGTTTGCCACTCTAAAAAGCACCAAGCCTACCCCACAGCCTTTAAAGAAAGGCATTTATTGCTGCAGCCGTGCAGACCTCAAAGAGTCAACTAAAGCATTGGCGATTGGTGCGGCCACAGCAGAGGGTATGGCCCTGTGCAAAGACCTAGGCAATCTACCTGGTAACGTCTGCACCCCCTCTTATCTAAGCAGCGAAGCCCGCAAGATGGCTCGTGGCAACAGCAAAATCAGTGTGAAAATTCTGAATGAAAAGCAAATGCTGGAGCTAAAAATGGGCTCTTTGTTATCGGTGTCAGCCGGTAGCGAACAAGAAGCGCAGTTTATTGTGTTGGACTACAAGGGTGGCAAAAAAACTGATCGGCCCACAGTGCTTGTCGGTAAAGGTATTACATTCGATTCTGGTGGCATCAGCCTCAAACCCGGTGCTGGCATGGATGAGATGAAGTACGACATGTGTGGCGCAGCGAGTGTTTTAGGTACCTTTAAAACAATTACTCAACTGGAACTCCCTATTAATTTGGTCGTTGTGGTCGCCGCGGCCGAAAATATGCCCAGCGGTAAAGCCACCAAGCCTGGCGATATTGTAACGTCTATGTCCGGCCAAACCATTGAAGTCTTAAACACCGATGCCGAGGGCCGACTCGTACTCTGCGATGCACTCACCTACGTCGAACGTTTCAAACCGAAAGCCGTTGTCGATGTGGCAACGCTTACAGGGGCCTGCGTCGTCGCGCTGGGCAGCCATGCAACAGGCTTGTACAGTAATGATGACGATCTGGCCAGTAAGCTTCTAACAGCAGGACAACAAGCTGGTGATAAAGCTTGGCACATGCCTCTGTGGGATGAGTACCAAAAGCAATTGGATAGCAATTTTGCCGATATGGCCAATATTGGTACTCCCGGTGGTGGTAGCGTTACCGCCGCGTGTTTCTTATCGCGATTTACGAAAACGTTCAGCTGGGCTCATTTAGACATTGCCGGTACGGCGTGGACCGGTGGTGCGAACAAAGGTGCTAGCGGCCGTCCAGTACCCCTGTTGGTAGAGTATTTGTTGGCGAATGCGTAACGGTTATCGAACATTATGACACGCGTCGACTTTTATGTTTTGTCTGAGCCAGCCGAACAGGAGCGGCTGGCCTTTGCCTGCCGCTTGGCACAAAAAGCACAAACTCTAGGCAACAGAGTTTACATCGCTGTTAATGATGAACAGACGTCCAAACAACTCGATGAGCTGCTCTGGACATTTCGGCCAGAGAGCTTTGTACCGCATGATTGTGAAGGTACGCCGCAACGACAATCGCCCGTTTTGATTGGTTTCGGTGAAGATTGCGGTTCACATCACGACTTTTTGATTAATCTGAAGAGTGACATTCCGCATTACTTTAGTCGCTTTGAACGTTTAGCGGAAATTGTGTGTCAAACTGAGGACGTGTTGTCTGTCACACGAGAGCACTATGCTTTTTACCGGCATAGAGGCTACCCTATAAACTCCCACAACATTAGCAGTGCATAGCAGGCTAGGGGCAAAACCTACATGAGCGAGCACAAGCCAAACCCAAATAAGGACAAACTGCTCGGTGAGCTAGAGTCCATAAAGGATCTTCTTTCAAAAGAGGAGTGGGATGACATACCGACGCTGAATGATACTGTGCCCTATGCTCTGCCTCGTGACACTCAGACTTTAAATTCGAGTGATCATGACGATGCTGTCACACCCAATGATAACACCGTTAATGAGCACGACCTGATACCCACTTTAGAGCAGCTCGCTGAAGCTATCGAACAGGAAGACAACACAAACAATAGTCTACCCAGCGAGCTGAATTCGACACGGCTCGACAGCACAGTGAGTGAAGCTGAAACGTCTCAAAGCGCTTCAGAAAATGATTCCCTAATCCTAGATAATGACCAAGGGCATCAAAACAAACAGACTCAAGACAAGCATCGCCTTGCAACAGCACAGCTTTCTACCGAGGAACTGCTTTCACCTTTAGCAGAGCTCCCATCAGAAGCTTTGTCCGATCAGCCACTAGCGCCTTTTTCCGACATTTCAAAAACCGAAATAACGACAGAACTTAACGGTGGTGAATCAGAGGCTACAACCCCTGGAGCTCTGCCGGGGCAAAGAAGCCTGTTTGCTCAGCCAGATAAAAAAGCTAAACCAAATACGCCGCCTCAGCGATCAAAAGCAACTGGAGAAAACCCTTTTTTACCAAAACATATACGCGAGCGACTGCATTCGCAGCAATCTCTGATGGAGTTGATTAAGCAATCCGAAGCTGTGGGTACATCGACCACCGGTGCCCCAAAAACAGAGAGAAAAGCTGAACAAAAGACAGCGACTTCATCCCCCAGCCAGGATGATCAACAGAATACCGCCCCCACAGCAAAGCCGTCGCTTACTCCAGAGTTTATGCAGGCCTTAATCGATGACTTAGTGAGTCTTTATATACCACGTATTGAAACTGAACTGCGCCAACGTTTGGCGTCAGAGCTGGAAAAACAAATTCACCGCCCAGATAAAGTCGACGAATAACCGCTACAAACGACTGATGGTCCATACAGAAACGGCTGCACAAAAGGCAGCCGTTTTTATACGTTCCAGTCTTCACCAGTACAGATTAAAACGCCGCATTGGCACCAAACAGCAGAATATTGGAACGAGCATCAATATCACTGTGGGTTTGTGTGTTATCGATATTACCGAAACTATCCCTCACGCTGCCACCACTGATAAAGTTGAGTGGTGCATAACCTGAGGTATGAATAAACTCACCAAACAGTTTCACACTAGGTGTTGGAAACGTTGCAATGCCCAATACTATTTGGTCTTGCTTTTCCCAAGGTGACCCACTTGGTCCAGAAACAAACCGGCTAAAATCAGCAGACCAATCAACACGACGCGTATCTAAGTGAGTCGTGATGCGCCCACCTATATCAAAGCTCTCTACTTTTGCAGCAGCAAACTGCGGTATGGCTGGGTTAAAGGTTCCAGCCCAAGCCTCTTCTGTCTCGGCATATTCTGCTTGCAACATCCAATTTGAACCGTTGAGCTGAGCGTAGACATCATAAGCCCCGTTTTCTTTTTCACACGCAGAAAAGTGAGTCACGGGATACCCTTGGCAGTAAGGGCTGCCTTTGGTATAAGAAGCACCCATCAGTAACGATGTGTCATCCATAACATCAAATGTATAGTTCGCATCAACGGTGTAATTGTTTAATTTACTGGGAATATTCGTGCCGTCTACGGGCACATTGTTCGCACGGAACTGTGCGCCACCCTGAACACCCATGACATTGATATTCCACCCATCATTCATATACCCAAGGTTAATTCCGTAAGCTAAACCGCCAAAAGCGTGCCAAACAGTAGAAGCCGTAAAAGGGTTCGGCGTATCGGTCAAGCCAAATGGTGTAGCCATCTTACCCAGTGATGCATAAAACGGCGACTCATCTAAGTTACCTAACATAACGTATGCACGGCGGACCTGAACTTGATTGCGGTTCAAATCGGTGGTGGTACCAGAGCCAAAACTTTGCTCTGGATCATAGAGCATTTCCACGTAGGTGGTTACCCACTTGCCCATATTAGCGGTGACGGCCAACTGCGCTGAGTGGACAACGGCTTCCGACACTTCTTTTGTGCGTTGATTATTTGCAGTAGGGTGGCGCATCAAATAGCCAAACTTACTTTCTGTGTTACTTTTTTGATAATCCGCAATCACTGTAGCCGCGCCGCTCAAATACACACTATTTTCTTTCAATTCACCCTGTTGTTTCTTAGCAAGGATCAATTGTTGCTTACGATTAATACGTGTAGTGGCATCTAGAATTTCATAACTGTATTGATGATTAAGGCCAACAGTTGGAGTGTTTTGAACACTCTGAGACCCAGCCACAGCATCTGCAGCCGGTGTGTCTACATGACTTTCGAGCTGCTCTATCCGAGCTTTGAGCTGTGCATTTTCAGCTGCCAGAGTCTCTAACTTATCAGCCAGTTCATCTAGCGTCAGCGCCGAAGCAAAAGGGGCCAATAAAACGCCATTGATGGTTAAAGCCACCGCAGTACTTAAAAGAGATTTTTTCATGATCGTGCCTTAGCAATATTTTTAAAGTTTTTATTACTACCGTTTTTTATTCTAGTTCATTGTTATATAGGCTTACTTTTTATGCTTTCATCTATAATTGTATTAACATCGATATGTTAGGTGCACAAAAATGACAGCAGGCTCTACATACGATTAAGCATTTATAAATTCCCATCATTTCGGCATAAGTTGAAACACAAAAAAAGAGATAACCTAGAACAACAAATGATACATGAAGCCAAAAAATAAAAAAGCGCTTGCAAAATTGCTTACCGCTCTGATTGGCTAAGCAAGAGAAACGACTGCTTTATGCAGCCGTTTGCTAGGTTTTCTTTTTCGACTTTGCTTTTTGATGGTGCTGTACCAAGCGCTGCTTTTTTTGCAGCTGTCGGTCGCTTAATTTATTTTTTCGTCCCTCGAATGGGTTATCTGCAGTTTTATACACCATGCGTACAGGGGTGCCATGTAACTCTAAAGCACGACGGAACGTTTTTTCCAGATACTTAGTATAGTGGCCTGGAATACGGTTCGTTTGGTTGCCGTGAATCACAATAATTGGTGGGTTATGCCCTCCTGAATGCGCGTAACGCAATTTGATTCTGCGTCCATTTACTAAAGGCGGTTGGTGTACGGCTACAGCGTCTTCTAAAATTCGAGTCAACTTATGAGTGGACAGCTTATCAGTGGCCGAAGAAAAAGCTTTTTCGATGGATTCGTATAAATGACCAACACCAGTACCGTGTAATGCCGAAATAAAATGTACATCGGCAAAATCAATAAACCGTAATCGTCGATCCAGTTCCGTTTTAATGTACTCTTTTTGCTCAGACTCTAAGCCGTCCCACTTATTTAACGCCACGACTAAAGCGCGGCCACTCTCAATAACCTGCCCCATCAAGTGCAAATCCTGATCGACAATCCCCTCTCTGGAGTCCATCACCAATACCACCACATTTGCATCTTCGATGGCCTGCAGAGTTTTCACAATTGAGAACTTTTCGACGGTGAGCTTCACATTTTTACGGCGCCGCACACCGGCGGTATCAATGATAGTATAAGGCTTACCATCACGCTCATAATCGATATAAATGCTGTCACGTGTCGTGCCGGGCATATCGAACACAATGACTCGATCTTCACCCAGCAGACGATTAACCAAAGTAGACTTACCCACATTCGGACGGCCCACAATAGCCATTTTGATCCCACGCTCATCATCGTTGGCGTCGTCTTCCTCTACATATTCAGGAAACTGGGACAAAACGTCTTGCATCAACGAGCGAACCCCTTTGCCATGTGAAGCCGTCGTGGGGTATATGTCGCCCATTCCCAACTCATAAAATGGGGCAATGGCCATATCAAAGCTTTGCCCATCCACTTTATTCGCCACCAAATAGGTCGTCTTGTTATTTACTCGCAGATGACGAGCAATCATTTGGTCTGCTGGCGTGAGACCATCGCGGCAATCCACTAAAAATAAAACCGCATCGGCTTCATCAACGGCTTGCAGTGATTGCTCGGCCATTGCTTCATCGATACCTTCTTCGTCACCACTGATACCACCCGTATCAATCAGCATAAACTTACGGTCTAAATAGTGAGCCTCGCCATACTTTCGGTCGCGAGTTAGGCCGGCATAGTCTGCCACCAAAGCATCCCGCGATTGGGTCAGGCGATTAAACAACGTGGATTTACCAACATTCGGGCGTCCCACTAGTGCAATAACAGGTATCATCAAAAACTCACTCGGCGGATAGGACGACAGTATTTTTGCGCCCAAAAAACAAAAGGCCAGAGCACCTTCTGTTGCTCTGGCCTTACAGTATAACTCAAGGTCGTGCTTAACGGATGCTCAAAGCTTCTAATTCACCACTATTGCCATAAACATACAAGGTTTCATCCCTGCCAAGCAGAGGGCTGCGTATACCATCCCCGTCCACTTTACGGCGAGCCACGAACTTACCATCAGCTTGATTCATAATATGAACGTAGCCTTCCGAGTCGGATACGGCCACGTACGCACCAAAGACTTGCGGTGCACCAATCTGACGGCGAACAAGCTGGTCGTTTTCCCACTGCAACTGGCCTGTAACAGCGTCGTAAGCTTTAACCGCGTCTTGTGCCGTCGCAATAAAGATCATGCCATCAGCGCTTGATAGGTCATTGAAAGTGGATTCGTTTTGCGACCAAATACCACGGCCAGTGCCGCGATTTAAGGCCACTAAGCGACCTTGATAACTGCCAGAATACAACACATCTCCGATCAGCAAGGGTGCGGCATTGATATCAATCACCCTTTCAAGCTCCGAACGCCCTTGGGGAACGGCAACGCGCTGCTGCCATAACAAGCTGCCATCTTTAACATTTAAAGCAATGATTTTGCCTGATGAAAACCCCGCGTATACCGTGGTAAAGGACACGATCGGCGACGAAGTTCCACGCAGTGTTAATGCCGGCACATTTGTGTCATACATCCACAACTGACGACCATCGTCGGCACTCAGCGCCACTACGCGGCCATCCACTGTCTGTATGACGACTTCGGAGCCGTTACTCTGCGGCTGCGCCAATACTTCGCTGCTCACAGAACTGCGCCATTGAACCTCACCAGTGCTAGCACTCATGGCTATTACTTGGCCCTTCAAGGTACCTACAAAAACTTGTTCACCCGACGCCCCTACACCGCTGGCGACCGGTTGCTCCAATTCTTGATCCCACAAATACTTACCCGTTTGGACATGACGCGCCTCGACCAGACCGTCACTGTCTACCGCTATCAGAGCGTTATCTAGGTAAGCCATAGGTAAGCGCGTATAAGTTTCACCCGCGCCCGCACCAATGTCTGTCGACCACAATACTTTTACTTTTTTAGCAGAATCAATATCCACTAAATCGGCAGGTAAAAGCTCCTTATCCTCATTTGAAGAACACGCTGTCAGTGCTGCCACTAACAGCAACGTGCTTGGTATTACACTAAAAAGGCGCTTCATGCTTCTGGTTCTCCTGAAGCTTTTGCGTCGCTTGATGAAGCCATATTTAAATCCTGAAGCTTCATTTCCAGCAAAGCTTGACGCGGCTGTAAGTCGGCCAGCAAGGTATTAATAGCCAGCTGATAAGCCGTTTTGGCTTTATCCACATCACCTGAAGCCAAGTGTGCATCGCCACGAACTTCTGCAAACGCTGATTTAAAGGCTTGATTGTCGGTATCGGCCACTGTTTGCAGAGCTTCAGACAATTTCCCCTCGGTAATCTGCAATCGGGCCAGACGCATTTTCGTCAGCATCGTCAGGGCCTCCTGCACATTTTTATCAATAACCCACTTGAGCTCTTCTTGGGCTGCAACCAGATCACCATCAGCTATCGCGAGTTTCGACTCAAATAATGCCGCGAGGCTCGCGTACATGCTGTTCTCGTAACCACCCTTCAGCTCTCCAATCAAATGACGAGCTGTAGCCTTGTTGTCCGCCGATAGACTTACACCCGGCTGAACAGACACGGCCTGTAATAATAACTGGTAGTGTTCTGATGCCATTTCTGCGTCAGCCTGCTGCTTATCTTGCCAGGCTCCCCAACCCAAATAAGCTGCTACGGCCAATACCACACCCACAACCATCGATTTGCCATTTTCGGCCCACCAACGCTTAAGGGTTTCTAATTGTTCTTCTTCGGTAAGATGCTCTGCCACTGAAACTCCCGCTTTTTACTAATAATCACTGTATAAATCGTTGAACTCAGATACTCATAAGTGAGCCGGAGTTCCTGAAAAAGGCGTCAATCTTGCAATGCATCCAACAGTTGTTCAACTGTTAATGTTTGCTGAGCTCGATCATCGCGTAAATACTTTAACGTTGCCTGCCCGTTTGCCACCTCACTTTCGCCTAAAATGATGGCTGTACTGGCACCACTGGCATCAGCTTTTTTCATCTGCTTTTTGAAATTACCGCCACCGCAGTGATTCATAACACGAATGCCCGGTATACTGGAACGAACACGTTCCGCCAAGGCAAAAGCTTGGGCTTGTACATCGCCCATCGCAACAACATAGACATCGATGCTCTTGTCTGCCTCTGGAGGTAAAGCGTTCAGCTCCTGTAGCAACAGTACTAAACGCTCGATGCCCATAGCAAAGCCAACCGCTGGGGTTGGTTTGCCACCCAACTGCTCAACCAAGCCATCATAACGGCCACCGGCACAAACCGTACCTTGAGCTCCTAAGTGCGTAGTCACCCACTCAAAAACCGTTTTGCTGTAATAATCAAGGCCTCGAACCAAACGCGGATTGACCTCATAAGCAATACCAGCAGCATCTAACAGAGCGGTTAGGCCAGAAAAATGCACTTTGGATTCTTCATCTAGAAAATCTTGCAGCGCGGGGGCATCATTCAAAAGCGCCTGTGTATTGGGGTCTTTACTGTCTAAAATTCTTAGCGGATTACTGTCCAAACGACGCAAGCTGTCTTCGTCAAGCTGCTCTTTACGAGCAGACAAATAATCAACCAATGCTTCGCGGTATTGAGCTCTTGCCTCATTGCTGCCCAACGTATTTAACTGCAAAGTCACGGCGTCACGAATACCAAGCTGATCCCACAAACGAGCTGTCATTAGCAACAGCTCGGCATCGATATCGGGGCCAGTCATACCGAAAGTTTCGATACCTATTTGATGAAACTGACGTAGACGCCCCTTTTGTGGTCGCTCATAACGAAACATAGGCCCGTGATACCATAAGCGCTGTGTCTGGTTATAAAGTAAGCCATGTTGCTCACACGCGCGGACACAACTGGCTGTCCCTTCAGGGCGCATCGTTAAACTGTCGCCATTGCGATCATCGAAAGTGTACATTTCTTTTTCGACAATATCGGTCACTTCACCAATCGAGCGTTTAAAGAGATCCGTCGTTTCCAAGATAGGAAAACGAATCTCTTGATAGCCGTAACTCGTCACCACTTTAGCAACGGTTGCTTCCAGATACTGCCAAATACTCGATTCACTAGGAAGCAAATCGTTCATGCCACGAATGGCTTGCAGTTTTTTCAAAACACATTCCTTAAACAGATAAAGGCCAAGCACTCTTGCAAGCACCCAGCCTCATTCATAAAAATATAAAAGCCTTTAGGCCTTAATAATCAAATCTTTTTCCTGTTCAGCTTTGGCGATAGCTTTTGCACGAATCAAACGTTCAAGGTCATCCACCAAATTACCTTTACCCAGCTTTTGATTTGGTTCACCGTCGACATAAATTAAATTGTTTGGCGTACCACCAGCCAAACCGATATCAGCTTCTTTGGCTTCGCCTGGGCCGTTAACGACACAACCAATAACCGCCACATCTAAAGGCGTTGTGATATCTTCTAAACGGGTTTCCAGTTCATTCATTGTTTTAATCACATCAAAATTTTGGCGTGAACAACTGGGACATGCAATAAAGTTAATGCCCTTGCTACGCAGCTTAAGACTTTTGAGTAAATCCCAGCCCACTTTTACTTCTTCTACTGGATCAGCGGCTAAAGAAATACGCAAGGTATCACCGATGCCATCGAGCAATAGTGCACCCAGTCCCACCGCAGATTTAACAGTACCAGCGCGCAAGCCGCCGGCTTCGGTAATGCCTAAATGCAGCGGCTGCTCGATCTGAGTGGCCAACTGGCGATAGGCTTCAACCGCCATAAATACATCTGATGCTTTTACACTCACTTTAAAATTCTGAAAGTCCCACTGATCTAAAATATTTACATGCCGCATGGCAGATTCCACCAACGCCGCTGGTGTTGGCTCGCCATATTTCTTTTGCAAATCTTTTTCAAGCGATCCTGCATTCACTCCTATACGGATAGGAATATCCAGGTCTCGAGCCTTATCGATAACCGCGCGAATGCGTTTTTCGCGGCCAATGTTACCGGGGTTAATCCGCAAACAATCTACACCTAAATCCGCCACTCGTAACGCAATGCGATAATCAAAGTGTATGTCCGCAACCAGAGGAACATCGACCTGCTTACGAATGGCACCAAAGGCTTCAGCCGCTTCCATAGAGGGAACAGACACTCGAACGATGTCAGCACCCGCTTGCTCTAAGCGTTGGATCTGAGCCACTGTCGCAGCCACATCTGTTGTTTCAGTGTTCGTCATGCTTTGCACCGAAATAGGGGCATCGCCACCCACTGGCACATTCCCGACCATAATCTTTCGAGACACACGTCGTTTTATAGGAGATTCACAATGCATAATTGTTTTCTTGCCTCTGTTACTGCGCTGCCGAAATTTTCGTACGCAGCGTATTGCGGCCGCCTGATGCGTTAATTGTTACCGGTTCACCATTAAGAAAAACGTCCGTCGCACGAACATTGCCAAACATGACAGAAAAAGGGCTGACTCCTTTCAAACTGGTCGAGTCACCCGACTGAAAAAGATCCGTCACAAGCACATCGCCGTTCGCATCCGTCACTTCCAGCCAGCATTCCCCAGAAAAGCGAATGACAAGCTCGTCCAGCGTTTCTGAAAGTGCTGGTTGTGGTGCAGATGGAAGACCAAAACTTTTGTCTGCGACCGCCCTATCTGCAGCCGTATTTTTTTCAGTGTCGACGTTTGTGGTCGTTTGGGCCGACAGGCTTGCATTGATAGCGGAAACAGCTTCTGAGGAGCCGGAAGCTTCTTCACCCGATGGCGACTTAGACGCGTTGTCTTGAGCTGGGTTCGTCTTGTCGCCAGTGAGAGTGTTATGATTTTTTCCCGTTTGACCAACGCGACCTTCGGTACTGTCTTTATGAGTACTGTCTATCTCAGTACTATCCACCTCAGTACCATCTATTATCACAGACGGCTTTAATACCGGATCGATTAAATTGTTCATTGGGAAAGAATTGTTTTCGGTAGGCGCTAGCAGTGTCGCAAATAAGACCCATGCCCCCAACAGTACAATTACAGATATCAAATAAAAATAACTCTTCTTGGGTTGCGCAGTTTGACCGCCTGCCCCTTTGGCAGTTTCTGGTAACTTTACGGCTTTTTTGAGCTTTTCGGACGTTTCTTTTACATTAACTCGAGGAGCCGGTTCTGGCGGCTGTTCGCCATAGCGACTCTGGTGATAAACACGAATTAACAGTTCTGGCTCAATTCCAAGCAATTTTGCATAGGCTCTGAGATAGCCTAAAATAAATGGTTCTGCAGGTAAGGCTGTGTACTCACCCGCTTCTAAAGCCGTGACATAAGCCGGTGTTAAGCGTAATTGATCGGCCACGTATTTCACCGATAAGCCTTGTGCGTCTCTTGCCTGCACCAATAACTGCCCAGGTGTTCGTGAACTTGAACCGCCTTCTGTGTCACTCATGCTATTACTTATTCCTTTCTATGGACTCTTTGTATTCCAAGTACTCTTGAGAATAGGGGTACAGGTTTTTCAATGCCATCTCATAGCTCGATAACTTATCGTAATTGCCAAACGCGCGCGCGATCCGAATGCCCAACCAAAGACTGCGAGGTGTTTGTCGAGACATCTTAACAAACTGATCGTAATACTGCTTTGCTTTGGGGAAATCCCTCTCAGCATAATATATATTCGCTAGTTCAAGGTGCGCAGCTGGAAGACGATAATAAATATTCACGGCTTGACGCAATACCGTTTTTGCTTTGTCTACTTCACCCAGTTTTAAATACACCAAGCCTAAATTCAGCAAAACTGCATGGCGCTTTTCGTATTGAGTATCGCGACTAACGATTAACAGCTGCTCTTTTGCATCTTGATACCGTTCTCGTGCATACAAGAACGACCCATAATTGTTGCGCGCCTGTGAAAAATCAGCGTCAGATGACAGTGCTTTTTTGAAATGATTTTCTGCCAGTTCCCACTGTTCTTCCATTTGATAAACGATGGCTAAACCATTGTTGGCTCCGGCTGAATTTTTATTGTATTCCAGCGCCTTGAGAAAATGCCTTTCAGCAGGTTCTTTGTCCCCGTTACGCAAATAAGCAAGACCAGCTGCTACATGAGAGGCTTCTGCTTTATCAGCGTCGAGCTGAGGTTGAGTACTGTTTGTTGTGGTCACACAAGCCGACAAAAACAAGGCTAACAGCAATGAGGTCAGCTTCAGCGTGTGAATTACAGAGTATGTGTTCATATTTTTTATCTGTTGCAAAGCTTCAACCTCTCTCGGTCGTTAGTACTGCTAAAAAACTACCGACTGTCACGCTTTTAAAGAGCCGGTGCCGCACACAGAACAGCTCTCGCCAGCGAAACCGTTTAATTGGGCGAGATAACCCTTACAACTTGCTCCGCGGCTAACGCTGCACGTGCATTTTTGTGCCGCTCGCTACGCCGAGTCAGGTCATTTACGGCACCTGCCAGCTGACCGCAGGCAGCATCGATATCATCACCGCGGGTAGTACGAACAGTAGTGGTGTAACCGGCTTTGATCAGAATATCTTGAAAGGTTCTTAACGCATTATTGCTCACGCGGCGATAATCGGACTGATCAAAGGGGTTAAATGGTATTAGATTAATCTTAACTGGAATGTCGCGCAGCAAACGAGCCAGCTCATGAGCATGATTTGGCCGATCATTGACTTGATTGATCAGCGTATACTCGATGGTCATTTTTCGACGATTGTCTGACAGACCATTCATATATCGCTGAGCCGACTCAAGCAGTACAGCAATAGGGTATTTTTTGTTGATCGGCACCAATTGATTGCGCAATTCATCATTTGGAGCGTGTAACGAAATGGCCAAGCACACGTCAGTATACTCACCTAGGCGATCCAGTTGAGGCACAACACCCGATGTACTGAGCGTGACCCGCCTCTTAGAGAGGCCGTAACAGTTGTCGTGCATCATCAAATTCATGGAATCGACAACATTATCAAAATTCAGCAATGGCTCACCCATACCCATCATTACCACATTGGTAATAACACGGGGGCGGTTTTCGCCAAATTGCCCATAAGATTTTGCGGTTAACCAGACTTGGCCAATAATCTCTGCGGCGGTTAAATCCCGATTAAACCCTTGCTTACCGGTAGAACAAAAACTGCAATCGAGAGAACAGCCAACCTGTGAAGACACACAGAGCGTTCCTCGATCACCGTCTGGAATCAATACAGCCTCTACGGCGCTCCCGCCTTCTACTCTTATGAGCAGTTTCCGAGTGCCATCGGCAGAATCCAGTTGTTTGATAACTTCTGGCGGACGAACCTCGGCAAGGCGTTTCAGCTTTTCGCGTAACGCCTTACTGATGTTACTCATCTGGTCGAAGTCATCGACACCCATTTGGTGAATCCACTTGAGCACCTGCGTGGCACGAAACTTCTTTTCGCCAATGGTCTCGAAAAAGGCTTCCATCTTGGCTTGAGACAAACCAAGTAGGTTAACTTTTTCTAGCTGCTCATCAACTGAATTTGTGTCTTGCAGCGTGTCGAGTGGCTCTGTCATGGAAGTTATACCTGTGATCACCAAATGGGATTAACGACGAATCAGCGTGGGCAAACTTCGTTTGCACCGAAAAAGTACTCGATTTCACGAGCTGCTGAAGCCGCTGAATCAGAGCCATGTACGGCATTGGCATCGATCGTTTCAGCAAAATCGGCACGAATCGTACCTGCAGCTGCTTCTTTAGGGTTGGTTGCACCCATCAGATCACGGTTAGTCGCAATAGCGCTTTCGCCTTCTAATACCTGAACAACCACAGGCCCAGAAGTCATAAAGCCCACCAAATCTTTAAAGAATGGACGTTCTTTATGCTCAGCGTAGAAGCCGCCTGCTTTTTCGTCATCCAGTTGTAGCATTTTCATGCCTACAACCGTTAAACCGGCTTTTTCAAAGCGAGCAACGATTTCACCAATTACATTTTTTCCTACAGCATCCGGTTTAATGATGGACAGTGTGCGTTCAACGGCCATTGAGGTCTCCAAAGCTTACTCATTGAGTTCTAATTACACCCCAAAACATGGGGAGGGTTACTTAAATAGCTACTAAGAAAGCCCCAGTAGCGTTAATCAAACAGACTTATACCTGCCGCCTGTAAACCCGCCGATTATACGCACAATCCTAAGGATTTAATACGTGACAAAATACAAAATTGCAAACGGACACTTAGCCCTCTGGGCGACTAAAACAATCGCAAAGACCGTGTTTTTCCATCTCAAAACTTTCACTTTTTTCGCTGCGACACTCTGGGCTGCGTCGTAAAGCACACTTAAAGCAACCTTAAAACACTACAAAGCACGACTCTGTAAATTGTAAGTGGTGGCTTGATGGATATTCAGGATTTTTACAGAGCGGGCGACAGGTGGAGCAATCTAGCATCTAGGACGAAGGATATAATCAGTCTTCAGAGGCTCAGTCGGTAGAAAATACTGTGGGTCAGCCCCCAATAACCGCCTCACTTTGAGTTCCGCCACAGTAGCTGTCTATCCGCAGCCCGGTGCGGATATGCTCACAATAAAGAAATGGGCGGCCATCCCCTTCACGCTCATTTTCTGGCAAACCTGATTGATTCAAAATCACAATAAGACCTTGGCCTCCATCGGCAATAAACACAATGTCTGAGCCTTGAAAAACCCGAGTCATACCGACATTACCATTTGAGCTCCAAATAAACTTTTGGCCACGCTGCTCAATGCGCACTTGATGCTCAAGACTGGCTGAGACACCATCAATAGACTGACCATTATGAGTGTCAGGCACAGCAATAAAAGCCGTTTGCGAATACGTAAATGCACTCACGCTCAATAACAACAACACAAATGGCGTTCGAATAAAAACAGACATCAAGCGAGTATTACAAGAGTAAAACATAACGCATTCCATTATTCGGGGGCTATGATAAGGCCGAAAGTTAACGTGTGGCTTCGGCAATCGTCCGAATTCGGGCTACGATTGAGCGCAAACCATTACCACGAGTGGGGCTTAAATGACGCTCTAGGTCAAGCTGACGAAAGTAGGCATCCACATCAAACGCCGTAATGTCCGCTGCGGTTTTGTCATGATACGCCGCCATCACCAAGGCAAGCAAACCACGCACAATCACGGCATCGCTATCGACCTTAAACTGCAATCGATCATCTTGCTGGTCTACATCCAGCCATACATTACTTTGACAACCTTTGACCAAGCGCTCTGAAGTATGAAGTGCTGGGTCCATTGGCTCCAGCTCTTTGCCCAAGTCGATGATGTACTTGTAGCGCTCCTCCCAGTCATCAAAAAAAGCGATATCGTCTAGAATTTCATCGGTTGTGGCCAAAGGCATAAAATCTACTCTGCAGTACAGTTAACATGAAAAACAATAGGTTGTGACTTCGACTTAAAAAAATAAACCGGCCTCAAGTTGAGCTTCTTCGCTCATCATATCGCGACTCCAAGGGGGATCAAACACCAACTCCACTTTAACACTTTTCACATTCGGCACTTTACCGGCACGGTACTCTACATCACCAACCAGCACCGGCCCCATTCCACAACCCGGTGCAGTTAATGTCATACGGATAAATACCTGCCCAGAAGCCTGATCTAGGGATACATCGTAAATCAACCCCAGTTCAACAAGACTGATAGGAATTTCAGGGTCAAAAATAGAATCCAGCGCGGCCCATATTTGCGACTCTTGAATTTGTCCCGAACCATCATCCGCAAAGCTTGGTAACTCAACGTCTTGGCCTATGGCATCTGCATCGGTACCGTCGATGCGGTACATATTACCTTGGAAAGTAACTGTAAAATTACCGCCCAAGCTTTGGTTGATGCTGAGAAATTGACCACTGGGGATAACCGCAGGCTCGCCCGATGGCACACGGCGCGCAGGACAGTCACGGTTAGTGACAACCATGGATTGTTGCATGAAATTGCCCTACTTAGCTGACGCTGAAACTCTCTCCGCAGCCGCACTCGGCAACCACATTGGGATTATTGAATTTAACCACGCGGTTGATGCCTTCAACCACCAAGTCGATTTCGGTGCCACGAAGCACCTGCACCGCATCACTCGCAACAGCCAGTGTAATACTTGGTGACGGGCTTAACACCGTATCCTCGGCTTCGGCTGCATCCGCAAAATCCAATACATAAGCGTAGCCAGTACAACCACTAGTCTCTGTGCTTAAACGCACTACTTTATCAGGTTGCGCCGCAATTTTTTTCTCAAAATGTTGTATCGCAGCCGGTGTCATAGTCACTACCGGAGCGGAAGGATCAAATACTTTTGGGGCATCTGATGTTACATTCATATTCGTCATATTTCATACCTCATCACAGAGCCGCTTATTCGTCTCATCACGATCAAGCCAGCATCATCTGTACTTTCTTTAAGCCCGCGAACAGAGCATCTACTTCGTCCAGCGTGTTGTATAACGAAAACGATGCACGAGCCGTCCCCGGAACACCCAGGCGATTCATCAATGGCTCAGTGCAATGATGACCTGTACGAATGGCAATCCCCTGTCTATCCAGTAAGAAGCCAATATCCGCAGGGTGCCCTGCATCCATAACAAAGCTCAAAACTCCAACTTTGTTTTTTGCTGTTCCGACCAACTGCAAACCTGGAAAGTCGCTTGCTAGGGTGGTTGCACGCAATAATAAAGCTTGCTCATGAGCCGCAATAGCCGCCATATCTAGCGCGGAAAACCAACGAACGGCTTCACCCAAACCAATAGCACCGGCGATATTGGGTGTGCCCGCTTCTAGACGGTAAGGCAACTGATTCCACGTCGCATCTTGATAGGTCACTGTCAAGATCATCTCACCGCCGGTTTGCCATACAGGCCACTCGGCTAACAACTCCTTACGACCCCACAACACACCGATGCCCGTCGGGCCAAAGATTTTATGGCCTGAAAACGCATAAAAGTCACAACCGATTGTCTGTACATCGACAGGGCCGTGAGCAACACCTTGAGCACCATCTACCAACACCAGAGCGCCGACTTCTTTTGCCATAGCCGTCAGTGTGACCACTGGGTTCACCGTTCCCAAAGAGTTGGAAACATGAGGAAACGCTACCAATTTTGTCTGCTCGCTCAACAAGCTAGCAAATGCGTCCAGATCAAGCTCGCCATTATCGTGAATAGGCGCCACTTTAAGCGTAGCACCAGATCGCTTACAGGCTTGCTGCCAAGTAACAAGGTTAGCGTGGTGCTCCATCTGCGTCACCAACACTTCATCTGCTGCGGTTAACAAAGCGGCCAAACCATTGGCGACCACATTAATAGATTCTGTGGTACCCGCCGTCCAAATTACTTCGTTGCGATCAGGCGCATTCAAGAAATTCGCGACAATATCGCGGGCACCTTCGTAGCGCTGTGTCGCCTCATCCGCTAAACGATGAGCACCGCGGTGCACGTTAGAGTTGCAGGTGGTGTAATAGTCCACCAACGTATCAATCACACATTGTGGCTTTTGCGTGGTTGCGGCATTGTCCAAATACACCAGAGGGTTGCCGTCTATCTCACGAGCCAAAATAGGAAACTGATGGCGCAATTTTGCGATATCCAAAGTCATTATTTCACTTCCATCTGCGCAAAACGTTCGCGCAACTGTGGGCGCAACCAGTCTGCCAGTGCCTCATTGGGCATTTGCTCGACCAATTCATTAATGAAACCAAAGCTCAGCATAATCTGTGCGTGAGAGCGGCTTACCCCACGAGACTGTAAGTAATACAAGGCTTTTTTATCCAAGGCTGCAATGGTTGCGCCATGTGCACAGCGCACATCATCGGCGTAGATTTCAAGTTCTGGCTTGGTGTCCACCTCTGCGCGATCTGACATTAACAAGTTACGGTTGTTCAGTTCGGCTAACGTTTTTTGCGCGTGCCGATGAATATGAATCCGACCGTTAAATACAGCTCGAGAATTGTCCGCCACAATACCGCGAACGTTTTCTTCTGTGGTGCCATTGGGCACGGCGTGCTCAATAGTGCTGTGCAAATCGAACAGCTCTTTACCATCCAGCAAGTAAATTGCATTCAACTTGGCCACAGCAAATTCGCCAGCATGTATCACATCCACATCTAAACGAGATAACTTGCTACCAAAGCCTACCAGTGTACTGTTCAACGCTGCCTGTGTGTCGAGCTTAAAATGGCTGCCACCCACATTCACGGCCGCACCACCCTGCAGGGCAAAACGATAATGTTCCAGCTTGGCCGACGCTTCCAACAAGTATTCAGCGAATGCAGTATTGCGACTCGGGCCTTGCCCTTGTGCTTGTTCAATAACAGTGGCTGTTGCGCCTTGCCCCACCCGCACCAAAACGCGACTGTGTGCCTCAGTACCAGCTGAAACAATATTGAGAATACGTAACGGTTTTTCGATCACGGCACCGGCCGTAATATTCAACAACACACCATTAGCCACCAAGACATCATTGGCCAAACCAAATACATGGCGATTGGGTTTAACGTGTCCAAACAGAGCCTCAACCTGAGCTTGATCATTGGCGTCTGAACTATCAAAACGGATCAACTGCAAACCGGCAGGCAAATCGGTAGGCAAGCCTTGCAACTCGCCATCCACAAATACCAGATCAAGTGTGTCCACCCCTTCGATGGATTGTACTGTTGACGGCTGAGGACTCAACTCAGGCTCAGTCAGTTCAACCTGCTCCCAAGCATTAACCGACACATATTTCCACGCCTCAGTTTTACGAGTGGGCCACTTCGCGGCCTGCAGCAATGGCAAGGCAGCTTGCTGCCAAAGAGGCAGTTGCTCACTTCGGGATTGCGCTTGCTCGAGAGTAGCGCTTAACCAGTTAGTCATGTTTACCCCTTACGCGGTTTCGTCGGTGGTGGAATGCTTATCCAGCCAAGCATAACCCTGCTCTTCGAGCTCATGAGCCAGCGAAGCATCACCACTGCGCACGATTTTGCCGTTTGACAATACGTGTACATAATCGGGTTTGATAAAATCCAACAGCCTTTGATAATGGGTAACCACAATGAAGCTGCGATCGGCGGATCGCTGACTGTTAACGCCTTCTGCCACCACTTGCAGTGCATCAATATCTAGACCCGAATCGGATTCATCCAGAATGCACAGCGTGGGTTTCAATAAGATCATTTGCAGAATTTCGTTGCGCTTTTTCTCGCCACCAGAGAAACCTTCATTGACACCTCGCTTGAGAAAGTCGGCCGGCAAATTGACCTGCTTACTGGCCTCGCGAGCCATTTTCAAAAAGTCTTTTGAGCTTAAGGCGTCTTCGCCACGGGCTGCACGCTGAGCATCAACGGCGGCTTTCAAGAATTCAAGATTGCTCACGCCTGGGATTTCTACTGGGTATTGAAACGCCAAAAACAATCCAGCGCGTGCACGCTCTTCAGCTTCTAAATCGAACAAATTGACGCCATTCAACTCTGCAGAGCCCGACTCCACTTCGTAACCTTCACGGCCAGAGAGCACGTAACCCATAGTACTTTTGCCCGCACCGTTAGGCCCCATGATGGCGTGAACTTCACCGGGTTTAATGTCTAGATTCAGGCCTGTAAGAATTTGCTTATCTTCTACTTTGGCGTGTAAATTTTTAATAGATAACATGTATCAACTTCCTCAATCTGGTATTAACCCACTGAACCTTCAAGGCTGATTTCTAATAATTTGCCGGCTTCTACCGCAAATTCCATGGGTAATTCTTTAAAGACTTCTTTACAAAAGCCGTTCACGATCATCGACACCGCTTTTTCTGGGTCTAAACCGCGCTGACGACAAAGAAACATCTGGTCGTCCGACACCTTAGAGGTCGTGGCTTCGTGCTCCACGATGGCGTAAGGGTTGCGACTTTCTACATAAGGAAACGTGTGTGCACCACTCTGATCGCCAATCAGCAACGAATCGCACTGCGTAAAGTTACGCGCACCTTCCGCGGTGGCAGCCATACGCACCAAACCGCGATAAGCATTGTTACTACGGCCTGCTGATATCCCTTTCGAAATAATGGTGGATTTAGTGTTCTTGCCCAAGTGGATCATCTTAGTGCCCGTGTCAGCCTGCTGCTTTCCACGCGTCAGGGCTACCGAATAAAACTCACCAATGCTGTTATCCCCTTTCAAGATGCAGCTTGGGTACTTCCAAGTAATCGCTGAACCGGTTTCTACTTGGGTCCACGAAATCTTAGCGTCGGTGTGGCAAATACCGCGCTTGGTTACAAAATTGTAAATACCGCCGCGCCCCTCAGAGTCACCGGGATACCAGTTTTGAACGGTAGAGTATTTAATTTCTGCACCATCGAGCGCCACCAATTCAACCACAGCCGCGTGCAGCTGATTTTCATCACGCTGGGGCGCCGTACAACCTTCTAGGTAACTCACGTAACTGCCTTCATCTGCAACGATCAGCGTACGTTCAAATTGGCCTGTATTTTCTTGATTAATACGGAAGTAAGTAGAAAGCTCCATGGGGCAGCGAGTGCCTTTGGGGATGTAAACAAAAGAACCATCGGTAAACACTGCACAGTTCAAGGCTGCAAAATAGTTATCGCGCTGCGGCACGACACTGCCCAAATATTTTTTCACCAAATCAGGGTATTTGTGCAAAGCCTCGGAGATCGAGCAGAAAATCACACCGGCCTCTTCCAACTTATCGCGAAAGGTCGTTACCACAGATACAGAATCGAACACAGCGTCCACAGCCACACCCGCCAGCATCATTTGCTCGTGCAAAGGAATACCTAACTTTTCATAAGTAGCAATCAATTCTGGATCAACCTCATCCAGCGATTTTGGCTTATCTTTCATGCTTTTAGGTGCTGAATAATAAGACACGGCCTGATAATCAAATTTCGGGTAATCAACGTGAGCCCAATCTGGCTCGTCCATTTCCAGCCAAGCACGATAGGCTTTCAAGCGCCATGCAAGCATCCATTCTGGCTCGCCTTTTAACTCGGAAATTCTCTGAATGACACTCTCGTCTAAGCCGGGCTCAAACGTGTCTGACTCAATGTTGGAGATAAATCCAGCTTCGTATTCCCTTTCAAGGGTTTTGTTGATCTGCTGCTCTGTCATCACATAACTCGCTAATCACATCTGTGATAGTGGCACCTACTGACAACCAGTCGGGCTGTGTAGGATCTGATTGAAAGCGCTCTTAGCGGCACTTTTGATCACGAAAATTCAGTTTTGGAGCACGTTTACGCTTCTAACTCGCTCAGCGAGTGCAACTTCAAGACAACGTCTCGTATGTGCTCAGTTGCGCGGGACACTTCACCCGCTGTGGTATAGCGCCCTAGCGACAATCGCACCGAACTGTGAGCATCGGCGCTCGATAGCCCCATTGCCTTCAACACATACGAAGGCTCTACACTGGCGGATGTGCAGGCCGACCCAGAAGAAACGGCTATGCCTCGCAGTGACAGCAATAGGGTTTCGCCGTCCAAACCTGCAAAACATACATTCAGGTGATTGGGTGAGACTGCACTTGTACTGCCGTTACGACGGACACCCGGAAGGTCTTCGATGCCTCGCCAGAGCTGATCTCTAAGGCTGGCAATGTGCGCCCTTTCACCCGTCAGCGACTCCGAAGCCAGCTGTGCGGCAACCCCCATTCCAACGAGTTGATGCGTCGCCAGAGTCCCGGAACGCAAGCCCCGCTCATGGCCGCCACCGTGCATTTGTAACGCCAATTTGGCTTGCACAGGACGACGCACGTACAGTGCCCCCACACCTTTGGGGCCATAGAATTTGTGCGCCGACAAACTCAGCAAATCCACATGCAGGTTATCGACATCAACTGGCACTTTGCCCGCAGACTGCGCACCGTCCACATGAAAAAGAAGGCGTTGTTCACGACACCAACGACCTATTTCAGCGATAGGGTTGATCGCTCCGACTTCGTTATTGACGTGCATTAAGCTGACTAAGCGGGTGTTCGCTTGCACAGCATCCTGCACTTGCTGGAGCGAAATAACCCCCTCTCTATTGGGTGTTAACCAAGTCACTTGAACGCCCTGTTTCTCTAGCCATTTGGCTGGGTCAACAATCGCTTTATGCTCAATGACCGAGGTGATCAAATGTCCTTCATAATTCAGGGTTTCAAACACCCCTTTGAGGGCCAGATTGTTTGCTTCTGTCGCGCCGCTGGTCCATACCACTTCTCGACTGTCGCAGCCGATAAGCTCCGCCAACTGACAACGTGCCAACTCGACTTTCTCTTCCGCTTGCCAACCATATACATGAGAACGTGACGCGGGATTGGCGAACGTACCGGACATCAGTAGACACTGGCTCATGGCTTCAGCAACAGCCGGGTCAATAGGTGTACTTGCCGCGTAATCCAAGTAAATCGGCTGAATCACTGTGCCCCCGAAATGTCTAGCAAACCAAGCTCAGGGTAGGCATTTTGTCGTGCTGATACTTGTTTCACATCATCACGCAATACTAAGTTTTCGAGCGTAATACTGCTTAAAAAAGTATGGATACGATCGCTCAAGTCACACCAAAGGTGATGGGTCAGGCACACTTGACCATGCTGACAATTGCCCTGTCGCTCACAATTAGTCGCATCAATAGATTCATTAACCGCATCGATAATCTGAGCAACCGAAATAGCATCAGGCTTATGGTTTAAACGATAACCACCACCAGGCCCACGCACACTGCTCACCAGCGATTTTTGTCGCAATTTCGAAAAAAGCTGCTCCAAATAAGACAGGGAAATTTCTTGGCGTTTGGAAATATCCGCCAAACTGATGGGGCCTTTTTCGGCATTTAACGCCAGATCCAGCATAGCAGTTACAGCGTAGCGTCCTTTAGTGGTTAGGCGCATAAGTGTGCTCCTGAAATAATCTTTAGACTCACAGTCACTTCCTATTTTAATGGATCCCTACAGCCTTAAGTGCTGCCGAACTCGTGGTGCAAACCGCATCATTGGCTATGACGGATCGCGAGGGTGTGAGTATCTAAAACCCGACCAAATTAGTCAAGTATAAAACCTACTAATTTAGTCGGTTATTATTTGCCGTCGTCCAATTTGTCTTTATTGGTCGATTCTAGAGCGTTGATTTTGTTGTTCGTGTGAAAAATGAAGTTTTGAATAGCGGTTAAAACGCCCCGCAAAATGCTCAACTCCATCTCATCCATACGAATACGACTGTAAAGTCGACGAAGGCGAGTCATGGTTTGGCGAGGATTATCAGGCTCGATAAACTTTAGAGCCTCCAGAGTTTTCTGCAGATGCTCAAAATAGTGCTCCAGCGCCCTGTGATCGGCTGGTGGCTGATCCCAATCATCAAAATGCGGTAGCTTACCCTCTTTGTGCATCAACCACGCCATCCGCGCTTCATAAGACAACACCTGCACAGCCGCACCCAAATTCAAAGAAGAATAATCAGGGTTGGCAGGGATATGCACGTGGTAATTGCACTTGTGCAACTCTTCGTTGGTTAAGCCTCTATCTTCGCGACCAAAGACAATGGCCACATCATGATGCTGCGCTTCTGCGATGGCGCGCTCACCACACTCACGCGGAGTCACCAATGGCCACGGGATACGTCGCTCGCGAGCACTGGTTCCAACCACTAGACCACAGTCAGCCACCGCCTCTTCGAGTGTTTCGACGACAATCGCACTGTCCAATACATCCTGCGCCCCAGCTGCACGCCAAACGGCTTTAGCCGCGGGATATTCTTTGGGTGCCACCAAATACAGTTGTGACAAGCCCATATTCTTCATGGCTCGAGCGGCACCACCAATGTTGCCTGGGTGGCTGGTATTTACCAACACGATGCGAATCTTGTTCAGCAATGAATCTGACATGCCTTTCTGATACCTGTTTTTGAGTAGGACAAGCGCACCTAGAACCTCTGGCCGCCTTAGAGGGCGCGCAGTTTACCAAATACCAGGCCAAAGTGTTACAGGCCCGCGCGCTAACCTGTCGTTTCAAGTTTTTACCTCAATCCATAGGACGCTCACACGCCGCCGCCAACTGCTGTGCAACCTAAGCAGTATCTCTCGCCACAAAGGCCTGCTATAATTTAAGGTTCCTTCGCTCTGAAGCTGAACAGCCAGAGCCTGCTCTTTACACATTGTTTGTTGCTTTTAACGGTTGGTACCAATGGAACCCATGCTGAATATTGCTCTGCGCGCTGCGCGCAAAGCTGGCGAGCTTATCGAGCGCGCCCTAGAACGTGTTGACGTTGTAAATTTTGAAGAAAAAGGTCGGAATGACTTTGTCACCGATGTTGATAAAGCCGCTGAAAAAGAGATTCTCTATCATCTGCGCAAGGCGTTTCCTGAGCACTGTTTTCTGGGCGAAGAAACAGGCCGCTCTGGTACTAGCAGTGACTACGAGTGGATCATTGACCCGCTCGACGGCACCACCAACTTCATTCATGGCATACCCCACTTTGCCATCTCTATCGCCTGCCTATACCGAGGCCAAATCGAACACGCTGTTGTTCTTAACCCCATGTCACGCGAAGAATTTACGGCCAGCCGCGGCAAAGGCGCAACCTTAAACGGTCGCCGTATCCGCGTTGCTGCTCGCAATGGCCTCAAAGGCGCCTTAATTGGCACCGGTATCCCATTCAATGGTTACTCACTAGAAAATATCACCCCTTATTTAGCCGCTTTGCAAGATATTGCGGGCCAAACCGCTGGCATCCGTCGCCCAGGGGCTGCGTCTTTAGACTTGGCTTATGTAGCCGCAGGACGCTTTGACGGTTTTTGGGAAATGAACTTGAAACCGTGGGATATTGCTGCGGGCATCCTGCTGGTAAAAGAGGCTGGCGGTATGGTCAGTGACTTTAAAGGTGGCAACAGCTTTATGGAAAAAGGCAACATTGTTTGCGCCTCACCGAAAGTCTTTAAACCGTTACTTCAAATTGTCGGCAAGCATTTAGGCAACGTCTGATTCAAGCAGGGCGGATTTAAATCTGCCCTGCGCTTTATCTACCCACAGGGTTGATGGCGCATGCACAGCATTAGTGGTTGTTATGTCGCCTTGCAGTACTCAGGTGAGCGCTCAGCTCACCTGTGAAACAACCAGCCAAGCTCGCACACAATCCAACACACCGTATTCATACGCCCCTTCCAATGCTTCAAAAACGGGTTTCAATCGGTTCCCTTCGCTGTGCTCAAACGCCAGCTGAATAGCATTCAGTTCATCATTGCCTAAATCCAGAACGTCGTCCAATTCCAGCTCACCGCTCTCGATGGCTCCCGCCAAATGACGATAAACAGTCGTCAGTGTCATTTCTCGACGCAAAGCAATATCCAATGGCGATAAGCCTTGGCACAGTAGCAAAACCGATTCCGCGGCAGAGGCACCAGCTTTTACCGTCGCGTCTTGAGGCCCTTTATGCTGCTGAACCACCTGAAGAAAAGCATCGCCGTAGGCGTCTAATTTTCGGCTACCCACTCCAGAGATCCCCGACATAGCTTCAAGCGTATGTGGTTCCCGCTCAGCCATTTCCGCTAAAGTCGCATCGTGAAAAATCACATAGGCGGGAACCCCCTGTGCCTCAGCCAACTCTTTGCGACATGCACGCAACGCCTCCCAGAGCGCACTGTGTGCGGATTTAACTGTGCTCTTAGACTTTCTCTTCGGTGCAGACTCGCGGCTCAACTCACGCAGCATTAAGGTATCTTCGCCTTTTAAAACTGGTCTTGCGGCTTCCGCAAGGCTCACACTGCCATGCCCTTCTACATCGACATTGAGCAGCCCTCTGGCAATCAGCTGCCGAAAGACTCCCCGCCACTGCGCAACCGAATGTTCATTACCAATACCAAAGGTGCTGATGCTATCGTGCCCAAACTGAGAAATACGATCGTTGGATTTACCCAACAAAACATCCACCAAGTAATTCACGCCAAAGCGCTGTCCGGTGCGGTACACACAAGACAAGGCTTTCTGGGCAGACACTGTGGCATTCCAGGTTTGCGGTGGTGACAAACAGTTATCGCAGTTACCGCAGGGTTCGGCCAATGCCTCTCCAAAGTAGTGCAATAAGCTTTGGCGACGACAGCTAGTGACCTCACACAACCCCAGCATGGCATCCAATTTGTGCTGTTCAATACGCTTATAGCTATCATGGGCAGATGAACTGGCTTGCATTTGCCGCAGCGTGATCACATCTTGTAAGCCGTACACCATCCACGCTTGTGCAGCCATACCATCGCGGCCGGCACGGCCAGTTTCTTGGTAATACGCCTCTATGCTTTTGGGTAAATTCAAATGGGCCACAAAGCGCACATCAGGCTTATCAATACCCATACCAAAGGCAATGGTAGCGACAACGACGATTCCATCTTCACGCAGAAAACGTCGTTGATGATGCTGTCTCAACTCGGCACTCAAACCAGCATGATAAGGCAAGGCATTGACACCTTTACTGACCAACCAGGCGGAAATATCTTCCACTCGCTTACGCGACAAACAATAGACAATACCAGCATCACCATCGTGCTCATTGCGCATAAAACGCAGCAACTGCTCGCGAGCATTACCCGTATTTTCAGCGATATGGTAGCGGATATTAGGTCGATCAAAACCACTGTTAAATACAGCGCCCGAATCTAGATTCAAACGCTCAATAATATCGCGCTGAGTTGGGCCATCCGCCGTTGCGGTTAAAGCGATGCGCGGTATGTTAGGGAAGCGTTCGTGCAGCACCGACAACTGGCGATACTCAGGGCGAAAGTCGTGACCCCATTGCGACACACAGTGGGCTTCATCAATAGCGAATAGCGCAAGGGGCGAGCGTTCCAGCAACGACAGCATGTAGGGCAACATCAGCCGTTCGGGTGCTACATAGAGTAAATCCAGTTCGCCGCTCACAAGCCGCTGCTCGACTTGTGCCGACTGCGCAGCAGACAGCGTGGAATTAAGGAAGTCTGCGCGAACACCGTTTTGATGCAGAGCTTCCACTTGGTCTTGCATCAGAGCAATCAGCGGCGATACCACAATAGTAACGCCCTCACGCACTAATGCAGGCACCTGATAACACAGGGATTTACCGCCACCCGTTGGCATTAAGACCAACGCGTCCCCACCCTGTATGACATGCTCAACAATGTCGGCTTGCTGGTTACGAAACTCATCGTAACCAAATACTGAGCGTAAAACCTCTAGAGCCGATACACCTGTCACACTCTGGGCTGCCGATAAATCGGAACTGGGAAGACCCTCATCAGCAGTGTAGTGCTCATTTGAATCATTAAACGTGGTGATAAAATAATCCTCACTCACCACATCAAATCATCGGGGATCTGGTAATCCGCGTAAGGATCGTCTTCTTCTACCTCACTGGCTGCGCGGGTGTTTTGCAATACAATCACACTTTCATCGCGCTGCCGAATTTTATCGGCTACCCCAGCCGGCACCAATTCATAATCATCTTTAATACGCGCTATGGCGATTTGTCCTAAGCCTAATAGCTTCTGAAGCTTATCCGTCACGTACAGCTTTTTGATTTTTTTGCCGTCGGTGAATTGATAGGCCACCTCACCGCGCTCACGATCGATCCGGTTTAAAGCAACCAACTGCAATATCTGAGCGTTTAACGCTTTAAGCTCAGCTTCTGCCTGTCGCATACGATTCATTTCTTTATCTCTAGCGACTTTTTCAGCCAACACTTTTCGCGCCTGCTCTTTATTTTCATCGACCACAGGCTTGCCTTTGGGTTGTTGTTTGGCCTGTTTTTGTTTTTCTTTCTTGATGGCTTTTGCTTTTTTCTGGTCGACGATGCCAGCTTTCATCAGTTGATCTTGCAGGGAAGGCATAAAAGAGCTCTTTTCATTCAATAATAGACAATAGCCATTATCGGTTTCCTGCGATCCAGTCGCAACCTTAAGGCGGCTGGTTAACAGCAATATTCAATTAGCCATCGTCAAAAGCGGTCTATACTAACTATATCACTGTAGGAAGGAAGGTATCTTACTATGCCGCTAACACACCTTAACCACTGGCTTCTGGAAGTATTTGCTCATTTGGCTCAAGATCAGGCACCTGAGCGCAGGGAGCAACTGGATGTGAAGGCAGGCTCAAAATTGTGCCCTCTGCGAAAACTACTGCCAACGAAGTTTTCTTGCCTTCAGCAATCTTACCCACAGCCACATCAGCGCTCCGCCGCTAATCAGAATCTCGGTAAACCAGAAAAAAACTGATCTTAATTATGAAGCTGAATAACCATAGAAACACGCGCCAATAAGACCCTAAATCGCTAGCGCCAATTGAATCGTAGGTAGGGGCGAGTGCAAAGCATGCGATACCGATAACCAAATTTCAGTATCTAGCGTAAAAAACAGGCAAAAAAATGCCCTGTCAGACAGGGCACAAGCTCAGAGAGATCCAAAAAAAGCGTATACAAAATGAATACTGGAGTGCTCGCTACGCATTAGAGACAAGATGCGATCCTGTATCACGCGGCATCATTGCCATCACTAAAAAATCCTTTTTAAACACTCTATTTAGTAGCGACAGCCATCTGTGTACTTACTTTTAATACAGCAAAGCTTGTGCCAGTTTAAAGGGGGCATATTTATACAGAACAGCCTTTTTTGCCCCAAAAAAGGCACACAGAGTGCAGATCCCACAAAACTCGCCCCAAATTAGAGCTTAAAGATAGGGCAAGAAAGTCACGCCAGAGATCCCTGCCATCATCACCTACGGCCAAGATCGCGAGCATGAGAAGAGCTAAGCTGTAAGCACACCCACGCTGCCGCGATACCTATTAAAATCCCAGCCCCATTGGCAAGCAAATCCAGCCATTCACCGTAACGATTCACATAAGGCTGTAGGATTTCAATTACGCCACTGTAAGCGAACAAGATAAGCGCATAACCCAACCAAAACTTGGGCCGACGTACCGCGATAGGAAACACAACTAATGCGTACGCAATAAAGTGATGCAGCTTGTCGGTTCCAGGAACATCGGGCAGCTGTGGCAAAGGCAGCAAAGAGAAATAGCTGACCAACACCAACATGACTGTGGCCAACCACCACCACCGTGTATCTACCCAACGCAAACAGGCTTCGAATAACGCTTTCACTGGTGTAGCCCCCTAAGCCTTGGATAGGATTGAAATCGAGAATGTAATCGACAACATAGATTTCATGTCACTCACACATACTGTTTAAGCCATAAATGCGGATGAAACGCTAAACATCATCAATATTCAAAATAACATTTGGCTGGTCTGTGTACGACAACCAGTCAAAAAATTGCGGCTATTAAGTGTAGTCTCTCGGCGAGTGGATTGTAAGCACCCCAACGCCACTGACCTTATCATCCCATCTGTTATTGCCCTCCCCTAATCAATCAGTAGCATTTAGTGATTTCATTTAAAAAGATTCTTCAAAAAATCGTCAACCCAACTCTTCAGCCTTTCTAGGAGTGACGGTGGCGGTTTGGGTAAAGTCCTGAAGTAGTCTTGCAAAGTCCCTTTTCCGTCATACGCTTTACTGCCCTCATCATCCGCCAAAAGATCAACCTGAAGTTGATCACTCTTAATCTCGTCTATTCCAAACTCTGGATGAGTGACTATGCTGTACTGGGTAGGCTTAACAAATTGATTTTCACCCTCACCATCCCGTATACGCATAAAACAGTACAACGCTGCATGATCGTCTTTGTGATATGTTTTCGTCTTAAGATACCATTCAGTCCTACAAACATATTGGGTCTCTCTGGCGATACGAAAATACCGTTTATCGGTGTAGAGCCTTGCTGGAAGAAGAGGATTACCCCCCCCCCACTAAAACCACCCTTACTGCCATAATAAATAGCCGGCACCTTTTGAGAATCACTCAAAAGAATATGTCTTGAATAGAGTTCGTTGTCGTATTGACGACGCAGTAACAATTCAATGCGGGAGAAACGATAGCCACATTCGTTTTCGTTCTCTTCCAGATACACAGGGATCTCGATGCGATAATGCTCGTCGGTAATCGGGTAGCGTTTACTGCCGATTTTCACTTTGCGAGTACCCGTTGACGGGTTGCTGTGCGAGCAGGCCTCTGACTTACTGGTGCTGATGTAAGAGGCCATAAAGGTTGCCTGCAAGCGTGGGTCTTTTCTGCCTTCGATGGTGTAGGTAACCCTACCTTCTGATGATACAACCTGTGAATGATCCATATTGGCAAACGTTTGCTCGGCTACGATTCCTAATACTGCACCCGCCAGCAGTGCTGCTATCGAAAGGTATTTATCTATGCTCATTATCGCTTCCCTTCACTCTCATCCATTTTTCTCAGTAATGGCGATAACACATACTCGATCAATCGCCGCTTATTCATCACTACTTTATTCATCTCTATTTGAAAGAACCGAGGCGTAACCAATCTTAGCATCACGTTTAAAGTGCGACAGCTGGATACAGAAAGACACCAGCAACACACCGCCAATCAATTTGCGGTATTTGACAATGGCGAGCATAAACCAGCGAATATCAAACTCAGATTGATTGACTCACTGAAGGGTTTGTTGATCGGCGTGAATAATAAGAGCTTGAAGGCCTTGACCTTCAAGCTCAGAGTCGTTCGCAGGTTTGAGTTTGGCAGGAATAAAATAGCTGCCATCCCGAGCCTTACCAATGGCCCAGAGAGTCAAGCTAGAAAGATTACGGGTATCAGGCTGAGTATGATCACCGACTACACGGGCTTTAAAGCCTAAGGGTTTGGAAGCCCTGAGCGGATCAGTATCGTCAAAAGGCGTATCGCTTTTGCCGAACTGATGACGTAACTGTTGGTAATCCGCAGCGACCTGCTGCATCCGTGCCAGTGCAACCAAACACTGACACGCGCTGTCTTTCACAGTATCCATTTCTGACTCTAGTCAATCCCTGAATGAAACCAGTCTTAAAATTAAAAGCGCTATTAAACAACTTTTGACATGGAAACCGATAACGCCTCTAACACGTTATCAGTTTCCATCATTTCATTATAAAAATCAGGCTAAAGAATATATCCCCTGTTCAATAAGGCAACGGTATCGCCGGCTGCGTGGTCAGAACTCAAAAGAGTGTTAGGGCATTTCGTCTTGCTCTTCGCCTTCTTCTTTGACTGGCAGCATCAAGTCTTCTTTGCTGATGTTCATGGCCAACAAAATATTGCTGGCGACGTAGATAGAGGAATACGTACCCACTAATACCCCTACCAGTAACGCTGACGAGAAACCGTGAATCATCTCACCGCCAAAAAAGAACAGCGCCAACAACACCATGATGGTGGTCAAAGAGGTGATCAACGTGCGACCCAAGGTTTGCGTTAAAGAAATATTAATCACTTGATGGGGTGTTTCACCTCGAATTTTGCGAAAGTTCTCTCGCACTCGATCGGCTACCACAATGGTGTCGTTAAGGGAGTAACCAATCACCGCCAAAACCGCCGCAAGTACAGTAAGATCGAAGTCCATCTGTGTGATAGAGAAAAAACCTAAAACAAGAATCACATCATGGGCCAATGCGGCCACAGCACCCACAGAAAACTTGAACTGGAAACGCATAGCGACATACGCCATTACGACCAGTAGAGCAAACAGCAAACCCAAGCCACCTTCATCACGCAGCTCTTCACCTACTTGCGGGCCAACAAACTCGACACGTCGCAGCTCTACGGGATCGGCCGAATTCTGATTCAGCGCCGCCAGAACTTGATCCCCCATACCGGCGACAATGCCTTCTTGCAAGCGAATCAAGACATCGGTTTCGGCACCAAAGTACACCACTACCGCATCTTCAAATCCGGCATTGCTTAAATCGGTACGCACCTGACTTAAATCAGCGGGCTGCTGAAAACCCACTTCAATTTGCGTACCACCGGTGAAGTCCAACCCAAATTTCAACCCATTGACAACTAATGACGCAACCGATGCCAACAGAAAAACAATAGACAGTGCCGCGGCAATCTTGCGCTTGCCCATAAAATTGATCGTTTTTGCTTCTTCTAACATGTGTAAATCCTCTATCGCCGTGAATGATTCGCTCAATTAAATCCAGAGTTTTTCAATTCTGGCGCGACGGCCGTAGATGAGATTAATGATGGCTCTTGTGCCCACGATCGCCGTGAACATAGACGTAAGAATGCCAATGGATAAGGTAACCGCAAAACCTTGCACCGGCCCAGAACCAATACCGTACAGAATTACAGCTACAATGAGCGTGGTGATATTGGCGTCCAAAATGGTGGTGAAAGCACGATCAAACCCAGAAGAGATCGCTGACTGAGGCGGCATACCATTGGCAAGCTCTTCACGGATACGGGAGAAAATCAGCACGTTGGCATCTACCGCCATGCCTACAGTCAGTACAATACCGGCAATACCCGGCAAGGTCAGAGTGGCACCGAGCAATGACATGCACGCCACCAACAAGACAAGGTTCAATGACAGCGCCACATTTGCAGCCAGACCAAACACCTTGTAATAGAACAGCATAAATATCAGTACTAAGGCCAAACCGATCTGTACGGACGTTACACCAACATCAATGTTGTCTGCACCCAATGATGGGCCAATAGTGCGTTCTTCCACAAAGTACATTGGGGCCGCTAAAGCACCTGCGCGAAGCAATAATGCCAGCTCTGAAGCCTCGCCGGGATTATCCAAACCAGTAATGCGGAACTGAACCCCCAAAGCGCTTTGAATGGTTGCCAAACTGATGATTTTCTTTTCAACAATTTGATTCGGAATGGCTTCTTGCTCGCCCTTATCATTGATCACATAGTTCATTTGGGTTTTGTGTTCGATAAACAACACACCCATTTTGCGACCCACATTGTTGCGCGTAGCGCGATGCATTTTAGTGCCACCAACATTGTCCAAAGTAATGTTGACTTGCGGCTGCCCCGTTTGGCCATCAAAGCTCGATTGTGCCTTGGAAACATGATCACCAGACAAGATCAGCTTTTTCTCTAAGTACGCATCCCCCCAACGGCGTTGGTCTAACTCATTGCGATAGGGAAAAGCTTCCTTACGGGTAACCAATTCTGAAGGTCTAGCCTCTAAACGAAACTCCAGATTCGCCGTTTTACCAATGATACGTTTTGCTTCGGCGGTATCCTGTACGCCGGGCAATTCTACAACGATACGCGTTCGGCCCTGACGCTGCACAATGGGCTCAGACACACCCAGTTCATTAACTCGGTTGCGCAGAGTGGTAAGGTTTTGACTGACGGCATAATCTTCAATTTCACGTACGGCCGTCTCACTCATGTGCATGTGCAACAAGAAGCGTTCACCATCGTCTTCTTCTTCACGCACGAGATTTGAGTATTCCGTGCGTAACATCGCGCTGGCGTCGTCACGGGTTTCCGCTGAATTAAAGATGGCGGTAACGGAGTTTTTATCATCTAAGTTGACAGCAAGATAACGCAATTTGGCCTTGCGCAGTGCCGCCTTCATATCATCTACGGTAATCTCAAGACGCTTGGCAACCGCGGATTTTGTATCCACTTCTAACAAAAAGTGCACCCCACCGGCCAAGTCCAAACCTAACTTCATCGGTTCGCCGCCCAGACTGCGCAACCATTCAGGTGTGGTGGGCGCCAAGTTCAAAGCGACGACGTAATTGTAACCAAGCTCTGTCTGGATCAACTGCTTCGCCGCCAATTGATCATCAACATCGGTCAGGCGCAGTAAACCGCTTTTACCATTAGACTCTTCACCAAAATAACCAATACCGGCGTCATCCAACACTTTTGTCACCATGGACAACGTGCGCTCATCAATAACGGTAGCACTAGACTGCCCAGAAACCTGAATAGCGGGATCAGGTGCGTACAAATTGGCAGCCGAATAGACAACACCAAGTGCCGCGATAAACAACACCAACAGATTTTTCCATAGAGGATAACGATTCATAAACTTTCCAAAGAGGCCTCTGAGCCCAATTTCTTTGTGTTTTCGTACTTATTTAGTGCAGCTTTCGCTGCACCCTACCATCAAAAGTGCGACATTATACTCAAGATTCAGGCAAAGCCGGTACTTCCAACCCCTGAAGCTCGTAAAATTCAGCAATAAACTCATCCAGCTGATGCCCACTGATCGCATCGCGCAAGCCTGACATCAAGTTCTGATAAAAACGTAAATTATGAATGGTATTCAGTTGCGCCCCCAGGATTTCACCGCATTTATCCAAATGATGTAAATAGCTTCGACTAAAATTGCTGCAGGTGTAGCAGTCACAACGAGCATCCAAGGGTGATGTGTCGTGACGGTGCTTGGCATTGCGGATCTTAATAACGCCTTCTGAGGTAAACAGGTGGCCGTTGCGAGCGTTTCGAGTTGGCATCACGCAATCAAACATGTCCACTCCGCGACGTACCGCTTCAACAATATCCGCAGGCTTACCCACCCCCATTAAATAGCGAGGCTTATCCACTGGCATATCACTGGCTAAATGATCCAATATGCGGATCATATCTTCTTTGGGTTCACCCACCGACAACCCGCCGATGGCGTAACCATCAAAACCAATGTCTTCCAAGCCCTTTAAAGATTCGGTACGCAAATGCTCATACATACCGCCTTGAACAATCCCAAATAAAGCCGAAGGACTGTCACCATGTGCATCTTTGCTGCGTTGCGCCCAGCGCAGAGAAAGGGCCATCGAATCTCTGGCTTCTTTCTCAGTTGCTGGGTAAGGGGTGCACTCATCAAAAATCATAACCACATCGGAACCGAGATCTCTTTGCACGGCGATGGCTTTTTCTGGATTTAACTCAACCTTGCTGCCGTCGATTGGCGAGCGAAACGTCACACCCGCTTCAGTGATTTTGCGCATTTTCCCTAAGCTGAACACTTGAAAGCCACCGGAATCCGTAAGGATAGGCTTCTGCCATTGAGCAAAGTCATGCAGATCCCCGTGTGCCTTAATCACTTCCGTGCCAGGCCGCAACATTAGGTGGAAGGTATTTCCAAGAATGATGTCGGCACCGATGGCTTCAATGTCGCGGGGCAACATACCTTTGACTGTGCCATAAGTGCCAACTGGCATGAACGCCGGTGTTTCCACAACGCCACGGGGAAACTTCAAACGACCACGACGGGCTTTCCCTTGCGTGGTATCCAATTCAAAATCTAGAAAACAGGATTCCCGTTTACTGACGGTTTCAGGGTTCAAGACCAACCTCCTCGATTGTCGCATTCGGGTTGCGAGTCATGAACATCGCATCACCATAACTGAAAAAACGATAACGCTCGGCAACAGCTTCATCATAAGCCGACATCACATGTCGATAACCGGCAAACGCCGACACCAACATCAGCAGTGTCGACTCTGGCAGGTGAAAGTTTGTAACTAACCCATCCACAGTCTTGAACTGATAACTGGGATAAATAAAAATATTGGTTTCGCCCTGATACGGCTCGATTTCACCCTGCTGTGAAGCGGTCTCTAAGCAGCGTACGCTGGTCGTGCCTACCGCAATTACACGGCCGCCCTGTGCCTTGGCGCGCTTAACCTGCTCACAAACGGAAGCATCGACCTCCATAATTTCACTGTGCATCTGATGCTCAAGGATATTATCAACTCTTACTGGCTGGAATGTTCCCGCGCCAACATGCAGTGTCACAAACGCCAGATTGACGCCTTTGTCTTTCAGGCTCTGCAATAACCGATCATCGAAGTGCAATCCGGCGGTAGGGGCCGCAACCGCGCCCAACTTAGCTGGATCGCTGTATACCGTTTGGTAGCGCTCCCGATCGTTTAAGTCGTCTTCTCTATCAATATAGGGCGGCAGTGGCATATGACCAATGTGTTCCAATACCTGTAACGCTGGCTTATCGGCCGGAAACTCAAGTTCAAACAAAGCGTCGCGACGACCCACCACTGTAATTAAGGTACCGTCTTCCAAAACTATAGGCGTACCAATTTTGGGGGAACGGCTGGAGCGCGTATGCGCTAAAACTCGGTGAGAGTCGAGTACTCGTTCTACCAATACTTCTACTTTGCCACCGGAAGGCTTTTGACCATAAACTCGAGCAGGAATAACACGGGTATTATTAAAGACCAATAAATCATTGGGCTCTAACCAAGACATCAGGTCGGGAAATTGACCATGCTGAATGGCACCACTGTCACCGTCCAAACGCAGCAAACGACTGCCGGTGCGTTCAGCTGTCGGCTGTCGAGCAATTAACTCATCAGGCAGTTGATAGTAGAAATCTTGGCGACGCATTGCGCTCTCTCCCCCCTCAAAAACAAGTGGGCAAGGGTATAGGAAATCGACGCTAGAGGCCATTCAGGAATCCACTTGCGCCGTAATTCAACGTACCGATTTACTTCACTGGGCGACAGAAGCTCTCTCAGTGCTTAGCTGGGAGTTTTGCTTCTCACTTACAAGTGCCACAAACCACTACTGGCTACATCGGAGTACGACTTATTAAAAAGTACGACTTATTTAGAAAGTACGAATTATTAGAAAGTACGAATTATTAGAAAGTACGAATTATTAGAAAGTACGAATTATTAGAAAGCACGACCCACTATTAAAAGCCCCCAACAACCCCAGTACTGCAGTGCTCCGCATCCACTCAAGATAAAAAGCGGCACATATTAGAGACAAAAACGGTGAAAACACCATAAAAGCGTGACAGACTTCACACTTTTTATCGTATAATAAACACTCTTTACAATTTCAATTAGGACTATTAGGCTTTTACCTGTCGGTAAAAGTAGAGCTAGATTGGACAGCTCTGATTGTTTGCTCCACAACGCACGAAGGGGCTGTCTGCGTGAAAGGATGGGTAAAAAATCAACTCGTGCAACTTCTTGCTTGCCCGCCAGTACTTCGCTTTGTGCAGGTTATGGGGTTCCGTCAGAACGCCATCAGCATCTTTACTTATCATGCTTTAATTGACACCCCGCTTGATTGCCCGGATTGGTGTTTTCTGGACGTCAATGAGTTTGAGCGTCAGATTGCTTATCTGGCAAAAAATTTCGACATCGTATCAATCAGCCAAGCCGTAGAAATGCTCGCAGAAGGCACGGTCACCAAACCTTGTGCGGTCATCACGTTTGACGATGGGTTTCAAAGCCAAATCGATCAAGCACTCCCGATCCTAGAAAAATACCAAGCCCCTGCCATTATTTATTTAACCAGTGATTTGATTAACAGTCATGAATGCACTTGGTTTTCCCGTATTATCAGAGCCCTGTCAGCGACACAAAAAACGGTTCTGTCGTGGGGCGGGGTAAATTACCCTATCACCTCACGTGAAGATAAAGCCTTCTGCAACCAGAGCCTGCAAAACGAACTCAAGCAGTTGCATCAACAAGATCTTATGCAAAAAGTCGAAGGGATAGAGCGGCTTTTAGACACACCGGTTAATCCACCAACGCCCAAAGACTCGCCTTTCCGAATGATAGATTCAGATACCATCGCGCGAACGAAAGACCACCCTCTGATTGAGTACGGTGCACACACTCAATCCCATGCGATTTTAAGTCTGCTCTCGGACGATGAAAAGTACGACGAAATCAAAGCATCCATTCGTGATGTTGAGTCTTTTACGGGAACAGTTTGTGAGCACTTTGCCTATCCCAATGGGCGAGACATCGACTTCGACGAACATTGCAAACACGTTCTGAACAAATACCATATCCAGTCCGCGGTCACCATGACACCGGGGCCGGCCATTGCCCCGATGGAAGACAACTACCACATCCCCCGCTACCCCATTGGTTCAGACACATCCTTCAGCCGCTTTGTTTTGATGGCCCACCATATCTTCTAACGTTGGTTTATTTGCGGGGTAAATGTAGTCCATCAACCACATGGCCCCACGGCACCAGCTTAAAGTTCTGCGGGGCATCCGGAAAGCGGTTACGCCCATCCTGAACCACCAGCAGCCCCTGCTCAAAATCACCGCCTAAATTGGCCGATACCACCGCCAAGCCATCCGTTTCAGAGCTGCCATCTATACCTAAGGGGCCATTCAAACCCACTCTAAAGCGCCCGACATAATCCAATGTCTGTCGATCATAAACCGCATAGGCATTGTCACCTTGACTGGATACCACAATATAGCCATGCCCTGCTGCGGATTTGTACACGGTGACACCTTCAACATCGGCCACTAAGTGCCCACCACCCACTTTATCCATTAAACGTAGATCCGGCTCCTGATCGAAGGCTGTTCCAACCACCCAAAGACCGTGATCTTCTTCACCCAGAATCATGCGCCCATAAGTTTCATCCACTGCGCAACCTTCTGGCTGGGTGGCAATACTGAAACGACGAGTCATGGTGTTGGTGATCTGCTGATTAGAGAAGTCTACTTTCCACTGCTGAAACTCACCCGATTTATTATTGACCCAAACATAAAGGCTGTGGGCATCATCACCCTGCTGTAAACAACCTCCGTAAGGCTCACCTAAAGAGTCATCGAGTACGGTTTGAGTAAGCAGCGCTACTTCGCCACTTTCCACATCAATACTGAACAAATCAACATTATTGGTAGTGCGATTGGTGGTCATGGCGATATCCATTACCTCGCCTTTCCACTCGACGCCATAGCGAACATCCACATTATTGACTCGTCCGACAGGCAGAAACTGCTTCGCCTCGCCCTTCAAATCATACACCCACAAGCCTTTCTTTTTGTCCGTTCCAAAGATCAAGCTCGCGGCTGGCTGTGCTTGATTGACCCAAATTTCAGGGTCGTCGGCCGCATCACCAATACTGTCTACCGCCTGTGTTTGCCCTGTTGGTAACAAGGTTATGGTTGTGTCTGTCATCAAAGGTGGGGTATCGGTCACAACCTGATGAGCATTAGAGTCTTTAGGCTGCTGCCAAATCGTTGCGCCTTCATCGGTGACCATCAACCAGCGTCCCTGCCCGCCACCAGCGGTAGCGTTGTCGTTATCGCCAGCAACAAACGCCGCACTGGTCACATCATCCAGCGATGACCAGTCTACAAGCTTCTGAAGCTTGTCCTCAGAGTCTAACAGCCAGCCACCTTGATCCGTGGTGATATAAACACCCTGCTTTGAAGACACTAGATCCGTGACCTCATGAAAACCATCTACTCCTTCGGCCACCAACAGACGGCGTTCTTCATCCGTTTCCTCATCCGCGTTTAGAGAAAACACACCGATACCTTGCTGAGCAAACATGACACGTCGATCATTAGAAGCCATTGCACAGGCCGTCACGCCTTCACCCACGGGCACCTGACGAACAACTTGATAAGAAAAAGTCGCTTGAGAAGCTTGTAATAATAACTGGCTCGCCATGCCACTTTCATCCGCAACCCACAGCGTCATCCAATCGCCTGCCCAATCATCAGACAAAGGCTGCGATGCTTGATCAAAGCACATCGCCGTAACCGGAGCTGCCCAATGTTGTGAAATTTCCAGAGAGACCATCGGCGCATCCACCTCAGCAATGCGCGACAACTGCAGCTTCATGCGCTGTTCATCAAACCATGTCAGCCAATTTACGCCTGAAGAACTGACCATTGTATCGATGACTTTTGTGTCTCCTGATTCGGTTTGAGCCAGCCATTTACCGGTTTTGGAAAACATCATCACGCCGTTTTGCTCACTACTGGCCAGCAAGACGGATTGCTCTTTATTGGAAAGCCATCGCAACAGACGACCTTCCATAGACTGTGTTTCGGCCCATTTCGTGACAGTAGACTGAGTGTGTTCTGAATTCACATTGGATGAACACGCCGATAACAGCCAGGTCAGACCGATCAAGGGCAAGACAAAAAATTTCATAACCTCAAAAATCCTTAAAAAATGGCCCTGATACTCAGGGCCTAATCACTGCTGCCTATGTTTAATACGTCATTTGTTTGATGCGTCAATGGCTCAAGCATAACCAGTGACCAAACTCTAAAAAGCCTCTATGACTTAGAAGTTTCTATACGTCACACCCAAAACATAAGAGGGGCCGTATTCTTCATATTGAGCGTTGTAGTTTTTCGCACCTTGGTACACGTAGAAAGGCTCGTCATTCAAGTTCACCCCGTTGAAATACAATTGCACGGTGTCACTAACATCGAACTTTGCGGACAAATCAATTTGTAAGTGGTCGTCTTGATGAGTGTCTTCTGCGGCATCATCGACATTGATACCTCTTAAGTTTTCACTTTTGTACGCCGCCGACACACGTAAACTCCATGGTCCTCGCTCATAGCCCAGCACTAAATTGCCTGTGGTATCCGCCTGTTCTGGCAGCTTAATTTTTGAACTCCGATCCGTGCTATCGCTCAACCCAAGATCCGCTTCACTGTCAGTCAGCGTCACGTTAGCTTGCAGCAAGATACCGGAATCAAAGTTTTTCGTGTAAGCCAACTCTAAACCGTAAAGGTCTGCCGACTCACCATTAATAGGCATCAATATTTCTGAATCCGTTATGGTAACGCCTGGCGCATACACGCTGCTGTCGACCAAACCCGAAACATCTGCGCTCACAATAAAGTTATCGATTTTCTTATAGAAAAAACCAGCACTCACAACACCAATATCGCCGGGGTAATACTCGATAGACAAATCAAAGTTATCCGACTCAAAAGGCTCTAGGTTGGGGTTACCAGCCTCTACACTGAGCTCACCATCTTCAATAGAAATTTCTTCTGGCGAAGGCGTGATATCACCAAACGATGGTCGGGCAATGGTTTGTGAAAAAGCCGCTCGAAGTTGCGTTTTTTCGTTCAAGCGATAACGAAGATTAAGGCTAGGAAACCAGTTATCGTAATCATTATCGTATTTGACCGCATCGACTTGGCTGCTAAACCCGCTTGAGCCTTCAATAAGGCGAGCTTCAAATCCGTCGGCGTTAAAATCTGTAGACTCGTAGCGCAAGCCATAGACCACTCGTAAATCGCCAATATCCACTCGGCTCATGGCATAAAGGGCTGCTACGGTTTCCTCCATTACATAATCTCTGGCGGAAGATACGATGCTTTCATTGAACGCTTCACCATCGCTGCCGTCCTCTTGAAAGCGACTACCGCTGCCCAATAAGTTACTGTCGACAAAATCACGAAGTGCCGATTCACTTAACGCCGGCCCCATCCGACCCAAGCCATAATTCACATTTCCGTCGACAAACCCTTCCATGGTTGGGTCGCCAGCATCGCCGAAATCATCGAAAACTTGAACACCCACATCATCTGTCTTTTCACGCTGGGTTAACTTACCACCAAATTTCACAATACCGGGGTGGCCAGAAAAGCTCATTTCACGTGTTACATCAAACTTGTAAGTAAACAGCTCATCTTCCGTGTAATTGTTTTCGACCACGACTTCGTTTAGTTCATATAAGGATGCATCATAGGCATCTGCCTCAGCGTAAAGCTTAGGAACAGAGCCCAGAGATGAATAACCAATATCCACACCCTTCTGTTCGAACTGTGCATCTATTCTATCGGGTTCATTTTCAGAGGATTTGGAATAACCTAATGAATATTCGTAAGTCCAATCACCAGATGTGTTTAAACCACCCAAAACCACTGATAATATTTTTTGTTCTTCGAAGCGATCTTTCAGTTCACGCTGAGTGCGAGCATCTGTCCAATCGGCTGAACTTTCAGTAATAGACTGAAGATCACCTTTATCAAACGCGTAATCCATACGCTGACGATACTCTTGATCTTCAAAATGGCTGTAAAGATTGCGCAGGTAATATTCAGAACTGTCGTTAGGGCGCCAATCAAAATTTAACGCAGCCCCTAGACGTTCGCGGTTAACAGCGTAATCACGTTGCTGCATTTCTGCATTGCCACGCTCACCAGAATCTTCAATATCGGAATCCCATTCATCTTCCGCTTCAATGGTTTCTGAACCAAACTCACGATCTTGCCAGCTGATTGCCGCCGCCACACCAAGCTCACCTTCGCCCATCTGAAAAATATCGGTAAACGAGCCAGATGCTTTTGGACTTACTTTATCCACTTGATCGTTGTAGTTACCTTCTGCCGATACTTTATAGCTGCGCCCATCTCGATCAAATGCCGATAGGCTTTTCACTTCAATATTGCCACCGATCATGTTGCCGTCCATATCGGGGGTAACGGTTTTTGTGACTTCTAGACCTTCGAGTAACCCTGAAGGAATCACATCTAAAGCTACCGAGCGGCGATCTCTTTCTGGTGAAGGAATGTTGACACCATTAATAGAAGCGCTGTTTAAGTCAGGGCTTAAACCACGAACGCCAACAAACCGACCTTCACCTTGATCACGCTCAATGAATACACCCGGCACACGCTGTAAAGCTTCACTGACGTTTTCATCGGGAAACTGACCAATGGAGTCCGATGAAACAACCGAGACAAAATTATCCGCTGAGCGCTGTTTGTTCAAAGCACTGGATGCCCCAGCCGCTTGCCCTACGACGATTACATTCTCCATAGAAGAAACATCGCTACCAATGCTGACGGTTTCTTTAGTGACTTGATCATCTTTAATCGTTATTTGGCGCTTGACCGTTTCAGCACCGAGGTAATCAACCACTAAAGTGTAAGTGCCGGCTGGCACAGATTGAAAGCTGAAGCGGCCACCTTGTTTTGAGTTGACTTCCAAATTCAGCTCTTTCAATTTAATAATCGCACCGGTGAAATACACGTTGCCAGCAACGTCACTGACACGCCCTTCTATACGACCATCTGCACTGGCATAGGCCGCACTTAAACAAAGTGCGCTCGATAAGAATAATTTTTTAATAGAATGGTTCATGGTTTCCCCAACAATCCTGCAAGCATAATCAATATGAAATTTTGGCTGAGCCTTTCGTCGCGGATAGCGACCCGCGATCTGAGCAAGGGGGAAACTAGAGGACCTTTGTGACAATTTATTGAACGTAAACTTTAAAGTCCTCAACTCGGTCTAAAACGGCGTCTTTTACCGATAAAATAAGAACAGTACGATCTAATCTGACCTGTTCATTTCGATTAAACCGCTCCACAGAAGAGCGAACCACGATCAAATTAAAATCATAAGGGCATGATTTTAATAGGGTTTTTATGATTCTTAGCGTAGCGCCTAGAACGTAAGACGACTAAGTTCGATAAAAGCTGTACTTAAATCCAAAATACCGTGATCTGATCTGACGCTCAGACTCACTCTGGACCGATATAATTTCAAACGGTCGTCATGAATCTGTCATATCTTGACCCCATCCTGCCTGTATTCGACGATCAAAACGAAACTATCATGAAGAACTACCTAACACTGCATTACCGAAAACTGTGGCTTTCCGTGTGTTCACTAACGCTCGTTATTAGCTTGAACGTTTACTACGGCGATCCAAAAACGTTTTCTGACATCACGTGGATTGATATTTTTGGTGAAAGCTCTGCGTTGCTTTTGGTGTTGGCGTTCAGTTGGTTCATTGTTCACAGTCGCCCCTTGGGCAGAACCAGTGACTTCCTATCTTGGGGACTCATTGGGTTTTCATGCGTTATGCTGCAAGACTTGCTCGATGAATTTCTTATTTTAAGACAAGGCTACTGGTTTGATGATGTATTCGAATCTTTACTGGCCCCGTTAGCTTTGATCAGCATTGCTTACGGATTGGTGCTGTGGAACAAAGAACAACAGGCCATTAATCAAAAGCTGCAAAACAGAGAACGATTTTATCGTGAACACAGTGCGCTCGATTGCGTCACGGGCCTGTATACCTCGCTATATATGAAAGAACAGCTGAAAAGAGAGTTGGTGTCTTATCGCGTCCGGCAACAACCCTTTACGGTTGCACTAATCGACTTAAAACGTTTTGATCGATTTAATCACCTTTACGGTGCAGAAGACGGCAACCGATTACTTCGTCACATCGCCAATGTCATCAATAGTAATTTACGAATAACAGATCTTGCCTGCCGTTATGCCGGTGACCGTTTCATCATTTTGTTTCCTGACACTCATCAAATCGATGCCACGATTTATGTCACCGAAGTTACGCAAGCCATTGCAGCTGTTGCCTTTAAACCCAGCTCGGCTTCGCGCTCGGTATTTTTAGAGTGTGCGTACAGTTTGGTTGATCACACCGCTGGGATTCATGTAGATGATATTTTTCAACAACTGAATCAGCATTTGGAAGATGCAAAGCAGAAAAACAACCACCGCGAAAAGGTCACTTAACTGTGTACACATCGATGGAAAGTCACTATTTTCAAAACCACGATAAGCTTTTACAAAGCAGTCACTTCCCTGCTGTGATCTTGGAGCTCGTTCAACAGACCAGTGAGCACACGCAAAAAGTCCTGCAAGGTACGGGGTTATTTGCCGAAGACCTACGCGACCCAACCCACTGTATCAGCTACAGTCGCTATAGACGTTTACTGAGCAACATACAAAGCACAGATTCAAACTTTGACGTAGCGTTACGCTTTGGCCGCCGATTACCGAGTATTATTGACGGTCATTTGCTACAAGCACTTATCAACGCCAGTAGTATCCGTCAACTGATGGAAATGCTGAGAGACTTTGCCCGCTTATACTACCCACTGGGGTACTGGACTCTTGAATCCAGTAATGTCCAACACTTTTTTGTAGTGGAAGACAGCTTAGGGCAAGATAAGGTCAGCACCATTATTGCTATTCAGATGCTGTCATCGCTGGTTGCGTTGTTAAAGCACAGTAACATTGACACCCGTCCACTCACCTTTCTGCTTGCCATTCCAAAACCAGAAGATACCGCCCCTCTCCACACGTATTTGGGCAGTCAATTGCACTTTGGCATGCCGGTTAATGGTGTACTGTTACCGGATCAGATTTTTCGCTATCAACTTCCTTCCGGCTCAACATCGGCCCATAATATGGCAACGCATTTATGTCATGAAGCTCTACGTAGTTGTGAACAGCAACATGGCTTTATTGAAGTGCTACAAACACAGTTACGTCGAGGTGTGATCCGAAACATGACCAACCTAGACGATTACGCTCACTATTTTTCCATCAGCAGCGCCACATTCAAACGACGCCTCAAGCAACACGGAACCAGCTTTCAAAAACAATTGGATTACGCTCGGCTTTCTATCGCAGTTTCCATGTTGGTCTTGCAAGCCAGTGATGATAGCCTGATTTCAAACACCTTAGGCATTCGTGATCGAGCAAACTTTCGTCGCGATTTCAAACGCTGGACAGGTCTTTTGCCCAACACTGTACGCGCCTCCATGACAAACTCAATATGACAGCTCTGCTTAACAACAACGCTATGTTTCACCATTAACAATCACAGGCTTTTACACCCCATGAAAAAGATCACACAAAACCTGAGTCGCAGAACATTTTTAAAAGGCTCCATACAAACAAGTACCACACTTGCGTCTACAGCGTCACTGAGCTTTGGACTGACGGCCTGCCAAAATACCCCTTCATCATCACTGACTTTTCAGGAAACACACAAAACGTTGGATCAGCATCATCATGTGCCTAACGACTATCACGCTAAACCTCTTATCAGTTGGGGTGATACGGTTATCGGTGACAGCAGCCCCTTTCAGCCCGAGCAACTCAACAGCATCACACAAAGCCAACGTTTTGGTTTTAATAATGACTTTATTGCTTTCATGCCATTGAGTGACGCAGCAGATGCCACCAGTGCTCACGCACATGTCCACTCTAACAACAGCACCCGTGGCCTACTTTGTGTCAATCATGAATACACTTCACCACACATGATGTTTTCTGGCTACGCCACCGAAGAAGCCGGCGACACACAAACACTGTCGGAGCATATGGCCACTGAAATGCAAGCTTGTGGACATTCGGTTGTAGAGGTGTATTTGGATAATAACGAGTGGAAATTGCAGCAAAATAGCCATTATAACCGCCGCATTTCTCTGACCACGCCAATGAAGCTTTCTGGCCCCGTAGCTGGCCATGCTCGATTAAAAACCAGCGCCGCACCCAACGGTATCGATGTGCTTGGAACCGTCGGCAATTGTGCTGGCGGCAAAACCCCCTGGGGCACGGTATTGATTGCAGAAGAAGGCATCGGCGGTGCATTTATGGGGGATACCAACACCCTCACTGAAGCAGAAAAAGACAATTTCGAGCGCTTAGCCATTGCCGGTGATTATTCGCGCCCGTGGGGAACCTTTGACTCACGCTTTGACATCAACCAAGAGCCCAACGAAGCTAATCGTTTTGGCTGGATGGTAGAGTTTAATCCTTATGATCCACTTTCGGTGCCGCACAAGCGAACGGCGCTGGGCCGATTTGAGCACGAAGGCACTACGATTGTTGCCAAGCCGAACCAACCTATCGTGGCTTACACGGGTGACGATGACGAGTTTCAGTTTTTTTATAAATTTGTCTCTAACGAAGTGTACCAACCCAATCAGTCCGGCCACAATCAACACTTATTGGATGACGGCATACTTTATGTCGCTAAGCTGCACAATGATGGTCAAGGTGAATGGTTACCCCTGTTACATGGCCAACAATTTCTAACGGAAGAGCACGGTTTTCACTCGCAGGCAGATGTGCTGATTGAGTGCAGACGCGCAGCGCAATTGATTGGTGCAACGCCCATGGATCGGCCAGAAGATATTGAAACCAATCCAGTCAACGACTGCACTTATGTCATGCTCACAAAAAATAAGAAACGCAAAACCACCAACGCCGGTAATTTGCGCATCAACAACAAGGCAGGTCACATTTTAGAATTGGTACACCCCGGCACCGACGGCCATCGTGATCATACGGCACTTACCTTTGAGTGGCTGACATTCATTTTGGGAGGTGACCCCAAAGGCGAATCGAGTCATCAGCAAGGGTTCTATGGAACAGGCCCAGAAGGACAAACCGTTACCGAAAACGGCTGGTTTGCAACCCCAGACAACCTCGCGTTCGACAAGACTGGCAATATGTGGGTAGCCACAGACGGCTGCGAGAGTTTTGGTTTTCACGATGGGCTTTGGGCTGTCCCCACCGCGGGGCCTTACCGTGCCATGCCAAAGCATTTTTTTGGTTGCCCGCAGGGCGCTGAACTGTGTGGTCCAGAATTCACGCCCGATGGAACAACCTTGTTTGTGGCTGTACAACACCCAGCTGATACAAATGGTTCGACGTTCGACAACCCTATGCACCGCTGGCCAAACTTCGATCCTTCACTGCCACCACGCCCAAGTGTGGTCGCCATTAGGCGCAAAGATGGCGGACTTGTTGGGTCTTAGCTCTCTATCGCGTCAACACGGTGGCACGCTCTAAATCACGGGGTGGCTTAAAGGTAATGACTTGCTGGAAGGTTGTTGAATGGCTTAAACGCCATCCAACAACCAACCCGCTGCGCCAATCAGAGCAGGGTAAGGGTGAGTAATTAAATACACAGGTATGTCATTCATAAACGCCGACTGTACCCCCTTATCTTTTAATCGCTGCTCAAAACCACTGGCCTTGAAGAAGGGCAGCATGCGTGGCAGGATACCACCGCCAAGATAAATTCCCCCTTTCGCAGCGTACATAACCGCCGCATCACTCGCCAACGTGCCCACTCCATCACAAAATAGGTTCATGGTTTCTAAAGCCAAGGGCTCGTTCGATTGAAACGCCTTTTCAGACACTTCAGCGCCGCTGCTGACGCGATCACTTAACCCGTCCAGTTCAGCCAGTGTGTTGTAGAAATTGACCAAACCGGTGCCCGAAATCAGTTTTTCTGCACACAAATAGCCCTGTTGTTGTAATCGCTGCGCCACCGCCATTTCACGAGGGGTTTGCGCGGGATAAGACACATGCCCACCCTCACCTGGTACCGGCCACCATCGCTCGCCCGTGTGCACCAATCCCGCAACACCCAGCCCCGTACCAGGGCCTATAATCGCTTTTGTCGCAAGAGGTTGTGGTGTGCCAGGTAAAACGACCTCTACATCACTATCCCCCAGATTCGGCACCGAGTAGGCTAACGCGGCGAAGTCGTTTAAGACTTCGAAACGCTCCAAACTAAAAAGCTGGCTAAGCTTTGTGCGCGAAAACGACCACGATAAATTCGTAAAACAAACATGGTCACCTGTAACAGGCCCCGCCACCGCGATACACGCCTGTGTAGGACGAGCTCCAGACCAAGCACTTAAATACGCCGTTAGGCAGTCCTCGAAACACGCAAAATCCACAGTGGGTAATGTTTGTGTGTGAGCAAACTCAAAACCCTGTGCACTGCATCCCAGCACCAAACTAAAACGCGCATTGGTACCCCCCACATCCGCTACTAACCAAGGAAAACTGCCGCTCATTGATTTCTTTTATCCGTGTCTGTGTTCGTCTTAATCGAATGCCTGATGACTTCCAGCTTTGTCGATGCTATGCCGTCTCTCAATCAATCAGCCCGTATTCATCATTTAGGATTTGAATAATTTCCGCTTTCGGGTTGTCGGAAAGCACGATTTTTTCACCTATGATCTTCTCAGCAATACCGGTGTAGGTGGTCGACACCGCCATCAAGGCTTCTAGGGGTAGCTCATTATCACGGGCCAATGCACTGCGCTCCGGCATACGCTCTTTGTTTAATAAGATATCGGGATCGGGGAAGTAATTCAGCAAAAATTGGCGGAAACCTTCTTTTGAGTTTTCGACGATCTCACCTTTTGCGTAACTGGTGCCATCCCAAATGCGTGATGAATCTGGCGTGCCCACTTCATCCATGTAAATCAGTTTTTCTTTGCCTGTGTTGTCTGTGACAAAACCAAATTCAAACTTGGTGTCCACAAATACTTGGTTCAGCGCGGCCAAATCCTGACTGATGACGTTAAAACCTTCTTTAAGTAACGTTTCATAATGCCCAACGTCTTCGGTACTGCGAAAATTAAACGCTGAGAAATTATTAATAATGTCATTGCGAGTGATGTTCACATCATCCGCTTCTGGCACGCTGGGAATCCCCTTTAGAATACCTTTGGTCGAGGGCGTAATCAGTAACTCTGACAGCTGCTGATCCTTCTGCAAACCATCTGGCAAATGAATTCCACAGAACTCACGCTCACCCTTGCTGTAAGCGCGCCACATAGATCCTGTAATGTACTGTCGGGCGATCGCTTCGATCATGACCGGCTTGGCTTTTTGCACAATCCATACAAACGGGTGTGGAATATCCAAAATATGGCTTTCAGCCAAACCTTCTTCACGGAAACGACGGAACCAATGATTCGAAATGGCGTTCAACGCCGCACCTTTGCCTGGCACACCTTCTACGCCACCTTCACCCCGCCAAATACAATCAAATGCTGAAATTCGGTCGCTGATCACCATAATTGCCAAGGGCGCATCTGGAGCCACGTTATAGCCTTTTTTGGCAATTAAGCGGCGGCTGTCGGCCTCCGTCAGCCAATACACAGAACGTACTTTGCCACTGTGAACTGGTTTGTCCGTGCGAATGGGCAGATCATCATTGACAGCCAAAACCGTGTCTTTCAGGCGTTGCGGATCAGAGGCCAAGCTCATAGTTGTGAATTCCCATGGTGTGCGTATGCAGTATGAAGAGCAAAGTAGACCGTTGTTTTAGCGATTGCGCGCATTGCCGCCAATAGCCAAACCTAGGTTACTTCCTCAAAAAGCGTCTATTCTAGCAGAAGCCCAACCTCAGAAAAGAGAGAACACAAAGTAAAGCCACGGCCATCCGCTTTTAGCCCTCCCAACACTGGCGTGAGCCATGTATAATCTGGCCTCTTTTATTTCTTCAAATTTTGCTTTGGACTCGGCAAAGCCGTGTCAGCAAGGCTGAACTTACGCCAAACACCAATAGACAACCAGAAGACTGTTGAACCTATGGATAAAACCTACCAGCCCAACACGATAGAAACCCAGTGGTACCAGACTTGGGAGCAAAGCGGTTACTTCAAACCCAGCGGTGAAGGCGAGCCGTACTGCATTATGATCCCGCCGCCAAATGTTACCGGTAGCTTACACATGGGCCATGGGTTTCAAGAAAGCATCATCGATGCGCTTATCCGCTATCACCGCATGAAAGGGCACGACACCTTGTGGCAAGTGGGTACCGATCACGCCGGTATCGCCACTCAAATGGTCGTGGAACGCCAGCTGGACGCCCAGGGCATCTCTCGTCACAGCCTAGGGCGCGAAAAATTCATCGAAAAAGTTTGGGAATGGAAGGAAGAATCAGGTGGCAATATCACCCAGCAGCTGCGCCGTTTAGGTGCCAGCCCTGACTGGTCTCGTGAGCGCTTCACCATGGACGATGGTTTCTACGAAGCCGTGCAGGAAGTGTTCATTCGCCTTTACGAAGACGGTTTGATTTACCGCGGCAAACGCCTAGTAAACTGGGACCCAAAGCTGCACACAGCCGTTTCTGATCTTGAAGTACTGAACGAAGAAGAAAGCGGTTTTCTCTGGCATTTCCGTTACCCCATTACTGGCTCGGATCAGCATTTGGTGGTTGCCACCACGCGCCCCGAAACCATGCTAGGCGATTCCGCTGTGGCCGTTCACCCAGAAGACGAACGCTACAAACACCTGATCGGCAGTACCATCACATTACCGCTGGTTGGTCGTGAAATCCCCATCATTGGCGATGACTATGTGGATCGCGAGTTCGGTACTGGCTGCGTAAAAATCACCCCAGCGCACGACTTTAACGATTACGAAATGGGCCAGCGTCACAACTTGCCATTACACAATATTTTTAACGACGATGCTGAAATTAATAGCACCGCACCAGAAAAGTATGTCGGTCTTGATCGCTTTGAAGCTCGTAAACTGATTGTAGAAGATCTAGATGCACTGGGTCTGCTGGATAAAGTGGTCGACCACGCGTTGAAAGTGCCGCGCGGCGATCGCACCGGCGTAGTGATTGAGCCTTACCTCACAGACCAGTGGTATGTGACCACCAAACCACTCGCAGAAGAAGCCATCAAAGTCGTCGAGAGCGGTGATATTCAGTTTGTCCCCAAACAATACGAAAACATGTATTTTTCGTGGATGCGCGACATACAAGACTGGTGTATTTCTCGCCAACTGTGGTGGGGTCACCGTATTCCAGCATGGTACAACGATGCGGGTGAGGTTTTTGTGGGTCGCAGCGAAGAAGAAGTTCGCGCCAAGCACAACATCCCAGCCGAGGTTGCCCTACATCAAGACAATGATGTACTGGACACATGGTTCTCTTCCGGCCTTTGGACTTTTGGTACACTGGGGTGGCCAGAAGCCAATCCCATGCTGGAAAAATTTCACCCTACTGATGTTCTGGTCACAGGCTTCGACATCATCTTCTTTTGGGTGGCACGCATGATTATGCTGACCACGCACTTCCGCAAAGAAGTACCCTTCAGCACAGTGTATGTACACGGCTTAGTACGCGATGGCCAAGGCCAAAAAATGTCGAAGTCGAAAGGCAACGTGCTGGACCCCATTGATCTGATCGACGGTATTGATCTGGAATCTTTAGTGGCCAAACGTACCGCAGGGATGATGGTGCCGCGCATGCGTGAAAAAATCGAAAAACAAACTCGCAAAGAGTTTCCTGATGGTCTCGCCGCTTACGGCACCGATGCACTGCGCTACACTTATTACTCGCTGGCTTCCACTGGCCGAGACATCAAATTTGATGTCGGTCGCATCGAAGGTTTCCGTAATTTCTGCAATAAAATTTGGAACGCATCGCGTTATGTCTTAATGAACTGCGAAGTGCAGGACGACCAAGGCAACCGCATATCTGCCCACAATTGTGGTCAGGATGGTTCCACAGATTTCGAATTGTCAGTAGCCGATCGCTGGATCATATCCAGCTTACAGCAAACCGAAAAAGCGGTGGCAGAAGGCATTGAATCCTACCGTTTTGACTTGGCCACGCAGGCACTCTACGATTTTATTTGGAACGAATACTGTTCTTGGTACTTGGAGTTATCCAAACCCATTCTCACCAGTGACGACTTTTCTGCAGCGATGAAGAAAGGGACGCGTCGAACCATGGTACGAGTACTGGAAACCACTTTGCGTTTAGCTCATCCGCTCATGCCGTTTATTACCGAAGAGATTTGGCAGCGCTTAAAAGACCTTGCTGGTGTCAATACTGAAAACGGTGAAGGCAAAACCATTATGTTGGCGGCCATGCCTGTTTGCGACGACAGTAAAATCGATCATCAAGCGATTACCGATGTAGAGTGGCTCAAGGGCGTTATCGAGGGTGTGCGTACCATTCGTGGTGAAATGAATATTTCCCCCGCGAAGAGTATTCCTCTTTTCTTTGCTAATGGCTCCGAGAATGATCAACGCTGTTTGAACGATAATCGGCAGTTTCTCAAGCGCCTTGCCAGTCTGGAAGAAATCACTTGGTTGAACGCCGGCGAAGAAGCACCACTATCAGCCACTGCGTTGGTGGGCAATATGGAAATTCTTGTCCCCATGGCTGGGCTGATCGATGTCGCGGCTGAAACGGCTCGTCTTCATAAAGACATCGACAAAATCCGCAAAGACATGGATCGCATTGAAGGCAAACTAAACAACCCTAAATTTGTCGACAAAGCGCCAGCCGAAGTGGTGCAGAAAGAAAAAGACAAGCTGAGCGATATGACCAGCGCCATCACCAAACTGCAAGAACAAGTCACTAAGTTGGCAGCACTGTAACCCCCCCTCAAAAAATCAGTGCCGCTAAAACCATTGTTTGAGCACACAAAAAAGCAGGCCTGAGCCTGCTTTTTTGTATCATTACATTCGGGGAAACTTTATCCGCTTCCTTTAAGCGGCAAAGTGGATGTCTATTTCCAAATGCGATTCACTGTTCAAACTGTTGCTGACAAAGCAGGTGTCTTCAGCGCGCTGTAATAGCCGTGCGGCTTTGTCTTTGTCAGCCGATTCAGGTATCACCAATTTCACCCGTGTAACCACTTTGGTAAACATCACTTTGCGCTCAACTTTATCGAGCGTACCTTCCGATTCACAATCGATATTCAACCATTCCAAATTAGAGGCTTTAGCAATTGCACGAAACGACAGTACTAAACAATTTGCCACTGCAGCCATCAACAGCTCTTCGGGTGTCCAAACCCCACCAGGGCCACCAAACTGAACCGGTGGCGCAACTGTAATCGGCGGCAACTGATCGCCTTTTGCTACAAGATGATCGCTGGGCGTACCCACTACAGCAACTGAGTAACTATGAGGAAGATCTTGCATAACGTGTGCTCCAAAATAACCAATATCACTCTTATCTAATCCAGAGCTAGCTTACTGTAGCGATGCACAGCTACCAAGTTATACGGTGATCGAGCCAATACTTAATGAAGGCTCTCTTGATCTAGATTAAATGTTTGCGCATAAAGTGATAGCAACCAATGCTGACCTTGCCCCTACCCATGCCCCAAACCATGCCCCTAGCAATTTTTTAAACAATTCACACGTGGTACTTGTATCAAACTAAGCATTGCAAGAGTAAACGTTAAACGGCAAAGGTATAGCCACCATTAACAGGGTAGGTCTGCCCTGTGATCCAAGAAGCCGCGTCTGAACATAAGAACAGCGTCATGGCTGCGACATCATCTGGCTTGCCAAAACGGCGAATCACATAGCGTGATACGTGTTTTTTTGCGTGCTCGCTGGCTAAAAACTCCGCTTTTTCCTCTTCGGGCAATGGCGGCTCTAACGTCGATAACGAGATGCAATTGCAAGTAATTCCAAAGCGTCCGCCCTCTTTCGCCAAAGAGCGCATAAACCCATTTGCTCCAGCCTTTGCGGCAGAATAGGACGTCAGACGCTGTTCACCAGTACGGCCTGCATCCGACACAATGGTGACCACCCGACCACGACCAGCTTTCACCATCGATGGCATCGCTCGGTGACAGCAGTTCATCACCCCATAAAGATTCGTTTTAAAATAGCGATCCCATTCATCGGGGCGAGTCTCCCAAAAAACCGGCGAAGACGTCATATTCATATTCGGGCCTGCGTTTCCGGCGTTGTTCACCAGCAAAGTAATCGGGCCGAGTTCGGCTTCAGCTTTGTCCATGGCTTGGCTGACCGAATCCAGACAACTGACATCAGCAGGCGCTGCGCAGGCCGGGATGCCTAACGCTGTAATTTCATCCGCCACCACTTGAGCACGCTCAGGCACAAAATCATTCACAGCCACCCCACCAGCATTATGCTTTGCCAGTGTGAGCGCAATGGCTCGGCCAGCACCCTGACCAGCACCGGTTACGAAGGCAATCTGGCCATCCAGATCAAGAAGGTCATTTCCAATCATAAAAATTATCCTGTGCGTAAAAAAACACGGCGTTATTCGTCTTTGTTACCTTTAATGCCGTTTTCAAAAAAACGTATTTATACCGATTAAAAAAATCATTAATCCAGTACCTTATCTAAAAAAGCGCCGGCTGTTTTGCGGATAGCATCATAATCCACTTCATCCTCTGGAGTGTCGACCTCTAGAGTAACAGCCTCTAGAGCTTCACCAAGAAGACGCACATCTTTCGCGAGTAACTTGGCGCCGTGCTGAAAATCTTGCGGCTGCGATAAACGCGAGCACACATCAAACGCAAAACTTCTGCCGCTACTGACTTTAACCAACTCAGAGAATGCATCTTTTTCAATACCCAGCGTTTGCGCAAGCGACAAAGCGTGGTTGGCCAAAGCCAAGTTTGCCGCCATTAACGAGTTATTCACTAACTTGGCGAGTTGACCTGAGCCTACATCACCCAAGTGTGTAATCAATCCTGCAAACGTTTTTAAAATCGGTGTTACTTTTTCTACCACATCGGCCTTGCCGCCAAGCATGACGGTTAACGTACCATCAGCGGCCCCAGAACCACCACCGCTCACAGGGGCATCGACTAAGGCAATATGTTTTTCTGCCGCTGCTATCGCCAGCTTTTTACACAAGTCGGGGTGAACCGTTGAATGAATCACAATGATGCCACCAGCTTTCATTGTTGCTAGCAGTTCATCAAATACCTGCTGCACACCAGCATCATCCACCACGCAGATGGCGCAATATTGTACTTGCGCGCCCAAAGCACTCACACTATCGGCGATGCTCGCTCCAGTATCAGCATAAGGGGCTAAAGTTTCGGCCCGCCTCGCCCACAACACCATATCGTAACCGGCCGCAATCATACGCTGCGCCATTGGCGCTCCTTGGCTACCTAAGCCAATAAATCCACACTTCATCAAACCCCCTTGCGCTACACCCTGAAGCCATAGCATGCATTAACGATTTATTACCTAAAGTGATCATGCCGATGTGCTGCACCAAAGACAAGATAAAGGCGCTTATAAGGTATAGATGTAGAGTGCCTTAGAGTATAGGGAGCCTAGACTCCCAATTGATTTATGACTCTACAAGAATTATTGATCGCAAGCTGCAATCCCATACGATTGATAAAACAGGGGTTAGAATCGACTTACTGTAAACCAAAGCATAAGGAGCATTAATACACCTTACGTATGGCAACCATTGCCAACATCAGTACCGCTGCGAGACACACATTGGCTTCACCACCTTAAGTTCTGATCATCGTTTTTTAATAAATCAATTTTTCACGTACATATCAATATGCCTGTCAGCCCCTCCATACAATCATGTCAACGGACAATTAAAAACTTTATCGATAACGCAGAAGGCACTAAGTTGCTCTAAATTCTCTAGAACAACTCAGTGATTGTGAAATGAAAATCATGGCGATAAGGAAATCGCCGTTAAACGATTTCCTGTAGTGACCGGTAAAGTTTTGGCAGCAAGCTGTTCTTAAAAGTTAACCGCGACAGAAGCACCAAATGTTCTTGGTGCACCCCAAGTACTCAATACGCCAACTTGTTGAGGCAGTACTTGAGCACGATATTCTTCATCGGTCAGGTTATCGCCAAAAACAGCAAACGTATAGGTTTCACTTGGATCAGTCCACGAAGCGTATAAACTAAGTAACTGATAGCTATCTTGTTGATAAGCGTTGGATGAATCGAAGTAAAAATCTGAGGTATGGTAAAGAGTGCCTGAAGCACTTAATAAACCATCGGCAAGGTAGGTTTCATAATTAATACCTAAAGTTGCCGTAAGCTCTGGCGAGCGTTGCATTTGATTGCCTGATGCATCTTCAAAGCCTGGAATGTAACCTGTTGGGCTTGGAATCCATACCTGAGAGTCGGTAAAAGTATCGTACTCTGCATCAATATACGCCACGCCTAAACTGGCTGTCAGGGTATCGGTGAAAGCATAACGAGTATTGCCCTCTATGCCATAAACGGTTGAGTCTGCGGCATTTTCTATGAAACTGGTGGTACCGATATAACCTGCAACTTGCAAATCGGTGTAATCGTAATAAAAAGTCGACATATCCAGCATCAAGCTTCCATTCCTGTATTTATAGCCTACTTCGTAAGCTTTCAGGGTTTCTGAATCAACCTCAGAGCCATCACCGGCAACGTTCAAAATACCGGATTTAAACCCCTCTGAATAAGAAGCATAAATACTGGAGTTTTCGTTTGGCTCGTAACGAACAGAAATACGAGGAGTAAACGCATTTTCATTAAGATTGTCGTAATCTGTTTGTACGGTCGCGGTGTTATCTAGGGAGTATGCGTCGGTAATTTTATCTTTACTGTAACGCCCACCCACCGTCACATACAGGTTGTCAGTGACTGAGTAAGTCATATCACCAAATACAGCCAACGACTTGGCTGTCACACCCGATCCACCGCTGCGGAAAAAGGGTCCGCCCGTACTAACTAAATTCCGGGGATACTCGGTTTCATCCTCAAAGTAAAAAAGGCCGGCCGTCCACTGCAGTGCACTATCGCCATTCGATGACAACAGAAATTCCTGCGTAAATATTTCATCGGTCGTGGTAAAGATATAGTGGAAAGAATCTAACGCCGTGAGATCAAAGTCATAATAGTGGGTCGCGCTTTCATCTCGATATTGGGTGTAAGACGTAAGCGTTGCAAATTCCAGCTCTGTTTTCACGGTTAATTGATACGCTTCTGCTTTGGATGTAAAAGCAGGGGTGAAACCATTTGAAACTTCGTGTGGCTCATGAGCAACAGGAACAAACCCTGCGGCTGGTGAAAAGACTGTGCCATCTTTTTCAAAGGCACCATAGGCATCAGAAGTGGGATTATCCGTCTCTGAACGAGAATAGCGAAACAACACTGAGGTCAGGTCTGTCGCTTGCCAGCGAGTGCCAAAACGCAAAGCCCAATCATCGTACTTACCGTCTTTGTCGCTGCCGGTAACAATATTATCCAGAAAGCCATCACCTTTGCTGATCAAGCCTGCTACATCAACGGCTAAATCTTCAGTGATACCGGTGGTTGCATAAGCATTGTATCGCTGTGCGTTATAACTGCCGTATGAGGCTTCGACTTTACCCTGGGTTTCTGTACTTGGCTCAGAGGTAGAGACCAAAATGGCACCGGCGGTGGAGTTTCGGCCAAATAACGTCCCTTGTGGCCCTTTCAAAACCTGAATGCTATCGATGTTTAACAAAGATGAGTCGGCCACTAATGGATTGGGAGAGTAGAAACCATCTGTGTAAATGGCCACATTTGACCCGGCTCCAGCAACAACAACAGCAGAACCAACGCCTCTAATGGTGGGCTGTGAATTACCGCCCAAGTTATCAAAACGAACGCCCGGTGTCAGTTTGCCAATATCGCCAAGGGATTGGACATCACCTTTACCCAGCTGGTCTGCGCTTAATGCCGTAATACTGATGGGTACATCAAGTGAGCGCTCAGAGCGACGCTGAGCGGTTACCGTGACTTCTTCTATTGCTGCACGAGGCTTATCGTTTTGGGCAAAAGCGGTTTGATGACCAAGCGCGATCGCCAGTGAAAGCGCAGATACAGCGCCAATTTTAAACCCATGGTGTCTTTTCATGTGGAACTCCTGCTGTGGTTTATTATCATTATTGAGTTACGGCGTAGAGAATCATATTTTTCTAAATAGCATTCGAATATTTCTAATACATTGCATTAAATCTGATAGACGTTTTTCGAAAACCGATACTTTCAAAAAAAATATTTCAAGAATCCTTTTGGAAGCACAATAATTTTAAACGCTTTTATTGAAAATAATGATTGGGAAACATATAGAAATCAGCCAGAATTTATCTTCAATATTTATTTCATTCTTTTTATCGATGGCCAGAAAATCATTTGTTCTTTTTATCTTTTTAATATAGACGCAAACATCTTTTTAACAATCACCTTTATACGATTAAGCCACGACGGTTTTTCTGCGACAGTCATACCACTCAGTGTTTCTATTTCTTCTTTTAATCGACTTGAAAATGTCTTAGCCATCTGTGGCAACAAGGGTCGACTCATGGCCTCCCACATGGCGGCCATCTGACCACTGCCTTCTACTTTTATTTGTAAAATAATATCAGTGGTCTTTTCTGAATTTTGTTTCGCTTGATAAAAACCTGTACCTTTTACAGGTTCAGACTCTAGCTTGTATGAAAACCTCACACTCTCTGGGCCATTCCACTGTTCTACACTTACCAAAACAGTAACGGTTTTAACCAGACCTCCGGCTCCGACCTTGATAATCCAACGAGAATTATGGGTATCGATTACCTCGCACTCTTTGCACCCAGGAAACAAAAGGCCCCACTTCTGGATATCTTGTACGTAATCCCAAACCTGCGCAATATCAGTATCAATTGTCGTTACATGCTCTGCTTCTATCATGGCTGACCTCGATCAGTGCGCTTAGCCAGTTCATCTACCAGTAAAGAGCTGGGTTTATTCGCCGCATGCTTCCCAATAAGATAGCCATGAGTGATACCTCTCGCATTTGTGATGCCACTTTGCATCAAAGCACCGTTATCCAAGCGTGCCGCTGAGTTGCCCGCTACGTAAAGCCCTTCTATAGGTTGATCATCCCAACCAACCGCTCGACAGTGTTCATCAATCATAATTCCCGAAGAGGTAATACCTCCGCCCGCCATTCTGTGAAGTTCAACCGCGTAAAAAGGGCCCTGCTCTATGGTTCCCATATTTGGGTTAGGCTGCTGTTTAGGATCGCCACACATCATCGCTCCCCAAGGAAAGGTTCCCCGCTGAAAATCAAGATCGTTGCCATCCTCACAGTATTGATTGAACCGTGTCACCGTTGACACCAAACCTTCTGCATCAATCGCCATTAGCGCTGCTAATTCTTCTAAGGTATCTGCTTTCATGGCTAACTCTGCTGGAAAATCTTCCCCTGGCATGACAGAACCAAATGGGTATTTACTTCTTGCCTGCGAATCAACAACGATCCAGCACGGAAAGTTTTTGTAGGTTTGAGTCATGCCATCAATTTCATCTAAACCAAAATACACCGAGCGATAAAACGCTTCGTTAGAGAATCGCTGCCCCTTCTTGTTGACGACGATGGTATGTGGCAACCCCATAAAGGGCAGAGCGCCACGCCACAACGGCACGCCATCTTCTTGTTCTTCGCCCGGGACATGAAAGCCCAACATCGAAACATCAGGCACGCGTGCTAGTTGAGCACCCGCTTCACCAGCCATACGTAAATGTGCACCTTGAACGCTGTCCATCACCATCGACTTAGGGCCAATTTGTAATCCCACACGACGGCTTAAGCTTGCTTTTCTTTCAAAACTACTCACGGCAATAACCACGCCCTTGTTCGCTTTGATCAACAGGTCTTTACCATTTTGGGTGGCCCTGACGCCGCAAATACGATCACCTTCTACGATCAATTCTTCCGCCGATGTTTCTGTGTGTATGGGAATCTGGCGATCTAACGCGCCTTTGACAAAGTAGGCCGCTAATCCAGGCCCTGCGCAGCGTTCATCTTTCGCCATACGTTCACCCATAACGGTGTAATCCCAGCTCGCCATGTTTGCAAGCCCACCATTATCAAAAATGTCTTCATGCGTAAGGCTGTAAGGCACATGGGGGGACACTCGCGTTTTATATTGCCAATCCCCTAGGGTTTCAGCCGGAAAAGGTAACGCTTCAAGACAGCGCCCTTCTGCCGTGCTACCGGCTACATGTGGGTAATAATAATCGGGCAAATGGCGCACCACGCACATGCGCAGATCAATGACATCTTCAAAATACTGAATGGCTAAGGGGGCGTGAATGGCTTGATTGAGTACAGCGGTTTGCTCGCTGTACCCCAAGGAAAGATTTTCTACGTAGCGTACACCTTGTTCTACTGAATCTTCTATTCCGGCCTCTTGTGCAAGGTGGTTACCTGGTACCCAGACCTCACCCATAGAAAAAGCTGTTACGCCACCCACTTGATCGGATCGCTCAAGAATCAAAGCATCGATACCGTGATCATGAGCCGTAATAGCTGCACCTAGGCCACCAGCGCCAGAGCCTATACATACCAAGTCCGTTTCCATGTCCCACTTTGACGGCAATGTTCGAATCATATTCTGACCTTCTGTTGTAACTCGTATCACTCATTATTCATGCGTGATGCACTGTATTTATAAAAGCCGAAGAATTAGGTCACTATGAAAACCACAGTGCCGCCTATCGGAACCTGTATCAGATTGGGTTGCGGGTATTAACAAGAGGGCTCTGCTTCTTCAGCAAACCGCTGTTTGGCCAAATCAATCAATTCACTCACTTTAACTTTGGCTGAGCCTGTCATTTCAAGATCACACTCGCTTACGAACAACACGCGCTGTGGGACTTTGTAACTGGCCAGTTCAGACTTGGCAAAAGCTCGAACTGACTGCTCATCACTGTCAGAGTTTTTGTGCAAGACCACACACGTGACGATTTTTTCCCCCAGAAGCTCATCCGGAACCCCTATAGTTTTGTTAATTTTTACCCCAGGGCAGCGAGCAATAACCGTATCCACTTCAACTGGAGACACATTCGCTCCACCGGTTTTGATAATGTCGTTCAAACGACCGCTCCAGTACAACCTACCCTGTTCGTCTAGATGCCCGCCATCACCGGTATGAAAATAGCCTTCATCATCAAGGGTTTCTGTCAGAGGAACACCTAAGTAGCCCAACATCAGCGTTGGCCCCTTAACGGCTATTTCACCCGCTTCACCCAGTGGCAACAATTGACCTGTAAGAGGGTCAATAATTTTAATGGTATTACCTGCGAGAGGAATGCCATGGCTGCCTTTGGCTTCGCCGTCTGGTGTGTTCGCAGGGTATACGGTGGACAACGTGAAAGTTTCTGTATTGCCATACGCGTGAACGGGTTCTTTATAATCGGTTTGAATCGTTGGGTGGCTTGCGATGGGTGAGTCTTTGTCAATGTAGTACATCGACGAGAGATCGACATCCTGCCAATTACCTGAACCCGTTAGCTGTGCCCACTGATGGGGCCAAGCAAATAGAAACGTCGCTTTTTCTTTGTCCATCAGCACGAGCGCATCTTCTGGCTGAAAAGTGCGTTGCAGAATTAAACTGCCACCGGCTGATAAGCAAGCCCCTAAACCTAAAGCAAAATTACCCGACCAGAAAAAACCATTAGCCGACCAACTACGAACATTATCTTTGTAGGCATACAGGCGGCACCAACGCCACATCTGTAAACAAACACCACGATTTGCACTCAGAATTCCTTTGGGCTTACCGGTTGAGCCCGAGGAGAAAAACAGAACGGCAGGATCGGCTGGAGCAACGGATTCCGCGATAGACGTCACAAGTTCCGGTGGTACAGTATGGCCTCTGGCCAAAAAGCTCTCCCAAGGCTCAAAGCTGCCTTGAGTTTGTGGAAAATCCAAAACCGCTACACACCGCAAGAAGGGATAACGCTGAGACTGAATCTTTCCAGGAAGAGAGCTCATGAAGTTCTCGTCGAGAGACTCCATCATACTCACAAAATCTTTTTTCAATACGCAGGATTCAGTTAGCAGTACTGAGCACGCCGACAGCTGTAACAGGGTATCCAGTTCAGGCGCTGTCGAAAAAGTGCTCAACGGTGTCGCAATACCACCCGCCATAGCCGTACCGAAAACAGCCGACAAAAACTCCAACCGGTTGGTCATTAGAATACCAACTCGCGTACCTTTGCCTATACCATTAGCTAACAGTGCTTTGGAGACTTCTAGCGATCGCGTCCACAAATCATTGTAGCTCCAGCGCAATGCTCGCTCGTCCACATACTCAACAGCGACTTCACGTGTGCCATAGCGTGCAACGACTTCACGCAAAAATCCGGGCAGCGTTAGTGCCCCAATACCCGCTTCGCTTGCTAAGGGTTCGCCTTTGGCAATTGAAAACAAATGGTTATTAGTATTCATAAAGTAGAACACTCGCTGTTTTATTTATAATTATTTTTATTGCGCTAAAAGCAACTGAAGCCTAGGGGCTTTCTACGTATTTTTGAACCGCGGAGCCGCATTAACCAAAAGCTTCGTCATTAAAGATACTGGTCAATACATTTATAAGTCAAATTTAACCGGATTTAATAGAAAAAGCGTTAATTAATGCAAAGAGCGACCTCTGTGATAAAAGCAACTGACACTCGAGCCTCAATCAGCTTTTATCCTACGAACTCGGGAGGGATAACAGAAACAGGGTAGCATTCGAAAAACTTGAAAGGCGTTTCTGCTCAGAACAGCATGACCACATAGCACTGGTAACTTTTATACATTGCTTGCATGAAATTTCGATGCATTACCTGCGTGAAGTTTGACACGCAGTTTACATCGGGTTGATTGACCAGCTGCGAATAGAAAGGACAAACATACAGCAACAACTTCAGCATTTTTTACAGCTGGCTCTTTGCCGATTATACCGCAGTGAATGAGTGACAGACCTGCGTTCTTCTCATGCGAGCAGGCATTAACGACGCATTTTAAAAAAAGACACTGATAACAAATCGCTCGATTATGCTTTTACACGGTAACCCACACCGCGTAAATTTTCGATGGTGTCTCTACCAAAGCGCTTTCTCAGGCGAGAGATATAGACTTCGATGGTATTGGATGAGGCATCCTCATCCCAACTGCTGGTGCTACCCAATAATCGATGCTTGGTAATAAACCGACCTTTGTTGCGCAGCAACACCTCTAATATGGAAAACTCTTTGGCCGTTAAATCTTCCACCAATTCATTTTTATAGAAGACCTGCCTTTCTGCCACCACCAATGTGAGATCACCACTTTGCAGCGCCGGATTTTTTTGCCCCCTACGCCGCAGCAAGGACCGTATCCGAGCGAAGAGCTCATCCATCTCAAAAGGTTTTGTCAGATAATCGTCGGCCCCAGCATCCAGACCTATAACCTTATCGTTCAATGAACTACAAGCTGTGAGCATTAAGGCCGGTATTTGTATGCTGTCGTCACGAATTTCTTTCAATATTTCGACGCCCGTTTTGCCTGGGAGTCTATTGTCCAGAATCAACAGATCGTAACTCTCACTGTGCAGCGCCGATACCGCAAAACTGCCATCTTTTAACCAATCTGTCGCATAGCCATCAGAGTTTAAAACTTCCTTAATACTATCACCCAGCAGGTGATCATCCTCGACCAGCAGTATTCGCATGACAGTTCTCTCGTGCTAGCGCCTTTTCAATAGATTGTGCCACTCATCATGGCCTTTTGCCGGTGGCTATTCTAGCCTTGTTTTGACGAGCCGATAAAGTGAGACGAACCAGAAAGGTGAAAAATAACTTCGGCTTTAAAACCCTCATCTCCCTTCATGGGTGAAAGCCTAACATCAGCATTATGCAAAGTCGCTATACGCTGAACAATTGACAGCCCCAGCCCGACACCACTTTGATTGACCGTTGGCACCGTAAAAAAGCGCTCTTTCAAACGCGCAAACAACTCACTAGGCACCTTCTCGCATTCATTCGCAACAGAGAAGGTTACTTGATGGTCTTTTTCTGAAGAGGACAGCCAAACTTGCCCGCCCTCTGGGCAATATTTAAACGCATTAATTAACAAGTTTCCGATTAACACCTGCAACCAATCTGTGTGTCCGTATAGGACAACTTCGTCTAAGGCATCAATATTTAAGGCAATGTTTTTATCCAATGCCCAATTACCTTCGTGGGCAATCACATCCAGTGTCAACTTATCCAGCTGTACTCGTTCTAAATCAAAGGTTTGATCTGGGTCTAGCCGAGCAAGGGTGAGCAACTGTGTAACGGTTTCTGCCGCACGCGATACACGTGTCGAGATTCGATCGAGCATGCGGCAGGTATCAGGATCTGGACAATGACGCTGATAACGCTGAACTTCTGCCTTGATGGATGCCAAAGGGGTCTGCAGCTCATGGGCTGCATTGGAAGTAAATCGGCTTTCACTTTCCAGTGCGCGTTTCAAGCGCTCTAGCAATCCATTAATAGCTTCTACAACCGCGTGAACTTCTCGGGGAACACCGACCATTTCAATCGGCTCCAACACAGTAGAACCGCGCGATTCTACTTTTTCTGTTAAGGCGCTTAACGGTGCTAAGCCCTTGTTGATCCCCCACCATAACAAAACAATCGTCAACGGTAATACGACAAACAGGGGAATCAATGGCCGCAAGGTTAGGGTGGTATTTTGCCCAATGGCACTGTGAAGATCGATCGCGACAGCCATCGAAATACCATGTTCTGGGTGGCGGCGATACATCACTCGCCAAAGACTATTGCTGCCAGCAATCTTGAGGTTTTGACTTTGCCCTTCAGTCATATCTGCTTTAGAAAACCTCGGCACATCAATGCCAGATAATACCTGTACATCCTCAATCCAAAGGTTAGACACTAAGTCTGTGCCCGATGAACTGAAAGTATCACCGGTTAATCGAGCGACACCGTCAGAAATCAAAGGAGTCACTCGACTCCAAAAGTACTGTCGAGTGACCGGGCGCTTGAGAACCATATTTATCGTTCGGTCCATCATGTTCATGTACTGGAAAAGCTGACGATCTACCTGCTCAATGATTGTCTTTTGAGCAAAATAAGACGTCATGGCGATGGACACCATCCAAGTTGACACAATGGCACCAAGAAGAAGGAAAAGCAGCCGGCGGCGCAGCGAAAAAACCATCAGCACTTCACCCTATAACCAATACCTCTGAGAGTTTCTATAGCACCCGGACCAACACGCTCACACAAGCGGGAAATGTCGGCATCGATGGTGCTCGAAGCCACGTATTGATCCTTTGCAACACAGCTGTCCAGCAATCGATGTTTGGTGATAAAGCAGCCTTTATTACGCAGTAATACTTCCAAAATCGCGAATTCTTTGGCTGTCAGGTTTTCAACTTTTTGCCCTTCGTATAACACGGTGTGCTCAGCCACATCCAAAATCAGATCGCCACTCTTAAAGGCTGTTTTTTCTGTTCCAGACACACAAAGCAAAGCATTGATACGGGCAAACAGTTCATCCATGTCGAAAGGTTTCGTGAGTGAATCAAAAGCGCCTTTGCTTATAGCCGGCAGCTTATCAGTTAACAGGCTACCCGCCGAAAGCATCAGTATAGGAATACTCAAACTGGCACCACGAGTACCGTTCAACATCTCGACACTTACACCTTCGGGCAGGTGATCACCCAGAATTAACAAATCGTAAGCACCACTGAGCAGGCTTGGGATAACGAGTTCATCATTCACGAGCCAATCCGAAGCATACCCTTCGGTGTTTAAAGCCTCGTGGATGGTGTCACCTAACAGGCTGTCGCTTTCAACCAACAGTATTCGCATCACCTGCCCTTCAACGTATGACGTTCGCCAACTCAATAATCAACGACCACTAAACTAGCAGCTCTGTAATGGTACGGTTGGTTTCCATAGAGAGAGTACCCCAACTTTCCGTTTGCACGCCCATAGCTTGCTGTAGCGTTAAACCAACCCGGCTGATGGGATCTGCATTGCCTATCAGGTGTTGACCTGTTCGAATTTTGCCACCGCCACTACCGGCAATCATCACCGGAATACCATCTACTGCGTGAGATTTAGCAATAGAGCAGTCGGAATGAGCCAATACCACACAGTTGTCCAGCAGTGTGCCATCGCCTTCGGGGATAGCAGACATAATATCCAGAAAGTCACGCCATGCGACCATACTTTTCTGCGCAAACCAAGCCACTTGTTTTTGATGGCCTAATGCCGCATCTACAGGCTCTTCGTGAGTCAATGTGTGATGTGTCGACGTGGTTCCAGGACGACGTAAGTTCGATGCTGTATCGGATAACAACATGTTAAAGACTCGGGTTTGGTTCGATTGCAAAGCGCGAGCAAGCAATTGTGACATTAACCGATGCTTTTCTAACACGTTACTCATGGTAGGATCTAAGCTGGTTTCCGGAGGCGGATCCGGCAAGACAAAGTTTTTAACCGGTGCTGGAGGCTGTAGTTGCAATGCCAACTTTTGCTCAATTTCACGAATAGACGTGAAGTATTCATCAAGACGATGGCGATCTTCTGCACCAACAAGGTTGATTAAAGCTTTGCGGTCATCCTGAACGCCAGAGAGTACACTCTGTTGCACCATATAATGTGGGTCTGGTGTAAATTGCGCGTCATTCGGGTTTTGAAACCCTTCACCAAATAATCGATTATACAGCGAAAGCGGCGACACCTCACTGGGGTTTGGCGCACCAGCACCGCGGTACGAATATGACTTCTGAACACCAGAAGTGCTCATTTCGATCGAGCGAAACCGTGTACCATCACCAATGACATTACCAATCAGAACATCCAATGTTGGCGCTTTTACCTTTTCGTTCGGCACAGGAATACCTGTTCTCAGACCCAAACAGCCGGTGACATGCGGTTTATTAGGGACACCATCAAGCTTGACATCAAAGCCTGTTAAAACGGCAAGCTTATCCTTATAAGGCTCTACTAAGGCCAGATGGTCTGGCATCGTATAGTCAGCACCCGCCTGCTGCGGCACCCACAATTCAGGAATAAAACCACACCCCCAAATCCAAGTTCCAAAACGGGTTGGAACACGCTGGCCAGTATCCGCAAACGCTTTGCCGTTTTCACTGAGGAAGCAATCCAGTAAAGGCAGCGCCATACCAACAGCAGCACCCTGAAGTGTACCGCGTAAAAAACCACGACGATTGAATGTTTTCATGACTCCCCCTCCTGCAGACTGGCTGCATTAGCGATTGAACGACTGTTTGTTTCTGGCTGAATAGCAAAGAAGTTCTCACTCAGTGCAATGGTTTTCATCAGCTCAGGCATTCGATAACCCTCTTGCGTAAAACGCGAAATCAAAAAATCCATGTACGAGCGCTCTTTCCAAACCGTGTCACGCCCAACGGCATAGCGATACATTTTTTCAACCACACAGCGTGGTACCTCACGATGCTCACTTAAGGCTTGAGCCATTTCCGTAGGCTTATCGAACGGGATACCGTCGAGATCACCACTGACATCGATCACAACGCCGTTTTCTTTAGTACGGTACTGACCTAACCCATCGAAATTTTCTAACGCAAAACCTGGAGGGTCCATAATTTTGTGGCAACCCGAACAAGCCGGCTCACGGTTATGCACGTCCAAGCGATCTCGCGCTGTAGGCATAGAACCACTGGCCGCATCTTGAACCGCACTAAAGTCTACATCGGCAGGTGGATCCGGCACTTCTTGGCAAAGAAAAACTTCTCGAATAGCGGCACCACGCAGTGTGGGAGAAGAGCGCCCAGGATGAGAATGCAAAGCCAAAAATGATAAATGACTTTGTATGCCTATTCGCGGGCTGTCTTCTTCAAAGCTGACCCGCTCCCAACCATTTCGCGCGGCAACAGGCACGCGATAAACAGCCCCCAGAGGTCGAGTTAGTTCTGTTTCACGCAGCGTAAACAACCCACGATAATCACCATTCTCGTCAATCAAATAGCGAGTAATATCTCTTAAGGTCTGCTCTTGGGCGTCAGCCGCCACCTGAGAACTGTAGGCTGGATAGATATCCAAATCTTTATTCAGCTCACCGAACAAATCAAACTCGAGCATATCGGAGAAGAAAGCTCGTATCGAATCGTTAAACTTTGACGAAGCAATCAGTCGATCAACTTGTTTAGCCAGTCCTTCCTGCGTGTCCAGCTCACCATTAGCGGCGGCTTCAAGCAATATTTGGTCAGGCGTACTGTTGGTTAGAAAGAAACTGAGTCGCTCCGCTTTTGAATAGCTGTCCAACTCGGCCACATCGTTTACAGATGAGCGATCTTTAATATTCTCAATACGCAGCAAAAATTCCGGCGAGACCATCATGCCAACCAATGCGTACTTTAAACCCTGATAATAATCATTGAGCTTTGAAGCGCCATCGCGGGCTGCAGCGACAAAACGGCTAACCTGCTCTTGTGCCATCGGACGGCGAAACAGCTGATCCCCATAAAAACGGACGAACGTTTCAGCACAGGCCGCATCAAAACTACTGGCATCAGAAGGCGTACAAGGCATCATCTCTTCGCGTCGCGCTTCACTCAGAACATTTTCAGCAACACCCAGTGCAACAGCGGTGTATTGCTCAATACTAAAAGGGGATACTCCTGATTCGCTGGTACCAATCGCCTGCAAACCATGACTCCGTAGACCGCGTTCAAAACGACCTACCACGGGTGTTTCTGGCCCAAAAATATCCGCCACAGAAGCGCGATATTGGGATTCGCTTAAACGCCGTACTAATGCTGGCCCACCGACAGGCTCGGGTTCAGCATTGACAGAAGAGTCGGAGCCACAACCCGTTATCAATAGCGTTGCCGCCATCACCGGCAACAACGTACACAAGGTTAAGTGACGACTGCCTACGAGGTGACCTTGTTTTAGCCAGGCGCTGATCATGCTCATTGCCCCTCCTCCTCTTCCAATAACATTAGATTGCGACTTTTACTTTCAACATCCACCACAAAAGCAGGGATCGCTTCCAGTTCATATTGCATAGAAATACTGGTGAAGCGACCGTTCTCATCGGGGTGAGCATCGGCGTATTCATACAACCCATGGTACATACCATGACAGCTGTAACCCAACGACATCGCTTTGCCGCTGGCGGTACGACTTCTCAAACGTAAAGGCGCTGGCTTGCCACCATCCAGTGTGGCATTGCGAAAGCCAAACGTTTGATCGTACAACGATTCTACTGGCGCGAAACCGCCAAGATAGCCTTTTAGTGTGCCATCTTCAGACAGCGTGGCTTTTAAAACGGCATCGCGCAGATAGCGTTCAGTGATCATACTATTGGTCACATTTTCAAACCGCACATCAACAGGTTCGGTAATTAGCACACCCTCTTTGATTACGCCTTTTGCTTGAGCCCTGTAAGCGTTATCTTGATGCATAGCATAGGTTGAATACGGCAAAGGATCGCGTTGGGCGCTCAAATAAATAGGATCAGCGTTGGCGTACATCCCTACTGTCACGTCTTCATCGTTGTACAGATCATCAACCCCTTCCAGCGTGATCAACACGCCCCAAGACCCTGTCAACATCTCGACCACAAAACCGTTGGCTTGACCTGATGATTGAAAGGCTTTTGTACACCCCACGGCTCTGTAAAACTGATTGTCTACACCGGGCTCACCACTACGGTCTGAAAAATCATTACCATCCACTTGACCGTCCACATTAAAACCATCGACAGGACTATTAAGATTATCGACGCCTCTGAAATGGGGATCTGGACTACCCATCTCTGGATTCATACACAAATCACTGCCATTCTCTAACTTCATCATTTGGTTAGCGCTCCACCACAATCGGCGGTTATAGTCGTTTTCCGACTCACCGGGTCGCCGCTTACCTTCAGGAGTTTGAGCGAGGGCTTCAGCCACCGTAAGCGACATCCCAGCAGGACAAGCGCCCGTCTCTTCAGCGTCATCGGATAATGCATAGCGAATATCCGATACCACAAAACCTAAGACACCGTTATGGGGGATAGGTTTAGCCGCCACAGGACTCATCCATAACATGGGCATCAAAGAAGCCAGCAAGGCGGTCATGCTAGCCGGTAAGTTATTTTTATGGTTATCTACTTTCATCTTCTCACCACTGCTTCTGTAGAGTTGCGGTTCATTAAAGGGCTAGGTTTCAGCAAGCTTTAATGAACCGCGTTTATTAACGCTGTTGGGCGACCTGTTCTGGGCTTACTACACTACCTTGATTACCAAAACTGTTTCTCACGTAACTGGAAAGGTGAGCAATTTCTTCATCAGACAAACGCTTACCGAACATTTTCATATTGCTACGATCCACTGAAAATGGACGTGGAGGTAAATGTGGCCCATACAAAATCACATTCAACAATGATGCGGGGTCAGCCGCCTGAACAATAGGATTACCCTCAAGCGACACACCCATACCTTCGGAGCCTTTTCCAGTAGGCAAATGACAAGAGCCACAATGAACGGTGTAAACCACCTCGCCGGCAGCCAGCTCTTCAGGTGAAGCCGACTTAGCTGGCTTTTGCGCGTTTTCAGGCAGTGTTTTTAAGTAGTGCGCTATGGCAGTAAGGTCAGACTCTGATAGGTGCTGAGTAGACCCCATAACGACCTTTGTCATGGGGCCATGAACAACAGCTTTGTCACTGATACCCGTTTGTAAATAATCCACTAAGTCCTTTTCACTCCAGCTGGCCAAACCAGTACTGTGACCGGTTAAATTGACGGCTGACCATAATCTGTGTCCACCCAATTTGACCTCAGACATATGCACGCCACCGGTCATTGCTAAGTGTGCTTTTTCGGCACCAAATATATTTCGTGGGGAATGGCACGCACCGCAGTGCCCAGGGCCTTCTGTTAAGTATGCGCCGCGATTCCAAAGTTCAGACTTATCTGGGTCTGGCACAAATGTTTCGGCGTCATGAAACAACCATTTCCATGGCCCCAATAAAGCCCGCTGGCTGAATGGAAAGTTCAATTCGTTCACGGTAGCTTGCGTGACAACAGGGGTAATAGACTGAAAGTACAGATACAAAGAAGCCAGATCTTCATCGGTCAATTTTGCAAAATCAGTATAAGGAAAAGCTGGGTAAAGGTGCGACCCATCAGGGCGCACCCCTTGTTTCATGGCCCGATAAAAATCATTAAAACTCCAACTACCAATACCTGAAGCCTTATCTGGCGTGATATTGGTTGAATACATAATGCCAAACGGGGTTTGAAACTCGACACCACCGCTGTAGGGCATGCCACCCGCTTCGGTATGACAGCTAGAACAATTACCCGCTTTAGACAAATAACGCCCGTGCTCTACAGTTGCGTTAGAAAAAGATTCAATGGGGGCTGGCACTAAAACGGGTTGTGAGCTGACGGCACCTATGATGATGCCCCCCAACAACACGACCACAGCAATGCCCCCTACAGCCTTTATTGTATTTTTTATTATTCGCATTTTTCGCCAACCTCTACAGCCAATGAATCAGCCTTAATGGCCTGAATGTCTTCCGGTGATTTTTCAACAACTGAAAGACCAATACATGTTATATGAACCCATAAACCTGAAATCAAACTGAAAACACCCACAATCTTGTAAGAATTTACACTACTTGTGCTCAGGCTTTACGTTTCATAACGATCGAATCTATACAACAACTGTGCTTCATTCAGCCACAGTGCTCTTCTTACAAACCTCTCGAAAATAAAATCGCTATTAAAATAAACTTTTAATTCTAAATGCAACTATGAGACTGCCGTCACAAAAGCAAAAAAGCATTGCACCTCACCAAGAATACGACATAATAGCACCCAGTTAGTATTATTATAAATAAACTGACTTCGGCTCTGTTGATCTGACATCACTCAGATGGGATGACAATACATTGGCCGTACACATTTCCTAATAATTAAATAAAGGAAAGCAATATGATGACGCATCATTTACCAACACCTGAACGAACCCCACCAGACCATCACAAGCTGAGGCTTAACCTTTAGAGCTCGTAATATCCCCTTAGATAGCGAAGCCATAGTAGTTGTTGCTGTTGATAGTAGTTGTTGCTGTTGATAGTAGTTGTTGCTGTTGATCGCTCAATAGACTGGATCTGCTTTCGGCTATTAGTGAGAAGAAAATCAGCGCTTGGTGACGCATCAAAGAAATACCGTTAAGAGACTCAAAATAAAAATAAGAGGTGTTTTATCTTGAAAAACCTGACTTTTGGAGAGTACCGCTCTCCGTTCAAAAAAACGTTGCTGGCCACTGGGGTGTTATTAGCCTCAACGGGTTCTGCAACAACGTTTGCTCAAGAAAGCTCAACAAAAGAATCAGCTGAACGCATTGAGGAAGTTGTTGTAACTGGTACCCTGATCCGCGGTACTGAAGTTACCGGATCTCAGACTATCGGTGTCGACGCGCAAAAAATTGCCGAAATCGGCGCAGTGAACACTAACGAAGTGCTGGCATCAGTGCCGCAGATCACCAACTTTTTCAATAGTAGACCAGAAGTCGAACCCCGCGCCTC
>CBFHKY010000013.1:85214-101102 GCA_965656525.1 Pseudomaricurvus sp. | reverse complement strand
AAAGCGAGCCAGCCCATGCCGTTAACATCAGGGTGAGAAGTCGTCGGCAAAACAGGCGACAGGAAAATAAAATCAACGCCTGCGGCTTCCGCTTTTTGTATTTCTGAACGATTATGGCAAGAGGCGCTCAACCACTGTCCGCGCCGCCACTCTGCGGGAATCTCACGGTTCAGATAAAAGGCCGGTAAGTGAACCCCCACCACCGATTTACGAATCAGCTCTTCTGCTGCTAGCGTGGACATCAACTCCACGGGCGGACTGTTTAAGATCAACTGCGCTTGATGGCTGGCGCAGAGCTCGGCTATCGGTTGGATGGCTTGCTGCCATTGTGACAGCGTCCAATCGTGCTGCCGAAGCTGGATCAACTGAACCCCTTGCTGCAACACCGGCTGCAATGTCGCCAGAAGGTTTTCTAGCGTTGGTGACGGTGCCGTGATGGCTATTTTTTTGGGCAGTTGCACGGCTGTGACTATCGGAGCGTTAGCAGCGGGGAACACATAATCCGACAAAGCCGCTGGCGCTACCCACTTTACCGGCTGTCCCTCACGTCCATGGGCGCAACCGGTAAACTCGTGAACAGCCCATACATCCAGCAAAACGGACTTATCGGGGTAATCATGACGAATCTGAATCAGCGGTGATAGTTGCTTAACCCGAATGCCGATTTCTTCTTCTAGCTCACGAGTCAGCGCTTCTTGAGCATTCTCACCTGTCTCTAACTTACCGCCTGGAAACTCCCAAAAGCCACCTTGGTGGGCCGTATCAGGCCGCTTAGCAATAAAGATATGACCACTGGGTGAATAAACCACACCCGCCGCCACATGAACCACTTTGGTCATCGTTAATCCGTATCAGAGAATGATCGTATCGAGTCAGCTTATGATCTGTATTCGGCGTTAATGGTTACGTACTCGTGGGATAGGTCGGTTGTCCAGATGCGATCCTTGGCACTGCCGCGCCCCAAATCGACACGAATAGTGATGCTCTCTTCGTTCATGACCGCTTGACCTTGTTCCTCGGTATAGCTTGAGGCTCGACCACCATTTTGAACGATCAAGACATCACCCAACCAAACCTTAACCTTTTGTGCATCGAGATCATCAACATCCGCATAGCCTATAGCGGCCACAATGCGCCCCCAGTTTGGATCTGAGGCAAACAGTGCTGTCTTAATCAGTGGCGAATGCGCGATGCTGTATGCCACCTCTAAAGCTTCTGGCTTGTCTTTAGCCCCTTCGACTTTCACGGTCACAAATTTAGTGGCACCCTCACCGTCGCTCACCACACTTTGCGCCAGCTGGATGTACACAGACACAACAGCATTATAGAGTTTCGCAAACAGCTCGCCCTGCGCGTTGTTGATTTCGGGCAGCGAGGTTTCACCCGTGGCAATCAGCATACAAGCATCGTTGGTGGATGTGTCGCCATCGACAGTAATACGGTTGAATGATTGATCCGCGGCGCGCTTGGACAGCTGATCCAACAACGTTTGGCTGACTTTTGCATTCGTGGCCACATACGCCAGCATGGTCGCCATGTTTGGCTTGATCATGCCAGAGCCTTTGGCAATACCATTAACGATTATGGTCTGACCTTGGTATTCAAAATGTGCAGTAGCACCTTTGGGGCGAGTGTCGGTTGTCATGATACCTTTGGCGGCATCAGCCCAGCCGTTATCACTCAAACTGGCGACTGCCTGAGGCAAGCTGGCCAGCAAGCGCGCCATAGGTAAACGTTCACCAATTACACCAGTGGAAAAAGGTAATATTTGTTCACCTTTTATCCCCATCCCCACGGTATCAGCCAGTTTGTTGCAGGTGAGCCGAGCATCTGCAAGACCTTCATCCCCAGTACAAGCATTGGCGTTACCCGAATTAATCACAAAATAACGTATAGGCTCTTGTGACAGATGCTGTTTCGCCAGCGTCACTGGAGCCGCGCAAAAGGCATTGGTGGTAAATACACCAGCAACACGGGTGCCTTCGGCAAAAGCAAAAACCGTCAGATCTTGTTTACCAACAGTTTTGATTCCCGCACTGGTGGTGCCAAGTTTCATACCCGGAACTGGCACCATGTGAGGGAACGGAAATTGGCCTACCGCCATACTGAACTACCTTTTCTGATCATCAGGCCAAACGACCGTGACATTGCTTATATTTTTTACCTGAACCACATGGACAGTTATCATTACGGCCGACTTTAACACCGTCACGAACAAAAGGCTGAGGCTGCTGCCCAGTAGCTTCGCTACTTTCAGCATCATTGAGTGAACTGATTTCGTCGTGCTGCATTTGCAGACGTTGCTGCTCCATCGCTTCACGACGGCGCGCTTCCATTTGTGCCATGTCGTCTTCCGTGACGGGTTCAACACGCGCCAACATACGGATGACTTCGCTCTTCAAGCTGTACAGCATTTGCTGAAACAACTCAAAGGATTCTCGCTTGTATTCTTGTTTGGGGTTTTTTTGCGCAAACGCTCTCAAACCAATGCCTTGACGCAAATGATCCATGTTGGATAAATGCTCTTTCCACAACATATCCAACACACTTAACATCACTTGGCGCTCAACTTCACGCATGATTGAACCAAAGTGCTGACACTTTTCATCGTAAGCGGTTTGCAGATGCCCAAGTATCTTATCCCTTAAGGGCTCTTCGTGCAGTTTTTTATCTTCTTCTAACCATTGAGCAATGGGCAACGGCAAACCAAATTCAGCTTGCAAGTATTGCTCTAACCCAGGTACATCCCACTGCTCTTCTAGACTTTGAGGCGGAATAAAATCATTGATTAAATCAGACACCACATCCTGACGAATTGCGGTAATGGTATCCGCAATGTCGTCCGATTCCAGCAGCTCGTTACGCTGCTGATAGACGACTTGACGCTGATCGTTAGAGACATCATCGAATTCCAGCAATTGTTTACGGATATCGAAGTTTCTGCCTTCTACTTTTCTTTGCGCTTTTTCAATAGCGTTGGTGACCATTCGGTGCTCAATGGCTTCGCCTTTTTCCATGCCTAAGGCTTGCATAAACCCTCGCACACGGTCGGAGGCAAAAATGCGCATTAAGTTATCTTCCATCGAAAGATAAAAGCGCGATACGCCTGGATCACCCTGCCGGCCTGCTCGACCACGTAGCTGGTTATCAATACGACGAGATTCATGGCGTTCGGTACCAATAATGTGTAAGCCACCGGCCTCCAGCACCTGCGCCTGACGCTTGGACCACTCAGCCTTCAATGCGGCGATTTGTTCTTGTGTTGGACTGTCCAGTTCCGCCAGCTCCGCATCCAAACTGCCACCCAGTACGATGTCTGTACCACGGCCGGCCATATTGGTTGCAATTGTCACGGCACCAGGTCTGCCAGCCTGAGCAATGATCGTAGCCTCTTTTTCATGCTGCTTGGCGTTTAACACCTGATGGTCGATACCGGCTTTTTTAAGACGACGGGACATTTCTTCCGACGCCTCAATGGATGCCGTACCGACTAATACTGGAGCACCACCGGCTTGGACTTCTTTCACGGCCGATGTAATGGCAACGAACTTTTCTTCTTGCGATAGAAAAATAAGATCATTCAGATCAGTACGCGACACTGGCTTATTGGTAGGAATAACAACCACATCCAAACCATAAATCTGATGAAACTCGTACGCTTCGGTATCGGCCGTACCGGTCATACCAGAAAGCTTGTCATAAATACGGAAGTAATTCTGAAACGTCGTAGAAGCCAATGTCTGACTTTCGTTTTGAATTGACGTGCCTTCCTTTGCTTCGATGGCTTGGTGTAGCCCTTCTGAAAGTCGACGGCCGTGCATAGTACGACCGGTATGTTCATCGATCAGTACAACTTGGTTTTCTTGCACAATGTAATCAACATCGCGCTGAAACAGGTGGTGTGCTTTTAAGGCGGCGTGAACATGGTGCAACAAGTTCAAATTCGTCGCAGCGTATAAACTGTCATTTTCTGGCAATAGCCCTGCCGCCGACAACATTCCTTCAATTTTTTCGTGCCCTTGTTCGGTCAGTTCTATAGAGCGACTTTTTTCATCGACGACATAATCACCCGCCTGAATGATCTCTTCACCATCGACCGTCTGCTGCTCTAACTTGGGTATCATTACGTTCATCTGCTGGTACATGCGCGAACTGTCTTCAGCCGCACCAGAGATGATTAATGGAGTTCTCGCCTCATCGATCAAGATAGAATCAACTTCATCTACGATGGCAAAACTGAGAGGGCGCTGCATTTTATCTTCTTTGCGCAGAGCCATATTGTCGCGCAGGTAATCAAACCCAAATTCATTATTGGTGCCGTAAGTAATGTCGGCCTGATACGCTTCTGCTTTGCTCTGTGGATCTTGCATCGAACGAATCACGCCGACACTTAACCCTAAGGATTCATACAATGGCTGCATCCACTTAGCGTCGCGCGCGGCAAGATAATCGTTGACGGTGACGATATGCACGCCTCTTTTGGTGATCGCGTTTAAGTACGCGGCCAAGGTCGACATCAATGTCTTCCCTTCACCTGTGCGCATTTCAGCAATGCGCCCCTCATGCAGGGTAATACCACCGATCAGCTGCACATCAAAATGGCGCATTCCCAGTGTGCGCCGACTGGCTTCACGGCAAGCCGCAAAGGCTTCGGGCAACAATTGATCTAACGTTTCACCCTTTTCAAAACGCTGATGAAATTCAGCTGACTTGTGCTTTAACTCGTCATCTGAGAGCGACTCCATATCTGGCTCACACGCATTTACACGCTTAACCAACTTGCTCATTCGCTTGAGCTCTCGATCATTTTTTGAGCCGAATACAGATTTAACCAACTTGCCTATCATGTGAAATACCAATTTTTTGAATGCATCTTTCTGTAATTACTGTTTTGTGCTGACTGCTGTGCCCGATGTGCTTAATAACAGCTGAATGACAAGCACTTTTGTAAGAGTCCAAACAATAATGGGGAGTTAAGACGGCTTTACTTATCAGACGCAAAGGCCTATGCACAGAAAGTGCACAAGTAAACCGAAAGCAGCTTGCGGAAGCAAGCAAAAGATAGGGTTAACGAATGGTTCTGTGAATATAAGACGCGGGGTCGACCGCCCGGCCATTCTTGTACACCTCGAAATGAACATGAGGCCCAGTTGAACGACCGCTTGAGCCCATCAGAGCAATGACTTGCCCTTTTTTAATCACATCACCCACTTTCACTAGATTATTCAGGTTATGGGCGTAACGAGTGCTGTAACCGTTGCCGTGATTGACTTCTACCAACTGGCCATAGCCGCTTCGCTCGCCCGACCAAGTGATAACTCCGGCCGCCACTGACACGATATCTGAACCCAGCTTGCCGGCAAAATCGACTCCGTTATGCCAAGCCACATGCCCCTTGAAAGGGTCGGTACGACGACCATAACGTGAAGACATCCAACCTTTTACCACCGGACGCCCAGCAATGAACACATCTCTTTGAATTTTTCGGTTGGCCAATAACGCTTCGAGAGTTTCTAACTGTTGTTCGCGATCCGCGATTTGATCCGTCAGCTCTGTGATAGCCTGCAAAAAGTCTGGGGCCTGATAAGCCTCGCCCAGTACATCAGTTTCTGGGCCACCGACCGCCGGTGCTTGCTCAAAATCAAATTCGCCGCGGTCCAGCTTGGCAATAGATGTTAATCGTTCACCCAGTGCATCTAAGCGCATAAGCCGCGCCTGTAATTCAGCCATCCTGAGTGTCAGCGCTGACAGTTGCTCTTCCGCGTGACGTTTAGTCTCCGCTAACTCAGCGGATTGGTGTTGAAGGGTTTCGTTCCAAGCCTCAGCAGAAGCTTCGACAAACAGCTCGGGTTCATCGCCAGAAGCGACTTCTTGCCCCAACCAAGCACCTAACCCCATTGGTAAGCCCAATAAACAAACAGACAGGACAGCTTTCGTCCATCCGCTAACATTAAAGCTGCGGGTACGGCCGTGATGTTTACTGACAACAATTACCTTCATAGGCAAAGAACTCAACTTACTCTTTATCTGATGTTAACTTAATCTGATCCAGTCATGGTCAATCTATCGTACTGTCACTGCTTGTGAGTTTTCCCAACATTGAGCAATCAGATCAATGTGACAAAAAACCAACAATCACTTTGTGACCACAGCTCTGTGACCATAGTCTTATAACTGTGAAATTCGAAAAAGTGCTTAACGCGCCATATTAACTATCAATATGGCATAGAAATCAAGGCATTACCAATCAAAACTCATGTCGCAATGCAGGTAGAAGTGAGGCTTTTACCGATTGCATCATTTGTTAGCGGCATTAAGGTAATAAAGATCAGTAGCTTTTTAGCAGACCATAAGTATTTATAACGTTACAGCGCTATTACAGGCTTGATGTAAGAGATTGGAGCCGCCGCTTCATCTTCAAAGGTAACGACCTCCCAAGCATCTTCTTGAGCGATAAGCTGACGCAAAGACTTATTATTTAACGCGTGACCTGATTTATGAGCTTTAAACTCTCCAATCAAGCTATTACCTAACAGATAGAGGTCACCAATAGCGTCGAGAATTTTGTGTTTAACAAACTCATCCTCATAGCGCAGACCATCTTCGTTAAGAATGCGATATTCATCTACAACGATGGCGTTATCAACACTGCCGCCTTTTGCTAGACCTTTGGATCGCAGATATTCGATTTCATGCATAAAACCAAACGTGCGTGCCCGGCTGACTTCTTTCACAAAAGAGGTACTAGAAAAGTCGACCGATGCCGCGAGGGTTCGGTTTTTGAAAACGGGGTGGTCGAACTCGATAGAGAAAGACACTTTAAATCCATCAAACGGCAAGAAACAGGCTTGCTTATCACCATCTTCCACCAGCACAGGGCGCTTAATGCGAATAAATTTCTTCGCGGCAGGCTGTTCAACGATACCCGCCGACTGAATTAAAAAGACAAATGGCCCGGCACTGCCGTCCATAATCGGCACTTCTGGCGCACTGACTTCAACAATAGCGTTATCAATACCCATACCAGCCATCGCTGACAGCAAGTGTTCAACGGTAGAAACTTTAACGTCACCTTTAACCAGCGTTGTTGATAATGTGGTATCACCCACATTTTCAGCCTTAGCCTTGATTTCAACCACAGGGTCCAAGTCAACACGACGGAAGATGATTCCTGTATCAACAGGGGCAGGCAATAATGTCAGGTAGACCTTATCTCCGGTATGGAGGCCGACACCAGTGGCTCGAATGGCATTCTTGAGGGTACGCTGTTTGATCATCGTATTTTGGCTAACCAATGTGAAGCTGTTAATCGGCGAATACTACCAAAGTTAGTACTCATAAACCAAGGATTAGATGCCAGTTTCATCGACATCGATACTTGTAATGCTTGGTTTTCTTGGCATTCTTATTGAGATGATAGGTATTTAATCTATATTCACGGGAAAATAGACCGTAATACTCATCACCAGTTCATAATTCTTCTTACCCACAGATCAAGGCAAATGTTAGCGCCTTTCCCTGTATCCAAGGTCGATTTCATTAATCGAGACCGGATCAACAATACTTAATCTTCATGCTCTAAAGTTATACCCCACTATTTTTAATGCTTTTCCTCGAGTTATGCCAAAACATCGGCAAAACAAGAGAAAACATCAAGGCTGGAGAGGGGGCCAGCCTTGATGCTCATTGACGTTAATCCGCCTGACGTCTCAAGAAGGCTGGGATATCTAAGTATTCCATATCCGCCTCTTCGACAGGCTTTCTCGCTGTAGCGCCTTGGGCCGAAGGCTTATTGCGCAGTACGGTTGGCTTGTCCAAGGCCGCATAGTCTGGCTGTCCTGTTGTACGGCGAGTATTATCGACCACAACCTTAGTTTCCGGCTTTGCCATTTCAATCGCCGCGCCAAGGCCTGTTGCAACAACTGTCACACGCAGTTCATCGCTCATTTCTGGGTCGATTACCGTACCCACTACCACAGTAGCATCTGCAGATGCGAATTCCTCGACGGTGTCACCCACCTCAGAAAATTCACCCAGAGACAAATCTAGGCCTGCAGTAATGTTCACCAAAATACCGCGAGCGCCTTCGAGGTTAATATCCTCCAGTAGTGGACTACGAATAGCAGCCTCGGCAGCTTCGCGTGCGCGGTTTTCTCCACGCGCGCAACCAGTTCCCATCATTGCCATGCCCATTTCTGACATCACTGTGCGAACATCTGCAAAGTCAACGTTGATCATACCAGGGCGCATAATCAGATCCGCAATACCTTGAACAGCGCCCAACAACACATCGTTTGCCGCCTTAAAAGCATCCAGAAGACTGGTGGACTTGCCCAGTACAGAAAGTAACTTTTCATTAGGTACGGTAATTAAAGAATCCACTCGCTCTTGAAGCTCGCGAATACCTTGATCAGCAATGGCCAGACGCTTTTTACCTTCGAATGGGAAAGGCTTGGTAACCACCGCAACGGTTAAGATGCCCATCTCTCTGGCAACTTCCGCCACCACTGGTGCACCACCCGTACCGGTACCACCACCCATACCGGCGGTAATGAAAACCATATCAGCACCAGAAAGTACTTCAGCAATGCGATCACGGTCTTCCATAGCCGCTTGGCGACCAATTTCTGGGTTAGCACCAGCACCCAGTCCTTTTGTTACGCCGTTACCTAACTGCAAGACAGTTCTGGCATCGATATCTTTGAGCGCTTGTGCATCTGTATTTGCACACACAAACTCCACACCTTCAATGTTGTTCAGGATCATGTGCTTAACGGCGTTGCCACCACCACCACCGACACCAACAACTTTAATCACTGCATTTTGTGGAATGCTATCTACTAGTTCAAACATTGTGTTCCCCTCTTGTCATTCACCAGAATATTTAATGACGTTGCTTTCAGATAAAATTAAAAACTGCCTTGAAACCACGTTTTCATTTTGCGGAAAAAACTTTCGTTACTTTCCGTTTTTGCTACCACCGGTGTACCAATATTACCCGCCATAATTTGCTGACGCGCGTACTGCAACAAACCAACGCCTGTAGCGTAGATAGGATTGTTAACGATATCCCCTAAGCCCCTGACATTTTGTGGTGTTCCTAGACGAACGGGCATATGGAAAATTTCTTCCGCCAGCTCGATAACGCCTTCCATTTTTGAAGTACCGCCCGTCAGCACGATGCCGGCGGCGATAAGATCCTCAAAGCCGCTGCGGCGCAGCTCTGCTTGAACCAAAGTAAACAACTCGTCATAACGCGGTTCTACAACTTCCGCCAAAGCCTGGCGCGATAAATCTCTTGGCTCTCTATCGCCAACGCTTGGCACTTTAATGGTTTCATCCGGACCAGCCAATTTAGCCAGAGCACACGCGTACTTAATTTTGATTTCTTCCGCATGCGGGGTTGGCGTGCGTAACGCCATAGCAATATCATTGGTCACTTGATCTCCCGCAATAGGGATGACACCGGTATGTCGAATTGCACCTTCTGTAAAAATCGCAATATCCGTTGTACCGCCTCCGATATCGACGATACAAACGCCGAGCTCTTTCTCATCTTCTGTGAGAACGGAGTAACTTGAAGCTAACTGCTCTAAAATCACATCTTCCACTTCTAGGCCACAACGACGAATACACTTTTCAATATTTTGAGCAGCATTAACCGCGCAAGTGACTAAGTGCACTTTGGCCTCAAGCCGGACGCCAGACATCCCCAAAGGCTCTTTCACACCTTCTTGCTCATCGATCACAAACTCTTGTGGCAATATGTGCAAAATCTTTTGATCTGCAGGTATGGCAACCGCTTGAGCAGCATCAATCACTCGTTCGAGATCCTGGCTGAAGACTTCACGATCTTTTATCGCCACAATACCGTGCGAATTCAAACTGCGAATGTGGCTACCAGCAATACCCGCATAAACAGAATGTATTTGGCAGCCCGCCATTAATTCCGCTTCTTCTATCGCGCGCTGAATCGATTGCACTGTCGACTCGATGTTAACCACAACGCCTTTTTTTAGGCCTGTAGAGCGATGTGAGCCGATACCGACAATCTCAAGCTCGCCTCCTGCGGATATTTCACCGACGATAGCAACAACTTTCGACGTTCCTATATCCAACCCCACAACCATACGATGTTCGTTTGCCTGCGCCATTAAGCAACCTCGCTTCCGAGCACGTGGGCTGGGTATTTATTGAGTGGTTTCATTCTTCACACCTTAGGTGTTGTTTCGCTGCCAGCTTTTGGCTGATGCCAGGCAACAGCGACCCCGTTAAAATATCGTAAATCTATACTTTTTAATTCAGCCCAACGCGGTTTTAGGTGATCGTCGAAAATGGTCAACATACGATCAATCTTTTCCAGCATATGGTCCCGTCCTACATTTACATTTACATCATCACTGATAGTCATACGCCAGCTACCGGTAGAATCACAATACAATTCAAACAGCTGTAAATTTTTTTCTTTCAGAAGCTGAGCGACAGTGTGATAACGCTCCATCATTGTTTGCTCCATACCTGGCTCGCCTTTTAATAAAGGCAAATCAGCCAGCAAACTTGAGACACCCGCTTCTTTTTTTAAGCCGATAATTTCGCCGCGCTGATTAAGAGCATCATTAACACCCCATCGTGCAATTGGCTTTTGCTCAACAATCATCACTTCCAGCTGATCGGGCCATTGGCGCGCGACTAAAGCACGGTCAATCCAAGCTTCTTCTTCCAGTTCGTTCTGAATACGATGCAAATCCAACTTGATAAAGCTTGACTCCATTGCATGATAAATTTTTTCTGCCACCGTTTCTTTGGACAAGCGCAAAAATTCGCCATTAATTTTCACACTTTGCACAGGCCGCTCTAACTGTTGCGCCATCCAAAGGCTACTGAGATACAGCATTGCACCCAGTAGCGATAAAGCAATAAGCCATTTTACGCTGAATAAAAACCAACGGCCGCGAGCGTTTGCTGTCTGAGGTGCCGAACGACTGGCTCCTCTAATAACTTTATTAATGCGCTCTTGATTGGCCATTGTCGATTACTCGCTTTTGGCTTGATCTAAGATGGCTAACACCAACTGTTCAAAACTTAATCCACAAGCTTTGCCCGCCATCGGCACCAGACTATGGTCAGTCATGCCCGGCACAGTATTAACTTCCAATGCGTAAAATTGCCCCTGCTTGTCCGTCATAAAATCCACGCGCCCCCAGCCTTGACAGCCAAGTGCATCAAAGGCTTCTAGCGCCAACGTTCTGAGCCTGGCTTCATCCGCTTCACTTAACCCACAAGGGCATATATAACGCGTATCATTCGCTAGGTACTTAGCATTGTAATCGTAAAAATGATGATCAGTTTCCAATCGAATCGGTGGCAATGCTTGACCATTCAAAATGGCAACCGTGTACTCCGGCCCCTCTATGACTTGTTCTGCAAACACAGATCGATCAAAGCGGGAAGCTTCCGTCAGTGCCGCTTCCAACTGGTCACGACTACTGACTTTCGACATGCCGATACTGGAGCCTTCGTGTGCCGGCTTTACCATCAAATGGCAACCGAGCTCGGCAATCACTTGATCAAGGTTGTCTTTTGTCAATGCACGGTATTGAGGTGTAGAGATATTCGCCGCAGAGAAAATTTGTTTGCTACGCCACTTATCCATAGCGATAGAAGACGCCTGAACGCCACTGCCGGTATAAGGCAAATCTAGAAATTCCAGCAATGCTTGAATTCGGCCATCTTCACCACCGGCCCCATGTAAAGCAATAAAAGCACAATCAATCGGTTCAGACTGTAAACGTGCAACAACATCTTTGCCTACATCTAACAAGAAGGCGTCTACACCACTCGCTTGCAAAGCACGACAAACGGCAGCACCACTGTTTAGAGACACCTCCCGCTCAGCAGACTGACCGCCATAAAGAACGGCGACTCTTCCGTATGCTTGTGGTTTTTTTGTCTGTTCGTTCATTGTGCTGTATCCGTTATCTTTAATGTCTCAATCATTTTTTAAGGCTGTTAACAGTCAAGTCAGTTTGCGCTTTGCCAGCTCTACCGATAAAAGCCCAATATTCCCGGCCCCTTGGGTCAGTACAATGTCTCCGGGCTCGACTAAATCCGAAATGATTTCTGGAACACCATCGATGCCCTCAGCAAAGATAGGATCTACCAGCCCACGATTACGAACACTTCGGCATAAATGACGGCTGTCTGCGCCCGCAATAGGCTCTTCACCTGCACTGTAAACTTCTAGAAGTACCAACAGGTCAACAGACGAAAGGACATCAACAAAATCTTCGTAAAGATCTCGAGTACGAGTAAAACGGTGCGGTTGATATACCATCACCAAACGTCGCTCTGGCCAGCCGCTGCGAATGGCAGCAATAGTGGCCGCTACCTCACGCGGGTGATGACCATAATCATCCACCAACATGGCTGAGCCTTTGTCGCTAACTTCATATTCGCCATACACCTGAAAGCGGCGACCTACACCTTGAAATTGGTGTAAACCTTGCTGAATCGCGTTATCGCCTACACCTTCATCGGTAGCCACGGCTATAGTGGCTAGCGCATTTAAGACATTGTGCTTACCCGGCATGTTTACGGTAACGCGTAAGTCTTTAAGGCCCTCTGGGCGTAATGCGGTGAAACTGGTGTGCAATTTATTTTGCTCAACATCAATCGCACGAAAATCATTATCTTCCGCAAATCCATAAGTAATAATAGGGCGAGAGATATCGGGGATAATCTCTTGCACAACCGGATCATCGCCACACACAACCGCTAAGCCATAAAAAGGCAAATTGTGTAAAAACTCGACAAACGTCTTTTTAACATTGGCAAAGTCGCCACCATAGGTATCCATATGGTCGGCATCGATATTGGTCACGACTGCAACGATTGGCTGCAAATGCAAAAACGAGGCGTCGCTTTCATCCGCCTCAGCGACGAGATAACGGCTAGCGCCCAGCTGAGCATTGGCGCCTGCGCTATTCAATAAGCCACCAATAACGAACGTTGGATCACGATCGCCAGCGGCCAAGACAGAAGCCAACAAACTGGTGGTAGTCGTTTTTCCGTGAGTGCCTGCCACAGCAATACCATGACGATAGCGCATTAGCTCACCTAGCATTTCTGCTCGACGCACAATGGGAATACGACGTTCACGCGCTCCAATCATTTCAGGGTTTCGCTCATCAACGGCCGATGAGTTCACCACGACATCTACGCCTTCTACATTGGTCTCTTTGTGACCAAGGCAGATTCGTGCGCCTTTTTCTTTTAGGCGCTGAGTAACGACAGACTCGCGTAAATCTGAGCCTGAAATATGATACCCCTGATTCAAAAGCACCTCGGCGATACCGCTCATGCCTGCGCCACCGATGCCAATAAAGTGGATGTATTTGATACGCCGCATTTCGGGTATTTCAATGATTCTTTTATCCACCATGGTGTCGCTCCTGCGATGGTAGCGAAGCCACTTGTTCACAATAATCCGCCACATCGGATGCAGCATTGGGCATGGCCAATGCTTTAGCACTTCTGGACAAGATCAAAAGTTGTTGTCGATCTTTATTCATACAACCTACAAACTCAGTAATTTTTTCAATAGTCATATCAGATTGAGGCATAAGAATGCCCGCGCCGTTACTCACTAACCACTGTGCGTTTAAAGTTTGGTGATCATCAATCGCGTAAGGAAAAGGAATCAGCAAAGCTCCACGCCCAGCAAGAGTTAACTCAGAAACCGTTAATGCCCCCGCCCGACAAATAATGGCATCAGCCCACTCATAGGCTTGAGCCATATCTTCAATAAACGGAACAACGTCGGCTTCTACGCCTGTATGTTTATATTCAGCACGAGTCACATCCACATGCCGCTGACCGGTTTGATGACGAATCACAGGCCGCTCGCTTTCTGGTATTGTCGCGATGGCTTTAGGGATAATCTGATTGACCGCCAAAGCTCCTAAGCTACCCCCCAGTACCAGTAATTTTAAAGGCTGCTTGGTATTCACCTGTATTTCTGCAACCTGTGTGATAGCGCCCCTTACTGGGTTACCAACGTGTACGGCATTTTTCAAACTTTTAGGGAAGGCCTCTAAAGCTTTATTAGCCACTTTTGATAACCAACGATTGGTCGTTCCGGCTATTGCGTTTTGTTCGTGAATGACCAAAGGCTTGCGCAACAGTTTCGCGGCTAAACCGCCGGGACCTGAAGCAAACCCTCCGAGCCCCAGTACGACATCCGCATCAAACTGGCGTATGATTTTTACCGCCTGCCAAACGGCTTTTAGTAATAAAAAAGGCGCTTTAACAATCGATACAAGGCCTTTGCCCCGCACACCCTCGATGGTTAATGCATGCAATTTAATGCCAGCTTTTGGAACGAGCTCCGCTTCTATTCCTTTCCCTGTGCCCAACCATTCCACTTGCGCACCACGTTGTTGCAAGACGTCGGCTACAGCCAAAGCAGGAAATACATGACCGCCTGTACCACCGGCCATAATGATGATTTTTAAAGGTCGTTTAAGCATTAAGCGGCCTCCACTGTGTCGGTCAGAATCGGCGCGGTGTTTCCTGACGCTCTATTGTTATGGCCTTGCATTTTGGCGGAGCGTTGCTTTTTGAGCGGCTGATCATCATTACGCCCCTTCCCTGTCGCGTGTATTTTCAGCTCCCAATTCATGCGCAGCATCAACCCAATAAACATACAAGACACCAACAGGCTGCTGCCGCCGTAACTGATAAAAGGCATCGTTAAGCCTTTTGTTGGCAGCAGACCAGAGGCAACACCCACATTGATAAAAACTTGGCTTGCAAACATAATCGCCAAACCAAAACTGGCAAAACTGATGAAGTGTGCTCCTTGGCGCATTGCCTTTAAGGCAATCGACAATATAATACCGATCAAAGTCATCAAGATAGCCAATATGAGTACCACACCGACAAGACCAAATTCTTCAGCTACAATCGCAAAAATAAAATCTGTATGTGCCTCTGGTAAATAAAAGAGTTTTTGTACGCTATTGCCCAACCCTAACCCGAACCACTCACCTCGCCCAAAAGCGATTAATGACTGAATCAGCTGATAGCCGGTATCAAATTGATCTGCCCAAGGGTCAAGAAAAGTAACCAGACGCTGCATTCTGTAGGGCGATACTATTGCCACAGCCGCTAAAGATCCCACTGCTGTTATCATCAGCAAAAAAAACTGCCAAAGACGCACACCCGCGACAAACAGCATGGCCATCACAGTACCCGCCATCACAACTGAAGCGCCAAAATCTGGCTCCAACAGCAGTAAGAAAACTATAAGCCCAATAATGGCAAGCGGCTTAATAACCCCCTGCCAATTGGCCAGCGTTTCTTTGCCCCGGCGCGCCAAAAAACTCGCATAGAATAAAACCACACAAAATTTCACCAGCTCTGATGCCTGTATCGCCAACGGTCCAAGCTGCAACCAGCGCTGACTTCCGTTTACTCGACGGCCTACACCTGGGATCAACACCAGTGTTAACAACAACAACGCCGCGATCAAAAACAAGCTGCCGTACTTTTCCCATATAGAAACAGGAACTGCGGCTACCAAAACAGCACCAATAACACCAAGCACCCAGTAAATGGCATAGCGTTTAGAGAAATACCATGGGTCGTAATACGGTGCAGCTTCAGCAAACGCCATTGACGAAGAAGTCACCATTACCCATCCAAACGATGACAACACCAAAACCAAAAACAATAAAGGCCAGTGAATGGCATCTGAAGCTGGCAACATAGACAGAGTATTTAAGCGCGCGTTCATGCCGTCACCTCGCGCACAATTGCACTGAACGACTCGCCGCGATGCTCGTAGCCGGTGAACATATCAAAGCTTGCGCAAGCCGGAGAAAGCAA
>CBFHKY010000013.1:64478-85114 GCA_965656525.1 Pseudomaricurvus sp. | reverse complement strand
CCTTCAAACTGACGTAATGCTTCTAACATAGTTTCCATTGGCAAACCTATCGCGTGACCAATAGCCAATGCCGCCAATGCATTCTTAATGTTGTGCCGACCAGGAATGCGTAAATCACTGACCGGCATCAAGGTGGTAAACTCGTAGGCAAGCATTTCTTGCCCATTCAACAGGATTAGACCAAAGCCATGACGGTCCGGGCGATTTAAGCCAAAACTGTATTGCTGAATCCCTTCCGCCAAAGGTGGTGCTGTCAGAGGATCTTCGCGGTTGATAACAATCTTTTTCGCACCAAAATACACTTTTTGTTTGGCTTGATAATATTGCATCAGTGAATCATAACGATCCATATGATCTTCACTGATGTTCAATATTGTCGCGACATCGGCCCCAATTTTGTTCAGTGTCTCTAGCTGGAAGCTCGACAACTCTAGAACATACAAATCTGCACAATCATGTTGCAAAAGCTCCAATACAGGAGTGCCGATGTTGCCCCCAACCGCTACACGCTTTCCAGCCGACTCCGCCATTTTACCGACTAGCGTGGTTACCGTTGTTTTGGCGTTGGAGCCTGTTATCGCTACAACAGGCGCTTTCGCTTCACGTAAAAACAGTTCGATATCCCCAATCACCGAAATGCCTTGTTGTATGGCTTGCTGAATTACTGGATCAGATGCAGCCACTCCAGGACTAAGTACAATTTCAGAGGCATTGAGCAATGTGTGTGGCTGTAGTTTTCCAAGCTCTATAGCTGCGCTAGGAAACTCACGTTTTATCTCTTCCAGTGCAGGTGGCTCATCTCGTGTATCCAGCCAGACAAAAGACGTACCTAGATTCGTCAAATAACGCGCGACCGAACGCCCGGTAATACCCATACCGACTAGCGCAATCACGTTACTTTTAGCAATCAGTTCAGACACGTCTTTTCCTGTTCTTTCATTCGATCAACGTAATTTCAATGTGGCCAAGCCAAACAACACCAGCATGACGGTAATAATCCAAAAGCGCACAATCACCCGCGGCTCTGGCCAACCTTTTAATTCAAAGTGGTGATGTAAAGGAGCCATTCGAAATATTCTGCGCCCCGTTAATTTGTAAGAACCTACTTGCAAAATCACGGAAACAGTTTCCATCACAAACACGCCAGCCATAATAAAGAACACAATTTCGTGCCTCACGATGACGGCAATAATGCCAAGAGCGGCGCCTAATGCTAAAGCGCCAACATCACCCATAAAAACTTGAGCGGGGTAAGTGTTAAACCACAGGAACCCTAATCCAGCACCGCCCAACGCAGCGCAGAACACCACCAGCTCACCTGCACCAGGAACATAAGCAATGTGCAGATATTGCGAGAATTCGTAATGCCCAGTGAGGTATGCGATAACGCCTAATGCACCACCCACCATAACGGTTGGCATAATCGCCAAGCCATCCAAGCCGTCGGTTAAATTCACGGCATTACTAGAGCCCACAACAACAAAGTAAGTTAAGGGAATAAAAAACAACCCTAAATCAAGAGCGACATTTTTAAAGAACGGTATAAACAGTTGCGTTTCTGCAGGTACCGCTGCTGTCTGGTATAAAAAAACCGCAGCACCAATCCCGGCAACAGACTGCCAAAAATATTTCCAGCGCGCCGGCAGGCCACGACTGTTGGATTCAACCACTTTCCGATAGTCGTCCACCCAGCCAACAGCACCAAAAATGGCCGTTACAATCAACACAACCCACACATACCGATTACCTAAGTCAGACCACAATAGGGCACTGATAAAAATGGCAGCCAATATTAATGTACCGCCCATGGTGGGTGTGCCGGACTTACTTAAATGTGACTGCGGTCCATCATCGCGAACAGATTGTCCAATTTGCAGAATATTTAATTTACGAATCATCCAAGGCCCTAACAACAGAGAAATGCCTAGCGCTGTTAAGACACCCAAAATTGCGCGCAGCGTTAAATATTGAAACACTGCAAAATGTGAAGAGTACTGTTGTAAGTATTCTGCTATCCACAAGAGCATGGTTATTGTTCTCCGCCAGAAGCGATTGCTTGTACGACAGATTCCATCCGTGCACTGCGTGATCCTTTCATCAACACAACCGTATTATTTGTTAGATTTTTTTGTAGATAAGCGGCTAAAGCCTGCTGCGTGTCGAAATGTTGAGCCACGCTTTGCGGCTGTTTTGCCTCACAGTAAGCTTGGTGAACCCAACGGCTTAAATCACCACAGGTTAATAAACCGATTAAACCTTTGTTCGCTAATGCATTCCCTAAGTTCATTAAAATTTGCTTTGCGTCATCGCCTAGCTCACCCAAGTCGCCTAACACCAACCAAGCCTTGCGACCTGCGCATTGCATATCAAGCAAGATATCCGCTGCTGCTGTTACTGATCCTGGGTTGGCGTTATAAGTATCATCAATCACTAGCGAATCATTGACACCATGCATGGGCACTAAACGCCCTTTCACAGGCTGTACATGTGCCAACCCTGTGGCTATATTTTCAGGCGAAACATCTGCGGCTATAGCGCATGCAGCTGCGGCTAAAGCATTGGCTACATTCTGTCGCCCCATTACGCCAAGCTTAACTTCTGTCTGCACCTTGCCGGCACATAAAATAAACTGATAGCAACCGTTTGCCATCAACTGAATATCTTGAGCGACGATGTCTGCTGTTGAATGAATCGTGGAAAAAGTGATTAATTTCACATCTGGCCGCGATGCTTGTAATGCTTTTATCCACTCTTGGCTGTATTCAACATCGAGATTAAAGACAGCCACACCGTTTTGGCGTAAACCGGCATAAATTTTAGACTTCTCTTTTGCAACACCCGCCTCAGAGCCAAACCCTTCCAAGTGAGCGGGCATCACATTATTCACCAGCGCCACTGTAGGCTCAGCCAAGCCACTGAGGTATTCGATTTCACCCATGCCGCTTGCACCCATTTCAATAACGGCGTGGGTGTGTTGATCTGACAAATCCAACAACGTTAGAGGAACACCGATGTGGTTATTCAAATTACCTCGGGTGGCGTGCACACACCCCTGCCGAGACAAAATGGTAGCCAGCATTTCCTTTACGGTTGTCTTACCGCAACTGCCTGTTAGACCAATCAATGTGCCCGTAAAGCGTTCACGATTCAGTCGACCTAAGTCACCTAAGGCTTTGGTAGTATCAACCACTGTTAACTGAGGCCAGTTCAACTCGGTGTTATGGTTTTCTACAACGGCAGCAATAGCACCGGCCGCCTTCGCATTTTGTAGAAAATGATGCGCATTAAAATGCTCACCTTTTAGGGCAATAAAACAGTCGCCATCGGCAACTGAACGCGTATCGGTGCTCACATGATAAAATTCGATGTCCTTGCCATACAGTTCCCCAGGCAAAGTATCAGCTAATACAGAAAGCCTCATACTACCGATCATGCTCTTCCTCCAGCGGCGCGTTCCAATAAAGCGCTTTTGGCTATGTGAATATCACTGAAGGGGTATTTAGTATCACCAACGATTTGATAATTTTCATGGCCTTTGCCCGCCACCAAAATACAGTCGCCAGGTGCGGCCGATAAAATCGTTTCTGTAATGGCTTGCCGTCTATCCTCTATCACACTGGCTCTTGCAGGCGCTTTAAAACCACTGACAATATCATCAACGATGCCAACAGCAGATTCTGTACGTGGATTGTCACTGGTCACTACGACTTCATCAGCCAAGGCTTCGGCAACAGCGGCCATTAACGGACGCTTGCCTTTATCTCGATCGCCACCGCAACCAAATATACACCACAGTTTTTTTGTACTGTGGGCACGAATAGCACTAAGAACAGACTGCAATGCGTCTGCGGTGTGTGCAAAATCAACCAAAACCGAAACATCCCAATCACCGGGTATAGCTTCCATCCGGCCTGCCACAGGGGAAAGTTTAGGTAAGCATTGAACAATGTCTTCAACATTGATGCCTTGAGCGTAAGCGGCGGCAGTCACAGCCAACACATTGCTAAGGTTAAACGCACCCCACAATGGCAGTTTGACATGGTGAGTACCGACCGGCGTGCACAATGTGAACGCCATTCCCTGTGAATGATAGATTACCTCGTTAGCCACAAAGTCTGCGCCAACATGCCCTTTGGAGATCGGCGCTTCAGTGTTCGTATTGCCAACACTGAACGTTACTAAGCGACAATCATTCGCCAACGCTTCAATGAAGTCGTCCGCATAAGGTTCATCTCTATTGATCACGGCACTGTGCAAACTTGAAAAACGCATCAGTATTTTTTTTGCAGCCACATAAGCTTCAAAAGTGCCGTGATAATCTAGGTGGTCGCGACCAATATTGGTCAGCACCGCAATATCAATTGCCACATCCGCCAAGCGGCCTTGTACTAGGCTGTGCGATGACGCCTCCAGTACAACGGCTTTCGCCCCTGCCTCTGCAAGCTCACGTAAAATACGCTGTGTTGATATGGCATCTGGTGTTGTAAAACCTGTAAACGATGGTTTTTCACCACTCAAACCATAACCCAAGGTGCCGACAGTGCCGGTTTCAATCTTTACTAACGCCAGCAACTGACCTAGCCATTGGGTGCAAGTGGTTTTTCCGTTGGTTCCTGTGACTGCGGTAATGGTAAGTTGTTGGGAGGCATGATCATAATAACGCCCCGCCAACACACTCAATTGGGTCGCCAAGTCGGGAACCGTTACCCGTAAGTGACTATCCAGTCGACACGCCGAATACACATCACCTTCTTGAAAAATACAACTGGCTCCACGACCGAGAGCATCCTCAATGTAGTGAGAACCGTTGGCGTTAAACCCCTCAATCGCGACAAAAGTATCACCGCACTCAACACGGCGACTGTCCAGCTGCAGGGGGCCTAACGGAGCTGCACCAAATTCCGAAGAAATCAACTCAGGTAATATCAGTTGCAGTGTTTTTATCGTTGTTTGAGCCGTTATCATGATAGCGGCTCCTTGGCGGCATTACTTTTGGCCACATGCTCCGCTTGCGGGGGTACATGCAGTAATCGCAGCGCCCCTTCAGCCACTTTTGCAAATACTGGGGCCGCCACTTCTCCACCAAAATATTTGCCGGAGTTTGGCTCTTCGATCACAACCACAGCGACTATTCGTGGATCATCGGCAGGCGCCATCCCTGCAAACAAAGATCTATAGCGATTTTCTACATAACCTTCTTTACCCACTTTGTGCGCCGTACCTGTCTTTCCTGCGGCTGGATTTGATGGGATTTGCGCTTGAGTTCCCGTGCCGCCTTTTTCTAACACAGTTTTTAGCATGGTAATCAATTGCTTAGCGTATTGCTGATCAACAATACGAGCTGCATCAACAGGCTCACCGGTTTTTAATAAAGTTAACTGGTTTTTCATGCCATGGTTGGCCACCACGGCATAAGCCTGAGCCAACTGCAAAGCCGTAACACTCATGCCATAGCCAAACGCAAAATTGGCCCTCTCAATGGGGGCCCAACGTGAACGAGAGGGTAAGACACCCACGCTTTCACCGGGAAACCCCACACCGGTTCCCTGCCCAAAACCTAACCGAAAAAACATGTTTCGGATAATCTCAGGCTCTAGATCCAGCGCCACTTTACTGATGCCCACTTGGCTAGACTTGGTAATAACGCGAGTCAGATCAATTAGCCCATAATTTTTAAAATCCAAAAGCGTTTTTTGCCCAACGCGCAAATAGCCTGGATTCGTATCAATAGCCGTATGAGGGTGATAGCGTCCGGTTTCCAGTGCCGCCATCACGGTGATTGGCTTCATGGTTGAACCTGGTTCAAACTGATCTGTGATGGCGCGATTGCGTAACGCCGAAATTGATATACCACTGCGGTCATTAGGGTTAAAGGATGGCTGATTCACCATAGCCAATACCTCACCCGTCTGGACATCCAGCATAACCAGAGACCCTGACTTGGCTTGATGCTTGGTTACAGCTTGTTTGAGCTCACGATAAGCCAGATACTGCATGCGCATATCAATACTGAGATGGATGTCCTTACCGGGACGCGGCGCAATCAGCTGACCATCATCTTGTATAATGTGACCTTTTAAATCCTTAAGTACACGCTTAGAGCCAGACTCACCGGCCAGCTGTTTATCAAATGCTAGCTCCAACCCTTCTTGACCGTGATCATCAATTCCAGTGAAACCCACAACGTGCGCAGCCACTTCCCCCGCAGGGTAATAGCGGCGGTATTCTGTTTCGCCATACACGCCGTTCCAGCCGTTCGCCAATATCACTTCAGCTTCGTGAGGAGGAAGTTGACGTTGCAAATACACAAATTCTTTATCCGCAAAGCGCGTCAGTTTCTTGCGCAGGTTTTTCTCATTTGTAGACAGTGCCTGGGCTAGGGCGGCCACTTCTGGACTGTCGGCCTGTAATTCTTTGGGGTTTGCCCAAAGAGAAACCACTGGTGTACTGACAGCCAAGGGCTCGCCATTACGATCTGTGATGACACCTCTGTGTGCGGGTAATATTTCCGATCTAACGGTGCGCGCATCACCCTGCCCCTGCAAAAATTCAAATCCTTTTGCCTCTCCGGGTACCACTTGCAGTCGCGCAACATGCCACAGTAGGGCGGCTGTCATCAGCATCATGAAGGCGAGCAGCAGCAGCAAGCGCCAACGAGTAATCGTCAGCCCCTGTGCTTGCACTGCTGTTTTTGTTGTCGCTTTACGACTCACTTCGCCACCATTATTAGTTGATCATCCTGAGGCACGACCATGTGTAGTTTTTCTGTTGCTTCTTTTTCAATACGGCCATAAGCCGACCATGCACTTTGCTCTAATAAATACTGCCCCCAGCGCTCATGCAGCTGACTGGCTTCACGGCGCAGTATTTCTAAACGATTTAATTCTGAGCGAGCTTCATGGCTTGAGCGCACCACAGCCAATGCCGAAGCCAGCACTGCCAGCCATAGCAACACAACTGCAAGACGCCAACCCAGTCCATAAGAGTTAGTCACGTAATGAACCCGTTGTTTATTGTATTTTTTCGGCAATTCTCATCACGGCACTTCTCGCCCGTACATTAACTTCGATTTCGCCACCCGTAGCCTTTACGGCCTTCCCTACGGATTTCAGTCGCTTATTCATTTGCGACTCCATCAGAGGCAGACCTGCTGGTACATCCAATCCTTTCTCATGATGACGAATAAAGCGTTTTACGATTCGATCTTCTAAAGAGTGAAAGCTGATCGCCACTAGGCGTCCACTCGGCTTTAAGACTTCCAACGACTGATTCAAAAAGGCCGTCAAGTCGCCCAACTCGTTATTCACTTGTATGCGAATTGCCTGAAAAGCTCGTGTTGCTGGGTTTTTGCCTTTCTCCCATGCGGGGTTAGCCTCGGCCACAACACTGGCCAGATGGGCCGTGCGACTAAAAGGTCTTTCTTTTCTTTCAGCCAGAATCGCTCTGGCCATGCGCCGGGCAAAACGCTCTTCTCCAAACTCTTTTAGTACGCGGACAATCTCTTCTTCAGAGGCCGAATTAACCCACTGCGCTGCGCTGACACCAGATGTTGGATCCATTCGCATGTCCAGCGGACCATCATTTAGAAAACTAAAGCCGCGCTCGGCGTCATCTAACTGAGGGGAGGACACTCCCAGATCCACCAAAATACCATCCACTTTGCCATCCAGCTTTTGTGCTTCTAAAGCAGACTGGATACCCGCAAAAGACCCGTGAACCATGTGAAACCGCGAATCTTCTTGTGCTAAAGCCTGACCTACAGCAACAGCTTCTGGGTCTTTATCCACCCCCCAGAGAACGCCTTCCGAGGACAGAGCCTTTAATACTTGACGACTGTGACCTCCGCGGCCGAAGGTGCCATCGATGTAAAAACCATCAGGGTTTACAACCAGCGCATCGACCGCTTCGCTGAGCAACACAGACAGGTGTTTTAGTGCTGTCATAGTGGCCTCTATAGCGACAGGTTTTGCATTTGAATCGGCATTTCATCGTCAGCCGACTCATCAAGAGAAGCGAACCAACGTTCCTCGCTCCATAACTCCAAACTTTTGCCTTGCCCGACCAAAATCAACTTTTTCTCAAGGCCTGCATATTCGCGCAATGTGGGCGGCACCAAAACACGGCCATTGGAATCCATTTCCATAGGGCTGGCATAACCAATCATCAAGCGCTGTAAACGCTTAACCGCTTTATTCATATTGGGAAGCGCTTCAATAGTGGGCAACACTTCTTGCCAGCGAGGCTCGGGATAGACCACCACGCAGCGATCTTCGTGATTGGCCGTCATCACTACACGACCACCACAGGACGAATCCAGCATCTCGCGAATGCGAGCTGGTATCGCCATGCGCCCTTTGGCGTCCATGTTGATGTTGTGACTTCCTAAAAACACGTTTCCCCACCAAGGATTCCGAAGATTCCACAAATTCCCACTAAAACCCACTTTTTACCACACCGTCACTATAAATCTGCCACCCCCAAAGTCAAGGAACCTGCAGGCATATAGCCGCGAAAAGATAGGAAACATCGAGGAAAAGATAAGGAAATGCACCACCCAGCAAGGTAGCTGCTACTAGAAAGTCGATAAGGAACAAAAACCTACAAACAAAAGCTCACCCAACACATTAAGAGTGAGACTAATTGCTTATGTAAAGAAGAGTTTTTTATACGTGAAGGCTATATACGATACCGATTAACTTGCATGAACTGTTAACCGAATAACCTTACAGGAAGGTAGTATGAATGTAGCAAAACAGGCTTGGGCTCACCCAGTCGCGCCTGCGTAGAAGCACCCTGCAGTCTCTATAGGTTTTCAGTCTGAAACAGCAAGCATCAGAAATCAAGCACAAAAGAAAACAGGGTGCACCTTACAAATAGTGAAGTCGGTCGATAAGCCGGGTTCTGTCGTGGACAGTCATTCATCTAGGCCGTACGTCACCATACAGCTCCAGCAACCTACCCGCCCTCAGTGCGGGTCACACCAATGAGGGCCTATTTGGTCTTGCTCCGAACGGGGTTTACCATGCCACGAACTGTTACCAGTCGCGCGGTGCGCTCTTACCGCACCCTTTCACCCTTACCTGTGCGTTTGCCCAAAGGACAAAGCCATCGGCGGTCTGCTCTCTGCTGCACTTTCCGTAGGCTCTCGCCCCCCAGGCATTACCTGGCGTTCCACCCTATGGAGCCCGGACTTTCCTCCCCCTGCAAGCAGGCGGCGACTGTCTGACCAACTTCGGGCGCAAGATTACTCGCAGCCAACACAAACATCAAGCGCTCTAGAATGCTTTCAATAAGAATTCGCCGCAGCACCTAAGCATCTGCCAAGCAAACAACCACATACCGATCAAGACCTAAACTCGGCACACACGTCATATACAGCCGTATTTAGACGCTACACCTCATTCAAGCACTATAATGAGACCTGCTGATCAAGTGCCCACTGATACAATACTTTCTTTTTGATGCCAGTGATTTCTGCAGCTAACTGACTGGCTTGTTTGACAGAAAGCTCTGCCAATAAAATCTTCATCACGCGGCAGGCTTCATCGGTTAACAGATTGACAACTTTTTTGTCTTTACCGCGCACCATGATCACCATTTCACCGCGACGCTGATTTGAATCTGCCGCCACAAAGTCCTGCAATCCTGCCAAACTGTTAAAGGCCACCGTTTCAAACTGCTTGGTGATTTCTCTGGCCAAAACGGCTTCTCTGTCGCCACCAAAAACGCTTGCCATATCGGCCAAACAGCTTTCGATACGATGCGGGGCTTCGTAAAAAATCAAGGTACGATCTTCTTCCGCCAGCGGCAAAAGTCGATTGCAGCGCTGCCCACTTTTGGGCGGCAAGAAACCCTCAAACGCAAAACGATCTGAAGGTAAGCCCGATACACTCAGCGCCGCAATCAATGCACAAGCACCAGGAATAGGAACCACTTTAATACCTGCGTCACGAGCCATTCTGACCAGCCGATACCCCGGGTCTGAAATCAATGGTGTTCCAGCGTCTGAAATCAAGGCCACGCTGCTGCCAGCAGCCAGCCGCTGAAGAATAGAAGCCACTTGACGCTCGTCAGTATGATCATGGTAGGCGATAAGTGGCGTACTGATAGAAAAGTGCGACAGTAGCCGAGTGCTGTGTCGCGTATCTTCTGCGGCAATCACATCTACGAATTGAAGAACTTCGACCGCACGGGGTACCATATCACCTAAATTACCAATCGGTGTCGCAACCACATACAATGCAGGTTCATCAGGTACGAATGTAGACTCCGCCATGGCAGTTTCTCTCTTCCAGTTGTCGTATGTATGTATTTAAGACCATCAAGGCTGAATCTATGACTCTTTTTCGCTCTACTGGCCGACTGACGCTTACAGCGCTTGCCGTTTTGATGCTGTATGGCTGCGGCTCATCCAACACTGTGCAGGAACCGCAGGCTCCTACTGAACAGAGCGCCAGCGTTAATATCACAGAGTTGCTGGCTCGAGCACAAGTAAGTCAATCACCGCGACGTGAACAACTGCTTTTAAATGCCGCTAAAGAACTCAGCCGTCGCGGCGACAAAGCTTGGGCACGCAACCTTCTCGACAGCATCGACCCTGCAGCACTGGACGCTTCACAATACAGTGAATACGTATTGGAGTTCAGCGACATTGCATTGCGCGACGGCACCTATTTTCTTGCGCAGCGCATTCTAACGAACCCAAGACTGATTCAACAGTGGCAAACACTACCGACGGAGCAAAAGGTTACCTTACACCAGCGCCGTGCCGAATTGTTCATGACGCTAGGCGAGCCCAGCGCGGCCATCGAAGAACGGCTGACCATGAGCCCCCTGATTCAAATGGACCCTCAAGCATCTGAGCTGAACAATGAAAAACTCTGGCAGATCTTGATGACAATGTCCGAGCCTGAGCTGCAATATCGATTAAATCAGGCGCAGAGCGACGACAATAGTGAACTGCAAGGTTGGTACAGCCTTGCTCTCATCAATAAGCACAACCCCGCCAACTTAGAAGAACAACTGCAAGAAGTGCATCGCTGGGTTACACTTTGGCCAGACCATCCAGCCAGCCTCAACCTCCCTCAGGATTTACGCTACCTAGAGCAACTGGTCAACAATCAGCCAGAGCGAATTGCCTTATTATTGCCACAGCAAGGCCGCCTTGCGAAAGCTGGCAACGCTGTGCGAGATGGCTTTATGGCCGCCTATTATGTCGCCAAAGCTTCTGGCGCAAGGGTGCCTGAAATTGCTTTTTTTGATACTTCTGACGGCAATATTGTAGAACACTACAATAAAGCCATGTCCGATGGCGCTGAGCTGGTTATTGGTCCACTGGATAAAGATTTGGTGACACGACTCAGCCAAGAAGTCAGCCTGCCGGTTCCCACTCTGGCCGTTAACTACGCCGAGAACACCACCAGCACAACCACCAATCTGTTTCAGTTTGGATTACTGGCTGAAGATGAGGCACAACAAGTGGCACAGCGCGCCTGGGTAGAAGGTCACCGCTATGCGATGGTTATCTCTTCAGATGAAAACTGGGCAACTCGTACTGCCGAAACTTTTCGTGCCGCGTGGGAATCCTTAGGCGGCACGATTATTGATCAAAGTACATTCAATAGCAGCGGCAACTACTCTGATGTTATCCAAAAAGCTTTACAGGTAGATAAAAGTCAAACAAGGGCGCGCGACATACGCAGCTGGGCTGGTGGCAGTTTAGAGTTTGAGCCGCGTCGCCGACAAGATGCCGACATGCTGTTTATGATCGCCCGGCCGAGCGAAGCGAGACAAATCAAACCGACATTGGCGTTTCATTACGCCAGCGATTTACCCGTGTATGCTACGCACCACCTTTATGATGGCACAGTAGACAAGAAAAGTGACCGAGACTTAGATGGCATTCGGTTTTCCACTTTGCCTTGGTTCTTTGAAAAAAACAGCACCATCAAAAATAAAATTCAAGCATACGCAAAACCCACGCCTTCTTTCGAACGCCTTTACGCACTGGGAGCAGACAGCTTTCAGCTTTACCCCAGGCTAACTCAATTGCAAAAAGCGCCCTACCTAAAATTACATGGCCTGACTGGCATGCTCACTCTTGTCAATAACGCCCTCATCGAACGCGAGCAAGTCTGGGCGAAGATGAGTGCAGGGCAAGCACTGGCATTGCCTCGTGTCGTCAACCTCAATAGTTTTGATGGTTAGTCTCTTAATAACCAAACTGAACGCTTACAGATACGCACAAATCACGATATCGCTAACGGCAAGGAGGCCCGATGCTATTCAAATCACGCAAACCGAACCCCTGTTCCCCTTCGCAACGCACTGGTAATCGCTTTGAACGGTTAGCGGAGGATTTTTTAATTAAAAAAGGACTTAGCCCTGTCGAACGCAATTACCGATGCAAGCTGGGTGAAATTGACTTGATCATGACCGACAATAAGCAACTGGTTTTTGTCGAGGTACGCTACCGGAAAAACACTTTCTTCGGGCTACCGCAAGAAACCGTAACGCACACTAAACAAAAGAAACTGGTTCGTGCGGCAGAACACTACTTGATGCGCCACTTCTCTACCCAAGCGCCCTCTTGTCGTTTTGATGTCGTTGCGATTTCAGGGGCAAATCATGCCAATCAACAGGAAAACCCGATAGAATGGTTGCCGGATGCATTTCAACTGATGTAGACCGTAAGGTGGAACTTACACCGCGAGTAAGCAGTCTCATGACAGTAACCTTGGCTCTGACACGCCACCCCCTTGGTATCACGATCTGCTTATAAAACACCTTCAGTAACCACAGCATGCAGGCATTATGGAACAACGGATCATCACTCTTTTCCACGAAAGCATTGAAGCAAAAATGCAGGCTGGAGAATTTCTCGCCCCACTGATTTGTGATGCCAGTGAAATCATGGTTCACAGCCTGTTAAATGACGGTAAAATTTTAACAGCCGGCAACGGAATCAGCGCAGCCAATGCACAAGTACTAACCGCAAATCTCTGTAATCGCTTTGAGCGTGAGCGGCCCGGCCTACCAGCTTTGACTTTAGGCTCTGATTTTACGACGCAATCCGCCATTGCGTCAGAAGCCAGTTATAACGATATTTTTGCCAAACAAATTCGCGCCCTAGGCCAGCCTGGCGACACCTTAGTAGTGGTGACAACGAATGGTAACCCCAATAATTTGGTACAAGCCATCACCGCTGCACACGAGCGCGACATGTGCGTGATTGCACTGTCGGGAGATAACGGAGGCAATATTGCCTCCGTGTTGGATTCACACGACCTAGAGTTACGGGTACCGGTTATCGACCCAGTCAGGCTACATGAAATTCATCTTCTTAGTATTTTTTGTCTGTGTGACTTGATAGACCAACAGCTGTTTGGAGCAGCCGACTTATGATGTATTTACTACGACTGACCCTGATCACCACATGGCTTTTTTCGATGTTGGGCTGCACCAGTCTGATCAACGCCACCACCGACAACCCCATTCAGTTCAACCCCGGGAAACGCACACTGGGCACAGTGCTCGATGACCAACAGCTGGAAACGGCGGCGCAGGTAAATATCAAGAAGGCCAGCCAAGAACTTGATAATGCCCACATCACTGCTGTGGCTTATAACAACATCTTGCTACTTATCGGCCAAGTACCTAGCAATCAATTGCGAATATTGGCTGGCGATACTGTCAAAAAAATTCACGGCGTTCGCCAAGTGTTTAACGAAGTCCAAGTCCAAGGGAAGACGTCTTTTCTTGCGCGCAGCAACGACACCTGGCTGACCACCAAAGTCAAATCCCAACTGGCCCTCAACAAAGATATCGATAGCGGTCGCATCAAAGTCGTGACCGAAGACGGAGTGGTTTATTTAATGGGGTTACTGTCTCGTACAGAAGCTGAAAAAGCTGCCGATGTGGTCAGCACGATTGGCGGCGTACAAAAAGTGGTGAAAGCCGTTGAGTACATCCAGTAAATCATCGCAAAAAACCTTACCAGTACTTTTCGGCAAACTTGGACATTACGGCTTATACTGACGTTAAGAGCCGTTGTTCAGGAGGTCTTATGGGCATTGCTGTCACACTGGAAAGCTTTCTCAAAACCAGAAACATAACCTTCGATGTTGTAGAGCACAGTTATACCGAAGGCTCTTTCAATACTGCTCGACACGCTTGTATACCGCCTACTCACCTAGCCAAAGGAGTCGTCTTTCGAGATGAAGACTTTCACTACATTATGGCCGTCATACCCGCCAGCCACCGCGTGCTTCGCCATACATTAAATCAGATTCTTGATCGGCATTTGGTTATGGCCGACGAGGATGAACTCGATGACCTTTTTTTTGATTGCCACCACGGCGCCATTCCCTCTATTGGGCAAGCCTACGGTCTTCATGTAATCTGGGATGAACAATTGCAAAACACTGAAGACCTCTGGGTAGAAGCTGGCGACCATGAACACCTGATTCACGTGCACAGCCAACAATTCGAGCAGGCCATGGGAAACAGCCTTAATGACATGATCAGCACACAAGCTAAACATGCGCTTAGAAGGTTGCGGCGATAATGTCAGTAAGGGTTGGTATAAGACTTGATGATTCAACTGCCACTATGACAACCGTGCCAACCTAGCATAACGGTAAACCAGTACGCCTCTTGCACCAAACAATGCATCTGCTGAATAGCGCTATTTAAAAAAATGCAGACATAAAAAAACCACCCTAAGGTGGTTTTTTTATGTCTCTGATGTTGCCGATAACTTATTTTTTCTCTGACGGGGGAATCAGAGATACGTTGTAAACCTTGGCCTCGCGAGCAGCATCAGCAATGGCTACAAACATTTTTGCACTGGAATTAGCGTCGGCTTTGACAACAACAGGTGCTTTCGGGCGCTCTGCGTGCAAACGCTCAATATTGGCACGTACAGCACGAACATCGATACGACGCTCGTCCATAAAGATTTCATCCGTTGAAGTAATTTTCACAACAATTGCAGCATTATCCGGATTGGACTCAACTTGCTGGTTGTTATCTTCTGGGACGTTTAAATCGATGGTTTTTTCTTTTACGAAAGATGCGGTCACAATAAAGAAGATCAGCATGATAAAAACCACATCCAACATCGGAGTCAGATCAATTTCGCTGTTATCGTCTTCACCACCACGGTTTTTTTTGCGTCTCACTGCTATACCTCTTCAAACACGGCCAGCCTTACAGCCAGCTTTTCGTTATTGTTTGGACAGTTCTAGATTCGCCCTTGGGAATCGCTAAGTGAACGCATCTTACCAGCTCAAACCAAAAGACACTAACCCTCGAAACAAGAGGCCACAGTTTGTTAAGCTATCGCCTGTATTTACCGGCTTTCGGTATCACTTCCCCCTAACGCCTGTCACGAAAGGTAACATTCATGCCCCTTACTGCTTTTTTAAACACTCTTAAAGAATCCCCTGAAACCATCCAATTTGCCGACACTACGGCCGTTATTGAAGCACTTTACCAAGCCACTCCTTGTGCGTTTCAAAATGGTGACCTGTACAACAGCGCAGAGCAGAACCAAGGTTCGTGTAAATTATTGGCTTTCGCCAAACTCCACAATTTGAGCCAGGAAGAAACTTTACAGTGTTTTGGTGACTTCTATCGTATTGATGTCCTCCAGAACCCCAACAATGACAACCACCAGAACATTCGTAACTTCATGCGTTCTGGCTGGGATGGCATCAGCTTCACGGGCACCCCCCTGCAAGCTCGTTAATGGTAGGGCCAGACACGAAAACCAGAGGCGGGGAGCGCCACCTAATTAGGCTGTACTGCCCCCTGCTTCTGCTTTGTGCAACTCCTTTCAAATAGGCAAAGCACTTGTCAGGCACTAAGTCAGAAAGAAGTCCAACTGCTGGGCGCTACTGACCTCGTCCAAGTCCACAAAACGCACTCCCAATCCCAATAGCCGCACCGGCCGATCTCCCCTCGCTACCGCCTCCTCCATCAACTGTCGGTAATCCGCTAACAGAGCACGAGCCCCGCTACGCTCTAGTGTTGTGACAGTAAAATCGTAAAATTTAACTTTTACGAAAGCTTTCACTACTCGATAACTGCTGTCTACTTTTAACAACCGTTGTTTTAGTTCTAGAAAAAGCTCTGGCAAGGCACCGATACAGGCATCAATGCCCGACAGATCAGATTCAAAGGTATGCTCCACGCTCAGAGATTTTCGTCGCCGCAGTGGTGTTACTGGCCGTTCATCTTGCCCACGACACAAACTGAACAACCGAGGACCAAAGCGGCCTAACCACTCGCTCAATTCAAATAAGGTAAGGCGCCTTAGATCACCACAGGTATGAATATTTCTCTGGTAGAGTTTTTCCGCGGTGACCTTACCTACGCCATGGATTTTTGCCACGGGCAGCACACGAACAAATTCATCCACTTCAGCAGGCCTAACCACGGTCAGACCATTGGGCTTATGCCAATCACTGGCAATTTTGGCAATAAACTTATTAGGGGCAACGCCTGCAGATACCGTAATCCCTATTGCAGATTCAACTTGCCGCCGAATTTGTTCAGCCATCAGTGTTCCACTTCCTTGGCAGAGCTCACTTTCCGTCACATCCAAAAAGGCCTCATCCAAAGATAGTGGCTCCACCAGATCGGTATACTGTAAAAATATTTGCCGCATAACACTGGAAGCTTCGCGATACATAGCCATGCGATGGGGAACAATGATCAAATCTGGGCACAGACGTTTAGCGTGAGCAGAAGCCATTGCCGAATGGACACCGTAGCGCCGCGCCTCGTAGTTACACGTCGATATTACACCGCGCTTGTCTGAACTGCCGCCCACAGCCACAGGACGGCCGCGCAAAGAAGGGTCATCACGCATTTCGATGGCCGCGAAAAAGCAGTCAGCGTCAACGTGAATAATTTTACGCTGCGCCTGCTTTTGCCCTTCAGACTTTTGACTCGCTGATACTTTGTGTATCGACACTTTTCGTGAAAAGGCTTTTTCTAACACGCTTTTTGGCAATCCACTGGCGCCGACTACTACAGGTAAGCTCTGGTCAGCCGCTGACGACGCCGAATCATGCTGCAACGAGGATACGGATAACGTTGAAGTTGGAATCTCTACTGACATAAACACACGGCATTCTGAAGCACAAGAAAAGCTGTTTAAATGTACAGTATTCCAGGTGCATTATCCAGCCTCGTAAACCTCAGAGGAGATCAGTTATAATCAACGATTGATTACAAAAAGAGAGAGTATTATGAGCGTTGGCGCTTGGGACCCAAATAGCAATTCAGAAGCACAACCCGAGATCCGTGCGGACCTTTTAAAGGAATTTGTGACGCTCAGCCAACAAGACCACTTGGCCAACTTGATAGAGCACTTGGACGACACGGTGAAAACGGAGCAAGCCGCTCTGATGTCCCTGCCTGCAGATCACTGGAACACGGCGGTTGCATCGATGAATAGCGACGAAATTATCCACTTGATCCGCTTTTTCACCATCGCTGAAATGCAGCTACCGGGCTGGGAAGCCGGCGCTAAATCGCCTGTTATTGCTTTAAACAAGCTGCTGAAGCAACGAGGAACACCACTCCCTAAAGATCACCTATTATGGATTCGCCGTCACAGCGATAACCGTTTTTTACCGAATGGGCCGCTATAACGATCAGCCAACGAGCCCCCCTCACGGGGGGGGCTAATTTAGCCACTTCTCGATGCGGCCTTGGTGTTCAGACAGCGAGGGAGGCACACGGAAATTTTGCGCCACCTGCCAAAACCTAACCTGCTCCCCTTCAATAATCGCCAGCGCAGGCCTCTGTGCCAACCCACCAAAACCAGCACCGCCACCTCGTAACGCCAACCCCAAGCGATCAGCAGCGTGCCCTTCTGGGTCACTCCAACATGAAATGACAGGGGAGTTATACTCCAATGCCCACCGTGGAATTTCACCGGCAAACACAAAATTGATAGGCGCATTCAATGCTGACGCCTTGGCTGACAGCTCGCGCCACTGCATTTTGGTATAGGGGCTCCAAGCACCAAAACCAAAGACAATTAGTTTAGGCTCCGCTCCCCCTAAGCAACAGTCATTGCCTTGGTGATCTTTAAAGATCAACCGAGGCAACACGTCTTTATTGAATGATGGGTCGCGTGGGGTTTTCGGCACTGCACTCAGGACCACAGTAAATAGCAGCAATGACATTAGCCCCGCAAGAGACCACCACAATATGATACTTCTGTCGCCAGCAATAAATAGCAAAGCCAAACCCAATAGTGATAGCGTGAGTGCTGGAGATTCACGTTCATCGCCAAAAGCCAGATTGCTTCTATACATTCGCCATACATTCATTAACCACAAGGGTAACCACGCCATCAAGGGCGCTAACCATAACCAATGCCCTGTGACGATTTGCCACACACTGTAGAGCCCGACCAGAGGCGATAGGCCGGTGTATGCACGTATCAACAAAGAACGAAAAAAAAACATAAATCTGACATCTAAGAAAAATTTCTGTGGGCCGTTGCTCTAACGACGAGCTCGTATGATTAACTCTACCTCACTTTCGGGTGAAGGCATAAACTGGCAATCGGCAGAGTAGGATAATGGACGACCTTGCATATCCTGAGCATCGAAGTCGATCTGAAGTGAAATATGGCCCTCCGGCAATACGATAGGCGCTGGCCTCTCTTTTGTCAGTGTGGTCAATGCAATCATATAACGGGTTTTACGGTCGTATTCTTCTTGGCAAATAGGCCACGCCGATGCCACTCGCGTCTCTAGCCGCTCTATGGGCGTTGAGTTTTCTGGCAGGTTATCGTCTTCGTCGGCCTTGCTTTTAAGGGGTACCGGGAAAGTAAATTCTTGTGTTTGTGCAGCCGCAATCACTGGGAAAGTACGCTTATCGACAGTCTGACAAACAAATAGAAATTTGGCATTTTCTTCGTTGGTGGTGGAATCGTGCAGACTGCCACGAATTACTTTTTCACACTCCGGCAGAGATTCTAACTTTTCAGCCGCCAGTATCAATTTAGACGTTAGAGTATAGTAGCTGCTGGGCAGCCAGAGAGCGTCTTCATTAAAGGCCACTGCACCTTGCGCAACCAACAACCCAAAAACAAGTTGATTAATCGCCAACAATGGCTTGATAAATATACGTGTGTAACAGAAGTTTATTGTCTTCATCGACGTCACAAAACTCAACGCCATAGACTGCTGGGAAATCACTGGTCTCCTCCTCTGTACTGCGGTCGATTCGCGAACGCACAGTACCTGTCACGATCAACTGCTTACTCAAACCACCCACATCCACATCCGCTTGCAACTTGATCTTATCGCCCACTTGCGCCAATACTTTTCGCAGTGACACTTTCGCACCGGTCACACTTAAGTCGTCAACGTTACCGTTGGTAGAATCTCCATCTACGGCACTTAGACTCCACGCCTCGATCGGCAACACAATATCTACCCGACGAGCACTACGAATATCGTGGCACGCAACCGATTTAGGATAAGACAAGTAAATGAGCGGCATGGGTAATGCGGTAATCGACTCTACCGACACTTTAAACATGCCAATGCCTTTGGGCAGCATCGCTTTCACCAGTAACTGCTGGCCACCACGCAACTTGGCCCCCCTAGGCTGGGTCAATATGAGATAACGATCTGTTACCGCTCCAACATAACGACACTTAAGCGCCTTCGCATTCGCTCCGACCTGTAACTGTAGAATGTTGCCTGGTAGTAACTTAAGCTTATCGAAACTGATGCTATCTTTTTGCAATGACTTAAAGCCTCTCTGAACTAGTACTTCTGTAACTCTTCACCTCTCAAACCCACAACCCTTAGCTTGAAAAGCTCGCTGACAGTAACGTCACAGCAAACACTTACACACTACTGTTGGCCTTTTTGTAAAAACGAGTTTGTACCCAAACACTTAACCGACCTGGTAACATTAGCATCGCAGGAGTCATCAAAAGAGTTAGCAGGGATGAAAACAGCAAACCGTAAACAATGGCGCTGGCAAGAGGCTCAAAAATAGATGTCACAACACCGTCCCGAATAACATTACGTCCAATCAAGTCCACGCTAGCCCCCATTGATAAAGGCAACAACCCTAAAATTGTAGTCGCTGTGGTCAGAAACACAGGCCTTAGCCGCTGGGCACATGCTGTTATGGCCGCGTCAGCCAAGCTTATCTCGGGGTTATCCTCACGCACGGTGTTGTAGGTGTCGATCAATACAATATTATTGTTCACCACGATTCCTGCTAATGCGACAATCCCCACACCAGTATAGACCGTACTGAAGACTTCATCATTTAACAGCAGACCCAGTAACACCCCAGCGATGGACATAACCACCGAGGACATAATCAAAACCCCCTGATAAACGCTGTTAAATTGTGTGACCAACAAGATAAACATCAAAAATAACGACAAAGAAAATGCAACTACGAGGAAGTCTTGCGACTCAGTTTGCTCTTCATTGGCCCCTCGAAACACCACGTTTACATCAGGGTCCGACGGGTGTTCAGCCAGCCAAGCCTTAAGCTCTTTAACTTTGTCATCTGCCAACACACCGGGATCTACACCCGCAGCAATATTCATAACTTGAACACCATTGGTGCGCGTCACC
>CBFHKY010000013.1:59866-64379 GCA_965656525.1 Pseudomaricurvus sp. | reverse complement strand
TTGTCGACTTTAGGCTGAGCCGTACGCTGAACAAAGCCCGATACTGGCACCGGCCCGTTAACGGTATTCACCCTCAAGCTGTCTAAGACACCAATGCCACGTTCTTCGCTTGGGTAGCGAACGCGAATTTCCACTTCGTCATCCGCATCATCCGGTCGATAAGCCCCGACAATCACGCCGTTAGTGACCAATTGCACCGCTCGGCCAACATCCGCAATATTGACACCGGCTTGAGCCGCAAGAGACCTATCCACTTTGATTTCCCACTCGATACCGGCCGGTGGTGTACTATCGACTAAGTCGCGTAAGCCTAACACCTCGGCATCCAAGTGCTGACGCAGGCGTAACACTTCAGCAAGCAGCTTGGTCGTATCTTCTGACTCCAACTGTATTTGAATAGGCCGCCCAACCGGAGGACCAGCTTCGATTAAGCTTGCTGACACCAACACACCAGGGATTCCACTGGTTACCTCGCGAATGTCTTCTATCACGCGGCGCGTTGAGTACCCGATGACCTGAGGCGTATAAAGTTCAACACGAATGGAGCCAATTGCATCCTTAAACTCTTCTCCGCCACTGAACCTTCCAGCCCCACCACCCTGAGAGTTAGTGGCCATCACGCCGTGGACATCTAATACACGAGCTTCTACATCCCTGACAATTCGGCGTGACTCTTCAACAGAAAAATTGCCCATGGCTCTCACCGTTACAGAGGCATTACGTTCTTCTGTTTCGGTAAAGAAAGACACCCCCCGGCTGTATTGGCCGTACGCCCAGAAAATAACCATTAGGATCGTCACGATCAACAGCGCAAAACTCATCGGCCGGCGTAAAACCTTTTGCAAAAGGCGCGAATAAAACCCTGTCACCCCCCCCATCAACAGCGGTGATGTACTTTCCAGGTCACGCAGGTAAGTTTCCACCTCTGGGCTCATGGAGGACTTCCCCATCAATGACCCCATAACAGGCGCAAATAACAGTGCGTACAAAAGCGAACCCGCCAATACACAAAAGACGGTGACAGGCATATAGCGCATGAAATCGCCCACAATACCGGGCCAGACCATAATACTGAGAAAAGCCGCTAAGGTTGTGGCCGTGGACGCGACAACTGGCCAGAACATTCGACTGACCGCAATTTGATAGGCCTGTCGGCTAGTGGAGCCCTCGGCCATTTTGCGGTCGGCGTATTCGGTGATCACGATTGAGCCATCAATCAGCATACCTAGCGCAAGCATCATGCCGAACATCACCATTAAATTGAACGAATAGCCCAATAGATCTAAGCCGACCAAAGCGGTCAAGAGAGAAAAAGGAATACCGATCCCCACCAGCAGTCCAGAGCGAAACCCCATAGCCGCGACCACAATAACCATGACCAAAGCCATGGCCGTCACAATATTGCCCGACATCTCGGAAACAAGATCCTGGGAAAAATCGGCCTGATCAAACACAAACCGGACATTTACCCCCGCAGGAATGTCTTGCTGCAGTGACGACACGCGCTCGCGCACCAATTCTGATACCCGAATTTGATTTTCACCTGAGCGCTTTTCAATTTCTAACAATATAGAAGGCTGGTTGTTAACCGTGGTAAAGCTGTCGGCATCTTTAAATGTGCGACGGATATCAGTGACATCACCCAGAGTGACTACCCCCTGAGGTGTAGACTTCACCGGCACATCGTCAACATCTTGATAAGTATCAATCAACCCAGGCACTTTCACAGAAAACTGCCCCGCGCCAGCTTCTAACTTACCGGCAGGCACCAACAAGTTGTTGCCTGAAATCGCGTTGACTAAATCACTACTGGTGATGTTGTAGTAGGCCAAACGCGAGGGATCAATCAATGCCTCAACCACTTCTTCACGATGGCCCACCAACTTGGCTTCGAGGACTTCGGGCAAAGATTCTATTTGACGCTGCAACATTTTTGACGTTTGGTACAGCACCCTTTCCGGAACTGAAGTCGAGGCTGATATGGCCACCGTAATGGCGGGGTACATAGAAGAGCTGATCTCTACTACCTGCGGCTCATCCGCATCGTCTGGCATTTCAGACTTGGCTCTATTGACCGCTGCACGCACATCTTGAACAGCCTGATCAACGTTAACACCGACATCAAATTTAACCAGCATTCCCGCGTAGTTTTCTCGAGCGGTTCCCTCTAGCTCATCAAGGTTCGCCAACGCTTTTAATTCTTTTTCTAGCGGCCGTAATAACAGCCGCGCGCCATCTTCTGGCGAAACACCGTCCAGCGTGACCGTAATGTAAATATAAGGCACGTCCACATTCGGCAAAGATTCAACAGGCATTTTATTGTAGCTAAGAATGCCAGCAACGAGGATTAAACTGAGAACACAAAAAGTGCTGCGATAACGTTTAATGATGGGTTCGAGAAAGTTCATGGTGCACTCTTGTTGTCGGTGCTTATCTCTTTGCTAGAAGACGTCTCCAGAGGGGAAAACTCATCAGTTTGCGTATGTTCAACAACCACATCGACCGTATCACCAACAGCTATATACTCCTGCCCCAAAGTGACGATTAACACTCGGGGTGGTAATCCCGTCACCCAAACGCCATCAGGGTGATCACCAATCACATTAACCTGAATAAACTGCACCTTGTGTGCATCATCCAACACTTTCACCCCCAGCAATCCACCATCGTTCAAGGAAAGTAACGAAGAAGGCATAAGATGCGCAGATACAGGGAATAACGTCACCAACAGCTCAGTGGTAATACCCCCTCGCAAGCTGAGGTCTGAATTATCAACCGACACTTCGATAGGAAAAGTGCGGGTAACGTCATCCGAGGCAAAGCCCACCAGAGACAGCTCCCCCACGACTTGCTCACCAGTCAGCAGCGTAGCCACAGCTGCATCGCCGGGTTTAATTTTTACAACTTCCGTCTCTGACACACGCCCGCGTATCAGCAACGGGTTTAACTCAAGCACAACACCGCACTCGCTACCACGGTCCATTAAGTCACCGACATCCACGGAAACGAGATCCAGCACGCCGTCAAACGGCGCTCTTACTTTCAATTTTTTTAAGTTCAACTCTTTTTGCAGCAGCTCTGCTCTGGCTGAGTCCAACCTAGCTTTCGCGCCAGCAATAGCCGTCTTCGATTGATACCCCCCTGACTTAAGACGCAAAGCACCGTCGTAATCCAATTGCGCTTGATTCACGGCGGACCGAGCTTGCTCCACCCTTATCGCTCGATCATCCAGCGCCAATTCACAAATAACGTCCCCCTGCTTCACCGGCTGACCTTCTTGTGCAGGAATAGCGATGACCTTACCTTCAACTTCCGTTTTCAAGGATACTCGGCGATTCGCTTCTGTTCTGGCACGAATGCGAATGTGAGGGTGGTAAGCTTGTTGCTCTAAATAGCGTGCTTTGACTAACATCCCGCTGGATTGGACGCTATTATCCGTGCGTGCAACCGGATCATCCGAACTGACCAGCCCACTAGAAAGCCAAACAATAAGAACAAAGGAGATAATGGCTGATGTGCGGTAGTTCTTGTTTGACCACACTCTCATTAGCCATCTTTTGAGATACGTTGATTCCATTTGACGCTCTTTTGAAAAATCAGCTACTTTGCCGTCATATTACTGACACCACAAGACAAGAATTGTAAAAACGCTTACATAGCCAAAGGAGCTAATACATCATCAGTAGGTGCCGTAATGTCAGATGACGGAAGACGCCCAAACTCATCGTTCCAACTGACCAACAATTCAGCCAAACATTTCGCCTGATCGCTCAGAGCGATCAGCTCCGCCTCTGTATCCTTCTTGCCAGTAAACAGCTTAACTTTACGGTGTTGATCAGCCATAGCGTGATCGGCATAGCGCGTACGATATACCTCTAGCTTCCATCGTAAACTATGTACTAGATTGCGGTAGTAAGCCAGCTTAGTGGTAAGGCTTACTCGACTAAAATCTTCCAGCTGACCAAAGGAAGAAATGTCCGTCGCGAACACTAATACCTCTCGGCAATTTGAATCGGCAACCACGGTGGCTGTTCTTGGCTGGTTAAGCAGCACAGCAAGATCACCAAAGACCTCTCCTGGAGTAATCAAGTTAACCTCTTGGTCATCATTCGCCGCCATCACTCGGACTTGGCCCTTTAACAGAAAGTACAATGCTCTGTCGTCACTGCCTTTAAGCAACACTGTTTCCTCGGGGCCATAACTTACTAACCATGAGTGCTGAACCAGCAACTCATATTGATTAGCGTCGGCTGCGCGCAGCTGACGAAACAAAGGAATCAGGTTCGTGAGGCGATCAATCGTATCCCTTGCGTAGCTATTAGCGGGTCTGCTTTGCATATATATCTATCCTAACCGAGCACGTGCTTTGTGTTATACATGGCGATAAGCCAGTATATAACAGACGTTAAAATGTGTTTTCAGGTGTGAATTTAATCCCATAAAAAGCGATTTTTGTAGACCTGTATTGCAACAAACTAAGAAACTCGACACAGCTAACACTTATGTCGCGCCC
>CBFHKY010000013.1:22845-59852 GCA_965656525.1 Pseudomaricurvus sp. | reverse complement strand
CCCAATACTGACGTGTCACTTGAAGTCGCCTCGAAATTATGTAAAGTATTCGGCCACGTCACTATTTGGATTGACGCAACACAATAAAATTGAGCAGTGGATTTCACCCCCACCAATGCTCCATAATCGTTTCAGATTTTAAAAAATAATAAGAGCCACAGACTATGTCCAGCCCAACATTTCGCCGCCCAACATTTATGGCGGTGCTGCTGTCTTTATTTTCAATGTTCAGCCATGCCGACTCACTGCTCAATGGCCTCGCCTTACATTCAGAGCTCAACAAATCCGTTTTTATCGGGGCACTGTACACCAACACGTTATCCTCCAGTCAGAAAGAACTGTTAAATGACACTGGTGCCAAACGCATGGAGTTGCGTGTCACTGCCAGCCGGCTCTCATCGCGTCGACTAAACTCCATTTGGATTGAAGGCATGGCCATCAACAACCCTCACGCCATGCTGGCTGAAGAAGCCAGCAACATGGCTGAATTCGCCAGCATGGTAAAGCGACCACTAAAGTCCGGTGATCGCCTATCAATCCACAACATAAGCAATGAGACCTCGGTATCTCTCAACGGCGTTCGTTTAGGTGTTATCCAGTCGCCTCAATTTTTCACCATGCTTTTAAGAACATGGATTGGCCCTGTGCCCTTGTCTTCGAGCTTCCGCAGTAACTTACTCACCGACGGCAAAGTCGACAATGCTCTTCTTGCGCAATTTGAAAGCTTAGAACCTACTGAAAGCCGCAAAGCAGCGATTGCCAAATGGAACACACCAAAGACTGAAAGCGCTACCGAGACACAAACCACTCAAGCTAAAACCATCAACCCCAGTATAGCCGCACCTGAAATAGCGCCGCCAATTGTCACAAAACCTCTATTTACGACACCTGCGGCAGAAACAAGCACAACGGCTCAATCAGCAGCGCCGGTAAGTACACCAGTATCCTCTGAGCCTGAAGCACCACTAACAACGGCAACAGCGGTGCCCAAAAAACAAGTTGCTGTGACCACAAAAGAGACCAAAGCAAAAACCACGCCGCCCGCCCAAAAGCCGATGGAAGATAAACCTCTAGAGGATGAGATGTTAGATGAAGAAGAGGCTGGCCCAGAACTGACAGCCGAATCTTTATTAGCCTTACAAAAATACCACTCTAGTCTTGTTCGCTGGACATACAAGTACATCAGCTACCCTAGTCGCGCCGTAAAACGTAACCAAGATGGCAGCGTTCGATTGGGCGTCACGATTGATAGGAGCGGAAAAGTCATCGCTCTGAGTGAAATTGAAAGCTCTGAACACAACTTGCTGAACGAAGCCGCACGCAGTGCAGTAGAAGATGCCAGCCCCTTTCCTGCTATGCCTGCTGAAATGAGCGGTGACAGCTTCAACTTCAGCCTGCCGATTGTGTTTCGCCTGCCAGATTAATGCACAGAACGGGACGGCAACTTAATCGCCGTCCCGTTTAAGGCAAAACAGGCCACAAGCCTGTGTTAACTGTCCGATTTACCTGACGGAGAGGTACCACCAGAAAATGGGAAGTGGGCGATTTTATCGCCGCTTTTGATGTCAGTGACTTTCACTTGCCCCTCTTTGGCCACCTCATCAATACGAATGATCGACTGCAGCGGTATGTAGGAACGTTTAACATTCGCGAATTCAGCTTTTAGCTTCTCTTCACTAGGGTCTACGATCATCTGTGAACGCTCGCCAAAGACAAACTCTTCTATTTCAATAAAGCCATACATTTCGCTTTGATAGATCGCGCGAGCATAGACCTCATACACCTGATGCTGATTGTAGAAAATGACTTTGTAGGTAGTTTTTTCGGACATAACTGACTCAATAAATGGTTATCTGCAACAAACACCCAATGACACAAGATTCGGGGCGCGAAAGGATAGCATAAAAGGTGAGATTAATGACCAACACTTGTGGGCATAAAGGTCTGTCATCGCTATAATGCTCGCCCATTTTAAGTTGATCGCTTTTTACTCAGGAAGTCTCATGCCGGATCCAGCAAGCAAGCCCATCAAAAAGCTGTTTATTCAGACACACGGCTGCCAGATGAACGAATACGACTCCAATCGCATGCGCGATTTATTGGGTGATTCCCACCAAATGGTGCCAACGGACGACCCCAGCGAAGCAGACGTACTGCTGGTTAACACCTGCTCAATTCGAGAAAAGGCGCAAGAAAAGCTCTTTCATCAGCTCGGCCGCTGGAAGCGCCTTAAAGAAACCAATCCTAACCTGGTTATCGGCGTTGGTGGGTGCGTAGCCAGTCAAGAAGGCGAGGCGATCGCAAAACGAGCGCCGTTTGTGGATCTGATTTTTGGCCCTCAAACGCTCCACCGCCTCCCAGAAATGATTGAAACTCCGCGTAAAAACGGCGCAGTCGTAGTGGACATCAGCTTCCCCGAAATTGAGAAATTTGACCGTCTACCCGAACCAGAAGCTGATGGTGCCAGCGCCTTTGTTTCCATTATGGAAGGCTGCTCTAAATACTGCACATTTTGCGTAGTGCCCTACACGCGCGGGGAAGAGGTCAGTCGCCCAGTTGCAGACGTACTGCATGAAATCTCGCACTTGGCCGGCCAGGGCGTACGCGAAGTCAACCTGCTGGGCCAAAACGTGAATGCTTACCGCGCCGAGAGCCCTGACGGCAGCTTAATTGATTTGGCTGAGCTGATCACCATGACCGCCACCATCGATGGTATCGACCGCATACGCTTCACCACCTCTCACCCAGTGGAATTTTCTGACAGCCTGATTGACGTGTATGCCGAAGTTCCCGAGCTTGTCAGCCACCTGCATCTGCCGGTACAAAGTGGGTCGGATCGTATTTTGGCCGCCATGAAACGCGGACATACCATTCTAGAATACAAGTCTAAGCTTCGGCGTTTAAAGAAAATCCGTCCAGCCATTACTTTCAGCTCTGACTTTATTGTTGGCTTTCCCGGCGAAACGGCTGATGATTTCGAACGCACCATGAATCTCATTCAGGAAATGGCGTTTGACCACTCGTTCAGTTTTGTTTACAGCCCTCGACCAGGTACGCCAGCAGCTGACCTACCTGATGACACACCAGAGACACTCAAAAAAGAGCGCCTAGCCATATTGCAGCAACGTATCATTCAGCAAGCACAAGACATTTCACGCAAGATGGTTGGCAATGTAGAGCGAGTTTTGGTGAGCGGTTATTCAAAGAGAGATCCAGGCCAGCTGTCCGGGCGCACCGAAAACAATCGTGTGGTTAACTTCCGCAGTGATCAAGCGGCCCTGATTGGCAAGTTTGCCGATATTTTAATTGAAGAGGCATTGCCCAATTCATTGAGGGGTACCTTGATCTCTTCAGAACTGGATGGTTGAACAACACCCATTTTATAGAACCGAACAGTTTATCGCCGCTCTTCTAATACGACTCGAGTTTGCGGTAACCTTTCGGTTGAATGCTTTTTGATCACAATACAGGTACTAGCAACCACTTTGAACACACTTATTGCGCCAATCGCCCAGCAACAATTTTCGTTAGAACCTAATGATGCCAAACGCTTGGCCACTCTTTGCGGTCAGTTCGATGAGCACATTAAACAAATTGAACGACGTCTCGACGTAGAAGTACGCAATCGCGGCAACCAATTTACGGTGACCGGCAGCGCCATAGCAACGGATTCTGCCAGCCAAGTGCTGCAAGCTCTTTATGCTGAGACCCACAACGGTCGCAGCCTCTCACCTGACGAAGTTCACTTGGTGCTACAGCAGTCTTTGACTTCACTTCCCCAAAGCCACTCACCTAACAACACCGCTAGGCACGCTATGACGCAAGATGCTCAAACCACTACAGAATTTGATGCACTGACCTTAATTCGCACCAAAAAGTGCACCGTAAAGCCCCGTGGCCTTCATCAACAGCAGTATGTTCGAGCAGTGCAAACTCATGACATCAACTTTGGTATTGGCCCTGCGGGTACGGGGAAAACTTACCTCGCGGTTGCCTGTGCGGTTGAGAGCCTTCTGAAAGACCAAATAGAGCGCATTTTGTTGGTAAGACCTGCGGTTGAAGCTGGCGAGAAGCTGGGCTTTCTACCCGGCGATTTAGCACAGAAAGTCGACCCTTATTTGCGCCCTCTCTATGACGCTCTTTATGAAATGCTGGGGTTTGAAACTGTTGCTAAATTGATGGATCGCAATGTGATCGAAGTGGCACCGCTGGCGTATATGCGTGGCCGCACCTTGAACAATTCTTTTATCATCTTGGATGAAAGTCAAAATACCACTCGGGAACAAATGAAGATGTTCCTGACGCGAATCGGCTTTGGCTCTACGGCGGTGATTACTGGCGACCCTTCTCAAGTGGATCTACCCAAAGGGCACAACTCCGGTCTGAAGCACGCTATTGGGGTACTCGAAAAAGTCGAGGGCATCAGTTTTACCCATTTTACGGCCAAAGACGTAGTACGCCACCCCCTGGTGCAGCGTATCGTAGAAGCTTATGACGACCTTGATCGTCATAACTCAAGAAATTAATAAGATTCCTTGGCAATGAACATTGAGCTTGATCTACAAGTAGCAACGGCAGAAACCGATTTACCTAGCCTAGAGCAGTTATACCTTTGGGTAAACGCGACCTTAGGACAGACTCACTGGGCAACAGCGACCGAAGTGGAATTGACAATACGCGTCGTCGATAGCACCGAGAGCCAACAACTGAACAACCAGTACCGCCATAAAAACAAACCCACTAACGTGTTGTCTTTTCCGAGTGATTTACCCTCGGAACTTGAGCTTCCATTGCTGGGTGATTTGGTAATCTGCGCCCCCGTTGTGGTATTAGAAGCCAACCAGCAGCGCAAGTCTCTGCTAGCGCACTGGGCGCATATGGTGGTGCATGGCACTTTGCACCTTACAGGCTACGATCACGTGTTAGAGGAAGAGGCTGAAATCATGGAACGACTAGAGACTCAAATTGTCGTTGATCTAGGCTACCCACCCCCCTATGATGCCCACTTCGACCACCAATAATGTCTCAAGCACTAATAACTTCAGCTGAGCTTTAACCCATTTAAAGGCCCAGCGACATCATGCTATCAATAAGGAGAGCACACACGCCATGAGCGAAGACCCGTCGAGTAGTCTGTCCAGCAGCTCCAAAATTCAAGAAAAAGGCTGGCTGGATAGACTATTTAATGCTTTCACTGCCGAACCCAAGTCGCGCCAAGAATTATTGGAAATCATCAAAGAAGCCGCTGAAAATAAAGTTCTCGATCATGACGAACTGGAAATCATCAAAGGCGCTTTGGATGTAGCCGACCTACAAGTTAGAGAAGTGCAAGTTCCGCGCTCACAAATGGTAGTGGTTAACGCCGACTCCGATCTACAAGATCTGCTCAAGACGGTCATCGATTCCGGGCACTCCCGATTCCCTGTCGTGGGTGAATCTACGGATGATGTTCGTGGAATTTTACTGGCGAAAGATTTGCTCTCACTGATCGTGAATGGCTCAGAAAGCTTCAATTTAGAGAATGTGTTACGCCCAGCAACCATCATTCCTGAGAGTAAGCGCTTAAATGTTTTACTGCGTGAGTTCCGTGAAAATCGCTACCACATGGCTCTGGTTATCGATGAGTATGGTGGCATTTCTGGCCTCGTGACTATCGAAGATATCCTCGAAGAAATCGTGGGCGAAATTGAAGATGAAACCGATGAAGACGATGAAGATACATTTATTCGTAAGGTGGGTGATAAGGATTACATCATCAAAGCATTAACCCCCATCGAAGACTTCAATGAATATTTCAACAGTGGTTTCAATGAAGACGAATATGACACCATTGGCGGCATTCTGATGCGCACGTTTGGCCACTTACCCTTGCGTAATGAAGTCACAGAAATCGATGGCTACGAATTCAGAGTTCTCTACGCCGACAGCCGACAAATACATTTATTGAGGCTGACCTCACCTTAATGCTCGCCTCAATTCTGATGTCTAGCCACCGGCAGCTGAGTCAACGCCCTGTTGTTTCGGTTCTAGTGGCGGCCGTACTTGGCGCCTGCCTACCACTCTCTCTAGCACCGCTAAACCTGTGGTTTTTAAGCCTGCTTGTACCGCCATTACTGGCCTTACTCACATGGCAGCAAACTCTACGGCAAGCGTTTGTACGCTACCTGAGTTTTGGTATTGGCTTTTTTCTCTGTGGTGCGTCATGGGTGTTTGTCAGCATTCACAATTATGGCAATACCAGCTTGGTGCTTGCTGCTTTTCTGACACTGCTGTTTGCAATACTCTTGGCTTTAATTTTTGCAGCAACCCAAGCTCTGGCACATCACCGCTGGCTTCACCCCACTAAAAACGGTCATTTATTGCCCCACCTAATGAGCTTTTGTAGCTTTTGGGTGCTGGGTGAATGGTTTCGCTCATGGTTTCTCACTGGTTTCCCTTGGCTTTACTTAGGTTATGGCCATACAGAAACGGCTCTGGCGGGATGGGCACCGCTTATAGGAGTCCTAGGGGTCAGCGGCTTAGTCGTCATCAGCGGCTGCCTGATACTCTTAGCTCTAGTGGTTACAGCAAACATCCAGCGCGTCATAGCACTTCTGTGTCTCGCAGGCATTTGGCTTGGCGGATTAGCGTGGCAACAACATTCATGGGTGACGACCAGTAGTGATCCCATTAAAGTGGCACTGGTACAGCCCAATATCCCTCAAGAAAAAAAATGGCACCCAGATTTTCGTCAGCCCACTCTTGAGCGCTTAACCACACTGACCAAACAAGCCGATGACGCACAATGGATCATCTGGCCTGAAGCGGCTATTCCTATTACTTATCACCGCGCTACGCCGTTTTTAGAGCATGTCCACAACCAGGCCACAGCACAACAGCAAGCCTTAATATCAGGCATTTTGTTTGACGACATGACATCACAAGCTTATTACAACAGCGCCGTAGGCTTAGGGCTAGCTAATGGCATTTACCACAAAACTCGCCTAGTCCCCTTTGGCGAATACGTTCCCTTGGAAAAGTGGTTACGCGGTATCATTGCGTTTTTCAACCTTCCCACATCCATTATTTCCTCCGGCCCAGATGAACAAATCGGCCTGACGGTTGGCAACACCCGTCTCGCAACCGCCATCTGTTACGAAGTGGTTTATCCGTTATTAGTCGCCAAGCAAACTCGCAACCGAGGCGTGATCCTAACGATCAGCAATGATGCGTGGTTTGGACGTTCGTGGGGGCCACTACAACATCTGCAAATGGCACAAATGAGGGCAATAGAAACAGGACGGTTTGTGATCCGAGGCACAAATAATGGCATCAGTGCCATCATCAACCCAAAAGGGAAAATTCTTCAGCAAAGTGAACAGTTCATCGCAACTGTTGTTAGCGGCAACATTAGAACGGTTACCGGCACCACACCTTTTATGCGCTTAGGCCACCTCCCCTTGTTGGCATTTATTGCTCTAACATTGGTTGGACTGGGAGGTTTCCGCCTACGAACGAGTCTCAGAGCACGTCCAAATTAGCGAGGCCACCACCATTAGCCACAATAAACTTCAATCAGCAGACTCTTTTACTCGTCACTAGGCAACCTCTGGTACACGGTCGTGCTGCAAAGAAAACACTCGACCACGACTGAACAGCGGCTCTAAATAACTCTGTTGGAAGTTTGTGTTAACGTCTAAACAGCGGCCTTTTAATGGCGACACACCAACCCACTGAAAGCTCCAGCGCAGCCACTCTGGTTCTTCACCAGGCTGAAACTGAAAAAAGTCGACGAGCTCTGCAGGCACATTTAAGCGGCACACAACCTGATGGGCAATGTGTTCAGCACTTTTACTCAACTGCCGTGCAGGCACAGCTGCACTCGCGTGCAAAATCACACAATAACGTTTGCGAAACACAAAGCAACTAAGCTCGACAGGCACAATCCGGCCCAACCGATTTTGAAGTTCTACAACTTCAGGAACAACGGGTAAATTCATCATGATAAAGACACAAAGCAGTTTGTTATTATTATTACATCCATATATTTCGAAATTATTATTGATCATCCCTGTAACGTGATAGCGCACCCCAAATGAGCTATCAGGCCAAGCCTCATAGTAAGAGCAGCTTGTTATTTCTATGTACACAGTTGGTTGTTTTGCGTACAAACCACAAATAAGTTACCAGCTGAAAACATAAGTGGCGGCATCCTAACACGCTAAGACAGAGGTGCCAAACCCCCAATGATCAACCATACATCGACCGTCCTACGATACTTGCATCCTTTTGATTTACACCACGCTATGCAAGCGTTCGACACGCCGAGTTCACAGTGCTGTCAACCACTCTTCCAGCTCATCTTCTAGGCGCACCTGTAAAAGAGTAATGCCGCCGTCGACCGCATTCACGTACGACTCAATAATCTCTGACCCCAGCGTAAATAATTGCCGCGCATCCGCTTTTGAGCAATCGCCGTGGAGAATATCTTTCTTGATCGTGTTTAAAAAGAAAGCCAGTTTCAGCTCATAGTTTTTTAACTCAAGCAGCGATCGCCACTGAGATTTTATCGAGCTATCCAGCGACTCAATCTGTAACAGCAAGTCGCGATTTTGCCGCTCGGCACACTGCAACCAATACTGTAATTTTTTGTCATGCTCGGTATCACACTCACTCACTACCGCTGCGTGTGTCGCCAACCCACGAATACGAGCCAGCTGCTCAATTTGCTCAGGTAATTTTCGGCACACTAATGGTAAGAGAGGGTCTTCTTGATAAAACTGCTGAGCCTCTACTCCGCTCACCAACTGAAGGGGCTCTTCTAAACGGCGACCCAATCCTGCACTGATCTGTAAAATCTGCTCAATCAAAAATGAGTGGTACTCAAAGTTTTCAAGTAAAGCGTCCTGTTCCCAGTCATGAGTGACCGTATGCCATCCATGCTGAATATTCTGCTGGTCACTTTCAGACACCAAGTGTTCAAAACCTTCGATACTTTTCCTGAGCACCATTAACCGCCGCACAATCTGTGCTTGTACCTGTTCAACATCCTCCATAAACAAGCCATCGCCTGCTAGGTGCGCCAAACTGACACCGCGGTGGCGCTGTACCGCGCTCACCAGACGGTTCATCTGTCGCATCAGCGTCAAAATGGACTGCCGCTCACGATAAGCCTGCGTCACAGAATCCATTTGATCTTTCATATGATCCTCAATCACAACCCCAGTCTCTACCACCGGATGGATCCCCTCTTGCATCTTTCATAATCTGAATGGGTTGATAGCAAAGGCCGCGCCAATTACAGCGAGCACACAGAAACAGCCCAAAAATGGACATCTATCCTACGCACCTTTTTTAACATCATCGCCAAAGGGCCTCAAAAAAGTCCGTATCGGAACCACCCAACCCCAAAAACGCACCACTTTAGCTCAATCAATAATTCACTTGGCACGATTCCAAGCGTGTAGCTTACAAATCCTCTTCTACACTAAAAAATCATCCTTACCGGTTATTCTTCAGTGCCTACAACTCAGCACTGAGCCTCAAAGTCCATCGCATTCTAACGCGCCACAAACTATAATGTGGCGTTTTGTAGGCTTACGGCCACCAGATGATTCGGCATTTCAGCGACTGTAACCTTATTTCAGTTCGCAACACGATGCCCACAAACAGGTTCGCGGAGACAATGGAAGAGCAATACCAGCCATCAGCAATAGAAACCCAAGCACAAGAATACTGGGAACAACAACGCAGCTTTGAGGTGCACGAAGACACCAGTAAAGAGAAATTCTATTGCCTGGCGATGTTTCCATACCCCAGTGGCAAGCTGCATATGGGGCACGTCCGTAACTACACGATTACCGATGTTATCTCCCGCTATCAGAGAATGCTTGGTAAAAATGTTCTGCACCCTATGGGTTGGGATGCGTTCGGTCTGCCGGCAGAAAATGCCGCCATCCAGAATAAGACTGCACCAGCCAATTGGACCTACAGCAATATTGAGTACATGAAAGGGCAATTGAGAAGCTTGGGGTTTGGTTTCGACTGGAGCCGCGAGCTGGCCACCTGCCAACCCGACTACTACAAGTGGGAACAGTGGTTCTTCACTCGCCTGTACGAAAAAGGGTTAGTCTACAAAAAAATGTCTACCGTTAACTGGGATCCTGTCGACCAGACGGTACTGGCTAACGAGCAGGTCATTGATGGCCGAGGCTGGCGCTCTGGCGCGCTGGTTGAACGTAAAGAGATTCCTCAATGGTTCATTAAAATCACTGATTATGCCGATGAACTCTTACGCAGCTTAGACGATTTGCCAGACTGGCCTGAACAGGTCAAAACCATGCAGAAAAATTGGATTGGCAAATCAAAGGGCGTCGATATGACCTTTGAGCTTGCCGAGCCGCTCAACGAACACCAAAGCTTTGACGTTTACACCACACGCCCTGACACGCTAATGGGTGTAACTTATGTAAGCTTAGCCGCTGAGCACCCACTCAGCCTGTTATTGTCAGAAACCAACCCTGAGCTGAAGGCTTTTATTGTAGAGTGTAAAAGCAACTCCGTGGCTGAAGCCGATATGGCAACCATGGAAAAGAAAGGCATGGACACAGGGCTGAAGGCCAAACACCCTCTAACAGGCGAAGAAGTTCCAGTTTGGGTCGCAAATTACGTCTTAATGGATTACGGCTCTGGTGCCGTTATGGCGGTACCGGCCCACGACGAGCGAGATTTTGCCTTTGCTTTGAAATACCAGCTGCCCATTAAACAAGTGATCGCGAGCCTTAACAACAAAGACCCAGAATTCGATGCCACGGCTTGGCAGGAGTGGTATGGCCGCAAAACTGATATTCAATTGGTAAATTCAGGCAAATTTGACGGATTAAACTTCAAAAAAGCGTTCAGTGCTATTGCTGCCGCATTAGTCGAAGAAGACAAAGGTTCGGTTAAAACCAATTTCCGCTTGCGCGATTGGGGGGTGTCTCGTCAGCGCTACTGGGGGTCTCCTATCCCCATGCTGAACTTGCCGGACGGTGGTGAGATCCCAGTACCTGTTGATAAGTTACCGGTATTACTGCCTGAAGACGTCATCATGGATGGCACCAACAGCCCCATTAAGTCGGATTCTGAATGGCGTAAAGCTGATTGGTATCAAGCTGGCGCTGAGCACGAAACCGACACCTTCGACACGTTTATGGAGTCCAGCTGGTACTATGCTCGCTATACCTGTCCCGATTTCACCGACGGCATGCTGAATCCAGATCAAGCCAATTACTGGCTACCGGTCGACCAATATGTAGGTGGTATCGAACACGCCATTTTGCACCTGCTCTACTCTCGGTTCTTTCACAAACTGATGCGCGATGAAGGCTTGGTTAACAGCGATGAGCCGTTCAAACGCTTACTGTGCCAAGGTATGGTATTGGCCGATTCGTTTTACCAACAAAATGATGACGGCAGCAAAACCTGGTTCAACCCCGCTGATGTAACACTGGATAAAGATGACAAAGGTAAAGTCATCAAAGCCACACACCCACAAGCCGGTGAGCTGAACTTGGGTGGCGTGACCAAAATGTCCAAATCCAAAAACAACGGCATTGACCCACAAACCGCGGTAGATGAATACGGTGCAGATACTGTACGTTTATTTACTATGTTTGCTGCGCCCCCCGAACAAACTTTAGAGTGGAGTGATTCTGGGGTTGAAGGAGCGAGTCGCTTTTTACGCCGTTTGTGGAAAACCGTTCACGGGCATAAACAGTCAGGTGACAACGCACCTTTGAACCCTGATACGCTCAACGACACCCAAAAAGATTTGCGTCGTAAGACCCACAACACCATCGCTAAAGTGAGTGATGACTACGGCCGCCGTCAGACTTTTAATACTGCTGTTGCGGCTATCATGGAGCTGCTTAACGATATTAATAAATTGGCTGATCGCACAACCGCAGAGACTCGCGCTGTGGAACGCGAGGCGCTTGAATCAGCCATTTTACTGCTTGCGCCTATCGTGCCACACGTTTGTCATAGCTTATGGTGTGAACTTGGCAACGGTGAAAACATCATCAACGCCTCTTGGCCACAAGTTGATGAATCTGCGCTGATAAAAACATCCATTGAACTGGTCGTGCAGATTAATGGAAAGGTTCGAGCCAAAATGGAAGTTGCCGCCAATACAGACAATGAAACCATTATGGCGATGGCCAAAAACAACCCCAATGTGCAAAAATTTCTGGAAGGCAAAGACATTAAGATGTGCAAGGTTATACCCGGCAAGCTGGTGACCTTCGCGGTGAAATAATGAACACCCATCCAATCGACATCACACACATTAGAGACGTTTTATGAAAACACTCATGACGCTATTGTTGACCACCTTACTTGTCACCGCTTGTGGCTGGCACTTACGCGGCACACAAAATGTATCTTTGGATATGGCCAACGTGTACCTCAATGCTGAAGATCCTCACGGCAGCCTAGCCACAACCCTCAAGCGAACACTTGTCAGCAGCAACGTCACTTTATTACCATCCTCAAAGGGCGCCGAACACAGTATTTATCTCAGCCGTGATAGCGTTAATCGACGCACCGTATCCGTGGGCAATGATACCTTAGCCGCTCAGTATGAACTGACTGTGCGGGCTGAGTATCGTGTATACGATACTGATGGCCGTGTCATTATTCCCACTACATCTGTACAGGCGGTACGCAGTTACGATTTCGATGCCAATGCGGTTGTCGCCGCGCAAGAAGAAGAGCGCCTGATAACTAAGGAGCTGCGTACAAATATAGCTCAGCAAATGGTCCGCCGTATTCAATTTGCACTCGCCAATCGCCAAACTTCTCAGCCGAGCTATTAATGGCAAAAATCAGAGCGGATCAATTAGCTGGTGCCGTACAACGGCAGCTGGCACCCATATATTTGATCACCGGTGATGAACCCTTACTCGTGCAAGAATGCTGTGATCTGATCCGGCAGCATGCCAGGTCATTAGGGTTCACCGAACGCGAGATTTTTCACGCTGACAATGCGTTTGATTGGCAACAGCTGTTAACCAGCTCCAGCAACCTGTCGCTGTTTGCTGAACAAAAGATCATAGAACTGCGCATAGATAACGGCAAACCCGGTGATAAAGGCAGCAAAGCTTTGCAGGAGTATTGTCGTGCCCCTGCAACCGATACTTTGCTCATGATTTCTGCCCCCAAGATTGACGGCAGTGCTCAACGAAGCAAGTGGTACAAAGCCATTGAGCAGCAGGGCTCTGTTGTACAGGTTTGGCCCATTAACGGGCCTCAATTACCGCGCTGGATAGAGCAGCGCATACAGGGAGCAGGGCTGAATGCCGCCCCCGATGCGATTGACATGCTTGCGTCACGCGTCGAAGGAAACTTATTAGCGGCCGCCCAAGAGATTGAAAAGCTTAAATTGTTGGCCATCGATAATCGAGTGACGGTAGAAACCATTGCTAGTGCGGTTGCTGATAGCGCACGTTACGATGTATTTACCTTCGTCGATAAAGCCCTTCATGGAGATGCACGCTCTGCGGTTAAAACATTACGCGGCCTGAAAGCCGAAGGCACCGATGCCACAGTAGTATTGTGGGCACTCGTTCGCGAAATACGCATGCTCAGCCAGATCGCTCAGCAAGTACAACAAGGGGTAAGTTTTGATCGAGCAGCAGCTTCCCAACGAGTGTGGGACAAACGCAAAGGGCTTGTGAGCAATGCGTTGCGGCGTCTAAAATTACCGCAATTGAACTTGTTGCTGCGTAAAGCCAATGCTATCGATAAAGCCATCAAAGGCATGCGCAACGCCAATGCTTGGGATGAGTTGATGGATTTGACTCTCAACCTCAGCGGCACCTTCAGTTTGACGCCAGCGGTGCAGAAACTGACACTTTCTATTTAATACGGTCAGTAAACTTCTTATTAGATCTCTTATTACGTGATGCCTTAAGCTTTGGAAGGAACACACTCCGAAGCTAACAAAATCTGAAGCTAACAAAATCTGAGACTCTGAAACGGCTAGAGTGGCACATAAACAGACAGCCTTTCAATTTCCGCCAATAGCATCAAAGGCAAAAGAGCAACGCATTCTACATATACATACACGCTATTAATCTACGTAAACTGGCCCGATACCCATACCCCAAGCCAATACAGAACCAATCCGTACCATCACCATCAATACCAACCCCACCGTAACCACAGAAGTGGCGTACATGAACGCTCGCTCTTTAGCAATATTCATTAAAATTGGAATTCCTTGATACACAAGATAAACACCGTAACCGCCGGCCAGAGCTGTCACAACAGCGTTAAACCAGATATCAGGATAAACTTGAAAAATACCCACCAAAAACAAGGGTGTCGTGCTGTAAACTGCCAATGCCGTACCCTCGTAATGCTTCACATCCTCAGGGTCGGTCACGCCATAAGTCTTGGCCATCCAGTTAATAAACTCGCCAAAAACATAAACACCTATCAACAGTGCTGCGTAAGTTGCACCGCATAAACTCATGGCACTCGCGCTTGTCAGCCTAACAGGGTCGCCATCACCTACACTCCAGCCAACTTGAGTCACGCCATAATAAGCCGCTAATGTAGGAATTAAAGCCAAGAAAGGCACGTGGCTAATGAATATCTGTAAAAATGAATGCCGGTCGTTACGAATGGCTCGCCATTCTTTGCCTGGGTGAAGAAAGATACCGAACGTATGCTGAAATAACGCCATCGTAGAACCCTCTATAACACTAAAGCTGAAATTATTATTGTCATGGCAGAGAGCCCAGTGAGGCTCCAACTAGCTTATCTTCACCACGCTCTCTTACTATAGTCTACGCCCAGCACTTTGTTATGGTTCATCAATTTTCCTGTTAAGGCTCAACACGCTACAATGAATGATCTTATTACTCACAAATATTAAGGGATAAGCAGATGGCAAGCTTTCTTAACGACAATGCTCAGAGCATTGGCAATACACCGCTGGTAAAGCTGAACAATATTACAGATAAGAACGTCTACGCCAAGATTGAATCCCGCAATCCTGCCTTTTCCGTAAAGTGTCGTATTGGTGCCAATATGATCTGGGATGCAGAGAAACGTGGTGTGCTTAAGCCAGGTATGAAAGTCGTCGAGCCGACCAGCGGCAACACGGGTATCGCGCTCGCTTTTGTTTGCGCAGCCAAAGGCTATCAACTGACGCTGGTTATGCCCAGCACAATGAGTCTAGAGCGCCGACAACTCATTAAAGCTCTCGGTGCTCACCTTGAGTTAACCCCTGGTGAGCTGGGCATCAAAGCATCCATCAGCAAGGCCGAGGCTCTGCTCGCCAGCGACCCAGAAAACACATTTATGCCAAAACAATTTGAAAACCCAGCCAACCCAGAGATTCACGAAAAAACTACCGGCCCGGAGATTTACGAAGCGCTGGAGGGAAAAATCGATATCTTTGTTGCCGGCGTGGGAACAGGTGGTACGATCAGTGGTACCAGCCGTTACCTCAAGGCCCAAAAGGGTGCTAACGTTAAGACCGTTGCCGTCGAACCTGAGTCCTCTCCGCTCATCAGACAAACCTTAGCTGGCGAAGAGCTCACTCACAGCCCTCACAAAATACAGGGTATTGGCGCTGGCTTTATTCCGAAAAATTTGGATTTATCATTGATTGATGACACCGAACAAATAAGTAACGAAGACGCCATAGCGGCAGCTCATCAACTTATGCAAGGGGAAGGTATTTTAGCGGGCATCTCTTCGGGTGCCGCATTGTGTGCCGCACTCAGACAAGCCGATCTGCCTGAAAATACCGGTAAAAACATTGTTGTGATTCTTCCGGATTCTGGGGAGCGCTACCTATCTAGCCCCTTATTTTCAGGTCAGTTCAGCGAAAAAGAACTGAATCAATAACAAGAGCAAGAACGATCAAAATCTATAATAAGACTAGGGGTGCCTAACGAAACAGGGTGCTGATATTTCCATTTCAGCACCCTGTTTAAAGTGTAACTTTTGCGTTTATCAAGACTTAACGCAAAGGCCTTACTTAACTACTTTCAAGCTAGGCCGATTTCCTTTTGACGCAGTGTCTTGGTCTGACGGCTCAGGAGTTGGAGGGTCACGCTCAGGTTCTGGCTCAAAGATCATGCCCTGACCATTCTCGCGAGCATATATCCCTAGAACACCCGAACTTGGTACATAGATATCCGTAGGAATACCGCCGAAACGGGCATTGAACATTACCGCGTTGTTTTCAATCTCCAGCCCCATAACGGCACTTGGAGCGATATTCAATACGATTTGACCGTCTTTATTCACAAACTGTTGGGGTACCGTCACACCATTTGCATGCGCATCGACCAATAGGTACGGGGTGCAACTATTATCGACAATCCACTCATACAGTGCACGGATCATGTAAGGACGACTGGAAGTCATTGTCATGATGTTGATACCCCTGATGCAAACAATTGGTTACCTATTAATTAGAGACACATCTCTTTTTCAATCTCTGTTAAGCTCTCTTGAAAAGATTCACGAGCAAACAAACGATCCATATAATCCTGCAACGGCTTGGCTTGTTTTGTTTTTGGCAGCTCAATTTCCATCTCTTTCAAGCGCCACAAGATCGGAGCTAGGCAACAGTCTACGATAGTAAACTCTTCGCTCATAAAAAAAGGCAATTCCATAAAAATAGGCGCAATAGTGAGCAAACTATCTTTCAGCTCTTTACGTGCTTTCGCGGCTGCCTCTTTATTTTTACCATTTAAAATCGTATCGACCATAGGGCTCCAGTCATTTTCGATGCGATGCATCCACAGACGACTCTGAGCACGAGCTACGGGGTATACTGGTAATAGAGGTGGATGAGGAAAACGCTCATCTAAATATTCCATCATCACCTTGGTTTCATAAAGAGACAGGTCACGATCCACCAAAGTTGGTAAAGCATTGTACGGGTTTAACTCTGCCAGCTCTTCAGGCTTATTGGCAGGATCAACATCAATGATGTCTACAGAGACACCCTTTTCGGCCAGGACTATGCGAACACGATGACTGTAATGATCACGCGCATCGGAAAAATAAGTCATGGAAGAACGCTTGGCCACAACGCCCATTAGCTTCACCTCAATCTAAACAATTAAAAATAGAAACGGGCGGATTGCTCAAAAGCAACCCGCCCGAGTAAATTAGAGTACTTGGAGCTTAGTGAATGTCTCTCCAATACTCTTTGTTCAATAGGTAGACAAACACAAACAATACGCAGAGAAACAACAAGACATAGGTTCCAATCTGCTGGCGCTGAACAGCAACAGGTTCAGCGACATATTCTAAAAAGTTGACCAAGTCATAAACAGCTTTATCAAACTCTGCTTCTGACATGGTACCTTTAACATCACCTACCGTTAGTGTACCACATGGATCATCGGCAATAGGCTGACCAGTAACCGTATCTCGTTTAATACGCCCATGCTCGTAGACAGGGCCAGGAGCACACTCGGGAAGTCCTTGAAGCTCCATAAGCACATGAGGCATTGCAACTTTATCAAACACCTTGTTGTTCACACCCGTTGGACGAGTTGAATCAGCATAGAAGTTACGCAGATAGGTATACAGCCACTCGGGAGAACGAGCACGCGCCACTAACGTTAGATCCGGAGGAGCCGCACCAAACCACCCCTTCGACTGTTCAGCTTGCATGGAGATGTTCATCAAGTCACCGACCTTCTGATCACCAAACACCATATTATCCAACATAACCTGATCAGGAATACCTAAGTCTTCCGCCACACGGTTGTAGCGGGAAAACTTAGCGGAATGACAACCCATACAATAGTTTGCAAACCACTTTGCGCCACTTTGCAGCGAAGCCTTGTCCGTTAGGTCGGGTTCCATATGATCACAAGGGATCGTACCACAAGCAAATTCACCGCCGGCAGCAACCGCCTTGATAGGAACAATCACAAGGATCAAAAACAGAACAAAACCACCCAGCACCAACAGCTTTGGCAAGCCTTTCATTTGTACACGTGTGGGCTCTTCTGCAACGCTGTCTTTCGCGGTTAACCAAGGAGTAGCAATGACCAACAAACCAACCAGCACACCAAAAATGGTCACAACAGGTGAAACAAATCCGTCTTTCGCCGTATACCCATCCAGCAACGCCAGTTTGACAATCAATCCACCCAAAAGAACCGAGAGAATAATGTTAACAACCGTTGTTTGCTTCTGCAGTGGATTAGTAAATACCGGCATCAACAAGAAGTACGCAAAATAGTAGACCGTTGCAATTTGCGACAAGATCGTACGGGCTGGTGTTGGTGATTGAACACCAAGGTAACCCAGTACAACGAACATGGCAGCAAATAGCATTAGATGCCCACGGGGTAAGTTGCCTTTGTAGCGCATCGATCTTACGGGGCTTTTGTCCAACCAGGGCAATACGAACAAAATCGCAATTGCACCACCCATAGCGGCAAGACCTAAGAACTTGGCGTTAAGAACCGAGTTAATTTCAAAGGTAACGGCGCGCAAAATGGCGTAGAAGGGTGTGAAATACCAAACGGGAGCAATGTGCGCAGGTGTTTTCAGACCATTAGCTTCTTCAAAGTTTGCATACTCTAAGAAAAAGCCACCCATTTCTGGCATAAAGAACACAACAACACAAAACACGAAGAGAAAGACCGTAATGCCCACCAAGTCGTGTACGGTGTAAAACGGATGGAAAGGCACGCCATCGCGAGGGATACCGTTTTCATCTTTGTTCTTTTTAATATCAATGCCATCTGGGTTGTTTGAGCCCACTTCGTGCAATGCCAGAATGTGCATCACCACTAACGCCAGAATCACGATAGGCAGAGCCACAACATGCAAAGCAAAGAAACGATTTAGTGTTGCACCTGAAATCAAAAAGTCACCGCGGATCCATTCTACCAATGCATCACCAATGTAAGGCACCGCCCCGAACAGAGAAACAATAACCTGAGCCCCCCAGTAAGACATCTGACCCCATGGCAGCACATACCCCATAAAGGCTTCAGCCATAAGAGCCAAGTAGATGGTCATACCGAAGATCCACACCAACTCACGAGGCGCCTTGTATGAGCCATACATCAGACCACGGAACATGTGCAGGTACACAACCACGAAAAATGCCGACGCACCGGTAGAATGAAGGTAACGCAATAGCCAGCCATACTCCACATCACGCATGATGTATTCAACAGAGGCAAAAGCACCTTCAGCACTTGGTGTAAAATTCATTGTCAACCATATGCCGGTTAACAGCTGATTGACCAAAACAAGAATTGACAGCACGCCAAAAAAGTACCAAAAATTAAAATTTTTGGGGGCGTAGTACTTGCTCATGTGGGTTTCCCACGCGCGTACTATGGGTAGCCGGGCATCAATCCAATCAACTAAATCCATCATCCGTTTCATAGTTAGGCCTCCTGATCCAGTCCGATAGTGACAACGGAAGCGGAATCGTATCGATGAGGGGGAACTTCCAAATTAAGCGGCGCTGGAACGGCCTTGTAAACTCGCCCTGCCAGATCGTATTTGGAGCCATGACAAGGGCAGAAAAACCCACCCAACCACTCATCACCACCTAGGTCAGCAGCACCGACTTCGGGACGGAACAGGGGCGCGCATCCGAGATGGGTACACAAACCCAAAAGAATGACATATTCTTCTTTGCCGGGAATAGAGCGGGCAATGCCTTTAACATATTCAGGCTGTTGGGGCTCTAAAGATTCGGGGTCACGTACCACGTCGTTCAGCTTTTCTAGGTTTAATAAGCCCTGTTTTGTACGTCTCACAACGTAAACTGGCTTACCTCGCCATTCGACGGTAATCATTTGGCCCGGCTCAATCTTGCCGATGTTCGCTTTAACTGGGGCACCTGCGGCTTTCGCCTTAGCACTTGGATTCCAAGAGGCCACAAAAGGAACGGCCGCCCCTACAGCCCCTACAGTCCCTACCACAGCGGTAGCGGCTGTTAAAAAACGGCGCCGGCCTGCATTTACTCCGTCATTGCTCATGACGTTTTTCTCCCATCACCGAGTTACTTTTGCCCATGAACCGAATGATTCATATCGCAGTGAGTAACTTACTGAATTTCAAAGGTTTACGGTTGCGTAAGATAGATCTTAAAAATCGCCACATATTAAAGAAGTTACCCTCAACTGACAAGGCAAAACCACTCACAGACTAAGGGCTTTTACAAAACGCCACACAAAAAAAAGCCCAGACTGTTCCAATCTGGGCCAAGCTTTAAACAAAACGCCTGTCGAGAAAAAAGCACTCGCCAAACGCTTGCAAAATAAGATTAACGCTTTGAGAACTGAGGCTTCTTACGTGCTTTACGCAGACCCACTTTCTTACGTTCAACTTCACGAGCATCACGAGTCACATAACCCGCAGCACGCAAGGACTGACGCAGACTTTCGTCATATTCCATCAGAGCGCGAGTCAGACCGTGGCGAATTGCACCAGCCTGACCAAAACTACCGCCACCTTTAACGGTAACTTTGATATCAAATTTCTCAACCATGTCCACCAGCTCAAGAGGCTGACGCACGATCATACGAGCCACTTCACGACCGAAGTACTCATCTAGAGTTTTATCGTTAACAACGATATTACCAGTGCCCTGTGCAATGAATACACGAGCAGTAGAGGTTTTACGGCGTCCGGTACCGTAATATTGGGTTGCAGCCATTATCATCCGCTCCTGATTAAACGTTCAATTCTTTAGGCTGCTGAGCAGCGTGTGGGTGCTCAGTTCCAGCATAAACTTTCAGCTTTTTGAACATAGCACGACCCAGAGGGCCACGAGGTAACATGCCTTTTACAGCAGATTGAATCGTACGCTCAGGCGCTTTGTCGATTAGCTTTTCAAAGCTTATCGACTTGATGCCGCCGATGAAACCAGTGTGATGGTAGTACATCTTGTCTTTTGCTTTATTGCCAGTCACAGCTACTTTTGCAGCGTTGATTACGACAATATAGTCACCTGTGTCCACATGAGGTGTGAACTCAGGCTTATGCTTACCGCGCAGACGAGTAGCGATTTCTGCAGCCATGCGGCCCAGAGTCTTGCCTTCTGCGTCGATAACGTACCAGTCACGTTGGACTGATTCCGATTTGGCAGTATATGTCTTCATGTTGTATGCCTTCGACGGTCTAAATAAAAAATTCATTAAGCCCAAAAATGGGAGCGCGGATTTTAAGGATATAAAGCACCAAAAGCAAGTACTTTACGGCCCGTCACAACGAATCCAAGCTACTAAGGGCGATGAGGCGCCGCTAAGTATTCTTGGCTTTGCATTTCCAACAAGCGACTGGTTGTGCGCTCAAATTCAAAATTCAGCTTTCCGCCGGCGTACATCTCAGACAACGGCATGGCAGCAGAAACGATCAACTTAACGTTGCGATCATAAAATTCATCCACCAAATTAATAAATCGCCTTGCCTGATCATCGGTCTCACGCCCCAAAGGTGGGATGTTCGACACCAATACTGCATGGAACTCCTTTGCCAGCTCGATGTAATCGTTCTGGGAGCGAGGCCCATCGCAAAGCGCCAGAAAATCAAACCACGCCACATCTTCAGCCTCATAACGGGCCTGCACTGGACGCCCCTCCACTTCGATCGCCACATCTTTCTGCACTACCGACCCATCAACCACAAGGCTTTCGAAACTGGCTTGTAGGCTCGCATCAGCAGTCTGATCCAGCGGGTAGTGATACAATTCAGCTTGTTCTAATGCGCGCAAGCGATAATCTACACCACCATCCACATTGACCACCAACGTGAACCTATTCAACATATCAATGGCCGGCAAAAAACGGGCCCGCTGCAGGCCATCCTTATAGAGGCCATCTGGCACAATGTTCGAAGTTGCCACCAGAGACACGCCTCGATTGAATAACGCTTGGATAAGATTGCCTAAAATCATGGCATCGGTAATGTCTGTGACAAAAAACTCATCAAAACAAATCACCCGCGCCTCACTGGCCAAGCGATCAGCAACAATCTCTAACGGATTTTTCTGGCCGTCGAGCGTTTTAAGCTCATGATGCACACGGCGCATGAAACGATGAAAATGCGCTCGCATTTTATGCTCAAAGGGCAAGCACTCGTAAAAGTTATCCATCAAATAGGTTTTACCGCGCCCCACACCCCCCCAAAAATACAAACCCTTCTCTAAAGTCCTGGTGTGCCGCCCTTTAAAGGCTGACTTAAACTTGGCGACTAAGCCGCCTGCATGCTCCGCAGCTTGGTCGGCTTCCCACGCTTTAACCAAACGATCGTACAAGTCCTGAAGGTGGCGCACAGCCATCTCTTGTGCGGGGTCATAATTGAAGCCTTCGCGCTGTAAATCCTGCTGGTAACGCTCCCAAGGGGTTGCCGATGTATTTGCTGTCATATTACGCTCTCAATCGCTCAACCAGAGCTTATTTTGTGCCTTTTTTGTACGCCAAACTGCCGGTGTGAAGTCTGAATATTGGGCACCATGATGTACCGCTCACCAAAGACAGCGATGATTAATGAAAATGCCTAATCGCTACAGGAGCACCTTTAAGATGTGAGCCTGAAGGTCGCGCTTTAGAACCACAAGTGCACCGTGAAAGAAATGAGAGGCCTCTTGATAACGCAACAGTGATACCGGTGATGATAACTCATCCACCCAACGGTAAACCCCGTCGGCGTCCACCAGCTCATCTTTGTCCCCCATAATCACCGTAACCGGCATGGGAAAACCGCCCTCTTTGTCATAACTGTACCGCTCAACGGGCGGCGCCACCAAAATCAAATGCTGTACCGCGTCGTCCAGGGAATGACTGGCCATGGCCGCTACCGCTGAACCAAAAGAAAACCCAGCTAATATGAGTTTCGCACCAGGGTAAGCCGCCTGCAGCCACGCCACCACTTTCAGTACATCCTGACTCTCACCAACACCATTATCAAAATGACCTTCGCTTCGGCCTACTCCACGAAAATTAAATCGTAACGTCGGCACTCCCAAGTCGCGAAAGCTGCGTACAAGCGTCGTCACTACTTTATTATCCATGCTCCCACCATGCAGGGAGTGAGGGTGGCAGACCAATGCCACAACATTGTGATCACTTAAAGGGCCGACCATCGGGGCTGTCGTAACGCCCTCGATTAGCCCTTGGGCACCCTCCAGCCACACGGACTGCTCTTTCTCAATAAACGGCTCTGGCGGTGTTAATGGCTCACTGTGCACAAGATCAACCTCTTTCAAAAATAGACACTCGATTGCATTTACCTTTGGATTATCAACATTCAAACCATAAAGCATGAGCATTGGCGCAAAGAAAGCGCGTATAATAACAAATAACCTTACGCGGTGAGACCGGAGTTATCGCTCGACGGTCACCAATAACGCTAATGTTACTGCAGGAGACTCACGTGTATACGCTAAGCATGCTTATTATTGCCACCCTAGTCGCTTTAATTATTGGCGGCCTCATTGGCACAGCCATCACCAAGTCAATGCAACCAAACCCTCAAGAGCACAAAGACCTAGAAGCACGGCTGAAACAAGCCGAAACAAAACTGCAAGGCTACCAGCAGGAAGTGTCAGATCACTTCAGTGAAACTTCGCTGCTGGTCAATCGACTGACTCACAGTTATAAAGAAGTTCACGAACACTTGGCCAATAGCGCACTTAAATTGTCCAACTCAGAAGTGAGTCGCCAGTTGATTGATGCTGGTGACGGCACGCTACTGGAAACCATACCGGAAGATGCTCCCGATGAAGAGCTCGCTGAAGCACCCAAAGATTGGGCCCCAAAACAGCCAGGAGATGCCGGCCAACTTTCTGAAGACTTTGGCTTAGCAGAAGACGAAAAAGAAAAATCATAACAACGTAAGGCCAAAGCCGCCTACACAAAGACTATCGTTAATTTGCTGCGGGGAATGATGCACTCAGGCTCCGCTAGGGACACCCATGACACAACCCACCCCAACTTTGACTGTAATCCTGCGCTGGGGCTGGCCAATACTCGTGGGCTTACTGGTAGGGGCCTGCATCATTCTTTGGCAACAACTACAGCACGCCAAGATCTCCCCTCTCGACAATCAAGGACCTGTGACCAGCTCGCTGAGCCCTGGCCAACATCAAACTTGGGAGCCCCCCTCTTCTTATGCGGATGCCGTGATCTCGGCGGCCCCCGCCGTGGTTAATGTCTATACCCGCAAAACACAAACGCGACGTCGTCACCCTCTATTGGACGACCCTCTTTTTCGCCACTTTTTCAACAATTCTGACATCCCCCAGCAAGAGCGTATGCAATCTGCACTCGGTTCAGCCGTAATCATCAGTCCAGACGGCTACCTACTGACAAATAATCATGTTATCGATGGGGCCGATGAAATCCTTGTACTGCTTCAAGATGGAAGAGAAGCTCAAGCTACATTGGTCGGCAGTGACCCAGAAAGCGACCTCGCTGTTTTACGGGTTGAACTGGATCAGCTCACTGCCATCAATATCGGAGACCCTGCCAACGCCCAAATTGGCGATGTAGTGCTCGCTATTGGCAACCCTTTTGGTGTTGGGCAAACCGTCACCCAAGGCATCATCAGTGCGACAGGCCGCTATGGCCTTGGCATCAACACTTATGAAAATTATCTGCAGACCGACGCGGCCATCAACCCAGGCAACTCAGGCGGTGCACTGATTGATGCCCAAGGTAATTTGCTGGGTATCAACACCGCAATTTTGGACAAAACTGGGTTTTCCGTAGGCATTGGCTTCGCCATCCCCGCCGACACGGCGGTCAAGGTCATGCAGGATCTGGTTAAGTATGGAAAGGTAGTGCGCGGCTGGCTAGGCATTGAAGCCCAACAAATGACCCCTGAACTGGCACAATCCTTTCAATTAAATAATGCCAACGGCGTCATTATCACCGCCATATACAACAACGGCCCCGCCCATAAGGCTGGCCTACTGCCTGGCGACATCGTGATGAAGATCAACAATACTCTAGTAACTGACGGTCGTTTAAGTATGCACCAAGTCGCACAAGCAAGGCCTGGCGACAAAGTAAGGCTGAGCATTCTGCGCCAAAATCAGACCATGCAGTTAGAGGCGGTCTTAGGCACAAAGCCCACCGCTAACTAAGCTTATCGCCTATGCGCCACCTAGCATCCAGTGCGGTAGCGGCAACACTATTACGTCACACACCTGACAGCTCTACGATTCAATAATTCGGTATTCAGCCGAACGCGCATGGGCTTCCAGTGACTCACCACGAGCTAATACCGAGGCCACCTTAGACAATTCAGAGGCACCGGCGACCGAACAGTTAATAATTGAACTGCGCTTTTGGAAGTCGTAAACACCTAGTGGCGAAGAAAAGCGAGCAGTGCCAGATGTGGGCAGCACATGGTTCGGCCCAGCACAATAGTCACCAAGCGCTTCTGGCGTATGACGCCCCATAAAGATAGCACCGGCATGACGTATTAGAGGTAAATACTGCTCAGGCTGATCCACTGACAACTCCAAGTGCTCTGGGGCAATGCGGTTACTGACTTGAACGGCTTGCTCTAAATCATTCACTAGGATAAAAGCACCGCGATCCGTCAACGACTGCCGTGCAATCGACTCTCGAGCCAGAGTCGGCAATAATCGATCCACACTGCACTGTACTTTTTCCAGAAAACCCTGATCGGCAGAAATCAAAATAGACTGCGCTTGCTCGTCGTGCTCCGCCTGCGAGAACAAATCCATCGCAATCCAGTCTGGGTTGGTTTTGCCATCACAGATAATCAAAATCTCAGACGGCCCTGCAATCATATCAATCGCCACTTCACCAAAGACTGCGCGCTTAGCCGTTGCTACATAAATGTTGCCAGGGCCAACGATTTTATCCACCTTGGGAACACTTTCGGTGCCATAGGCCAGCGCGGCAACCGCCTGAGCCCCACCTACCGTAATAACCATATCCACTTCCGCAATGGCGGCGGCGGCGAATACCATCTCGTTCACCTCACCACGCGGAGTAGGCACCACCATAATGACCTGCTCAACGCCCGCCACTTTTGCCGGCAGCGCATTCATTAACACAGACGACGGGTAAGACGCTTTTCCGCCAGGCACATAAATACCGACACGGTCCATTGCCGTCACTTGCTGACCAAGTACGGTACCGTCCGCTTCAGTGTACTGCCACGAGGGTTGTTTTTGATGTTCGTGGTAACGACGTACGCGCTCCGCAGCCGTCTCTAGCGCCTGACGCTGATCCGCGGTGATGTTCGACAAGGCTGCCTGTAAGCGCGCCTTAGGAATCAATAAGGCATCGACAGACGCTGCTTGCATACCATCAAATTTGTTGGTGTATGCGAGTAATGCCGAATCACCTTGAAGGCGGACATCCTCTATTATCTGAGCAACAGTTGTTGCCACCTGCTGGTTGGAAACTGACTCCCACGCTAACAGCTTTTCTAGGTCGGCTGAAAAGTCACGGGCATTAGCATCCAGTAAAGTAATGGGGACTGAGACTGTCATTGCTGTATTCTCTTACCGGTACGGTTTATTCGGGTGCGATTTAAGGACCCTATCTGATTGAAAGCGGCACGGCTCGCAAACTGTCACAGTTCATACCCGCTTATGCAGATATGCAGAGCGACGCTGTACGTTCACGTGTTTACCTTTTAAACCGCCGAGCCGACTCACTCAGACCGTGTCGACTCTATTGCCGCTATCACCGACTGAATCTTTTCATGCTTCATTTTCATCGACGCTTTATTCACGATCAATCGTGAACTGATATCAGCAATGTGCTCTCGTGGCTCTAAGCCATTCGCCTTCAGCGTATTTCCCGTGTCGACGATATCGACAATTTCATCGGCCAAATCCATAATTGGTGCCAATTCCATCGCCCCATAGAGCTTAATGACATCGACCTGCCGACCTTGTGCGGCATAATAACGCTTTGCCACATTGACATATTTAGTCGCCACCTTAATACGGCCTTGGGGCGACACCACACCTTTGATGCCTGCGGTCATTAATGCACAGCGAGCAATGCCTAGATCGACAGGCTCATACAAACCCTCACTACCACTTTCCATCAGAGTGTCTTTCCCTGCCACCCCCATGTCCGCCGAGCCAAATTTTACGTATGTGGGTACATCGCTGCCGCGTAAAATCAATAGACGAACACCGTCCTGATTGGTTGGAAAAATCAGTTTTCGGCTTTGACTGATATCTTCTAGCGGCTCAATACCTGCACTCGCTAACAAGGGAAGCGTTTCTTTTAAAATCCGGCCCTTAGTGAGCGCAATGGTTAGCATGGATTGCGGCATAATACGTGGCCTTTCTCTGTCTGCATCATTAAAAATAAAATCTGTTCACGCCACACTGTGGCAGTGAGTATAACTATGAAGGAATACGGCGGATATTCGCCCCCAGCTGCTGCAACTTCTCTTCAATACACTCATAACCCCTATCGATATGGTAAATACGATCCACGATAGTTTGCCCTTCTGCTACTAAACCAGCTATCACTAAGCTCGCCGATGCACGCAGGTCGGAAGCCATCACTGGGGCGCCTTTCAATGTTTCTACACCAGTAACAATGGCGGTATTGCCTTCAAGTTTGATGTTCGCGCCCATACGGTTGAGTTCATGAATTTGAATCAAACGGTTTTCAAAAATGGTTTCAATCACGGTCCCCGTACCTTCTGATACCGCATTCATAGCCGTGAACTGAGCTTGCATATCAGTAGGAAACGCCGGGTACGGAGCCGTTTTTAAATTAACAGCCTTAGGCCGGTTACCTTTCATGTCTAGCTCGATCCAATCTTTGCCCGTTCTCAAGTGGGCACCGGCTTCTTCCAGCTTTAACAGCACCGCTTCTAACATCTGTGCATTGGTGTCTTTCAGCATAACACGGCCTCTCGCCGCGGCCGCGGCCGTCAAGTAAGTGCCCGTTTCGATACGGTCAGGCATCACCGAGTAGCGACATCCGTGCAGTCTTTTTACACCGTATATGGTCAAGGTATCACTACCAATTCCTTCAATTTGAGCACCCATAGCCACTAACGAATTAGCAAGGTCGACCACTTCAGGTTCACGTGCAGCATTCTCCAGTATAGTTTTACCGTCGGCCAAGGTTGCTGCCATCAAAAGGTTTTCAGTGCCACCAACGGTCACAGTATCCATAAAGATGTGGGCGCCTTTTAAGCGCCCCTTACTTTTGGCTCGGATATAACCTTCATCGACTTCGATTTCAGCGCCCATAGCCTCCAGTCCACGTAAGTGAATATCCACAGGGCGACTGCCGATTGCACAACCCCCGGGAAACGACACATTAGCCTCCCCGTTTTTGGCCAACAAAGGACCCAAAACAAGGATCGAGGCGCGCATGGTTTTTACCAAATCATAAGGCGCAGTTAAGTCGTTGATGGTAGTTGGATCAACTTCTACACACATTTTTTCATCAATTGTGACACCCACCCCCATACAACGTAGCAATGCCAACATGGTGGTAATGTCATTGAGGTGAGGCAAATTACAAACATGAACGGGCTCATCCGCCAACAAGGTCGCTGCAAGAATGGGCAAACCGGAGTTCTTTGAGCCTGAAATACGAATTTCACCTGACAGTGGGTTACCGCCGGTAATGATTAATTTATCCATGTAGAGAGATCAGCCTTTTGATTAAGCGCCGTCGTAACGGCTGTGTTGTGCTTTACTTTCAGCGCCTTATGCAAAACTGCATTCGGGCCAACACAAACAGACAGGGGAAATCCCCTGCTTTAGATTAGATCTTGCTAGAAACATTAAAAGCGACAACACAAGAAACTTATTGTGCGCTGGCCCATTGCTGGGGAGTATAAGTTTTCATGTTTACAGCGTGAATTGCGCCACTGGCAATCTGCTCGGACAAAGCGCCATAAACCAGCTGCTGCTTCTTGACTGGCGTCAAGCCATCAAAGACTGGACTGACAACCACCACATTCACGTGGCTACCATCTACGCTCACCTGCACTTCACTGTCTGTAATTTGCGACTCCAAAAGGGTCTTAATTTCATTTGGCTGCATACTGCTGGCTCCTCACACTAACGACGCTGTTGCTTATCAGCAAAAGGGCGCTAGTTTAATGAAAAAGGGGCGCTGGCGCACCCATTGAGACGTCGCTTTACTTGAGAGTAGAGCGACCTTTTTAGCGATTGGATTTAGCTATTTTGGGCCCAATCGTCAATCACCTGATCAAGGTTGCCACTTTTTTCCATGGCTTGAGCAAACTGTGAACGAAATGTGTTTCCGAGGTTTACGCCATTAATCACAACATTCAACAACTTCCATTTTTGATCCAGCTGACTCAAACCCATGGTGTAAGACAAGGTGTGCTCTCCGTTTTCATACTTCACTTTTTGCATCACGCTCACCTTGTTCTTACCGGCCGCGCTAGCATCAGGCTTAACAACGGTAATTTTGGCATCGCCATACAGCGCCATACCTTTTGCATACGTACTGATGAGCCCCGACTGAAACACTTCACTAAAGCGCTGCCGTTGCTGCTCAGTCGCTTGCCTGCCGTAACGCCCCATAACACCACGTGCGATATAATCAAAGGCCACCACAGGCTCTAAGAGACGATTCACTTCATCATAGAATGCTTGCGGGTCGGTCTCTAAGAGATGGTTTTTTTGTTTAACTACAGACAAAATATCAACTGTTAGATGCTCTACCAGAGAGTAGGGGTCACTTTCTGCTGTCGTTACGTCATCCTCAGCAGTCGCACTTTGCACAGCACCGATAATGAGCATAAATACCCAAGCTAAACACACTGCGCTCCTGGCAAGCTTTTGAACGCTAAAGCCTTCAGCAGCACTCACTCCAATGCGCGACGACGCCCTATCGTAGATACCCATATACCTCTCCTAAACCTTTCTCTCTGAGCTTTTGCTTGCCTACTTTGAATTAAAACCAATCACCACCGACATCACTCCACCAACTTTAAGCACACACTTGGCGTGAGCTCGCTCCACGGCTGCTGAATAAATCTAGAGCGACGACTGGTTTTAAAGCAAGCCGTACAACAATAAAAAGTGCGCACAGCAGCTGACAACTTAAACGAGTCACTATACCATCAGCACCCTTTCCCCTGCAGCTAATTTTCTAGGAGACCCTATGCCAGAGCTATGGCTTGCCGCAATTGCAATCATTGCTGGTTTTATCGGGCTTGTTTGGAGCGCCGATCGATTCGTCGGAGGCAGCGCCGCAATCGCCAGTAACCTTGGGGTCAGCCGCTTAATTATCGGCCTTACCATTGTGTCGCTGGGCACCTCTGCACCAGAAATTGTGGTCTCTCTAAGCGCGTCCATTGAGGGTGCCGGAGATCTCGCCATTGGCAACGCACTGGGCTCCAACCTGGCCAATATCGGTCTCGTGCTGGCTGTTACGGCCTTGATTGCTCCTATGCCTATCCAGAGACACCTCATTACTCAAGAAATTCCTGTCTTACTGGTGATCACCCTCTTAGCTGGGATCGTCTTGTTTGATGCCTATTTATCGGGGTTCGAAGGTTGGCTTCTAATCGGGGTCATTCCAGTGCTTATGCTGCTCATGATTTATACCAAGAAAAAGCACCCCTCCCCCGAAGAAGAAGACAGCGAGATTCCTTCATTAAAAATGTTCGCGGCCACCCTATGGTTTGTGTTCGGCTTAGCCGCATTAATTGTTAGCTCAGAAATACTTGTTTGGGGGGCTCAAATTGTTGCTACCGCTTTTGGCGTAAGCCCTCTTATTATCGGCCTTACGGTGATTGCCGTAGGCACCAGCCTTCCCGAGCTCGCGGCATCGGTGATGAGTGCAATTAAGGGGCATCATGACATGGCCCTTGGCAACATCATTGGCTCAAATATTTTCAACATTCTTGCCGTTATGTCACTACCGGGCGTTATTGCCCCCCCTAACATGGGAGCGGAAGTGTTCAGCAGAGACTTTCTCGCAATGGGCGGCATTACCTTACTGCTTGCTCTAGTGGTTGTAATCGACTACTACTTCCGCAATCGCAACACAAACACTCAAATGGCTCTTTTGGGGCGCAAAATTGGCGTACTGCTGCTGGCTTGTTACATAGGCTATTATTTCATCCTGTTTAGCTAAGTCAGCCACCAGTACCAACCTATGACTAGAAGATCGTCGCTATGAGCATTACTGAAAAAACAGAACAACTCCTTCATGCTGGAAAACGCACCCTACGTATGGAGGCAGAGGCCATACAAGCCTTGGAGCCACGCCTAGGACAGGATTTCGTACGCGCCTGTGAAATTATTTTCGAGTGCAAGGGGCGAACCATTGTTACAGGAATGGGGAAGTCTGGTCACATTGGCAATAAGATTGCCGCGACTCTTGCAAGCACGGGCACACCATCTTTTTTTGTCCATCCAGGTGAAGCTAGCCATGGCGACCTGGGGATGATCACGCGCAATGATGTTGTCATTGCCATATCCAACTCTGGCTCGTCGGCAGAGGTAATCGCTTTATTGCCTTTACTTAAACGCATGGGCATTCCTTTGATCAGCATGGCCGGCAAAGCAGATTCGCCACTTGCTCAGGCGGCCACGGTGCACCTTGATATCAAAATTGACACCGAAGCCTGTCCGTTAAATCTGGCCCCCACCAGCAGCACCACCGTCACTCTGGCAATGGGTGATGCGCTTGCCGTTGCCTTACTGGAGGCCAGAGGCTTCACCGCCGAAGACTTTGCCTTTTCTCACCCTGGCGGTGCACTCGGACGCAAGTTGTTGCTCAAAGTCGAAGACATCATGCACAAAGACCATGAGCTTCCCTGTGTATTTCAAGAGACTCAGCTCAGTCAGGCACTGGTTGAAATGACGACCAAAGGGTTTGGTATGACCACGGTCATTGGCAAAGACAAGCAATTGTTAGGGGTTTTTACCGACGGCGATTTACGCCGTTGTGTCGATCAGGGCATCAATCTGAGCTCAGCCTGTATTGGTGACATCATGTCCGGCAACCCTAAAACCGTTCACAATAATACGCTGGCGGCTGAGGCTCTTGGGATCATGGAGTCTCTAAAAATCACCGCACTGGTTGTTGAAAACTCACAGCATCAAGCTGTTGGTGTAATTCACATGCATGACATTTTGCGCGCCGGCATCGTGTGAAGAGAGCCTGATAATGATTAAAAATGGGTTGATGCTCACGATTATCAGTGCGCTCGTGGTAGTTGCTGTTGTTTTCTGGGACACCTCGCCACAAGCTCTTCTGCGCGACACTCCGCTTGCAACCACCACAGCACAACAGTTCCCAAGCAGTGTCATCCTAAACAGCACCACGCGAAGCTATGAATCCGACGGGCAGCTCGCATCGATTCTGAAGGCTTCTGAAAGTCGGCACTTTCAAGGGCAGCCCGAGCAAAGCGGCTCAGGGGACTACTCCATCCTGAAAGCACCCAACCTCACTTTTTTCTCCGTCGATTCGACACCTTGGAATATTACATCCGACCAAGGCACCATCAAAGCACAAGGCGAGCTGATTGAACTGCAAGGCAACGTGCGTATTTGGCAGGCTCAGCCCAATGGCGATACATCGGAACTCAACACCACCTTTCTGGTCGTAAAACCAAGCCAACAATACGCCGAGACGGATAAAGCTGTTAAGATTGATGCACCCGGCAACATTACTCTCGCCCAAGGTATGCAGGCTTTCCTAAAGGAAGATCGAGTAGTACTTTTATCTCAAGTCAGAGGGACTCATGAGCCTTAAACACGCAACGACCAGCACACTAACCGGCCTATTTTTACTTCTGAGCAGCCCCCTCTTATGGGCGTTAACCGGCGACAGAGGCGAACCTATTTATATATCTTCGGATCAGGCTGAACGCGATGAAAAGCAAGGCATCACGATTTATACCGGTTCAGTACAAATGGACCAAGGCAGCTTGCGCATTAACGCCGACAAAGTGGTTGTTCATAGCCCGAACAATCAGGTTTCACAAATTATTGCCACGGGCAAACCAGCACACTACCAGCAGAAGCCAGCCCCCGAAAAACCCCTGGTAATCGCCAAAGGCGACACCATTAAATATTTCCTACTGGATGAACAAATCCACCTCATTAGCAACGCTTCACTCACACAAAGCGATGGCACGACCATGACGGGCGACACCATTGATTACAACATCAAAGACTCACTCGTAAAGGCCCAAGGGGCAAGTAACCAACCCGGCAACGATCGTATTCATATGGTCATCCCAGCTAAGAAAAACTAATACCCAAGGAAACCCCTGTTTAATGCCTACACTACAAGCCCTTCACTTGGCCAAAAGCTACAAAAAACGCCAAGTGGTTATTGATGTTTCTGTGTCTGTTAGCAGCGGACAGATAGTGGGGCTTTTAGGCCCGAATGGTGCTGGGAAAACAACCTGCTTTTATATGATTGCAGGCTTGGTTCAGGCCGACAAAGGCCAAGTGCTAATAGACAAAACGAATATCACACATATGGCCATGCATGGCCGAGCGCGAGCAGGTATAGGCTACCTGCCACAAGAGGCCTCTGTGTTTCGCAAACTCACCGTCAGCGATAACATCATGAGCATTTTAGAAACCCGCAAAGACATGAAGCGCAAGCAGCGGCGCCAAAAGCTCGAACAACTGCTGCGTGAATTTCACATCACCCATATCCAAGACAGCTTAGGCATGTCTCTTTCTGGAGGCGAACGCCGACGCGTTGAGATTGCTCGCGCACTGGCCACAGATCCACAGTTCATCTTGCTCGATGAACCATTTGCAGGGGTAGATCCCATCTCGGTAAATGACATCAAACAAATCATAAAACACCTAAAAAATAGGGGTATTGGTGTATTAATCACCGATCATAACGTGCGCGAGACCTTAGATATCTGTGAGAAAGCTTACATTGTCAGCGAGGGCCATATCATCGCTGAAGGTAGCGCTGCGGAAGTCCTCGCCAATCAACAAGTGAGAGAGGTTTACCTAGGGCAGCAATTCAGTTTATAGTGGTGATTCCTTCCTTGTTTTCGCCCCATTCTGAAGCACAATATACGGCATAAATTTTGCTTGTTGAGCTTGCCCCTTCCTACAAAACTGATCTACACTCATACCATGTCAGGCCGAAACGTATTCCGAGCTTCGCAGTCACAGCCAGCCAGAATGCCGAAGACCTATTCTTTTCAGCACAGTGGTAACCGAGCAAACCGCACCCTATGAAACAGTCTTTACAGCTGAAACTGGGTCAACAACTCACTATGACCCCGCAACTGCAACAGGCCATTCGCTTGTTGCAACTGTCAACATTAGATCTGCAATCTGAGATTCAAGAGGCCTTAGACTCTAACCCTATGTTAGAAGTGGCTGACGATGACTCACAACACCAACAAACCGATAGCAGTGACGATGCACCGAACAACAACTCTGAAAATGTCCACGATCGTGAAGCACAGGCAAAAACCAACAAAGATAGCGACACCGAGATTAACGATGTCGACACCAGAGATGATCACTCACCTTCGAACAACGACGAATGGAGTGAAGGGATACCTGAAGACCTACCGGTCGACACCAGCTGGGATGACATCTACCAAGCAAGCTCTAGCAGCTCTGGCACGTCAGCACCGGACAACGAAGACAACGATTTTGATAACCGCAACAGTACCCACGAATCCCTTCAGCAACATCTTCTTTGGCAGCTCAATTTAACCCCAATGTCAGACCGCGATCAGATCATTGCGATGGCAATTATTGATGCGGTCGAACACTCCGGCATGTTGAACTCCACTATTGAAGAGATTTTTGCTGGCCTTGCCAGTGAACTCGAAGAACTCGAAGACGACGAAGTAATGGCCGTTTTGCATCGAGTTCAGCAGTTTGATCCGCCCGGTGTTGCCAGCCAAGATCTGAGTGAATGTCTTCTTATTCAATTGAATCAGCTGCCCATTGATACGGCTTCTCTGAACAATGCTAAACTCATAGTAAAAGACCATTTAGCATTACTTGGCAGTCGAGACTTTAAACCCTTGATGCGAAAAACCCGCTTAAAAGAAGATCAACTTCGCGATGCAATCGTGTTGATCCAAGCATTAAACCCACGCCCCGGTGACGCCATCGACTCAGGGGAAACAGAGTATGTGGTTCCCGACGTGTTTGTTACCAAGCAAACGGGTCGCTGGACCGTCAATTTGAACCCAGACATTGCCCCTAAATTACGCATCAATGACACCTACGCCTCTATGGTCAAGCGTGCAGACAGCAGCAGTGATAACTCTTTTTTGCGGGACAATCTCCAAGAAGCTCGCTGGTTTCTCAAGAGCTTGCAAAGCCGCAATGAAACGTTGCTTAAAGTGGCCAGCTGCATCGTCGAAAAGCAAAGAGGCTTTTTAGATCACGGTGCCGAAGCGATGCGCCCTCTTGTCTTGCATGATGTTGCCGAAGTTGTCGGCATGCACGAGTCTACGATTTCCCGCGTCACCACACAGAAATACATGCATACGCCACAAGGGATCTTTGAGCTCAAATACTTTTTTTCTAGTCACGTCAGCACCGACAGTGGCGGCGAATGCTCATCGACAGCAATTCGCGCCATTATTAAAAAGTTGGTTTTGGCTGAAAATCCAAAGAAGCCTTTGAGCGATAGCAAAATCACTACGCTACTGTCTGATCAAGGTATCAAAGTTGCCAGGCGCACGATTGCCAAATATCGGGAGTCTTTAGGAATACCGGCTTCCAACGAGCGCAAACGTTTAGTATGACTGCAGGTCATCTCAAAATGTTAAGCGCTTTAGGAACCAAAACGGCTGCGCAAGGATCTAAATAATGCCTTGTCAAAAGCCAACGCTAGGTAGAATATTGACCTAGTTTCATAAAAGAAGAAGGAGCAACGCATGCAAATAAACATCAGTGGACATCACGTTGACCTGACCGATGCCATCAAAAGTTACGTAAACTCCAAATTTGAACGTCTTGAGCGACACCACGACAAAATTACCAGTACCAACGTGATACTTTATGTTGATAAACTACGCCAGAAGGCCGAGGCCACCATTCATGTGAGCGGCAAAGATTTTTTCGCCGACAGTGAATCCGAAGATTTATACGCCGCTATCGACACACTTGCCGCAAAAATGGATCGCCAGCTCATTAAACACAAAGAGAAAATGCGCAGCCACCGTTGAACTTATGGATGTAAAAACCTTTTTGTCTCAACACCGCACTCGTTGCGGTGTTGAGACCAGCAGTAAAAAACGTGCTTTAGAAATTTTGTCGCAAACCATTTCTGAAGATCAGCCGACTTTAGATGCGAATGAGATTTTTCAAAACCTTATTGCAAGAGAAAAGCTTGGCTCTACCGGTTTAGGGCAAGGGATTGCGATACCCCACTGCCGACTCAGCAACTGCGCTAGTACGGTCGGAGCCTTAATAACACTGGCCTCACCCATTGACTTTGAAGCTATTGATGGCAAACCCGTTGATATTTTATTTGCTTTAGTGGTTCCAGAGGAGGCTCACGAGGCACACTTACAAACGCTATCTGCCATTGCAGAACGATTGAATCAAAGTGACTTTTTGAAACAGTTGCGCCATAGCGATAGTGCTGAAAAGTTATTTGCTGCAGCAACCAGTCAAGATACACCTCAACCTCAATAATAAAGTTATTGAAGCGAGTTTTGGCGTTTCCTGAAAGATACACAATCATCACCAAATACCTTTTCTGGGAAGATAGAGCATGCGATTAGTGGTTATCAGCGGTCGGTCTGGAGCCGGGAAGAGTACTGCCCTGCACGTTCTTGAGGATGTTGGCTTTACTTGTATCGACAACCTTCCTTCATCACTCCTACCCCCATTAGTAAAGCAACTAGATCAGCACCCCACAAGCCAGAAGTTTGCTGTTAGCATCGATGCCAGAAACACATGGCAAGAGTTGCAACAATTTCCTGCGCTATTGGAAAGTGTCGCAAGCTCCGACCTTACCATAGAGGTTTTGTACCTCGATGCACGCTCTGCTGTATTG
>CBFHKY010000013.1:0-22745 GCA_965656525.1 Pseudomaricurvus sp. | reverse complement strand
TGCAACGCTTCAGTGAAACGCGCAGACGACACCCGCTAAGCGGCCAAACAACAGATTTAAAAGAAGCCATCGATCTGGAAAAAGCGTACTTAGAACCGATCATCAATGCCGCCGACTTAACCATTGACACCAGCAACTTGACGCTCCATGAGCTTCGCGATCTTATCAAGGAACGTATCGCTGGCCGCAGTGGAAGTCACATGGCACTGCAGTTTCAATCGTTCGGTTTCAAGCGCGGTATCCCTGTGGATGTAGATCTCGTGTTCGATGCCCGCTGCCTGCCTAACCCCTATTGGAAGCACCACTTACGGGCTTTTTCTGGCCAAGATCAACCTGTGATCGACTTTTTAGAAGCGCAAGAAGATGTAGATAAAATGTATCAAGATATTGCCAATTACCTTGATCATTGGCTACCCAAGTTTGAAGCTAATAATCGCAGCTACTTTACTGTGGCAATCGGTTGTACTGGGGGGCAGCATCGGTCTGTGTATTTGTGCGAGCGGCTCTACAAAACCTTTCAGCATAAATTTTCCAACGCTCAATTGCGTCATCGTGAATTAAGCAAAGTACAATAACCGTTAGGCCTGCCATGCAAATAGCAAACACTACAATCATCAATAAACTAGGGCTTCACGCCCGCGCCGCCGCACTCCTCGCCAGTACTGCTGGACGCTACGCGTCCACCCTTAAAATTACAGCAAAGAGTAAGCAAGTTGATGCAAAAAGTGTGATGTCACTTATGCTTTTGGGCGCCAGCCAGGGCACTGAGGTTGAACTTTACGCCGAAGGTCAGGATGAACAAGAAGCCATCAAGGCACTGATCGATCTAATTGCACAGCGCTTCAATGAGCCAGAATAACCTGATTTTCTCTCTGGCAGCCTCATCTCTCCTAGCATCACAATAGGTTGCCCACTAGAATACGTATCAACCTCCCCTTTCTCGATTATATGACAAATTTATGGCCACAGCGGACGAACATCTTGATTTAACGCAGATCCAGCTGGGCACCATCCAAGCGGCGCTGGAAAGTGGCACCTATCAACAAATTAAACGCATGCTTAATGGTCTGCGTCCGGTTGAAATTGCCCACCTTCTTGAGTCATCCCCTGCGCCCAGCCGTAAAATCTTATGGCAACTGCTTGAAAAAGAACTGGAAGGCGATGTTCTTCAAGAGTTACCTGAAGACCTACAAACACAAATTCTAAAGCGTATGGACGCTGCGGCTGTGGTAGAGATCACAGAGGGCATGAATACTGATGATCTGGCGGATGTTTTACAGCGCCTGCCGGACCAAGTTATTCAAGAAGTCTTAACCGCGATGAGCACGCAAGACCGAGCTCGTGTTGAGCAGGTGTTGCTGTTCGATGAGGAAACAGCTGGCGGGCTGATGGATACAGATACCATCACCATCCGTGCGCGCTTCACACTGGATGTTGTCCTGCGTTATTTGAGAAGACACGATGACTTACCCGCCTCCACAGACAGTTTGATTGTCGTTAATGGTAAAGGGCAGTTTGTCGGCTTACTGCCCCTCTCAAAATTACTGACGTCCTCTCCTGCCATGAGTGTTCGTGAAGTTATGCTCACGGATGTGGTGGCCATCCCTGCGTCCATGTCAGATGCCGAAGTTGCAAAATTATTCGAACGACACGATTGGATTTCAGCTCCGGTAGTCGACGAGACAGGTGTTGTTTTAGGGCGTATCACGATTGATGATGTGGTCGATGTTATCCGAGAAGACGCCGACCACTCATTTATGAGCATGGCTGGGCTGGATGAAGAAGAAGATACGTTTGCCAGCGTATTCAATACCGCGCCACGGCGTGCCATGTGGCTCGGTATCAATCTGATTACGGCGCTGCTTGCTTCGTCTGTGATCAACCTGTTCCAGGGCACCATTGATAAGGTTGTGGCCCTTGCCGTGCTCATGCCCATTGTCGCCAGCATGGGAGGTGTTGCCGGAAGCCAGACCCTCACCGTAGTAATTCGCGGAATGGCACTGGGGCAAATTGGGCAAAACAACATGAGTTGGCTCTTGTCGAGAGAGTTTCAGGTCGGTCTATTAAACGGGCTCATTTGGGCTGGAACGATGGCCGCTATCGCAGGCTATTGGTTTAACGACCCAATTATTGCCGCCATTATCGCTGCCGCTATGGTGATTAATTTGATTACTGCAGCGACCGCTGGTGCTCTACTGCCCATTACATTGCGACGCCTAAACATTGACCCTGCACTTGCAGGGAGTGTCGCACTCACTACCATTACGGATGTTGTAGGCTTTTTTGCTTTCTTAGGTCTCGCCACTTACTTTTACGCATAGCCCACGCTTTTCGTTATTAAAAATTCGGAATACAACCATGTCAGACTTCGATGAAATCACTAACGATGATGAGCCTGTAATAAAATCCAGGACAGAAATCAAAAAAGAGATGCAAGCCCTACAAGACCTCGGAACTAAAATTGTAGAGCTGAGCGAAAAGCATATCGCGATGATTCCACTACAAGGTAAATTAGAAGAAGCTATCTACGAAGCACGTAAGATGAAGCACCGAGAAGGCCGTCGTCGCCAATTGCAGTTTATCGGCAAACAAATGCGTATTGCAGATAACCTTGACGATATTCAGCAGGCGGTAGAGCGTATCGAAAAGCTGGGGCAAGAACATAACCACATTCAACACCAAGCTGAGCAATGGCGCGATAAGCTTATGAGTGACGGCGATAAAGCGTTACAAGCACTTTTAGAATCCTTCCCCGTGTCAGACATTCAACACTTACGACAGCTTATTCGCAACGCTCAAAAAGAAGCCTCACAACAAAAACCCCCAGCATCGGCGCGCAAATTGTTTCGATACCTTCGCGGCTTGGTAGAAGAAAGTTACTGACTAAGGTAAAGCCGAGCATACCCTAAATTGCTCTAACCTAAATACAGATCTATATTTGTGCTCCCTCCGCGTCATCACCAACGAGGGGGAGCAGGACAAGCACAGAATATTCAATTCTAATAAACCGCCTCATCCGCGCCAGCACATCGATCCAAATCAGCGCCTTTAGAGTACGCCCATGAGCCCTAGCAGCTCGTCACGTTTTTCTTCCATCAATGCAAAGTCACCACGGCTTTCTACATTCAACCTAACGACAGGCTCGGTGTTGGACATACGCAAGTTGAAGCGCCAATCACCAAAGCTCATGCTTAACCCATCAATATGATCTACCGTTTCCGCCTTACTTTCGTAGTTGGCTTCTACAGCGGCTAAGACAGCTTTAGGATCTTCAATACGGCTATTAATTTCGCCACTGCATGGGAATTGTGCGATGCAGTCATCCACCAGCTCGGCCAATGATTTTCCAGTGCGACTCATTAATTCAGCCACTAACAACCATGGAATCATGCCGCTGTCACAGTAGGCAAAGTCGCGAAAATAATGGTGGGCGCTCATTTCGCCACCATAAATCGCGTCTTCAATTCGCATACGCTCCTTGATAAAAGCATGCCCTGTTTTACTTTGAATCGCATTGCCTCCCATTTTCTGACAAATGGTTTCAGTATTCCAAGTCAAACGCGGGTCGTACACAATTTTTGAGCCTGGGCTTTTCAGCAAAAACGTTTCGGCTAGCAGCCCCACTAAATAATACCCTTCTATGAAACGCCCCGTAGAATCAAAGAAAAAACAACGATCAAAGTCGCCATCCCAAGCAATAGCCATATCGGCACTGGCCTCTACTACCGCAGCCGCTGTTGGGGCACGGTTTTCTTCCAGTAGCGGGTTGGGCACACCGTTCGGAAAATTACCATCTGGCTGATGGTGAATTTTTACAAATTCAAACGGTAAAAAAGATTCGATGGCATCAATGGCCAAGCCAGCACCACCATTGCCGGCATTACAGACGATCTTCAGGGGTTTTAATTGATCACGATCCACATATTCAAGGAGGTGCTCAATGTACGCTGGGCGTGTGTCTTTAGGAATTAAAGAGCCTCGCTTTTCTACTGGAGGAAAGTTATTCGCTTCGGCCAACGTTTTAATATCCAATAAACCTGTATCGCCACTGATCGGCCGCGAGCCTTTGCGCACCAATTTCATACCATTGTAATCTTTTGGGTTGTGACTTGCGGTCACACAGATACCACCATCTACCTCAAGGTGGAAGGTCGCAAAATACACCTCTTCAGTACCGCACTGGCCAATATGGATAACATCCGTACCCGCATCCATCAACCCTCTGGCCAGTGCATCGGTCAGCTCTTCACTGGTCAAACGAATGTCGTGCCCTACCACTACGGATTTAGGCTTCAAGTATTCAGCGTAAGCTCGACCAATGCGGTAAGCCACATCGTCATTCAATTCATCTGGTAGCCGACCACGAATATCGTATGCCTTAAAACACGTCAGGTTTGACATTAATTAGAAACCTCGAAAAAATAATAAAGCAGCTGGCAAGCTACCATCATTGCCCCTTAAACGGGGGCAAACTTAGCAAATAACAAGATAACAAGCTCTCTTGCCTCGTACTCGAATGCCGATACTCGCTATAATCACGTCAAAACACTATCAACTAATGCTTTAGCATCAGACTCTAACTGAGCAAGATGCGCCTCAGAAATAAAGCTTTCTAGGTAGATTTTATAGATGTCCTCCGTGCCCGAAGGCCGAGCTGCAAACCAACCGTTCTCAGTTACCACTTTTAAACCACCGATAGCGGCACCATTGCCTGGCGCCTCAGTCAGAACAGCAGTAATCGGATCTCCCGCTAAACTGTCACTGGTTACCGCGCTTGCATTGAGCTTTTTCAGTAAGTCTTTTTGTTCAGTACTGCAAGGTGCATCCAAACGCTGATAATAAGGACGGCCAAAGCGTTCGACTTGAGACTCGTAGTGCTGCTGGGGGTCTTTGCCCGTTACCGCTAAAATCTCAGCCGCCAACAACCCGAGAATAAAGCCGTCTTTATCGGTACTCCAGACACGGCCATTGCGGCGCAAAAAAGACGCCCCGGCGCTTTCCTCACCACCGAAGGCCAGCTTGCCATCAAAGAGCCCTTCTACGTACCATTTAAACCCAACAGGCACTTCGCAAAGCGTTTTTCCCAGAGACTTAACCACACGATCAATCATGGCACTGGATACCAAAGTTTTGCCAAATTGGAGACTCTCTGACCACTCTGGCCGGTGTGAAGCAAGATATTCAATAGCCACAGCAAGGTAGGCATTGGGGTTCATTAATCCGGAGCCAGAGCAGACAATACCGTGGCGGTCATAATCTGGATCGTTGCCAATGGCAACATCGAAACGATCTTTCAGCGAGAGTAAGTTTTGCATGGCAAATGGTGATGAACAGTCCATACGAATTTTGCCATCTTTATCCAGAGGCATAAAACCAAAGGTAAAATCCACTTGATCGTTAACCACTTCGATATTCAACCCGTACTTCTTCGCAATAGGCTCCCAAAAATAAAGCCCAGATCCCCCCATCGGATCGACACCAATACGTATTCCAGCTTTCGCAATGGCTTCCATATCAATGACTGACCCAAGGTCATCAACGTAATGATTGATGTAATCGAAGGGTTCGACAAGCTCACTACTGGATAGGTCAGCAGCCGATAAACGCTTTACTTCTTCAAGACCACCAGCCAACAAAGTATTAGCGCGATCGGCCACCCAGCCGGTGATGTCCGTATCCGCTGGTCCACCTTTAGAGGAATTATACTTGATACCACCATCCCCAGGGGGGTTATGGGACGGCGTGATCACAATACCGTCCGCCATATCGGCTGAGCTGGCGTTGTGTGTCAAAATCGCGTGAGAAATTACCGGTGTCGGCGTATAGCCCCCGTCACTGGCCACTCGAACACGGACACCATTAGCCACCAAAACTTCTAAAGCCGTGGCGTGTGCTGGCTCGGATAAGGCATGAGTATCTTTACCGAGATACAAGGGGCCATCAACGCCCTGAGACTGACGATACTCAGCAATAGCCTGGCAAATCGCCATGATATGCCGTTCGTTAAAAGTGGTATTCAGTGCCGAGCCTCTGTGCCCAGAAGTCCCAAAGCTGACCTGCTGTTCAGACTTGCCAACAACATCTGGCTGCTGCCGATAATAAGCAGAAACCAGTGCTGGTATGTTAGTAAGACTGCGGTGATGGGGTTGTTTACCTGCGTTCGGGTGTGCCATAAAGCTCCGTCCAAATCCGAATGTTATCCATGAATATGCAACAACGGGGTGTTAACTAAAAATGAAACCAAAAATGCTGAAATAAAAAATAAAAGTAGAACCGGTAAAGGCAAGAGGGCCCTGAAATTTGACTTCAGAGCCCTAACACTGATCCTAAACTGAGTATGACTTCGAGAGCGAGCCAACCGCCCAAAGGCTCTTAGTACTTTTAAACTCTCAAACTACTTTCATTGAAGTAAACCCGATATGTTTAGGCGCTATGGGCGATAAAGGCTGAATCAGCTGCCTTTGTATATATTTTCAAACACATGGTTAGTGGCTTCAACAAAGCCTTCGACGCTACCACAGTCGAAGCGACGGCCTTTAAATTTGTAAGCCAATACGCAGCCATTCTTCGCTTGCGTCATCAACGCATCGGTAATTTGGATTTCACCGTTTTTACCCGGAGGCGTTTCACGAATAATATCAAAGATATCCGGAGTCAAAATATAGCGGCCAATAATCGCCAAGTTACTGGGAGCATCTTCTAATTTCGGCTTTTCTACCATGTCAGTAATCTGATAGAGTCCATCTTTGATTTGCTCACCTTTGATCACACCAAATTTATGAATCAAATCATCCGGTACTTCTTGTATGGCCACTATGCTGCAACGGAACTGCTTATACAGTTTGACCATCTGCGCCATAACACCTTCACCATCAGACAAACAAAGGTCGTCAGAGAGCACAACACCGAAGGGCTCATCCCCAATTAAGCGCTGACCGTTAAGAATCGCATCGCCCAAACCACGCATTTCAACTTGACGAGTGATGGAAAAAGAAGCCGTCTGCATAACATCACGGATAGACGTCAACGACTCTTCTTTGCTAGTGCCAGAAATCTGGTGCTCCAGCTCATAATTCACGTCGAAGTGATCAACAATGGCGCGCTTGCCGCGGCCTGTCACCAAGCCAATATCCGTTAAGCCTGCTTCGATCGCTTCTTCAACACCATATTGAACCAGCGGTTTATTAACGATAGGAAGCATTTCTTTCGGCATCGCTTTAGTGGCCGGTAAAAAACGGGTTCCGTAACCTGCTACGGGGAAGAGGCACTTCTTAATCATACATTGAATTCCTTGTTCTAAATGTGTGCATATGTTGTCGATGCTTAATCGTGCACCAAGAATACTACAGTTTTAGTGCAATTTGTCGGCCAGTACACCATCTTGCGATTAAACCTACCTCCGCCAACTAACAATGCACATTAATGGAGCAAGCAAACATAACCACAACGACAATCGCACCATATAATCACGAAGCAATGTTTTAATTCTTAACGCGTTGCGGAGTGGACATCACAACAGCACAAGGTAGAATGGAATCCTTTTGCGTTGCGGCCAATTTCAGGCTCACACTTGTTCTTTATCTAGAGTTACTAAATATGATGGACACATCCAACCGTAAAAATGCCTATGACAAGGAAGATCTCCTAGAATGTGGCCAAGGGCGTATGTTTGGCGAGGGCAATGCTCAGCTCCCTATCCCGAACATGCTAATGCTTGACCGAATTACCCATATTGCAGCAGACAGCGGCGAGCATGGTAAAGGGCAAATCATTGCGGAGTTGGACATCTCTCCCGACCTATGGTTTTTTGATTGCCACTTTCCTGGAGACCCCGTCATGCCAGGTTGCTTGGGCTTAGACGCGATGTGGCAACTGGTTGGCTTTTTTCTGGCATGGAAAGGCAATGAAGGCAAAGGTCGAGCTTTGGGCTCAGGCGAAGTAAAATTCACCGGCCAAATTCTACCTACAGCGAAGAAAGTGACTTACAAAATTACTTTGAAACGCGTTATCGAAAGAAAACTCATTATGGGCATTGCCGATGGTAGTGTCAGCGTTGATGGCCGAGAAATCTACACGGCCAAAGATCTACGCGTAGGTTTGTTTCAAAGCACGGATAACTTTTAAATTTTTCGGCCTTATCTCAGGCCACTTAATACAGAATTGGGGATACTTATGAAGCGGGTTGTGATCACTGGTTTAGGCATAGTCTCCTGTCTAGGTAATGATAAAGAGGCCGTACTAGAGGCGCTGAAAACGGGTCGTTCTGGTATCAAGCACAAAGAAGAATACAAAGAAATGGGCTTCAGAAGCCATGTCGCTGGCACCGTCGATATCGACACATCCGCCTTCATTGATCGCAAAACGTTGCGCTTTATGGGCGACGCTGCAGCCTATGCTTACATATCCACCAAACAAGCGATTGAAGACGCTGGCTTAACAGAAGAACAAGTCTCCAACGAACGTACGGGGATTATAATGGGTTCAGGTGGGGCGTCTTCAAAAAATCTCGTAGAAGCGGCCGATATCCTGCGCCAAAAAGGCCTTAAGCGGGTCGGTCCGTACCGTGTCACTCAAACCATGAGCAGCACCACCTCGGCCTGTCTAGCGACACCCTTCAAGATCAAAGGTGTCAATTACACCATTTCATCGGCATGTGCTACCAGTGCTCACTGTGTCGGCAACGCTATGGAGCTGATACAACTTGGCAAACAAGACGTAGTATTGGCCGGCGGCGGTGAAGAAGAACATTGGACATTAACCGCTCTGTTCGACGCCATGGGAGCTCTGTCCACCAAGTACAATGACTCTCCTGAGCAAGCCTCACGCGCTTACGATGCAGATCGCGATGGCTTCGTGATTGCAGGGGGCGGTGGCTGCTTGATTCTGGAGGAACTCGAACACGCACAAGCCCGTGGCGCTAAGATCTACGCTGAAATCATTGGTTACGGTGCTACCTCTGATGGCTATGACATGGTGGCCCCCTCTGGCGAAGGTGCTGCACGCTGTATGCGTCAAGCTTTGCAAGATGTGGATGGTACTTTGGACTACATCAACGCACACGGCACCAGTACGCCAGTAGGTGACTTAGCCGAGCTAAAAGCCGTTAAGGAAGTCTTCGGCAACCAAGTGCCAGCGATCAGCTCCACCAAGTCGCTCACTGGACATTCACTGGGTGCTACAGGCGTACAAGAGGCCATCTACAGCCTGCTGATGATGGAAAATAACTTCATTGCCGCATCTGCCAATATCGACACTCTCGATGAGCAAGCCGAAGGCATGAACATTGTCATAGAGCGTCAAGACGACGTCACACTGAACACCGTCATGTCGAACAGCTTTGGTTTCGGCGGCACCAACGCCAGCTTGGTATTTCAACGCTACAAAAGCTGATTCGTCTTACTGCTTAGCCCCCTCGCGCCCCATTTTTATATGGGGCCCGTCCTTGTGCTCCACTTCAATTTTGAACGACCTATCAAAAGTGGCATAAAAAGCCTTCTTTTCCTTTTTCCCTATTGTATTGTGCCATCAACTTTGAGTATATTAATACTCGGCAGGATGCCTAAAAGCCCTTAAAACATAAACCTAAACGCAAAGGACGCTGAGTTTATGCCATCCAAAGACCTTAAGAACCACAACCGCCAACCCCCACCAAACACTCCTAAGCCCATATTGGTTTACGCCCCAAGCCGTAACCTTGACAGCATCATGCTAAAACAAGATATTGAAAAGCACCTCGGTCAAACTTGTGAGCTCACTAATGCGCTTTCTCACACACAAAACTCACTGATCATTATCGATAGCCGTGAAATATCCAGCGCACAGCTGCGTTTATGGTTAGTGCATGCTACATTCAAAGCAGAATCAGGCTGCATACTTACGCATGTTCGGAGTAACAGTGACCATGAGTGTTTAGTTGATTGGCCAGCGGTGATGGCTATTTTTTCGCGCAACACAACACGACAAAGTTTTTTACAGGGGCTAGAAGCAACAACTCAAGGAAAACTATGGTTTTCGCGACGACTTTGTGAGGACTTTATAAAACGCAGACGCTACCAGCCGATGCCTAGTACGTTAACACGCTGCGCGCTTAGCTTTACTCAACGTGAGCAGCAGATGCTGAAATGCCTGTACTCAGGACTTTCGAACACAGCCATTGCCAGCAAAATGAACCTCAGTGAACATACGGTCAAAAGTCATTTGTATAGCCTATACAAGAAAATCGGCGTCCGATCACGGCTAGAAGCAAGTAATTGGCTCAGGGATCACCCAGCTGAATTTCGACACATACTATAAGACAGTGGTTGGATTTTTGAGGCAGGAAAAAGGCTAAGTATCCTGCCTGTATCGCTCTAACCAAGCACGCACCAAACCAGTTAGTCCTTGTCGCCAACTCAATACTTGGTAACCAAAGTTATCACGACAACGCCGTACCGTTAAGGCGGCGCTATCCGGTTCACCCTGTAGGGCCAACTCTTCCTCTGTGAGTGTTTCTATGATCAGCTGCCGCCGCAGCTCGCCTTCACGCTCCAGTATATCGGCTACTGTTTCCGCAAATTCTGCGGAGGAACAAGGGTCTGAAGAAGCCAGATGAAAAACACCCCAGTTTTCAGCACCACACAGAATTTGATTCACCATCGCCAGCATCATACGGCCTACTTCCAGCGTACTAACAGGTGCTCCCCGGCGCTGATGATCGATCTCCAAGGCTGGTCCGTCTACGACCAGCTGCTGCATTAGCCGCCCAAAAAGAGAGTGGCCGATGATGTCAACCACCCAACTGACTCGCAGGCACACATGACGTTCAAGTTCATGCTCATACGCTTTTTCCGCGCGCAGAAACGCCTCTCCAGCGGGACCTAACGGCAAAGGGGTATCGTCTTCGTCGTAGGCCGTTTTGTTTTCACCCCCAAACACTCGATAACTGGACAAGTGAATCACATCGCAGCCCACAATTTTAGCGGCTTTAGCAAAGTTTTCGGCGGCTAAGACAAGGTCTTGCTGTTGCTGAGCTGAAGGTGTTTCACTCCAACCCAGCGTGTTTAAAATAATGCTCACGTGGTGTCGCTTTAAATATGCGCACACCGCATCAGAGTCTTCCCAGTTCAGTTTACTTTTTGTAGGCGTTAACAACGCATAGGGGGATTGCTCAAACACACTGTGAATGGCTTGTCCTACGGAGGAGATAGCGTCAGTGATTAGTATTTTGCTGGCCATTGAAATGCAAACCACGTCATAGAAAAACAGCGAAGGCAGCGCCCGTCAGAGGAGCGCGCCTACTGTATTGAGGAGATAACCAAATTATGGTCAAGACTAAGTTTTACAAAAAATATAGTCTTATTTATAAATAACCAATAATTTCAATTAGTTATATAAAAATTTAACAAAATATAACAGTACTGCCACCTCAAAACGGAATGTCATCATCAAAACTGTCAAAGCTCTGTGGCGGCGACTGGGGCGATTGCGGCACTTGTTGCGGAGCCATTGGCTGAGGCGCCATCCCACCTTGAGGTCTTGGTTGCGCTGGGCGGCTTTGCCCCTGAGGAGGCATACCTTGTTGCGGCTGGTTTGAACCACCTTGAGGTGCGTAGGCTGGCTGCTGAGCGCCGGACTGAGGTGCATAGCCACCCTGCTGGTTTCCTGCCCCCATATCACCTCGACTGTCTAACATCTGCATTTCACTGGCGACAATTTCTGTGGTGTATCGATCCTGACCGTCTTGGCCTTGCCACTTGCGGGTACGAAGCGAGCCTTCGATATAAACCTTAGAGCCCTTGCGAAGGTATTCACCAGCAATTTCAGCAATGCGATTGAAGAACACGACACGGTGCCATTCTGTGCGTTCTTGCGGCTGACCTGTTTGTTTGTCTTTCCAAGTCTCAGACGTGGCCACACTGATATTGGTTACCGCTCCACCACTAGGCATATACTTCATTTCTGGGTCTTGGCCAATATTGCCTACCAAGATAACCTTATTCACACCACGCGCCATAACCATCGCCTCCTAACTTGACTACAGTGAAGCTTTTACAGCTCTCTGATTGGTTTAATTTATTGATGCGGTCTAAAAAGACACGCCAAAAAGCCAGCTTACACTAGCCTAGATTGAACAACCAGCCCGAAAAAAGTATGTACACTGACTGGCCTATAATCGTTATCTAAAGCACAAAAATCCTATGTCCACTGGATTTCAGTCACGCTTTCACGACGAAAAATTTTAGAATCCACTTTCATGTACGCGGCACTTTCCTCTGCTATAAGCACCACTTCTTCGACACCCGGCAAAGACCTTAGTTTAGCGTCAGCGACCAAGAACTCCTCTGCCGTGAGCGGGATCTGCACACTAGAAAGGTAACGTGGCTTTGCCATAAAAGCAGCAACCATCAGCCACAAAAACACCAATGCGCAGGCTACCAGCCACACGGCATTAATACCCTTTTCCTGCAACAACCAACCGCCAGATACACCGCCAGCGAATGCGCCTAAAAACTGGCAGGTCGAATAGATTCCTGAGGCCGTCCCTTTACCGCCAGCTGGAGCCATCTTACTCATCAAGGATGGTAAAGACGCTTCCAATAAATTGAAGGCCATAAAAAACAAGAACAGCAAAAATAAAAACCCGAACAGACTCTTTTCGACCAGAGAAAAAAGCATCAAGGGCACCGCTAGCAATGCAATCGCCCCCAGAAACACAATTTTCATTTGCCGTTTTTTTTCCGCAATAATGATAAACGGTAAAATGGCCAAAAAAGCCAACACCAGCAGCGGTAAATACACCTGCCAATGTCGCCCTCTATCCACATCAAAACGGCCTTCCAATAACCCCGGCAATACGACAAAACAAGCCATCAATACAAAATGTAGCGTAAAGATACCAAGATTAAGGCGCACCAGCTCACGATTGCGTAACGTCGTCCAGAATAGCTCTGGTACTGCACCCGCCTCTCGATGACCCCGTGCCTGAACCACCGGCGTAGGTACCCACTGAAAGAGAATCACCAACCCAACCAAGGCCAATCCTGATGTCACCCAGAACAACAGGGATAACCCGCCAAAACCGGCCAGCAATGGCCCCAAAACCAATGCCACAGAAAAGGAAAGTCCTATCGAAGCCCCAATACTGGCCATGGCCTTTGTTCGACTTTCATCACTCGTGAGATCCGCCACCATGGCCATAATAGCACTGGCTATCGCCCCACCGCCTTGAAGGGCACGCCCAATAATCAGGCCGTAAACAGATTCGCTGAGTGCAGCCACAATCGAACCGGCGGCAAAAATCAATAAACCTGCAGCAATCACAGGCTTTCGGCCTAAACGGTCTGAAAGCATGCCAAAAGGAATTTGTAACAATGCCTGGCTTAGGCCGTAAGCCCCCAAAGCGGCACCCAACAAAAAGGGTGTGCTGCCCTCATAGGATTCACCGTAGAGTGACAGCACAGGCAACACCATAAACAGCCCCAACATGCGAAAAGCATAGAGGCTTGCCAAAGACGATACGGTTTTGCGTTCAAAAGAAGGGGAAAAAGCGCCCACAGATTTACTCACATTCACAAAAAGAACCATTTTACCGGAATTTTTACGCTTTAGGGTTAATCCTGTAATGCTTTGCTAAATCATTAACAAGTTAGTAATATAAGTTACTTTAATCTATATTAAATTAATCCTCATGACATTATTCTCTAACCATCCAGAATCCTCTAGCTTTCCTTCATTAATTGCCGACATACAGAGGATGTACACCACGACCCTTTATCGGCAACTAAGATTGGATGGTATTGAGCTGACCAGCGCTCAATGGCGTGTCATCGTGCATTTAAATCACCTAGGCGGACCAACACAATCAGAGCTGGCCGATTCCCTGTTGATTGAAAAAGCACCTTTAGGGTCTTTACTGGACAAAATGGAAGCCTGCGGCTTGGTCGAGCGGCGCCCTGATCCACAGGATAGGAGAGCAAAGCGCGTGCATCTTATGCCTAAAGCGCTGCCTCTGATTTCCCCCATGGAAAAGAAGGCGATGGCATTGCGTGAACAGACCGCAGAAGGCCTAAGCAATGAAGAGCAACAACAACTGACACAGCTACTCACTAGGCTTCACCAGAATTTGCAAAACATTCGCAACTCAGGATAACGGACTACCTAATACTGAAAGCATCTGGGACACATCTCTGTAACTGACACAGCTTCCTCCCAACAACTTGATGTACGCAAGCAATATTTTTGCGCCACACCTGAATGTATTTCAGGTAAAGGCACGCTCGGTAACGATGATAGAGGTACTCACTTGGCAAGCAGGAAAACAGGGCTCAGCGCGCTATACAGCCAAGAGTCGCAATCCATTGACGATCTTTACAAACGCTACGGCCCTCGCTACCGAACCCTAGCCGTATTGGCTGTGGGATTTGGCACCATTGCGGTCATGCTGCTATCCACCATTGTGAACGTTGCCATTCCTCAGATCATGGTGGATTTTCACATTGATCAAAACATGGCCCAGTGGCTGGCCACTGGCTATCTAGCCAGCGCTACCGTGAGCATGTTGATGTCATCGTGGTGTTTACGGCGCTATGGCGTAAAAAGTACATTTATCGCCTCCAGTATTGTGGTGCTCCTCAGCTCACTAATGAGCGGCCTTAGCCCAAATGCTCCTGTGCTGATTCTCGCACGAATCATTCAAGGGCTGGCCTATGGGTTTTTCTTACCGGTTTCGATGTATGTCATGACTCAAGTGTTTCCAGCCAACCGTCAGGGCACCGCCATGGGGATTTTTGGTATCTTGGCGGTATTTGGGCCCGCTGTTGGCCCTTATGTGGGCGGTATCGCGGTAGAAAACCTAGGCTGGCGATCCGTTTTCTTTCTTCCCCTGCCTCTTTCAATTATCAGCTTACCGCTGTCTATGCTGTTCTTACCCGGCCGAAATAAGCAGGAAAATCCAGGCAATATGGATTGGCTCGGGCTCGCCTGGCTCAGTTTGACCGTGATTCATCTTCTATTGGGGTTCAATAACGCACAAAAATTCGGTTGGGATTCCACGGTTGCCACTTACTGCTTTTCCGCAGCATCAGTATTAGGCTGGATTTTTTATCGGCGGCAAAAAAAGGTCACATCCCCACTGCTTGATCTCACGCTATTTCAAAACCGTAACTTTGCTGTTGCTGCGATCATTTCCTTTTTGTATGGGGGGGCGTTGTTTGGGGGCATGTACTTAATTCCCCTTTATCTACAAACCTCAATGGATTTAGGCCCACTGGATGCCGGACTGGCCTTACTGCCTGCGGGGCTGATACTGGCCGTTGCCTTTCCTATCAGTGGTCATCTCAGCGATCGCTTGCCACCGCAGGGGTTGATTATCAGCGGCATGATTTTGTTGGGGTTCTCATACTGCATTATGACGTGGTCTACCCCCGCAACACCTCTAGCCACGATTTGTGAATGGCTGATCATTGGCCGCATAGGTATGGCTGCGGCCATGCCCGCCTTGAACATGTCTGCGTTTTCAACATTGCCACAACAGCAATTGACACAAGCATCAGGAACCATCAACTTTGTACGGCAGATCGGCGGAGCTTTTGGCGTTAACCTCACCAGCGTGTATTTGGATTATCGCGAACACCATTGGGTTCAGCAGATTGCTCAGTCGACCGACACCTTAAATATTGGTGAAGATCCAGCACACTTGGCGTTGTCGCTGTCTTACCTGGACACCTTTATGATATCTGGCATTCTAATTTTACTGACGATTATTCCAACACTTATGCTACAAAAGCCCAAGCACGGTCTGAAATAGGCTTACAAACGGTCAGCTGTAATCATCATATTGCGAGGCGTCAGTGTTTTGGAACAAAACTCAAATACGGACACTCGCGCACCCGTCTCGGCCAAAAATAACACTCGGTCCAGTAACAGCCACAACTCCAGCGGACGACGAAACACTTTGAGCACCAGCTCTGCCCGGCGCACTTGCGCTTTTCTGATAGCCCCACGCTTAAGCCATAGCGACTCATCGATGCTCGCTGGCTGATCTAACCCTTTGATGCGTGCAACACCCCACACAAATTCAGAAAAGCTGCCTGCCAATTGAGCCCCGCGAAGACCAGGTACGGATAAGTACTCATCCATACCACGCTGTTCTCGTTGCCACTCATCAAACGCCAAACGCCAGAGTAATTCCTGTTCTCTCTGACGGTGTTCGCGAGCACCGGCCGTTACCAGCTCCTGTAACGGGATGCTCAGGTGGTATTTGGAAAGGCGCAGAGTGCTTGCTTGTGCGGCTAGCGATAACGGTTGATAGGTATCACCAGCCACCAACTGGTAGCAGCAAGGTACGATGGCTAAACGTCGACTTGGGGCTTTAGCCCAGTGACGTAACAATGTTACGTGCAGATCGCCGCAGGCGTGTAAAGCCACCACCTGATCATGAGTCGCCACCAGTTGAACGGCACGTGGCTCCATCGCATTAGCATGAACAAACTGTTGTTTTACACCGTACTTGTGAGCCAGCTCTGAGCCGACTTGGCATAAACGTTCATTCCATTCCAAACTGCTCACCGAGCATTCGGCCGATGTGGCCAATAAGCGCCCTAAGTGCCCTTTACCAGAACACCATTCCAATACGGTATCCGCTGTAGGCTGCCACGCTTGTGCAAAGGCTTCTACCTGCTGCCACTTACGACCGGGAATACCTTCGTGCATTCGTGTGGGGCGGACGACCTGAGGCGCTTGTTCAGGCTCTGGAAAGAGCGACAATTCTAGCAGCGCTTGCGCCTCTGGCAACCAGGGCTTAAGCCACTGCGTGAGTGCAGGCAGAGAGGCGGCCAGCGTAGTGACCTCTTCATCCGTTAGGGATTGCAGAGCCAACCCTAAATCCATACCTGCAGCATGTGACCATGGATAGCCGCGACGATCAAACAGGCGTGGCGACCACCAATGCTCGGTGACACTCAACAGGTTATTTAACTGCCGAAAGAGTACGTCAAGATTAGGTTGGGCTGTCACATTGTCTGTCCGTTTATATACCCGAAGTGAGCGTAGCGCAGTCACAAAAAAGCCCAGCACGAAACTGGGCTTTTTTGCATATACCGAGCATCTCAGTGAGTATCAGAGACCCAGTACTTTCTCACCACGCGAAATACCCGACACGCCTGAACGAACCACTTCAAGGATAGCGGCATCGCCTACTGCTTGAACAAAAGCATCCAGCTTATCACTGGTGCCGGCCAGTTGGATGGTATACACCGTACTCGTTACATCAATGATTTGACCACGGAAAATATCCACACAACGCTTGATTTCAGCACGCTGGGCACCGCTGGCTTTCACCTTGATCAACATCATTTCTCGCTCAATGTGCTGACCTTCCGTCAGGTCCACCAGCTTCACCACATCAATCAACTTATTGAGGTTTTTGGTGATTTGCTCAATTTTGTGATCATCGCCAACGGTCGTAACCGTCAAACGCGACAAGGTTGCGTCTTCCGTAGGCGCAACGGTCAAGGTGTCGATGTTGTAGCCGCGCTGGGAAAACAGACCAACAACCCGAGACAATGCACCCGGTTCATTTTCCATAAGGACAGAAATTATACGTCTCATGATTAGGTACGCTCCGTCTTGCTCAGCCACATATCACGCATAGAACCTTCCGGCGCTACCAGCATTGGGTAAACATGCTCGGAGGGATCTACATACACATTCATGAACACTACACGCTCTTTCATGGCCATACCTTCAGCCAGCTTTTCATGCAGTTCTTCACGTTTGCGAATATCAATACCCACGTGACCATAAGCCTCCATCAATTTGGTAAAGTCCGGCAGAGAATCTTCATAATGAATCTCGGAATAGCGACTGTCGTACACCATATCCTGCCATTGTTTAACCATACCCAACGCCTGATTGTTCAAACAAACAATCTTAACTGGCAACCCATATTGTTTTAGGGTTGATAACTCTTGCAGACACATCTGGAAGGAGCCTTCACCTGTAATGCAAACGACATCTCGATCGCGTACAGCAAACGCTACACCCATGGCGGAGGGCAAACCAAAGCCCATGGTCCCAAGGCCACCTGAATTGATCCACTGACGCGGGTATTTAAAGTGGTAATACTGCGCGGTGAACATCTGGTGCTGACCAACATCAGAGGTGATGATGGCTTCGCCGTCAGTCACTTCGTACAGCGCCTTGATCACTTCTTGCGGCATAATTTGATCGCCACCAGTGTTGTAACGTGGTTGCGTATAAATACCGTGGCGATCTCGCCATTCGTTGATCTGTTTCCACCAAGAGGCCAATGCTTTTTCATCAGGCTTAGCTTGTGTTTCTTTCAACTGCTCCAACATCTCAGTTAAAACACTGTCCACGGATCCAACAATAGGAACATCCGCCGTGATGGTTTTAGAAATGGACGCCGGGTCGATATCGATATGGATAATCTTAGCGCTGGGGCAAAACTTCGCTGGGGTATTGGTAACGCGGTCGTCAAATCGCGCACCAATGGCCAAAATTAAATCACTGTGATGCATCGCCGTATTGGCTTCAAACGTGCCGTGCATCCCCAACATACCGACAAATTGTTCATCATTTCCAGGAAAAGCGCCTAGCCCCATCAAGGTGTTGGTTACAGGGAAGTTCAACGTGCGCGCTAGCTCAGTCAGAAGATGGCTAGCATTGCCAAGAATCACGCCACCACCAGAATAGATAATCGGGCGCTTAGCGCTCATCAACATCGACACGGCTTTTTTGATCTGACCGCTGTGCCCTTTTGTGGCCGGCGTATAAGACCGTAGCTTCAATTTCTGTGGATACTCGAACGGGAACTTCTCTGATGGATCCACCGTATTTTTCGGCACATCGACAACCACAGGGCCAGGGCGACCCGTCGAGGCAATAAAGTAAGCCTTTTTGATGATTTCTGGAATTTCCGATGCGTGTTTCACCATAAAGCTATGCTTTACGATCGGACGTGAGATACCCATCATGTCCGTTTCTTGGAAGGCATCTTCACCGATCTTTTCCGCTGCCACCTGCCCCGAAATAACAACCATCGGAATAGAATCCATATGCGCCGTTGCAATGCCGGTGATGGCATTGGTGGCACCTGGGCCAGACGTCACGAGTACAGTACCGACTTTGCCTGTAGCGCGACTGTAACCATCGGCGGCGTGAGTCGCCGCTTGCTCATGGCGAACCAGAACGTGTTTTACCTTATCTTGGGTAAAAATCGCATCGTATATGTGCAGCGCTGCCCCACCTGGATAACCAAATATGAGCTCAACGCCTTCTTCTTGGAGGGAGCGAATTAACAATTCGCCACCGGAAAGCATTTCCACCTGTGATCCCCTTATAATCAATAGAGTGTTACTGTCACGTGAACCCATAGGGAATTTCCACTATCCAGAACGCTGAACAGTGTCTCGTGACAATGATTTACAGTAATGACGAAGCTTGCCCACTCCCACTGTCTGGGTTAACAACAGTGAGGCGGATAGGACACGTCGGTGGACGCGCCTACGCAATTGGGATGGTTCGATGAATGGTTGATTCACCGGAGGTAGATACCACCAGCAGCTTGCTGCCAGAGGTCGAATGACCGAGGTTACGGCTGAAATCTACACGCCACCTAGCGAACCCGCAATTTTGGCAACCTGCCCAACAAAGTCAAGAAGATTGATGAATTTACCTGCATAATCTCACCAATCTCAGGCAATAAGTCGCAAATAGATCATATCGGCGAAATGGGCCTGTGGTATATCACCTCAACTCAGGCAATAATCACACTTTAATCGTCCTCCCATCTTTATACCGACTGCGGAGCAAAAAGGTTTATCTTTATGATCAAATTGAAACTGTCTGCACTTCTACCCTTGCTCATTGCCACACAGCTTGCCGTATACAGTCAATTCACTTTAGCGGCTGGCGAGGTCTACAAGTGGACTGACGACGACGGCATCACCAACTACACAGCGCTACCGCCACTTAACAGGCCCTCTGAAAAAGTTCGTTCAGCCGCTGGCCCAAGTTACGATGACAGCTCGGAATCGGACGACGCCACCCCCAACAACGACAGTGCTACTGAGGATGATGACCAAGTCGCAACAGAGGCGGCCATAAAGCCAGACCCGGAACGCTGTGCACAAGCTCAGAGCAACTTAAAAACGCTAACAGAAAAAGCCCGCATTCGCGTCAAGGACGGAGCTGACTACCGCTACCTCACACCTGAAGAAATTACCGAGCAAACCCGTATCAACCGTCAAATCATTGAAGACTGTCAGTCTACATAACGTCATAACGTAAAATCAAAAAAAGGCCTTCTCACGCTGCTGAGAAGGCCTTTTTGACGAGCGGTATTTGCTTGTTACCCAGAGCGGTTGAACCTGCCTATCGAACGATAAAGGTCAACACGATTCCACGGTCAAAGCCTTAACTTTTCATCACGATGTTGTCACCGTCCACAGAAACATAAATGGTGTCGCCGGGCATAAAACGGCCGGCCAAAACATCATGCGCCATTGGGTTTTCCAAGTATTGCTGTATGGCACGTTTCAACGGGCGAGCACCATACACTGGGTCAAAACCAATCGCCGCTAGCTTATCCAGTGCGGCATCATCCACATCCAATTTCAAGTCTCTCTCGGCCAGACGTTTGCGCAGCAAGTCCAACTGAATCGTCGCGATACCACGAATCTGGCTTTTACCCAGTGGATGAAACACCACCACTTCATCAATTCGATTGATGAATTCAGGCCGAAAGTGACCACCGACAACATCCATCACAGCCTCTTTCATGGCTTCGTAGCGGCCTTCACTGTTTTCACCGTCGCTGCTATCGCTGTGGCTGTTGTCAAAGCTGACCGTATCAAAGGCTCGATTACGAGCAATTTCTTGAATGGCATCGGAGCCAAGGTTAGACGTCATGACCACAACCGTATTGCGAAAATCCACCGTGCGCCCCTGACCATCGGTCAAACGACCGTCGTCTAACACTTGCAGCAGAATGTTGAACACATCCGGATGTGCTTTCTCTACTTCATCTAACAGCAGCACAGAGTAGGGCTTGCGACGCACGGCCTCAGTCAAATAGCCGCCCTCTTCGTAACCCACATAACCTGGAGGGGCGCCCAGCAACCGAGCAACCGAGTGCTTTTCCATAAACTCAGACATATCAATGCGCACCATGGCATCGGAAGAATCGAACAAAAACTCCGCCAAGGATTTACACAGCTCAGTTTTACCAACCCCAGTGGGGCCCAAAAACAAGAAGGAGCCGTTAGGGCGATTAGGGTCCGATAGACCTGCGCGCGAGCGGCGCACTGCGTTAGAAACCGCGACAACGGCTTCGCTTTGACCAATTACCCGCTTATGCAGCTCCGACTCCATGCGCAACAGCTTGTCTCGCTCGCCTTCTAACATTTTGCTCACGGGAATCCCTGTCCACTTAGACACCACTTCGGCTATTTCTTCATCCGATACCTTGTTACGCAGCAATTTCATGTCGATCATTTCCACCTGGCTGGCCATGTCCAACTGCTTTTCCAGCTCAGGGATAATGCCATATTGCAGCTCGGACATGCGTGTCAGGTCACCGGCACGACGTGCTGCCTCTAAATCTTGCCGAGCTTGTTCCAGCGTGGCCTTAATTTCAGCTGAGCCATGCAGAGCGGCTTTTTCAGTGCGCCATACTTCATCAAGATCGGCGAACGCGCGTTCGGCTTTTTCGATTTCGACAGCCAACAACTGCAACTGCTTTTGTGCTGATTCGGAATCGTCTTTTTTCACCGCCTCGCGCTCAATTTTCAGCTGAATTAAGCGGCGCTCAAGACGATCCATTTCTTCTGGCTTGGAATCAATTTCCATCCGGATTCGACTGGCGGCCTCATCGATCAAATCGATGGCTTTGTCGGGCAACTGGCGGTCGGTAATGTAGCGTTGCGATAACTTTGCCGCGGCAATGATGGCCGAATCGGTAATATCCACACCGTGGTGAACCTCATAACGCTCTTTCAAGCCGCGCAGAATGGCGATGGTGTCCTCTTCGCTGGGCTCATCCACCAGAACTTTCTGAAAGCGGCGCTCTAGAGCCGCATCCTTTTCAATAAACTGACGATACTCGTTCAATGTGGTTGCGCCCACGCAGTGCAACTCACCTCGGGCCAGAGCCGGTTTCAGCATATTCCCAGCATCCATTGCACCTTCGGCTTTTCCAGCGCCGACCATAGTGTGCAGCTCATCCACAAACAAGATGACACGACCTTCTTGTTTTGCCAGTTCATTAAGAACCGACTTTAAACGTTCTTCGAACTCACCTCGGAACTTGGCACCCGCCAAAAGTGACCCCAAGTCCAAAGACAATAGGCGCTTATTTTTGAGGCCTTCCGGCACTTCACCATTCACAATTCGCTGCGCCAGCCCTTCGACAATCGCAGTTTTACCTACACCGGGTTCACCAATGAGCACGGGGTTATTTTTGGTTCGGCGTTGCAACACCTGTATGGTGCGGCGGATCTCATCATCGCGGCCGATGACAGGGTCCAACTTGCCCGCTTCGGCGCGTGCCGTCAGATCCACCGTGAATTTATCCAAAGCTTGGCGGTTACCTTCTGCATCGGGGTTATCCACAGCCTCACCACCGCGTACTTTTTCGATAGCTTGATTGAGCTTTTTACCGTCGCCGTACTGCTTCAGGAGTTTACCAAGCTCACTGGAACCGTCCTCAAAGGCCGCCTGCAACAGGCACTCACTAGAAATGTAGG
>CBFHKY010000012.1:108969-110571 GCA_965656525.1 Pseudomaricurvus sp. | reverse complement strand
AACATGGAGTCAGATCATGATTTTGGCAAGAACATTATTCCCTCGATCATTAATGAGCATAATGTGTTTGCTTATCGATTTAATGATCCAGCTTTAGGCGCTGTACCCTATTGGCGTGATGTCGGTACATTAGACTCATTTTTTGAAGCTAATATGGAACTGATCGATCCGACACCGGCACTGAATTTGTACGACCCACGGTGGCCAATCTGGACCTTTCAAGAACAGCAGCCACCGGCAAAATTTGTGTTTGATGATGATGATCGTCGCGGTGCCGCGTATGATTCCATCATCAGTGGTGGCTGCATTATTTCTGGGTCTACGGTAAGAAAATCTCTGTTGTTTTCGAACGTGCGAATCCATTCTTATTCGTTAATTGAAGAGGCCGTTGTATTACCGGAGGTGATTATAAAACGCCACTGTCGTTTGAAGCGGGTTATTATTGATCGCGGCTGTGTCATACCTGAAGGTACCGAAATCGGTCACAATAAAGACATGGACATCGCTAGAGGTTTTCGAGTCACGGAAAAAGGCGTTACCTTAGTCACTCGTGAAATGTTGGGGCAACAGGTCGGCAGTATCTGACTGTGTTGATGTGTGGGTATAGCCTTTTTTGTCGCCGTTAATCTTTGTTGTGATGTTGAATATTTAAAAGAGAATTACGGCTGAACATCGCAGTCGTCGTAAAGGAACGATATGCATATTGTAATGGTGGCGGCGGAAAATGACGCACTTGCGGGTGGAAAAGTAGGTGGACTGGGGGATGTTGTTCGCGATTTACCGTTAGCGTTGGCGGCACAGGGCCATCGTGTTTCAGTGATTAGTCCAGGTTATGGTGTTCTTGCCAACAACGATCGAGCGACACCGATTACTCAGCTCTCAGCTCCGTTTGCAGGCCACACGGAAACGCTTGAATTGTTCAGTGTCACGGCATCGAAAGACACACACCCAAACGTTACTCATTTTATTCTGGAACACTGGTTGTTTGCGGCAGGTGGTGTCGGCGCCATTTATTGCAGCGATCATTACGGCCCTTTTGCTACGGATGCACACAAGTTTGCACTCTTTTGTAGTGCTGTATGCGAAGTCTTAATTCAAGACATTATTCCCCCAGCCGATGTCATTCATTGCCACGATTGGCACAGCGCCAATGTCTTGATTCTGCGGGAATATTCACCCACCTACCGTGCACTGAAAGCGGCACGTACGGTGTATTCCATCCATAACCTTTCTATTCAAGGGGTGCGGCCGCTCAAAGGCGATGATTCCTCACTGGAAGGTTGGTTTCCTCACCTGAACTACAACACCGGTGACATAGGCGATCCATTCAGCCTCGATTGCGTTAATTTTATGCGAGCAGGGATACGACTAGCCGATAAAGTCAATACGGTATCCCCAACCTACGCACAAGAAATTCTTCAGCCCAGCCACTGGGAAGAAGGCGTAGTGGGTGGTGAGGGGTTAGAGTCAGATTTGCTAGAAGTCCAATCACAAGGCCGCCTTTTTGGCATTTTAAACGGTTGTGATTACAGCCATGCACTGCCGAATATTGATACTAAATCTTTGTATCGTTTAATGGATGAATGTCTGGAAAAGTGGGCG
>CBFHKY010000012.1:107342-108869 GCA_965656525.1 Pseudomaricurvus sp. | reverse complement strand
GCCAGCTACTATTTTGCGTTGCGTAAAATTCACCTTTGGGCGCGCAAGCGCACACCGCAAGTACCCGTACTACTGTCTGTTGGACGAATGACGCACCAAAAACTGGGTTTATTCATCGCCCCTTATGGGCAACACACAGTATTGGAAGAAATGTTGTCGCACTTGGGTAAAGGGATTTTTTTGATGGTGGGCAGCGGTGATGTCGAATACGATCACTTCTTTACTCGATGCATGGCCAAGCACGATAATTTTTTGTTTTTAAACGGTTATTCAGAAGCACTGGCAACGGCACTTTACAGCTATGCTGACCTTTTTGTAATGCCCAGTATTTACGAGCCCTGCGGTATCAGTCAGATGTTGGCCATGCGCGGGGGGATGCCGTGTATTGCCAACGCGACAGGAGGCTTGAAAGATACGGTTATTAATGGTGAAAATGGATTTACGTTTACCGGCAGTAATATGGCCGAGAAAGCCACCAACTTCATTAACACGACAATGGATGCGTTAACGCTGTATTGCGATAACCCAAGTGCATGGGCGGCGTTAAAAGAAGGCGCGGTGCAATCACATTTTTTGTGGGAAACCTCGGCTAAGGCATACGAAAAGTTGTTGTACGCTCCAACGGAGATTGCTGAGATTAAGCCCGTAAAAAATAAAGTTAAACGCAAAAAGAAAAGTGCGTAATAGAGCTGTGCGGGGTAAGGCTAGCGGTTGCACACAATGTTTTTGTTCGCGAAGCAAAACTTTTTACCAACGCTCTGGTGTTTCATCTAGCGTTAACGGCCTTTGATAAGAAACGTCGGATGTATTGCGCAAACCTTTTGTGTAACCCTGCTCTTTAAAAATTGGGGCTTTTAGAATTTTGGCATCACCGGACAACAGCAAGTCCACGGTGGAACGTCGCAAGGCAATCTTCCATTCACCCTCACGTTTTTCCAGCCGATCAATATAGCGACCGCTGATCATTCGCGCACTGTCGCCATCTTTATTCAGTAAACCAACAATTACGTAACTTTCACAATGGGCCACATCCCCATCGATGTCACAAGTATGTGTTGTGATGTTGTGGGTGTGCAACTCTGCACCGGCTGCGTGAATGGCGTTTGCCCACTCAGCGTATTTAGGGCCGGTGTTGATGGCGTAGCCGTGTTCGTCGATACCATCTTTGTGATAGGCGGCAGTTAACATACCTACATCGAAGCGATCGTGTGCCCGTGCATGGTGAGCAATACAATCTAGAATGGCGGTTCTATCCTTGAGGTATTGCACTTCTTTAATTAATTGTTCCAGTGTTTGGTTTTGATCCATAGTGATTTACCTTTAGGCTCTCGATGCTCAAACGATTAGCGAATGGTGTAGGGGTGCTGTATACGCGGCTCGACCCCGTGTGTGGCGCGGCAAGAAGCAGGCTGGCGGCCAGTCTTATCTTTAAAATCGTACTGCACTGCCATTTCTGCGCCGATTACCGTTTTACCATTGAGCTGTTGGCGATCAGGGTCATTGTAGATACCCCAGATCACATGACCG
>CBFHKY010000012.1:105136-107244 GCA_965656525.1 Pseudomaricurvus sp. | reverse complement strand
AGGCGTTGTTCACCAAAATATCGAGCCTGCCTTGTTCGGCTTCAACTTGTTTAAACAGAGCTTCGACCTCGCTGTCTATCCCGTGATCAACCCGCACAGCAACGCCTTTACCACCCGCTGCTGTTATGGCATCGGCGGTTTCATAAATGGTACCAGGCAAATTCGCATCGCCGGTTTTTTCTGAGCGGCCAGTTACGTAAACTGTGCATCCAGACTGCCCCAGTGCAATGGCAATGCCGCGGCCAGCACCATGGCTAGCGCCGGTAACGACAGCTACAGGTGGGTTATTTGACATAGTCTTTTTTTCTTCTCTGCGGTTTGAAATGTATTCTTTTGCGTTAAGGGTAGCTCACATAAATGGCTCATCACCGGCGAGTTGAGTTCTGTACATCAATCGTCCGCTATTAAGAGGGTATGGTGTCGCCCGGTGCATGGTTCCGGTATTGTCCCAGATGACCAAATCCCCCAGTTTCCATTCATGGCTGTAGACGAATTCAGGTTTTGTCGCCCAATCGCGTAGCTTGGTTAACAAGGCTTTACCTTCTCTTAATCCCATACCTTCGATGTGCGAAGCGGTTGATCCAATCACAAGGGATTTACGGCCGGAACGGTGAGTCCAGACTAGAGGCAGAACGTTAGGTTTAAATGCCTGCCAAGTTTTCAGGGTTTCGTAATCAGGCTCTGGGTTTACATACAATTGTGCAGTTTCGAACATATGCACAACCTGAAGATTTTCCAGTTCAGATTTTTCTTCTTCAGATAAAGCGTCATAGGCCGCATAGGTATTGGAAAACTCGGTTTCCCCGCCCGTTTCTGAAAAACGGCGAGAACTCATGATCGAAGCAAACACAGGAATATCCAACATGGTGCCATCAATGTGCCAGTAAAAAGCTCCTTTGATGTAATCGGCATTGGGGTTTTCCAGTGGGTCCATTGTGATCTTTGTCACCTTGTAATCAGTGATGTCTGTGGTGTTAAGAGTCTGCGTGAAAGCCAGTTGCTGCTCATCTGTTAGGTTCAATTCACGAAAAGCCACAACCCCACGTTCTTCAAGTAAAGATAGGATCTGGCTAGAAAATTCCCCTCTCAGCAGTGCATTGGTATCGGCTCGCAATTCACTGGCAATATTCGGGGTTAGATCAATACGAGTTAACTCGTTAATCGCCGTATCTGTCGTGGTATTCATATCGGCCTCTATGTCTTGCTGAACAGGTGTTCAATATTCATATCGGCAAAATGGCAGGCAGGTCAATATTCAATAAAAAAGTGGGGTTAGCCTTCCAGCTGGCTCAGCAGCTGATCGATAAAGATTTTGGCCTCGTCATGACCGAAGGAAATACCAAGCTCCTTCTCTGTGATCAGTGTTCTGGCAACCGCAACCAATAACACGCTCAGGCCAGCAGCAGAACAAGAGTTGGATTCTGTCGCCTTGGATTGGATCAGTGTGCCAAGCAGTTCTGCGCGGCTTTTTCGTGTACGTTCGGTGTATTGATTGATTTCCTGTCGAATCGCAGGGCGGTGATTTGCCAGCGCCATAAATTCCATCGCTAATACCGTGCGGTCACGATTACAGTAAGAGCCCCAAAGGGTTTCCAGGGCGTCTGGTGTCGAGAGCGCTTCATCTTGTTTTATCACTTCTTCATCGGCGGCTCGCTGAAACAACGCGAGGAACAAATCGTCTGTAGTAGGAAAGTAATAATGCACCAGCGATGCCTTTACATCCGCTTCTTTTGCCACTCTGCGGGAACTCACCGCCGCGTAACCTTCGTTGCGCATTAACTGCTCGGTAATGTGAAGCAGCCGTGCACGGGTAGCCGATTGTTCAGAGCCAATACGGCGCTTTACCGCAGGCGTTTTGTTTTTAGGGCTTGAGTCGGTAGGCTTGGGTGTTTTGCTGTACTCCTAGTGATTGCTCACACAGATAAGTATGAAATATTAAACCTCATTAAAGGGTTGACCCATCAGCTAAGGGTTATACTGGCGCTACCACTGATGTTTGGAGTATCCGCTGCAAAAGTACTTTGAGCGATAAGTAAGCTCGTCGCCAATATTAGTTTAATTTTAATCACTGAAGCTCTCCCTAGAGAATTTTATTGAGACTTAAAAAT
>CBFHKY010000012.1:103376-105038 GCA_965656525.1 Pseudomaricurvus sp. | reverse complement strand
TAAGTAAGCTCGTCGCCAATATTAGTTTAATTTTAATCACTGAAGCTCTCCCTAGAGAATTTTATTGAGACTTAAAAATCCTAGAATAGAATCTTCCCTTGTCACGAAAGGAAAGTTATACATTTTCTTGGGGGAGGCTGGAAAAGGGCGAGCAGAAAAAAGTTAACTCACAATGTGGAGTTAACTTTTTGGAGTATCTTATTTTAAGTAGGGATTTTAGTCATCCTTGGGGCGGCTTATCGACTAAATACCGCCACGCCTTGACGATCAAAAGCAGGATCACCCAGCAGGTACAATTTCATTTCGCTTAAGCTCGTGGTGTCATCAAAATACAGCTCCACCTCGCCCGTTAAATAGACAGACAGTGCGGCCAGTAGTTGTTGCGCGATGCGTTTGTCTTCTTCGGCACACACCAACAGCAGTGGTGCTGTAACGGTGGTGGGTGGTTCTGGCAGCTTTTCAACTTTTTTGCCTAGTTCGTGCTTGGAAAGGTCGCGCCCCAACTGTTCGGCGACCTTTACGCGATTTGCTAGCTCTGGCTTAGCCCATACCTGTAAGCGTGGCGCAGCGGGTCGATAGTCCGCTCGAAACTGTTTCAGTTGGCTTTGTAGATTTTCGTGACGTTTAGAGGAAAGTGGTCGAAATTGTCTGTCTAAGTCACCAGTGGCGTCGCCCACGTAGGGCAGTCTCACTCGTTGGTAATCAGCGGTGGATTCCGTTACCACCAGTGATTTTTCTGGTTCTTCGGGTTTACCAAACAGCAAGATCAACACCGTGATCATTATTCCAAGCGGAATAAGCCACCATGCCATGGCTGACATGTCGCGACGTGCGCTGGACCCATAACCCATACTATTTCTCCGTTATCGAAAAGAATTGATGTCGGACAGCCTCAGTGTAACGGTTTACTTGGAACAGTAAAAGTTGGCTACTTTAAGCTTGTGGCACTGATTTTGATGTTGATGGGCTCTCACCTGTGGCTGAGCGCGCTCTTCTTCGATAGCGTTAGTTAGGCGTAGCTTCTAGGCAGGGTGATTGCCGCTTTCTTGTGTCCCGTTTCAAGCTCGTTACTGCTGTTAAAGCATCGGCGCATTGCGCGACTGGATCATACCTTATCGTCCACTATACTGAAGTTATTGAGTTTTGATCATTCAAGTTTCTCACTTGCCACGGCGAGAGAGGTGGCGTGTTTTTATGGTCTGAACGGTTAAATTCGCTAAGCCGCTTATTCTATAAAGGTATTAAGCTTTGTCTAAGCCAACATATTCCTCGGTAAGCACTTATCGTAAGCCCTACCTAATAGCCATTTTTTTGATTGCTCTATTAGTGACTCTAGGTCAAATCACTATGCAGTGGGTGATTTCTGAACAATCAGATGACAGTTACATTATCAACTTGGCGGGTAAACAAAGGATGTTATCGCAGCGCATACTTTATCTGCGTTTGCGCTTAAAAGACGCCAGCTTGACGGATGTACAGTCTCAGGCGTTAGCTGCTGAGCTGCTCAGTAACGCCAAGGATATGTTAGAGCATCATATCGAACTGACAACACGAGGTAGTCCCGCTTATCATTTATTAGGTGACAGCTACCAAGATCTTTACTTTGGCGGCCCAACCTCACTGGATTTGGAGGTGCGATCGTTTGTAGCGGCGGCCCGTGAT
>CBFHKY010000012.1:101596-103276 GCA_965656525.1 Pseudomaricurvus sp. | reverse complement strand
CTGTGAGAAAAAATGAGCTCGGTCTCACAGAGCCGCAAGTTGAAACACGATTAACGCTAACCGCTGCTAGCCATATTCTTCAGCGGCTGGATAGCGTTGTTTCACACATGGAACAGAATTCTGAAAGCCGAATGCAGCGGTTAATGAGAATTGAGTTGATCTTGTGGATTATAACGCTAGGAGCCTTGGTGGCTGAAATTTTCTTTATTTTTAAACCGATGGAGCGAAGGATTCAGTCGTCGCTGAATCGCTTAATGAAAGAGCGGGATGTATCTGCGGATTTGTTTGAAAAATCTAAAGCCGCTCTGATTGCCAAAAGCGAATTCTTGGCGAATATGAGTCACGAAATACGCACACCAATGAACGGTGTGTTAGGCATGCTGAATTTATTAAACAAATCAAAATTAGACACCGCGCAGCAGCACAAAGTTAACATCGCTCTTAACAGTGCCAAATCCTTGCTTGAACTTATCAATAATATTTTAGATTTTTCTAAAATCGAAGCGAATAAATTAGAACTGGAGATGATCTCTTTTGATATTCGGCAATTAGTTGAGACTATTGTGGAGACTCATGCCCCAATGGCTCAAGAGAAAAACTTAGAGCTTATTATAGATTTGACGGGTGTCGAAGTTGATTGGATATTAAGTGATCCTATTAGAATCCGACAAGTATTTAATAACCTAATTGGGAACGCGATTAAGTTTACCCATTCAGGCGAAGTGATTGTTCGGGTGAGTACGAAGGTCATGGGCTTAAACCCTGAAGAAGACATCGGTGATTGTAAGCTCTTATTTAGTATTCGGGATACGGGGGTCGGTATAGCGCCGAATGTTCAGCAAGATATATTCGAGGCGTTTCATCAAGAGAACAGTTCAACGACTAGAAAGTTTGGAGGAACTGGTCTTGGATTATCGATTGCAAAAACGCTGTGTCACTGTTTGGGTGGGGATCTTTCGGTGGAAAGTGATCTGGGTGTTGGCAGTGACTTTAACGGTTACGTCCGTGTAAAAAAATCTGTCGAGCATAGTAACACTTTACCTCATGTTGTCTCTGCTGCTATTCGGGTCTTGATCGTTGATGATAACCAAACCAACCGAGATGTATTGGGTCAGCAATTAGACCTTTGGAAGATTGAAAATGTTGCTGTTGACAGTGCCCGCGCAGCGTTAGAGTTATGCCGACAGGAGCTCAACGGTGGCAGAGCAATGTTCGATATCGCTTTATTGGACTTGGATATGCCAGACATGGATGGTGCGCAACTTTCAGAAACTTTAAAACAAAATGTTGATTTCAGTTCTATCAAAATTGTCATGATGACCTCTGTTGATCGATACGGTGATTTGGCCTTGTTTGAGTCAATAGGCATCGAGGCTTATCTTATCAAACCGGTAGCACCCAATAACTTATTAAACACACTCAGACTGGTTTCAAATTCTAAGCCAAACAATCGTAATGAGAAGATGCCGGCCTTAATCACAGAGCCGTTACTGGCAACGATGAAAGAATCAGATCCGCCGTCTATTATCACTCCTAAACCTAGAGTGTTAGTTGTCGAGGACAACATGATGAATATCGAGCTACTCAGGTTTATTTTGGAAGATGAGGGGATTGAGTTTCAAACCGCCGAAAACGGACAGCAGGCTTTGGATGTGCTCAGTCAGAGTCGCAAGCCTTTTT
>CBFHKY010000012.1:72107-101498 GCA_965656525.1 Pseudomaricurvus sp. | reverse complement strand
GATGAGGGGATTGAGTTTCAAACCGCCGAAAACGGACAGCAGGCTTTGGATGTGCTCAGTCAGAGTCGCAAGCCTTTTTTTGATGTGATTTTAATGGATTGCCAGATGCCAGTGATGGATGGCTACGAAGCCACCCTCTGTATCCGAGAAGGCAAAGCCGGGGCGCAGTATAAAAATATCCACATTATAGCCACCACTGCAAACGCTCAAAGTGACGATGAACATTTGTGTCGATCGGCAGGGATGGACGACTACATAAGTAAGCCCATTGAAGAAGATGTATTGATCAAAAAGTTGCTCGATTGGTCTAGGTGAAATGACCTCTGGCTCAAGCCAGTGGGAGGTTAACCTGACCCATATCAACTGCCGTACGGCAGGCGGGAGTAAGCACTCGATTACTCCCACTCCTGAGATATTTACATTTCGTCTAGTATCTGCTTAAGAGTGGTCTATTCTTAATTCACTCTTAATCCTTTTTGCAGGTTATCGGAATGAAGCTCCGTACTCGCCTTATGTTTATCATTCTGTGCGCTGTTGCACTGCCCATGATTATTTCTACTTACCTCGCCGTGCAGCAATTTAGACATGATGCTGAAGCGAATTTTAGGCATGTAGCTGAGCAGCAGATGGCTCAAATTAGCCAAACATTTGATGTCTATCTTCAAAATATGGCGAATAGTGTTAGCTTCTTGGCCAAATCAGATGTTCTGAAAGCCCTAGATAACAGCGTAGAGAACTACATAGGCGCTGCTAAACCTATGACTCCGGAAGAGAACAGCGATGCTGAACGTGCAGCATGGCGCCTTATGGAGGATTTCGGTTTAAGTAACCCGGATACGAATTATGTTTATTTGGGTTTAGAAAACGGAAGTTATATACAGTGGCCTGTTTCTGATCTTGGTGAGTACAACCCAACACAGCGCCCATGGTATTTAGCGGCGAACCAAACACCAGGGCAGCCAGTGACAACCTCGGCGTATACCGACTTCATCACTTTAGAACCTTTGCTACCTTATATGCATACCTTTACAACGGAATCTGGGCTTGAAGGTGTTGTTGCTATTGACATTACACTGGCCAAACTTACAGAGATGGTGCGTTCAGTGACATTTGGTGATTCAGGTTACCTAATTTTAGTGGATGAGTCCGGCGTGGTTTTGGCGGATGGTGTTAATGAAGAGCACAATTTTAAAAATATCACTGACTCAAGTGAAGAGTATCAGAGCATTTTTGATGGCAACTTAGATCAAGTGACGTTGAATGGAGGAGAGTGGCTGGTATCACGTTATGAATCACCAAATTTAGGGCTAACATTCTTTGGTTTAATACCAAAAAGTGAAGTGTTTTCAGCGGCTAATGCTTTTCAGAAAACGGCTATTGTAGTGGCTCTTCTTATCATGCTGGTGTTTGGTTTAATCGGCTTATGGTTTAGTCAGTTGATTACTCGCCCGATAAACATGATGACTCAGGAAATGGAAAAGGTTGCTCAAGGGGAGGGGGATTTAACCCGTAGGTTGCCAGAAGGTGGAAAGGATGAGCTGGCTCAAATGGCTCAAGCCTTTAATCGATTTTTAACCATGACGCATGGTTTGGTGGTGGATATCATCAAAACCTCGGAAAAAGTCAGTGATAAAGCCAGTGGCAGCGCTATTATTGCTAATGACATGGCCAAAAGCTCAAGGCAGCAGACAGATATCATGGCGCAGGTTGCCGTTTCATTTAATGAGATGGTGGATACCGCGACGAGTGTGGCTCGTAGCTCATCTGAAACGGCAGATGCTGCCAACCAGAGTCAACAGTATGTCCAAAAAGGGCAACAGTTTATCGATCGTACGGTAGATGCTGTTACAGCCCTTATTGAAGGTATCGGTGATTCTAACCGTGCCATGAGTGCGCTAGCGGAAGAGACACACAATATTACAACGATCTTAGATACCATTCGAAATATTGCCGATCAGACAAACTTATTAGCGCTCAACGCCGCGATAGAAGCTGCAAGAGCTGGCGATCAAGGGCGAGGGTTTGCCGTTGTTGCGGATGAAGTGCGTACCTTAGCGGGCAGAACGGCTACATCTACGGCCGAGATTGACACGATGATTCTAACGCTTACACAGAGAACAGCCTCAGCGGCCGAGAAACTTGAAAATACATTGCAGCACTCAGATGACACCAAAACAGCCACAGAGCAAACCCGTGCAATCTTTACATCAATTCAAAGCTCAGTTGATCACATAAACGGTATGGCTCACACCATTGCTTCTGCTGCCGAAGAACAGCATCAGGTGTGCGAAATGATCAATCGCAACATTATAGACGTTAATGCAGAGGTCGGAGAAACGTCCAGCCGAGCAAATGTGGTGAATGCTGATGCAGAAGAATTGAAAAAGCATGCTGAAAGCTTGCGTGTCACGGTCACTCGTTTTCGAGTGTGATTGATAGGGCTGAAAAACAAATGAATCAGTCTTTTGAATCGAGCTTTGAAAGTTATCGTTCCTGTAGGAACGAGCATAAACATAAATAGTACACCGCTTTTTTGATCAGAGGTTTGGTGTGTTGTGCAGTGATCGGTTTAACGTTTTAGAGTGAAAAGGGGCCCTCACCAGTTCACCTTACTAGAAATTTATTTAAATGGTTGGAATGCTGTCTCGCAACGATAGCATCATAAATTTAGCACTTTCACCAGACATTTGGTAAGGATCAAAAGTATCGTTGATTGAGTGTTTTAAGTTGATTTTTGCGGTTAATGGCGATTCAGGAACGTAACCCATTGTCCACTCACTGAATTCTCTCTGATCGATCACTCGATAGTCCAATATCACAACATTAGAATGTCGCTTGTCATCCAAAATTTTTTTGTAGGCGTTGTTCACTTCGGATCTAGAGCCTTCTAAATACTGCATAAAATATTTTCGATTAAAATACAGCATGCCAGTGACATGACTCTTTTTATTATTCTTACGTGCGATGTTCAATATTTTTTCTATATCAGTACTTTCAAAATTGGTGCTTATGGTACTGGCGTAAATAAGTCTGGATAAATACATAAAATAACCTCACTGCAATTTTACTGTGTTCATGCGGTGAATCGTGAACGTTGTTTCAGCTGACTTATTATCGGTTTAATGGTCTTTAAATTAAGTTGACCCTAAAGAGTGACGGATACATCGGACAAGATGATTCACCGAGACCGCTAAAACACTTTCTGATAAATAAGTGCTAAAACACCTTTGATGAGTAAGTATAGTCGCTAGCTTTCAGTTTTAAACATGTATTGGTGTATGTGTTTTTAGCGTAGTGAACGCCATCAGTAATTCAATTGTGATACGTACTTTCGTTTGGGAGGGATCACAGTTACACCACAGTTGGCTCATATTGAAAAGGCGTTTTTACGCTGCTTTTTTGATCCGATTTATTGGTAGAGCCTATAATGGTGAGTCATGGATAACTTTGGTTGCGCTGGCAAATTTTTCTAATCCATTGAGCATCGCCCCTGCACTAGGGGGCTTTTTCGTGGTCTGCTCGACGCTCGCTACCCCAGCTGCGGTCGATGTAACCGGTGATGACCTTCAGCTCGTCATCAGGGACTTTTTCGGGTTCCCCGCGTTCGAGCGTGTCGTAGTGAAAGATGTACAAGCGTGAGGCAAACTGCTCAATCGGTAAAGACGACTCACCGAATAGCTCACCGTTGTCGGCTGTATCCACTTTGACGCCATCGCCCCAGTCTTGGCCACTGTCGTTATTGGGATTGAAAAAATACACTCGCATATCACCAGAAGGGTCCAGCGCCACTCGTTGAATGGTAATGGCGTGCCAGCCGATAAATCGCGCTGCGCTATCGGTTATTGCAATACCAGCAGGTTGTGGGTGAATCAGTGGTTGGTCACCATTGTAGTAGGGGTGGTAGTAAGCATAAAAGTGCCGTAGGAAGTTATCCAGGTCTACCAAATGACCCGTTGCCACATCCACCGCAATACTAAAGCCTCGGCCTACCCACCAGCCGTGAAATTCGGGATTGATCCAGCGATGGGGGTCCCCCTCGCGCCCCAGACACAGCTGTCCCATTTGTGAGTAAATATAGTCCAAGTGTGGGACGAGTATGAGAGACACCGGATCGAGGTCGAAAGGCAGCATTCGGCCTGGGTCATCCAGCAAGGGCTTTGAAGACACGGGCTTGCCTTCGAACGTCATTACTATTTCATCGTCGCGCACTGCAGAAGCAATGATTTGCAGCAAGTAATCGGGGTCGTTGTAAGCCCAGATAGACAAAGCTCGTGCAGATTGGCACGTAGGGTTGTTACCTTGGCCCACGCCCAAAGGTAAGCCCAGCATACACAGTACGCCTTCAAGCAGCCGAGTCGCAGGAGGAATCTGATCGCCGAAGATCAGTTGTAAGCGATTGCGCGACCAATCGGACAGTGCTAGACGCAACTGGCGCCACAGTGAAGGCGCTACCGCGGGGCGATAAAGTATGCCTCGCTCTAGCATCATGGCCAATCCATACACTGCTTGAGCAGTTGCAGGATGAACGGCTTGGTTGATTAACGTACGTACCAGTTCACGGTAGCACAGCAAACTGTCACGTCCGGTTCCCGATAACCCCAGAGCATCTACTAGCAAATGGTCATGATGTTCGTTTAAGTGGCGTAAAAACACCGCATGGTAAGGCGATACAAGGCCTGTGTCGTGCATAGATCGAGCAAAACCAGTGGCTTCGGCTTGCAGTGCGGCGCTGTCAAAGTAATCGATGTGTTGTTGGTAGACTTCCACGCCTGGGTCTTCTCGGCAGGCTTGGGTGGGGCCATATAAACTACTGATTAGACGATCGGCACCCACACCGCTGTTGCCCAGATCAACATCGGGTCGCATGCGACAAATGGATATTTGGGTGATCATTTGCTTGGCGGGATCAATCTGTATGGGGTGCTGACGAAGAATGCGCCAAATCTCTTCGATAAGCGTGTCGATAACGTGTTCATAGCCGATACGATCGGCCAAATGTCGAACCAAAGTGCGCGGTATGTTGGCTAAGATGCCTTGGCCTTCCCGTTCCGCCTCGCTGGGCGCTGAAAACAACAGGGTAAGATTAAGCGCCAATACTTGGGTTAGATAGTGATGCGCCTGTTCGGCTGAAATACTTGGGTGAATATAATCACCCTTAGCCACCGCCAGTAAACGCAGTTCACTCAGCGCCTCAATAGTTAGCAAGTCGGCGTTATTACTTTGTAAGGACTGCAGGGTGAGCGCGGGAATAAGCGTGTGCGGTTCGGCCCAGTCTGATCCAGAAAAGCTACCAGCCTCCTCCAGTGCTTGTGCGCGTTGCTCTAACGCTTGCGCGCCCCCCTCGGTGAGTAGAACTTGTCGCGCGCACTCGAATACGCTGCCGATGTTTGCGAATTTAGCAATACCAGTGGCGTTAGCCAGCGCGGTGATGGCGTCGTCCAGCTGCACTAAAAGTGGCTGCAGTTGTTCAGGTGTTGGTAGTGAGTTGATCATAGGGTGACTTATTGCTAGCGGTATGGAAGCTTAACAAGGGTACCTCACATATAAAAGACCCATTCTTTTAGGGCGCTTGAGTTACGTGTGCATGTTTCAAGCTGATTTTTGGCAATATCTTTTTTAGATGTTAGGGTTTTCGTTGATGTTCTTTTAAACGCAGATAACACATGCAACGCTTGAAAAAACGCTAACCATTGATGGCCGTATTCATGTAGAAAATGATCATCACGCACACTCTCAGCAGAATTGACATATACATTGATTGTTTTGCTTCTTTTATACCTTACAAAACATCCGCTAAGTCACCCAGCCTCAGTCAACCAGTGGCGCAAGGTGTGCTCTATCAGAGACGTTTTGTTTGTTGATCACAATTTTGAAATACCTGCCACTGCAGCTTTTAGAGGTAGAGGCTGATAGGAATAAAGGGTGATAGAAGTAGAGAGCGAGTCGCGAAGACGAATGAACCAAAGGGAGGGACAAGTGAGTAACGTGCTTATTCGACCTAGTGTGCCAGCAGCGCCTAAAGGTCGGCAAAGATGGCTTTGGTATGGGCCTGGTTTATTGTGGATGCTTTCTGCCGTTGGTACCGGATCTATTTTATTCACACCGCGGGTCGCTTCACAGTATAAGTACGAGCTACTTTGGTTGCTGTTGCTGGTTGTCTTTTTTATGTGGGTCATGATCAGAGAAATGGCGCGCTTTTCGATTGTTACTGGAAAAACTATATTAGAAGGAATGTATACGCTGAGGGGGCCTTGTGGGTGGGCGGTTTGGCTGATATTTGTTCCCCAACTATTGGCCGCAAGCGTGGGTATTGCAGGTCTTTCGGCGGTGGTGGGCAGTGCTGCACAAGCCTTTTTACCGGGAAGTGCTAGCCGTTATGCCATTGTACTGATTGTGCTGAGTACGGCGTTTGTCGCGGGTGGGCAGTACATGCTGCTTGAAAAGTCTAGCCGTATTATGGCTTTGTTGTTGATGGTTATGGTTGTGATTTCGGCGGTAGTGGTGGGGCCAAGCTTGACAAAGGTTGGGCAAGGATTGCTATTTACGTGGCCTGTTAATCCTGATTTCTACATTATTTTGCCTTGGGTAGGCACAATTCTAGCCGGCTCGATGGGGATTGTGTGGTTTGGCTACTGGACCGCCACCCGAGGCTTTGGAGGCGGACTGGTTACACAGGAGCGAGACGAAGAGGTCCCTGAAGAAGTCCGTTCAGAGCGCCAGCAGTCAGCAGATCGGGACAACGTTACACAAGTAGAGCGTATCCGCGATTGGGTGGGCGTGATGACTGGCGCTGCGACCTTAGGCGTTGTGGGCGGCTTGATTGTGATGTTTTCCTTCATGGTGTTGGGTGCTGAGTTATTAGCGCCAGTCGGTAATCTGCCAAAAGGCGTAGATGTCGCCGTCGATTTAACGGGGTTGTTCTCGGGTATTTGGGGCCCTGCAGGTGAGTATTTGTTGCTGGCCGCTATCGTTATCGCCTTAGGTGGCAGCGTATTGGCTAACCAAGATGGTTGGGGCCGCAGCTTTGCCGACATGACGCTTATCCTCAGCCGCACTAAGCGCAATGCTGGTAAACGCGGCAGAGTAGTGAGCGCGGCGAGTAAGCTGGCAATTCATATGGGGTTGTCATTGTTCGAGCGGCGCACCCTCAAGCGTTTATTTGTGGTCACCGTCACGGGTATAGTGCCAATCGTTATTATTTTGTTATTTGACGATCCTGTCGCGGTGATGTCGGCGTCGGGTATTATCGCCGCGTTACATACCCCTTTTATTGCTTTAGTCGCCCTGTACATTAACTGTACGCGCTTGCCCAAGAGGCTTCGCCCAAGTTTATGGATTGCCAGCTGTATGGGAGCCGCAGGCCTATTTTATTTAGGGTTTGCGGGTTTATACCTTTGGGAGCTTTCGGTTGGAGCCTGAAAGCAAGACAGAAAAGGTAAGCAGGTCGTGAATTAAGGCCTTTACGACGAGTCTTCACACAAGTGTCAAAGCCAGTGACACGTGAATGATTTCTGGCGGCGAGTAGGTATGTGTCGATGTATTGTGAGGAGAGGAAATGGTGGGCCCAGCAAGACTTGAACTTGCGACCTGCCGATTATGAGTCGGATGCTCTAACCAACTGAGCTATAGGCCCCTAGACGTGATGTAACTTACGTAGATAAGGAAGTTGTGCGTGGTAAGTTATTGAATTGGCAATACTTTAACGCACAACGGGGCGCATTATAAAGCGCTCGGTGGCTTCTTGCCAGTGGTTCTTATTTTGCCTGTGTATATTGGTGTTTTACGGCTTCACTTGTGCCTCTGTAGTCGGTGTTCACAGCCTTGTTGTTTCGGTGATTTTGCCATTAAAGGTCGAGGTTTATTGTTAAAAGCTTTATCGATACGCCGGTATTTATCTGTTTTGGCGTGTGTATTGGCATGGTGAGTTTCTTGAACCGTCAGCTTTAATTTCAGCTGGGAGACAAGGCGTGCTAGTCTGAGTGACTTTACTCGGAGTGCTTTCAGTGAGCGTAAGATTATGAAGGGCTGGTTTTTTCTGGCCATCGCCATTATTGCCGAGGTCACAGGTACGACAGCGTTGCAGTCCAGCGCTGGGTTTACCCGATTGATTCCCAGTGTGATTGTGGTAGTCAGTTATGTCATCTCATTTTATTTCTTTTCACTGACGCTACAGACGATACCAATCGGTATTGCCTACGCTATTTGGGCTGGTCTGGGGATTGTTTTAATTGCAGTGGTCGGCTGGTGGGCTTTTGGTCAAAAACTTGATATGGCTGCGGTATTGGGGATGGTGTTGATCATTATTGGGGTGTTAGTTATTAACGTATTTTCTAAGTCAGGTGGTCATTAAAGCCCATCGATTAAACGCTACTCCCCTCGCGAGGGCCAAGAACATGTCAGCGGCTTTTATAAGCATAAAAAAAGGGGGCATATGCCCCCTTTTTTTATGACGTGATGTTTAAAGACTACTGCTCGTCGATAAAGCCACGTAAGTGATCGGAGCGAGTAGGGTGGCGCAATTTGCGCAACGCTTTAGCTTCTATCTGACGAATCCGCTCGCGGGTTACGTCAAACTGTTTGCCTACTTCTTCCAGAGTGTGGTCGGTGTTCATGTTGATACCGAAACGCATACGCAACACCTTGGCCTCTCGTGCCGTTAAGCCGGCTAGCACTTCACGAGTTGCTTCATGCAGGCCTTGTGCGGTGGCTGAATCCACGGGAGACTCAATGGTGCCATCCTCAATAAAGTCACCCAAGTGCGAATCTTCATCGTCGCCGATAGGCGTTTCCATAGAGATAGGCTCTTTGGCAATTTTCAAGACTTTACGCACTTTGTCTTCTGGCATTTCCATGCGCTCGCCCAGTTCTTCTGGTGTGGGTTCACGACCCATTTCCTGAAGCATTTGGCGGCTCACGCGATTGAGCTTGTTGATGGTTTCAATCATGTGCACAGGGATACGAATGGTGCGAGCCTGATCCGCAATAGAGCGAGTAATGGCCTGACGAATCCACCAAGTGGCGTAGGTTGAAAACTTGTATCCACGACGGTATTCAAACTTATCGACGGCTTTCATAAGGCCGATGTTGCCCTCTTGAATCAAGTCCAAAAACTGTAGGCCACGATTGGTGTATTTCTTCGCGATAGAAATAACCAGGCGCAGGTTGGCTTCGACCATTTCTTTTTTAGCTCGACGGGCACGGGCTTCGCCGATGGACATGCGGCGGTTGATTTCTTTGATGCTTGCCAAGTCGAGACCGGAAGCCTCTTCTAGCTGTTGCAACTGACGCTGAGCACGTAAGATTTCTTCGCAAACAGGTCTTAGTGCATCAGAGTAATCACGTTTTTTACCGATGATGGTCGGGATCCAATCTTCATCAGTTTCATTACCAGGAAACTCTTTGATAAAGGTTTTGCGGGGCATTTTCGCTTTGCGAATGCACAGCTGCATGATACGACGCTCTTCCGCACGGACGCGATCCAGTGTACCGCGAACAGCGGTGTACATGGGTTCGAATTGTCGAGGCGGGAGTTTGAAGAACTTGAACAAGTTGCCTTGCTCTTCCATAGCTTTGCTAGCTTGCTTGCTGTCACGGCCGTGTTTTTTCAGAGTGGCAATAACGGCGAGCGCGGATTTCTCAAGATCACCGAAGCGCGTTTTGGCTTCCTCTGGGTCCACCCCAGAAATGGTTTCTTCTTCATCATCGTCGCCGTCGCTATCGTCATCATCGCTGTCGTCGTCGCTCTCGTTTTTATTGGCGGCGCTATTGGCTTTGGCGGCGGCTTCAATATGGCCGGGGATCACGTCCTCGGCGGGGTCTAGCCAGCCAGCAATAACGTCTGGAAGACGGCGTTCTTCTTGTTCGACAAGCTTAAACTCTTCAACTAGATTGAGCACTAATCCAGGCCAATATGACATGGCATTCATCAGCTCGCGCGTACCTTCTTCGATACGCTTGGCGATGGCGATTTCACCTTCGCGAGTCAGCAGCTCTACAGTACCCATTTCACGCATGTACATGCGAACGGGGTCTGTGGTGCGACCAGCTTCGGTTTCCACAGCGGCCAATGCAGCAGCAGCTTCCGCTGCGGCGATTTCATCGGCTGAAGAATCACCGTCGGACATCAGCAGGGTATCGGCGTCAGGTGCGGTTTCAAACACCTGGATACCCATGTCGTTGATCATCTGTATGATGTCTTCAACCTGATCCGGATCGGAAATATCTTCAGGTAAGTGATCGTTGACTTCGGAGTAAGTCAGGTATCCCTGTTCTTTACCACGAGCGATCAACTCTTTGATGCGAGACTGTTGGCTTTCAGACATTCGAGGCCCTGTTTAACTGTAATGAAGCGAGGTGGCGGAAACCAGACATTATAGTCCATATATGGTGTTGGCTTCTAGAAATTCAATGTTTTAGAAGCATTTTGCTCAGGATTTGTTCCATAGGTTGGTTGCTTAATGATCAGGAGGGCGTTTTTTGCCTTGGGTTGCGTAAAAGTTTCTGATTTTTTCTTTTTCGGCTTCGCTCAGGTCATTAAAGTTCTTGCGGTTAAACTGCGCTAACTCAGCCGACTGCTTTTGACGCCCGTATCGATGTTCTAGCATTGTGAGAGTATCTAAATATTCTTGCTTGGCGTTATAGGAGCCGCCTAGACGCGCAACGTTGATCAGTTCAATACCAGCCAGCTCTGCCAGATCTAATGTGGCCTGTTCTCCTCGAGTGCCGCGCCAGTGTCCTAAAATCCGGTGAAGGCTATAGCCTTGGCGTTGGCGCAATAAAGACAACAGTTCAAAAAATGTTTTAAGGTCGCCGTCGTTATTGCTGTCTTCGAGGTTGGGCAGGGATTCGGGGGTGGCCAATGCCAGCTCGGGGTGTTGTAGCAACATGGCACACAGCAATTTGCTAGGTGGCAGTTTGATGGCGCCGCTATGGACTGTAATGGGTTTGTGGACGGCGCTAGCTGTGGGGCTTTGGTGTTGTTGTGCAGTATTGTTAGGTGCTATGGCGCTGGCGTAGTGGTCGGGCTCCGTGGATTGGGGCGTAAGCTCCGGGTAATGGTTGTCGTAGTCGCTAAAGGCGTAGGATTCAGAGGCGTACGCTGGCGGATCAAGGTGCTGCTTGGCCTCACGTTGGGGCACTGGAGTGTTTGTCGTTGTTGAGGGTGGAGTCCGAGGTTTTTGCTCTGCGTGGGCTGGAGGTGCTTTGGGGGTTGGCTCAGGCTCGATCAATTCCATTAACGTGTTTAAAGTTAAGCCTGTACGTTTGGCAAGGCTGGCGAACATCAGTTCTTTGAATACCCCGCTGGGCAAACGATGCAAGAGCGGCGCGGCTTTTTTGCTGAAGCGAGCTCGACCTTCCATTGAGCGTATGTCAATGCCGTCAGCCATGGCGTCGAAGAGGAAATCTTCCAGTGGTACCGCGAGATCCACCATGCGAGAAAATTTTTCAGCACCTACTTGGCGGACCAGTGAGTCAGGGTCTTCTCCGTCGGGTAGAAATAGAAATTTGACTTGTCGGCCATCTCTCATAGAGCTTAGGCAATTTTCTAATGCTCTTCGTGCCGCTTTGCGGCCGGCGTTGTCACCATCGAAACAAAAAACCACTTCTTGGGTGTGCTTGAAGGCTAAAGTCAGATGGTCTTCGCCGCACGCCGTTCCAAGTGTTGCTACAGCGTAGTGGATGCCAAATTGAGCCAAGGCCACAACATCCATATAACCTTCTACCACTAGGAGTTGTGGCAGCTCACGGTAATGTTTTCGAGCTTCAAAAAGACCGTAAAGTTCTTTGCCCTTATGAAAGACAGGAGTCTCTGGAGAGTTTAAATACTTAGGCTTGTCGTCTGGACTGAGTACACGGCCGCCAAAGCCGATGACGCGGCCACGGCTATCGCGTATGGGGAACATAATGCGATTGCGAAAACGGTCGTAGCGCCGCTGATCCTCTGGCCTTTCAATCAGGAGTCCAGCATCGTTCAATTGTTTAATGCGCTGGTCATCGTTGCCGAGTGTTTTTAGCAAATTATCCCAGCCAGGCGGGGCATAACCAATGGCGAAATCCCGAGCGATTTCGCCCGATAGACCTCGGGATTGCAGATAGTTTACGGCGTGTTGACGTGCGGGGCTTTGACGCAACTGTTGACGAAAGTGCTCGTCGGCCTGTTCCAGTATTCGGTAAAGGTGTTTGCGGTAATCTTGCTGCGGAGAGTTTTCGCGAGCCTCTCGGGGAACCTCTACGCCCGCCATGCGCGCTAGAGTGTCTACCGCTTCTGGAAAGCTGACACGATCAAATTCCAGTATAAAGCTCAAAGCCGAGCCGCTGGCGCCGCAGCCAAAACAATAAAAAAACTGTTTGTCGGGACTTACGGTGAATGACGGGGTTTTTTCTTCGTGGAACGGGCAGCAGGCGCTGTAGTTTTTGCCGTTCTTTTTTAATTTGACGCGCGGATCCACCACATCGACAATATCGATGCGTTCTAATAGATCGTCAATAAAGGTTTGGGGAATGAGTCCTGCCATCGCGACAGTGTAGCGGCCTTTCTGTGGAGTCGGTAGCCTGCAATAGAAAGTGTTTGCCTGTAATCAGACTTTGCTGTTTCGAGCACAGTAGATCCAAGGGGTCAAACGGCAAAAAGCAGGTGTTAAAGGTTTGTATGATAGCCAGCAGGTGGTAAGAATTGCCAACCCTGCTTTTTGGGAATCACCAAATCAGCTGAGTTGCGATTTTACCTGCTTGCTGATGGCACCCATATCGGCACGCCCCTGTACCTGTGGCTTGACCAGAGCCATCACTTTGCCCATATCTTGGGCGCTGGCTGCACCACTGTCGGAAATAGCTTGGGCAACAATTGCTGTTAGCTCTTCTTCGGTCAGTGCGGTGGGGAGGAACTCCTGAATAACGGCCATTTCTGCGCGCTCGATAACCGCAAGATCTTCTCGATCGGCAGCTTCGTATTGGCTGACAGAGTCGCGGCGCTGCTTGTTCATTTTGTCTAAAATGGCCAGCAATCGCGCGTCGTCTACTTCAATTCGCTCGTCTACTTCAATACGCTTGATCTCTGATTGGATCATACGAATAGTGCCCAAGCGCTCTTTTTCTTTGGCGCGCATGGCCGCTTTCATAGCGTCTTTGAGGCGATCTTTTAATTCGGTAGACATGGTGTTCTCTCCACACAAGAAAACCGTAGGCAAGCTACGGTATCAGGTGAACTGCAAGGGTAAATGAGCGACCTGTAACTTAGTACAGACGCTGGAACTTGCGAGACTCGCGCTGAACTTTCTTGGCGTGACGTTTAACGGCAGCAGCAGCGGCACGCTTACGTACAGTTGTTGGTTTCTCGTAGAATTCACGACGACGAACTTCGGCAAGAACGCCGGCTTTTTCACAAGAGCGCTTGAAGCGACGCAGGGCTACATCAAATGGTTCGTTTTCTTTCAGTTTTACTTGAGGCATCGGTTTACCTGTTAATTTGTCAATTCACCGGAGAAGCATTTATGCCTACTTTGCTGTCGCTGCAGGGATAACTGTTTCTCATAATCTAAGGGGCGCAGATTGTATACACGAACCCCAAAGACTGCAAGCCTGTTCATAACAGGTTTCTAGAAAATCCTACTGAATGATGAGATTAGTGCTGAATTGGCCCGCTGGGCATGGCTCTGGGCTGAAGGGCTGATATGATGCGCGCCTACGCTCTTGAGCCGTTAGGCAGAGAATTTAACCAAATCGTAAAACAAATGTGGCCGCCGAGCCATGGAAAAGGTAATCAACATGCGCGTGTTGGGTATTGAAACTTCCTGTGATGAAACAGGTATTGCTATTTACGACACTGAGCAGGGTTTGCTGGGGCATCGCCTGTACAGCCAGATAGCAGTGCACAGCGAATATGGCGGCGTGGTACCTGAGCTGGCATCTCGTGATCACGTGCGTAAAACACTGCCTTTGATCAATGAAGTGTTGGCCGACACGGGTTTGCGTAAACAGGATATCGATGCGGTGGCCTATACCTCTGGCCCAGGTCTGGTCGGAGCGCTAATGGTGGGCGCCTGTATTGGCCGTTCACTGGCGTACGGTTGGGGAGTGCCGGCCATAGGTGTGCATCACATGGAAGGGCACTTGCTAGCTCCAATGTTAGAGCCAGAACCACCGAAGTTCCCCTTTGTAGCGTTGTTGGTTTCTGGTGGGCACACACAACTGGTGCAAGTAAAAGGCCTTGGTGACTATGTGCTCTTGGGCGAATCCCTAGACGATGCGGCAGGAGAGGCCTTTGATAAAGCGGCCAAAATGTTGGATTTGGATTACCCTGGCGGCCCTCAGGTGGCAAAGTTGGCTGACCAAGGTGACGTGGGACGGTTCAAGTTTCCCCGGCCGATGGTTGATCGCCCTGGATTGGATTTCAGTTTCAGTGGGTTAAAAACGTATACGCTGAACACTGTGGCTGAGCATGCACAGGCAAACGGTCTGCCAGATGAGCAAACCTGTGCTGATATTGCCTGTGCGTTTCAAGAAGCCGTGGTGGATACGTTGGTGATTAAGTGTCGACGCGCTTTACAGCAGGTTGACTACAGCACCCTGATTATTGCGGGCGGTGTTTCAGCCAATACACGGTTGCGTGAAAAGCTGGAGCAGGCATTGGCGAAAATTGACGCAAAAGTGTTTTACGCGCGCCATGAATTCTGTACCGATAATGGGGCGATGATTGCTTACGCGGGTGCACAACGTTTGCTGGCTGGCCAGCGAGCTGAGCTGCCCGTAACGGTAACACCCCGTTGGCCACTGGATACTTTGCCAGCCCTTTAGGTTCGATCATAAAAAATGGAGGTGTGTGTGGATACGGTTTTTATTGAGGCGCTGCAAATAGATACCATCATTGGGGTTTATGATTGGGAGCGCCAAGTAAGACAGACGGTATCTCTGGATGTGGAGATGGCTTGGGATAACCGCGAGGCTGCAGCTACGGATGATCTTCAATTTGCGCTCAACTACAAAGCAGTAGCCGACCGGCTCATCGAGTTCGTGAGTGGTAGCCAATTTCAATTAATTGAAACAATGGCTGAGCAAATCTGTCAGATCGTGCAGCAGGAATTTTCCGTCAGCTGGCTGCGTTTACGGCTAAGTAAGCCCGGTGCAGTGCCACAAGCAAAGGCGGTAGGCTTGGTGCTTGAGCGCGGCGAGCACCGCTAGAGCTTCACTTGCTAGCGTAGGCTCAGCTCAGTGGGCGCGGCTGGCGCAGTGCAAACAACTTTCGGCGGCAGGAAAAGCCCTCAGTCGTTGCTGGCCAATCGGCTTGCCACAATTGACGCAAGTGCCATAACTGCGCCCTCCCAGTTTCTGCAAAACGTGTTTAACGTGAACCAGTTCTTTCGCCATGGATGCGGCTAGCCTTTCTAACTCATTGTACTCCTCATCCACACCGGCCTTACCTTGAAGGCTTTGCTCTAGTGTTGTCAGGCTTTCGACCAGTTCGCTTTGTCGGCGGCACAGAGATTGGCGGGCGTAAAGTTGAGTCATGGTGGTTCCCCAAGCAAGCAGGTTTGAATGATGCATTGCTGTTGCTGTTTATTGAATGTGCAATGGATGTGGCGAGAGAGCCAAGTTAAGGGGGAGTATCGGTGTTGTTGGAGGCCATTGTGTTGAGGTAAATCAAAAGCAATCGATATTGTGGGTGGCAAACACCACAAACAACAAATCTCGCTCGTTGCTTGTGGTGTCGCTGATCGAAGAGGAAATTAGGTTTTTAGCTTCTTGTATTGCGAGCGCTTGGGTTGTGCATCGCTGCCTTTGCGCTTAACCAGATCGTCGTGGTATTCGGTGTAGCTGCCTTCGAAGAACTCGATGGTGCCATCGTCCTCATACGCTAGAATGTGTGTCGCAACGCGGTCAAGGAACCAGCGGTCATGAGAAATAACCAGTGCACAACCGGGGAAGTTGTTGATCGCATTTTCCAGTGCGCGCAAGGTTTCTACGTCTAGATCGTTCGAAGGTTCATCCAGCAGTAGCACATTGGCGCCTTGCTTTAGGGTGTGTGCCAAATGCAGCCGACCACGTTCACCGCCGGACAGTTCGCCTACACGCTTTTGCTGATCAGACCCTTTGAAGTTAAAGCGCCCCACGTAAGATCGTGAACTCACCTCGTAATTGCCAATTTTTAGAACATCGTTGCCGTCGGAAATCTCTTCCCACACCGTTTTGCTGTCATCTAGGTTTTCGCGACTTTGCTCTACGTAAGCCACTTGGACTGTCTCGCCCAGCTCCACTTCACCGCCGTCCGGTGTTTCTGTGCCTGCAATCAGGCGAAAGAGGGTGGATTTACCCGCACCATTGGCGCCGACAATCCCCACGATCGCACCTTTGGGTATAGAAAAGCTTAGGCCATTATACAGTTCGCGATCACCGAAGCTTTTGGTCACATTGTGGAAGTTGATGACCTTATCACCAAGGCGCTCACCGGGAGGAATGTAGATCTCGTTGGTTTCATTGCGCTGCTGAAATTCTTGCGATTGCATTTCTTCAAAGCGAGCAAGGCGGGCCTTACTTTTGGCTTGGCGGCCTTTAGGGTTTTGGCGCACCCATTCCAACTCGGCCTTCATGGCTTTTAAATGGGACGATTCTGTGCGTTGTTCCTGCTCAAGGCGGGCTTCTTTTTGTTCCAGCCAACTGGAGTAGTTGCCTTCGTAAGGAATGCCGCGACCGCGATCCAATTCCAGAATCCAGCCTGCGGCATTATCCAGAAAATAACGGTCGTGGGTAATGGCCACGACTGTGCCTGCAAAATCCACCAGAAAACGTTCTAGCCAATACACGGATTCTGCATCCAAGTGGTTAGTCGGTTCATCGAGTAGCAGCATGTCTGGGCGCGACAGTAGCAGACGGCACAACGCGACACGGCGACGCTCACCACCGGATAACTTCGAGACGTCGGCATCCCAAGGCGGCAGACGCAAAGAATCTGCAGCGGCCTCTAATTTATGGTTCAGGTTGTGGGCATCCCAAGCTTGGATAATATCTTCCAGTTCGCCCTGTTTTTTGGCCAGCGCGTCAAAGTCGGCATCGGGTTCGGCATAGTCGGCGTACACTTGATCTAGGGCTGCTAGGGCATCAATGGCTTCGCGCAAACCGTCTTCCACATTGCCTCGCACATCTTTGGCGGGGTCGAGTTGTGGCTCCTGAGGCAAGTAGCCCACTTTTATGCCCGGCATCGGGCGCGCCTCACCACTGATGTCTGTATCGATGCCGGCCATGATGCGCAACAAAGTGGATTTACCCGCGCCATTCAGGCCCAGAACGCCGATTTTTGCGCCGGGGAAAAAGGAGAGCGAGATGTCTTTTAGAATTTCGCGTTTAGGGGGAACAATTTTGCTCACCCTGTTCATAGAATAGACGTATTGTGCCATAGGGGCAGAAACCTCATGTTTTGGGCTTATTGAGAGCTGGCGCAAGTTTCGGTAAAAGGCGGCGGGTAGTCAATGGATAGACAAGAAATCCTGAATATGGATAGAAAATCTATCCATATTGTCGAAGTTTATGTCTCGCCAATGTAGATGTGATTACCCTGGGGCGAGATCACTTGGTAGGCAGGTTATGCATATTAAGAGGCACTGATTGAGCCTTATTGGGACGCTTTAGCGAGCAACAATGCACTGCTGGCTATCTCTGCGGGCCATTTCGCCCTATAATTCGGCCTCTTAATTTGTAATGCAGTGAATCAAGCAGTCATGGCTTCGCCCGTTAATGCGTGGTTGTTTCACTCATAAGTTCAACACCACAAGAGCGTCAAGTCTGAAAATGGGCGTTTTTAGGGGGGTACGATCCTATTTGTGCAGCCCTAAAGCTATCAGGCTTTGGTCTCACCCATCAGCGACAGAGGATTATCATGGCACTAGAAAAAGTGATTGCCGACACCGATGCAGCCCGTCAAATTGCGGCTATGATTGAGCGCGCTCGCGCGGCACAAGCTCAGATCGAAAATTACACTCAAGAGCAGATCGACGAACTGATCACGGCGATGGTTTGGGCCAATTGCCAGCCTGGTGTTGCTGAAAAGATTGCACAGCACACCGTGGATGAAAGCCAGCTGGGTGACTACAACGGTAAATTCACTAAGATTTCTGTGAAGACCCGTGCGGCTCTGATGGACATCATCGATGACAAATCCATCGGTGTGATTGAAGAAGATAAAGAACGCAATATCATCAAGATTGCTAAGCCCGTGGGCGTGATTGGTGCCTTGTCGCCTTCCACGAACCCAGAAGCGACCCCTGTGATTAAGGCCATCAATGCGGTGAAAGGCCGTAATGCCATTATCATCGCGCCACACCCACGCGCCAAAATCACCAATAAAATGATTGTTGATAACATGCGTGCGGCTTTGGAAAAACTGGGTGCGCCAGCGGATTTGGTGCAAGCGATTGAGTTGCCATCATTGGATTCTACTAACGAGCTGATGAAGCAGTGTGACTTGATTTTAGCCACCGGTGGCCCTGCTATGGTGAAATCGGCTTATTCATCCGGTACGCCTGCTCTGGGTGTGGGTGCGGGTAACGCCTGTATCACCGTTGATGAAACCGCTGACCTGGATTTTGCCGCCGAGAAAATTCGTCTGTCTAAAACCTTCGATTTGGCGGCCAGCTGTTCTTCCGATAACACCGTTATTGTGGTTGAGTCTATTTACGAAGAGTTTCTGGCCAAGCTGATCGAAAAAGGTGGCTACCTGGCACAAGCTGGTGATTATGAAAAAATTGCCAATGTGCTGTGGGAAGATGGTCACCTGAACGCAAAAGCGGTTGTGAAGCCTGCACCAGTAATGTGCGCCATGGCGGGCATCGAAATCCCGAGCGATCGCACCTTCATCATCATGCCTGAAACCGGTTATGGTGCTGAGCACCCGTATTCCGGCGAAAAGCTGTCTGTGATTATGGCGTTCTACAAAGTGAAGAATGTGGATGAAGCCGTTGAGCTGACCAATAACATTCAAGCTTACCAAGGCATGGGTCACTCTTGTGGTATTTATTCCAACAGCGATGAGAACATTCTGAAGTTGGCCTCGGGCACTAAAACTTCTCGTGTGATGGTAAACCAGCCCCAGTCACCTTCTAACTCAGGTAACTTGTGGAATGGCATGCGCCAAACCTTCTCGCTGGGTTGTGGTACTTGGGGCGGCAACAGCACCAACGAAAACATTTACTGGAAACATTTGGTGAACGTAACTTGGGTGTCTAAGCCATTGGATACTCCTAAAGTGATTCCAGCAGATGAGGTTTTGTTTGGTGACGTCATCGAAAAATTGAAGTAAACCGACCGGCCATTTGGCTGAAGTAAAACCGGTTGAGTTCAAAAAACCCTGTCACGAAAGTGCAGGGTTTTTTTATTGGTTCAGTTTTATAGTTTTTCATTGTGCAGAGAGGCCTTATAAAAGGGCTCTATTGTTTATCGATAAGTTCAAGGTATTTATTCTCTAGTTTCTCCAGCTCAAAGTTCAGGCGCATAATCTCCTTTTCTTTCTGCTGTAACTGTTGAGTACGCCTTTTGTACTGTTCAATTTGTTGTTTGAGTTTTTGATTTTCTTCTTGTAACTGTTGCGTTGATGTTGGGTTGTCGAGTTTGACTTGTTCTCGCACATTTAGGAGTTCGTTGCGCTCCATTTTTAAGGAGTCAGATTTTTCATTCATAGACTGCTTAAGTATTTTCATTTCATCAGTAGCGATATCATCAAACAGCTCAACGGCTTGTTCCACTGTGTCAAAAAAAGTGACTTCCAGCTCGTTTTGTTGTGTGAGCTTTTGTTTATATTGCTCTTTGGTTTCGTCAGTAGGCGAGGAGTTTTGAGCGAGAAGTGCTTGCTCTAGCTGCTGGACTTCCTGTTTTTTCTCCTCCAGAGCTCGCGCGCTTTGGTCAAGAATAGTTTGCAGTTGCTGAATGTTAATCTGCTCTTCTGTGGTTGTGGTTTGCATTGACTCTATTTGTGTCAGGCTGGACGAAGCCAGTTCTTCGTATTGTTTGGCAATGGTGTCACATTCACTGCGTAGCAGTGATATTTCCTTATCTTTTTGGGCCAGCTTACTGGTCAATTGATCCATTTCTGCGATGTCCACTTTGCCATAAGGGTGTGGGTTTTCTTGCCAGTTTTGGTTTTCTTCTAGAGCCTGTCGATAGTTTTGTGCCTCGTGAATAAGCTGACGCTCCGATTGCTCCAGTTCGAATACGCGATCTTTAAAGTGGCTGATTTCGTCTTCCAACATCGAATCGCGCAGCAGTCTTTTGTTGGCTCGCTCGAGCTCATCCTTAAGGGCATCGGCGTTATCCTCCAGTTTGGTGATCTGGCTTTCTAGGTGCGCGCGCGAATCCTGCTCAAGAGAATATTTGTTTGAGATTTCATCAATAGAGCGCTTGAGGGTAGTGATGACGTGATTTTGGCTGTTGAGCAAGCGATTCAGCTCTGCGAGTTGTTTGTCTTGTGCCTCGCGGTTAGCGACTTCGCCCTCCAGTTTGTCACTGAGTTCTAGATAAAGTTTACGGAAGCGCTCTAGGTTTTTGATGCGCTGTTCGTTCACGAGTTGCGCTTGTCCAGTATCTGAGCCGGCTATCTCCTCAGGACTGGCTTGTGGTGCTTCTGACTGATCTAGCTGCGCTTGCTCGCGCTGCTCTAGCTCAGAGTTTTGCTGTTTGATCTTATTTCTGAGCAGTGCGACCCAAATACCCATGCCCACATGGGCGGCAAAAAGAATTTCGCAAAATAACAGCAATAATAAGTTGGAGTTTTGGATAAAGTCGGACATGGATAGTTCTCTTTCTTTAAAATTCAGCCATCCGGATGAGTATAGTTTACATATTGAAGATTTCTATTCGCCAGCTCGTGGATTCTACACGTACTTATCAGTATGAAAGTGTACAGGGAAGTGGTTGAAGTAACCGGTGAGATTCAGGTGTTATCTAGGGCGGGCAGTTCTCTAAGGTCTGATAGGGGGGCGGGCCAGCAATAATGGTTTATTTGGTTATAAATAAGTGTGTTTCGGTAACTTTATAGTGTAACCAAATACATCTCTGCTTTTATCTGGAGTGTTCACTCCGGGCTGAAGGGTTAAATATCTTGCGGGGTGGTTTTTAAGTGCCTGTATCATTCTCAAAAAAGTTCAAAATACTGTTCTACACTTTATAAAAGGCGACTTTTTGTAGGTGGTGCATCCTGCCCCAGAGATAAATCACAGGGAGTCAGTCATATTTTGGTCGTGTTTGAACGTATATGTACCCTTTGGTCGCTTATCTGCAGAGATTGAAATGCCACTAGATCGCTTTTTTATGCTGGATACCGACAGCGTGACTGTCGTTGTCGGTTCTTATAATGCTCTGCTGGTGAGTGTTTCTGTCTTCCTAGCTATTACCGCATCATTTTTTGCCTTACGCTCAGCTGTATTTGCTCGTGCGCTCCTTACGAGTCAATATCGTTTCATGGCTTTGCTGTCTGGTGCTCTTGTCATGGCAGGCGGGATCTGGAGCATGCATTTTGTGGGAATGTTAGCTTTATCTATGCCTCATGAGATGCATTACAACACAGGCATCACTTTACTGTCCTTGGTCCCCGCTATTGTCGCTAGTTATATATTGCTCAGTACGTTAGTTAAAAAGAAAGATAGTTTATCCCTAACGCTCAGGAATGGATTTATCGTAGGGGGAGGGATAGGCGCTATGCATTATATTGGTATGGCGGCAATGGAAATGCCAATGTTGCTGCGCTACGACCCTTATTGGTTTGCAATTTCTATAGTGGTTGCGGTTTTTTTTGCGTGTATTGCACTGTCTGTTCGTCGCTCGCTCCCTGCTGTTTTCCCTAATATGTCTGTTGGTCAGGTTAATCTTATTAGCGCTTCTATTATGGGGTTGGCTATTTCTGGGATGCACTATTGCGGGATGGAAGCCGCTATTTTTATTTCTGACCCCGACCTGCACTACATTCCGGAAGCATTGGATGAAGACAATCGATTGGCTATTGGAGTCGCAATAATAACGTTATTGATTTCTACGCTTGCTTTAAATGTCAACGCTCAACTTCGTTCCAGGCAGCTTTTGAAAGAAAAAACCTCTAGTGAAGCCAGGCTACAAGCCACACTGGATACAGCGACAGATGGGGTTATTACCATCGATTCTAAAGGTGATATACAGGAATTTAATAGCGCGGCCGCTAGAATTTTTGGTTGGTCGGAAGCTGAAGTTATGGGAAAAAGTGTTGCTGTCTTAATACCAATAAAAAGTCGGGATAGATTTTTTTATTATCTGAAAAATTATCTTAAGCGCGATAATTCAAGTCTTATGGAGGGGGAAAAAGAGGCGTTTGCCTTACATAAAGACGGCCACCTCGTCCCTGTTCGCTTTGGCGTTGGGTGTGTAGAAATAGACTCCAATGAACCTCTTTTCGTAGGCTTCGTTTCCGATATTACCGAACGTCAGCGTATGGAAGAAGAGCTTAAGAAAAGTGAAGAGCGATTAAGCTCACTGATTCGAAATATCCCCGGTGCGGCTTTTCGTTGTCTTCTTGATGAGAACTGGACGCCGCTTTTTTTAAGTAAAGTAATAGAAGAAATCAGTGGTTTTCCTGCCGAAGAATATTTAAACGGTCAACGAGGTTTTGGCGATTGGCTACACCCCGAAGATGAAGAGCGTATTCGTAACGAACTTTCTTTTGCTATTGAAAACAAAGAGCAAAAATACGAACTTGAGTACAGAGTGCTTCATCGTAACGGTAATACAGTGTGGGTTCTTGAAAGTGGAGCGGCTGTATATGATCAAGATGATAAACCTCTATGGATAGATGGCGTGATGCTGGACATTACCGTTCGGAAAGCAATGGAGGAAGAGCTTCGTTTTGCTAAGCTTCGTGCAGAGGCAGCTGCTGAAAGTAAGGCGGCTTTTTTAGCCAATATGAGTCATGAAATTAGAACTCCGATGAACTCCATTATCGGATTTAGTGACCTTCTCCTCGATGAGATCTTGCCCTGCGAAACAGAAAAGCAACTTAGAACCATTAATCAATCTGCCCACTCACTATTACACCTGATTAATGACATTTTAGACAGTGCGAAACTAGAAAAAGATAAACTAATTTTAGAGTACCAAGCCTTTGACTTGTCTAATTGTATAGACAGTGTGATTTCAACTTTATGGCTTCAAGCAAAAACAAAGCATATTGATTTAAGGTTCAATATCAATTCTGATTTGCCTCAATTTGTTTTTGGGCCCGAAGAACGTATACGTCAAATTCTTATGAACTTGGTCGGTAACGGCATAAAGTTTACTGAAGCCGGTGTTGTTACACTGAAAGTTCTGCCACACCAAGACAAAAATAACTGGATCACATTTGAAGTAATCGATACTGGTATTGGTATAGAACCAGAGAGGCTAGAGGCAATTTTTGACCCCTTTACCCAGGCCGATGCTTCAATGAGTAGACGCTTTGGTGGTACCGGTCTTGGAACCACTATTTCAAAACAGCTGGTTGAGCTGATGGGGGGAGATATTTCAGCAACGAGTGAGATGGGAATGGGAAGTTGCTTTTATTTTTCGATACCTCTGCCGAAAACGGAAAATTTACCACAAAAGGTAAATAAGAACCCAGTTGAGCTTCCTGCATTAAGAGTGCTTATCGCTGATGATATTCAGCAAAATTTGAATCTATTAAGTTTGCTATTGGCCAGGCAGAAGCACACGGTGCTAATGGCAAATAATGGCGCAGAAGCACTTGAAGTTTTTCAAAAAGAACGGCCAGATATTGTATTGATGGATATACAGATGCCCGACATGGATGGCCTTGAAGCAACCCAAGAGATCCGTAAGCTTGAACTCAGTGGTAACTTCAATAGAACGCCGATTGTTGCGTTGACGGCTAGTGTTTTACCAAAAGACAGACAGCAGGCTTTTGATGCGGGGATGGACGGTTTTGAAAATAAACCCATTGATTTTGCGCGCCTTACTCAAGAGATGGCTAGAGTTTTAGGGTTAGACGTTGAACTCATGGATTCAGTTAGCGAACCGATTGATAAGGTTGAGCAATATGTCGTTAATGTGATTGATATTCAGAAAGGGGTTGGCATTTGGCTCTCAAAAGAGTTGTATCTAAATGAATTGATCAAATTTTCGGTTGAAAACCAAGATGTTATAAATGATTTTGAATCCATGATGGAAAAAGAGAGTTTCGATGAGCTTTGTAGACACTGTCATACATTAAAGGGTGTGTCTGGGAACTTGTCTATCCCCAAGCTCGCAAGCCATTTTCATGAATTTGAGGTGGCGCTGAAAGAGTCAAAATCTATTAAGGCAAAAACTCTGCTGAATGATATTAAGCGAGATTGGGGTATCTTTCTTGATGATCTGAAATTGTTAATAAAAGACAGTTCTTATCCATCAAGCGTATCGGTAGAGCAGTTCACAGAAGCTTTAAGTCGCCGTGAAATTTTAGACGCATTAGCAGAACTTCATGCGGCTTCAGAGCGTGGTGAATTACGAGAAAGGCTTCTTTTCCGACTTTTAAACACAAAGTTACCACCAGATATTTCTTCTCATCTTCAACAGGCAGAAATCGCTATGGAAGATTTTGATTTTGAGGTGTTTTCGCAAGAAATAGGCCTTGCCATGAGCTTGTATGTTGACGGGTAAAACCATGACTCTAGTGTTAAATACAGCGAAAGTACTTATTGTCGACGATCAACCTGCAAACCTTAAGATACTTAAGCAGGTTCTTCAGCGTGATTATCGGCTGTACTTTGCAAAAACAGGAAAGTCAGCACTCGATATAGCCGTTAAAGAAAAAGTCGATATTATTCTTCTTGATATTATGATGCCGGAAATGAATGGCTATGACGTCTGCAGAGCACTCAAATCAAACCCCTTGAGCGCGAATATACCCGTTATATTCGTAACAGCGCGGGCTGAAATCACGGATGAAGAAACAGGCTTTGATGTTGGTGGTGTGGATTATATTGTCAAGCCGATAACGCCATCCATTGTAAAGGCGCGGGTTAGGACACATTTGTCGCTTGTTCGAACCGAAACCCTCGAAGCGACACAGGTTGATTTAATACAGCGACTAGGCCGCGCCGCGGAATTTAAAGACAATGAAACGGGTATGCATGTTCAGCGAATGAGCCACTATTCATATATCTTAGCCAAAGCTGTAGGTTTTGACGAGGCTCGAGCGGAGCAAATTTTAAGAGCGGCGCCGATGCACGATATTGGGAAAATAGGCATCCCTGATAATATTTTGCTTAAGCCTGGGCGATTAACCAAAGAAGAATTTGAATGCATGAAACAGCATCCAGAAATTGGGGCGCGTATACTCGAAAACCCGACATCCAGCCTTGTTTCACTGGCAAAATCCATTGCCCTTACTCATCACGAAAAATGGGATGGCACTGGTTACCCCAAAGGTTTACGTGGTATTGAAATTCCCATTGAAGGCAGAATTGTAGCCATAGCCGACGTTTTCGATGCTTTGACAAGCCCCAGACCTTATAAGAGCGCCTGGCCGGTAGAGGACGCGATAGAGCATCTTGAAAAGATGTCCGGTGAACAGTTTGATCCTGAGCTGATCACTTTATTCCTGCAGGAATTACCTAAAATATTAGAGATTAAAGATCGATTCTTAGAGGAATGATGGCATACGTTATCAAAACCTGAGCTTAGATATTAGTAACTCTAGTTTTTGATCGAAAGCCTGAGATAAAGGAGCGCTCTAAAGAGTCTGATACTTGAGTCGGTTTTTATCTGGACCAGGTTCATCTTGCCGTAACTGCTCACGACGGCTGAAGACTTGAAAGTGGAAAGACAGTGATCACAGAAACAGCCTCTCAAATTGTTTAGCCAGTTTTTATGTTTGGCTGTGTTTAAATTGATTCATTGATCTTCGTTGAGAAGATCCAAATATTTTTTCTCCAGTTGATTCACTGCTTCGTTTAACTTCATAATCTCAGCGTCTTTTTTGGGAAGTTCAGCGCTTTTTTGCTTAAAGTGCTCCAGTTGGCGTTTCAGTTTTGTATTTTCTGATGCTAACACTTGTGAATTGTCGTTCGTCGATGCTTGAGTTAAGACACTTTTATTTTGGTGTAGAGTTTCCACCTCGTTGAAGCCTTGCTTCAGAGCTTCACGCTTTTCGGTTAACGAGGTTTGTAGTTGCTCCATTTGTGCACGACTATTTTTGTCAAAAAATACAGAGGCTTCTTCGGCCGCATTAAAAAGAGCCTGCTCAATGGTCGCTCGCTCGGAAATCTGTTTGTTGTATTGTGCTTTAGAGTCCGATGGAATATTGCGAATTCCGCTGTCGAAAATCAGCATTTCTAGAGCTGCAATTTCTTGATTTTTCACCTCTAAAGCGCGCGCGTTTTCTTTGAGAATGGATTCTAGTTTCTGTGCGTTTTCTTTTTCTGAGGCCGATTTGCTTTGAATGGCTTGTTGTTTTTTTAAACTGCTGGTTGCTAGCATCTCGTATTGTCGTGCGATAGTGTCACACTCATTTCTGAGTTGCTTGAGTTCATGCTCTTTTTTCTTAAGCTTGTGGGAAAGATCTTCAATTTCTGTGATTTTCACAGCGCCGTACGGATGTGGGTTTTCCATTCTGCTGTGTATTTCGTCCAGTTCATCCTTGTAAGATCGAAGTTTTGATTGCAATAGGCGTTCTGAATGTTCGTATTCTTCTGAGCTGGATTTATATCGTGCTAACTCTTTTTCTAGATTTGGTGTGTCTATTAACTTTTGGTTAGCTCTGTGAAGTTTTTGTTTTAATGTGTCGGATGTGTTTTCTAAGTTGCATAGGTGGTTTTCTAGCTCATCTCTGATATTGACTTCTGCCGAGTATTTTCCAGAAATTTTATTGATATTATTTTTTAAGTCACTGATCACGTTGTTTTGATTGTTGAGGATTTGATTAAGCTCATCTATTTCTTTTTTGAGTTCGTTGTGTTCGTGAATTTTGTCATGCAGGCTGTTATTAACCTTAAAGTACAGTGATTTAAATCGCTCTAAGTTTTGCAGTCTTTGACTGTTGGCTTGGCCGCCATTGCTGAGGCTTTCTTTTACGGCTTGTGACCCTTCTTTTTGAAGCTTGAGTTGTGATTCAAGCCATTCAATATTTTTTTCTTGCCCTGCACTTTTGAGCTTCATTTTTCTGATTCGATGACGCAAAAGCCCAACCCAGACTCCCATCATGATATGCACGACAAACAGCACTTCACAGAGGATAAGTAGTGACAGGTCAAGATTGTTGGAAAAAACATTCATGGGTTGTTCTCGCAGGCTCTTTTGGCGTAGAAGGGGATTCGTTCAGTGTAGTACAGCTGGTGTCTTTGGGGGTTGAAAATGGGTTTCCGATCAGCAATATGGGCTGATTTTTTTGAGTGCGTAGTGGCTGAGCCAGTCCAACAAATAGGGCGCTGATATGGTTAGCTTTGTTTGTGTAGATCGGAAAGCTTGCGGTAAAGAGTGCGTTCTGAAATGCCTAATAATTGTGCCAGTTCTGTACTGTTACCCTGAAAATGCTGGCTCACCTGTTGTATATACTGCTGCTCGACTTTTTTTAGCGTCATAATGGATGGTGCCGCCGCGTGCAGGGGGGGCGTTGTTAGTGGCGTTAAGGCAGGCAAATGCTGTCGGTCAATGTATTTTCCGTCAGTCATAAGGTAGGCACGTTGTAAGATATTGCGTAGCTCGCGAATATTGCCTGGGAATGCATAGCGCTGAAGTTGTTGTAAAGCACCTGGGGTTAAGGTTTTCAGTGGCTTGAGCTGCTGGAGAAACACATTACTGAGCAAGCTGATGTCTTCTGATCGTGCTCGTAACGCAGGCAGATGAATGGGAAACGCGGCCAGTCGAAAGTAGAGATCCTGACGGAATTCTTCTGCGTTCACCAATGCCGCAAGATTTTTGTGTGAGGCGCTGATCAAACGGAAGTTTGCGCGTCGGACTTCAACGCTGCCCACTGGGCGGTAGGTGCCGGTTTCTAACAGGCGTAAAAGTTTAACTTGAAGTTGTAGGGGGATGTCCCCTACCTCATCTAAGAACAAAGTGCCGCCATTGGCTGCATCGGCCAGCCCGGGCTTATCCCTTGTCGCCCCTGTAAACGCCCCCTTGGCATAGCCAAATAATTCACTCTCAAACAGGCTTTCGTTGAGCCCCGTACATTCCAAGACCACAAAGGGTTGCTTGCATCGCTGGCTGGCGTTGTGAATCGCCTCGGCCGCCAGTTCTTTACCTGTGCCAGATTCACCTTGCAGCAAAACGCTCACATCGGTTGGGGCCACTCGGTTGATCAGAGCTAACATCTCTTGGAATGCGACAGACTGGCCACAGAGTTGATTTAGCTTAGGCTGACTGCTGGCGTGCTTAACGGGTAGTAAGGTCTCTCGGTACCCCAGCACCTGACCTTTGGTGTCAAATATGGGCTCCATGGTGATGTCGCAATACTCTGGGCCTTGTGGTGTGTGATGGGCGTGCAGCACACGCTGTGCCAGCCCAGTTTGTTGAGCTCGCAATAGGGGGCAGGCCTCACCATTTTCGTGGCAGGGGCTATCAAACTGATGAGATACCTTATAACAGCGGCTTTCCCCTGCTGTCACAGGGGTTGAGGCCTGTCGGTCAAAAGCTTGGTTGTAAGCCAAAATTCGATAATCGCTGGCGATCAGAGTAGTGGGGCGGTCGCTGTCATCTGTATTGATCGCGTGAATAAGCTCTTCCATAAACTGCCATTTTTGTCATGTGAAGTCTGTCAAATATGGCAGTTATGTGGTCGTGTTGCAACGCCAGCCTGCACGAGGCCCCTAGAAAGCCTAGGCTTGCGCCAATGCTCACCGGTTTTATGAGCTGGCACTGCCATTGCAATGATGGGGTGGTACAAAGAGATAAATCTTGACCTTGGGGGAGGGCGAGGTGAAGGAAACTAATGAAGGGGGATCATGAAATACTTAGCCGAACGCTGGATGCGCCAGATTAGGGGGCTGCCTTTACGCTGGGAAATCGGTGCTCTGCTGCTGGTGAAACTGGTGGCTCTGTTTGCGTTGTATCATTTGTATTTCAATCAACCTGTTGTGGCGACTAAGACTTCTTGGTTGGCCCCTGTATCCCCACCTGTTGTTTTACCCAATCAAGATATGGCTTCACCTGAAGTGACCCAGCCAGACGCTGCTCCCACTGATGCTGCTTTCAAAAATGAGGAAACACCATGATAGATACCGCTGCGGTAGAGTTGTCGCGCTTGCAGTTTGCGTTAACCGCGATGTACCACTTTTTGTTTGTGCCACTCACACTGGGTTTGGCTTTCATTTTAGCCATCATGGAATCGGTATATGTGCTGACCGGTAAAGTTATCTATCGGGATATGGTGAAGTTTTGGGGTAAGTTATTTGGTATTAACTTCGCTCTTGG
>CBFHKY010000012.1:32004-71739 GCA_965656525.1 Pseudomaricurvus sp. | reverse complement strand
CGTCGGGTTATGTCACTGGTGCTATGTTTGTCTTGGGAATTTCAGCCTACTACTTGTTGAAAGGGCGCGATATCGCGTTTGCTAAACGCAGCTTTGCTATTGCTTCCAGCTTTGGTTTGGCGTCCATTTTATCGGTGATTATTTTGGGGGATGAAAGTGGTTACGAAGTGGGCGATGTGCAAAAGGCGAAGTTAGCGGCGATCGAGGCCGAGTGGGAAACTCATCCAGCTCCAGCGGCTTTTACATTAGTGGGATTTCCTAATGAGGAAACACAGGAAACGGACTACGCCATTAGAATTCCTTGGGTGTTGGGCCTGATTGCGACACGCTCTTTTGATGAGCAGGTGACAGGCATTAAAGACCTAAAGCTACAGCATCGCGAGCGTATTATTAATGGTATGGACGCTTACGCTTTATTGCAGCAGCTGCGCGCTGGCGATACGTCCGAGGCAACCATAGCGGCCTTTGAAGAGGTTAAGCAAGATTTAGGTTATGGCTTGCTGCTCAAGCGTTATACCGACCAAGTGGTAGATGCGACTGAAGCACACATCAACGCTGCCGTTGACGACTCGATTCCTTCAGTGGCGCCACTGTTTTGGAGTTTTCGTCTGATGGTAGGGCTAGGTATGGCAATGTTGGTGGTGTTCATTTTGGCTTTTATACAGTCCACTCGTCACCGTAGCGATGCCAACCCTTGGGTGTTGCGTTTGGCGTTGTTCTCTATTCCGATGCCTTGGTTGGCGGCGGAGGCCGGTTGGTTTGTCGCCGAGCATGGTCGTCAGCCCTGGTCAATTGCGGAGGTGTTACCCACATATTTATCGGCATCTTCTGTCAGTGAGTCACAAGTCATGAGCAGTCTTACTGCCATCATTATCTTCTATACCGCATTACTGATTGTGGAAATGTATTTGATGTTTCGTTTTGCGCGTCTGGGGCCATCGTCACTGGGGGTTGGTCGTTACCATTTTGAAACCGGCGAGGCTGCACACAGCATCACCACACACAATATCAAGGGGGAATGACCGCTATGTTGGATTACGAAAGTTTAAAGCTGATCTGGTGGGTGTTGATTGGTGTGTTGTTAGTGGGGTTTGCGGTCACCGATGGTTTTGATATGGGCGTTGCCATGCTGCTGAAAATCGTGGGTAAGAATGATGTGCAGCGGCGGGTGATGATTAATACCATCGCCCCGCATTGGGATGGTAATCAAGTTTGGTTTGTTACCGCTGGTGGCGCCATATTTGCGGCGTGGCCTCTGGTATACGCCACGGCATTCAGCGGTTTGTATGCGGCTTTAATGATTACATTAATGGCGTTGTTTTTACGTCCAGTGGGATTTGACTATCGCTCTAAAATTGACAGCCCCACGTGGCGCAGCCGCTGGGATTTAGGTTTGAGTATTGGCAGTTTTGTCCCAGCACTGATTTTTGGCGTGGCCTTTGGTAATTTGCTGCAGGGTTTGCCTTTCAGTTTCGATGATGTGATGCGCTCAGAATACCATGGCAGTTTCTGGCAGTTGTTGAACCCATTTGCCTTGTTGTGTGGCGTGTTGAGTGTAGCGATGTTTGTGATGCAGGGGGGCGCGTGGTTGATGATGAAGACCCGCACAGAAATCCTTCAGCGGAGCAGCTCGGCGGCGCTCTACAGCGCTGCTGTGGTTGTGGTGATTTTTGCTCTGGCTGGCTTGTGGTTGAATATGGGAATGGACGGCTTCCGCATTGTTACCATGCCAGACGGTGGCAGTGTTTCTACCCCGATGATGAAAACAGTGTTGCAGGATAACGCGGGCTGGCATAGCAACTTCAATGCGTGGCCGCTGTTATGGTGGCTACCCGTTTTGGGCTTGGCTTTAGCTGCAGTTGTAATGGCGGCAGCGCTTAAACGATGCGGCTGGCTCGCGTTTCTTGCGAGCAGTTTGGTGCAGCTAATGGTTATTGCAACGGCGGGTGTGGCGATGTTTCCCTTTGTCATGCCTTCCAGCTCTAACCCAGATCAGAGCTTGACGGTGTTTGATGCGGTGTCCAGTGAGTTAACCTTAACCATTATGTTCTGGGTGGCCGTGATCTTTGTTCCCATTGTGTTGGGCTACACCTTATGGAGCTATGCAAAAATGTCGGGTCGCATAGACGAAGACACCATTCTCAATAACCCCCATGGCCTGTATTGATAAAACGGCACAACTTATATGAATAGCACGGCACAATAGGAGAATTATGATGTGGTATTTCACGTGGATTTTGGGCGTGTTACTGGCTTGCAGCTTTGCCATAGTGAATGTGTTGTGGTTAGAGCACAGTGGTGAGATGGATCGCCCTTGCGACTGCGATGAACCAGAGAGCGAATAAGCCATGCCTTTGCCAGCGGTCAGTTTAGGGCGTCGTGTGAGTCAGTGGTTCCTGCTTGGCACCGCGGCTCCGCTGGTGGTGTTGGTGATGTGGTTGCCCGCACTGTTTATGCCTGACGGTGAGAGCTTGTCACACGGTGGGCTCACGTTGTTGATGGCGGGGCTGTGCCTCGCACTCAGCGTGGGCAGCGGCATTTTTCAGCACACTAAGGCAATGGTTCTGGGGGGCACTTATGGCGATCAGCGTATTGTCTATGCTGTTAACCGCAACCTTGCACTGGTGGGCGTAGGATCATTGTTGGCTCGGCGATCAGGTTTCTGTGTAAAAGCGCCGCGCTGCCGAGCTGACAATGTTTATAATGGACGACCTAATCTTTCGTCACCAATAGAGGGTGACCCAAACCGTGATTGAGCAATGGTATTTACCGTACTTTTAAAGTCACCACGTAAAGTGGCTCGGCAGGCATGAGTTCAGATCATCAAAGCACCTCCATAAAACCCTTACTTTGGCTGCCAGAGCTTGCCATTGTAGCGGGGGCGTGGATTTTTGGTTCAGCCGGTGTGTTTGTCAAATCGTTGGATATGCCTGCCACGGTTTTAGCCGGTTTCCGTTTATTTGTCCCAGGGGTCGTCCTTTTGCTGCTGGCTGGTGAGTTGCGGCGGAGAGTGTTTAGCGAGCTTCACCCTCAGTTGATGCTGGCGTCTTGCTTAACCGTTTTTCGGATTCTGTTATGGGTGTTGGGCTTGTCTTGGGCGCCTATGAGCAAAGCTGTAGTGGTGTTGTTCAGTTGGCCCGTCTTGTTTGCGCTTATCAGTGTCTTGCTCGGGCAAGAAAAAATGACTCTGAACAAGGTCTTTTTGCTGGGGTTGTCGATACTGGGCCTGTTGCTGATGCAAAATGGTTCGGTGTGGTCGTGGGACAGTCGTGAGTCGCTGGGCTTGCTGTGTATGTTCGCTTCAGCCCTGCTGTTTGCCTGCAATATGTTTATCTATAAGCAAGCCCTGACCACAGCGCCGCCTATGGAAGTGGTGTTGCGCGATTGTCTAGTGGGTGGCGTGGTGTATCTGCCCTTTATGCTTTACCACGGGTCAGAATTCTCCGTGCTGCAGTTGTCCGGTGCGGCTGGCTATTCGTTATTGGTGGGCTTGGTGGGGTATGGCATGGTGTACTACGGGCTTGCCCGGCTGAAAGCATCAACAGCGTCAGTTTTGGCTTATAACGAAGTCGTAAGCGCCGGTGTTTTTGGGTTCTTAATCTTTAGCGAGCGGTGGGGTGCGCAGAGTTGGCTGGGGGCAGCTTGTATTTTGTTGGCCGCGGCTTTGGTCAGGCGTCAGAGGTGAGCCAATTGTGCACAAAGCTCTGAGGCAAGGCTGCCCTCAGTATGGCGCTTCACCGGCTTTTCGTAACCAATACAGGCAATGTCTGAAGCGTATTGATCATTATCTTGTAGCACGCTTTGGTAATCAGGGTGCCCCTGGCAGCGTTGCAATGCGCTCTCATCTTGAAACAGCATGAGCATGGTCAGATCCCAATTATTATCAGAATGTGCAGTATTCTTCCCAATTTCCAGCGCTAAAATTTCGGGTATTTTGTCACTCAGTTGATACATACTTTGACAGAATGCATCGGTCTGCTCGGTGGGAACGTCTTTTTGATAGCGTATAAAAACAAAGTGTTTCAGCATAGAAATACCAGTTCGTTAGTACGGTGAATCGTTGTCGGCCACCCGTAGTGTTGAAGGGTTGTAACAGTCCGTGTCAAAGCCTGCCGAGGCTTTGTGAGGTCGTCTCTATAGCTGGATGCTGGGTTGCACCCTGGATTGTTTGTGGCCTGTCTGTGCCAGCCATGGCCTGACAAATATAACGGAGCCCACCAATGGGCTATATATTTCGCACATTGAAGGGGCATAACCCCAGCGAAAAGGCAGTGATAACGTGTGTTTGTCGTTGTTTTTTCGAGCGGTAACTTCGATATAACCGCTCGATGGCTTCAGGCCCTTATGGGCTTTGTGAACCAGCTTCTGTATCAAAATACGCCAAAATGGAATTTGTATCTACTCCCTTAGCCCCTAAATTGAGCGTATTAGGCCGTAAAAGTATGAGTTATTGGTGAAGCAGAGCCCGTTTAACTGAGGGCATGGGCTCTGCTACGTTGATCGATAAGATGGCGTCGGGTTATTTTTCAGATGATTCAGAGGGCACGCTACGCCAAAGTAATAGCGATGCGATTAGGCCTAAGGGAAGCAGCATACAAAGTGTACTGAAGGTGGTTACGTAAGACCCGGAGTTGTCTCTCAGGTAGCCACCCAAGGGGCCCGGCAGAATCGTAAAGATAACCAGTGCAAGACTCATAATGCCACGGACTCGGCCAAAGTTGTCTAGGCCGAAAAGCAGTGCAATCATGGAAGACCAGACCGGCAGCATGCCACCCATCGCAAAGCCAACAACCGCCGCGGCAAACATAAAGCTGTTGTCACCAACTTCAAACAAAAGAGGCAGCCAGCCTAGGCTAATGAGGGCGAGGGTCAGTGTCATCATTCGGTGAGGCGGTAATTTATCGCACAGCCAGCCTAAGGTGAACTTACCGGTGATGCCAAAAATTGAGTAGAGCGAAATAATAAACGCGGCTTCTTGGAGTGTCGCACCCGATTCCCGAGCGTAAGGGGCGATGTAAGTGATCATCAGCACCCCTAAAAAGCTCATAATGCCCACACATACGCTGATCACCCAAAAATTTGAGTTGCTCAAAATTTCAGCCACGGTCAGTGAGTTTTTATGAGTGGTTGTTGTGTGAGCGCTATCGTCAGCTGGCTCTATACCATCGCGGTACTGCTGAATATCAGAGGGTTTGGCAACGGCAACTAACCATACCGCTGGAATCAATATAACCGCCACAAGGCTCCCCAATACCAGTAGGCTGACTTGCCAGTCGTAGTGTTTCAGCAGCCACGCAGCGACCATAGGCATAATAAAACCACCCATGGAGATGCCTGCCGCGGTCACCCCAATAGCGAAGCCTCGGCGCTTTTCAAACCACTGGGCTACCATCACGGTCGTAGGAATAGAGCCCAGCATGGCAGCGCCGGGGGCAATTAAGAGCATGCAAACAAGACCTGCTTGAACTAAACCGCTGACCTGGGACATAAGCAATAAGCCAGAAGCCATAAAAATAGCGCCGAGTAATAGAATGCCTTTGGTTTTTCCTTTATCGGCTAAAAATCCCAGTAGTGGCCCCGTTAATGCCCCAGTGGCGGCAAACAGCCCAGCCGCAGAACCAATCTGGCCTGGTGTTGCCGACCACGCCTCAGAGAGAGGCTCGATGTATATTCCTAGCAGGTACATCGTAAAGCCAATGGCGGTGAACTGGCACAAGGTACACATAGCGAGGATATACCAGCCGTGAAACTGTTTTGGTTGCTGTGAAGGGAGTAGAAACATGTTGTCTGAGCCTTAATGGGGCGTAGCGTGGACCAAACCAATCAGGAAGTTTGGATATTATTGTTTTTATGGGGGCCTTCCTGGGCCTATCTGCTATTAACGACCAATGCTAGGAGGGCCTATCTGTTTAGAGTTGTTGCTATGATAAAGGGGGGTAACAAAGTGCGCTTATTATGTCGGAAATATCTAGAGGATGCGAACGGTCCCAGCCGGCGGGCAGCAATAGAGCTTAAACGCAGAGTGATGGGTGGGGGAATGCGTGCGAGTAGGGTGTGAGGCTTGGTTTTGATCAGAGCCTTGATCGCGTTTTAAGCCGATCAAGGCTCTATCTAGTGAGGAATATGCATCTTTGCGGTGTTGGTTTGCCGTGCAGACATTGACCATTCAGCGTGGCTTACCGCTTACCGCTTACCGCTTACCGCTTACCGCTTAGGGCTCGATATAGTCGGTGACTTCCAGTTCGAAGCCTGCCAAGGCGTTGTAGCGAACGGGCTTGGCCATCAGGCGGAACTGGCGCACGCCAAGACTGCGTAAAATTTGTGAGCCTAAGCCGATGGTCAAATGAGTACTGCGACCACCAACAGCAGCCGGTGACGGCGCATCGCGCTTGCCTAATGCAATATCGACACTGGCCAGCAGATCATTCGGGGATTCGTGGCCACCCAAAATCAACAGAACGCCATCGTCCTCTTGAATGCGTTGCAGGCAGCGCTGAGTGTTCCAAGTGCTGTTGTCACGTGGCTGTGCACTCACAAGGTCGCGCAAGATGCTGGTGAACTGAACGCGCACCAATGGGGCCTCAATGTTTGCAACATCACCTTTTACGATCGCTAAATGCACATCGCCGTGGCAAGTATCTTGGTAGGTGTGCAGAATAAATTCGCCGAAGTCTGTGTGAATAGGGCCTTCACTGACCTTTTCGATACTGGTTTCGTTGTTGACACGATACTGAATTAAGTCGGCAATGGTGCCAATTTTTAGGTTGTGCTCTTTGGCAAACTCTTCCAGCTGGGGGCGGCGAGACATAGTGCCATCGTGATTCATAATCTCGCAAATTACTCCAGAAGGGTCAAAGCCAGCTAAGCGGGCTAAGTCGCAGGCGGCTTCAGTGTGGCCAGCCCGCACTAACACGCCGCCGTCTTCTGCGACCAACGGGAAAATGTGGCCGGGTTGGACGATGTCTTCCGGTTTGGCGTTACGAGTAACGGCTGCTTGAACGGTTTTAGCGCGATCTGCGGCAGAAATACCGGTATCTACACCATGAGCGGCTTCAATCGACACTGTGAATTTTGTGCCAAATCCAGATTTGTTCTGTTCGACCATCATCGGCAGTTGTAGCCGCTCCGAGCGCTCGCGTGACATGGGTAGGCAAATCAAACCGCAAGCATGGCGAGCCATAAAAGCAATGTGTTCATCCTTGACGCATTCGGCCGCCATCACAATATCGCCTTCATTTTCGCGATCTTCATCATCCATCAGGATGACCATTTTACCTAGACGGATATCCTGAATGATTTCTTCGATAGAATTTAGTGCCATGGTGACTCCCAAATGAAGCTCAGACGCCAACGCTGATGTGATGAAAAGGGTGGGCGTAAGACAACGGATAAACGACCGTAATCCTAGGCCACGGTCGACAACCGCGGCATGGTACGCGCTAATGATGAAGCAGTCAAAAGGCTCACCGTCTATTCTAAATGGAAGGCGCTCTTGTGAGTGCCGGAATGAGCGCGGTTGACATCATTGTCAATGCGGTGCGTATAGATTAAACGACACGTTAACGGCTAAGTAAATCGAGGGGGCCTAGGCTTGAGCTTCTATGGTGTAGCCTTGAACTTCTATAGCTTGGTTGGTGTGCCGGAATGGCATTTGCATCCAAAAATGCTGTAATTATCAAAAAGGAGAAATGATGACGTTACGTAACCAAGTTCAATTGATCTGTTACCCCAATCGCATCGGGAGCAATCTTCAAGATCTGCATAAGGTTTTGAACCAATATTTTGCTGATTGCGTGGGAGGCGTGCATATTTTGCCTTTTTTCCCTTCCAACGCTGACAGCGGTTTTTCACCCATCTCTCATCGTGAAGTGGACCCAAATTACGGCAACTGGCAGGATATTGAGGCGATCGCGGCACAATATGACATCGTCTGTGATGTCACCATTAATCACATTTCCGATGAATCTGTGGAGTTCAAAGACTACATCCAGCATGGTAAGGCTTCCCAGTACGCCGACCTTTTTGTGGATGTGGATGAATTTGGTGAAATTGCTCACGACGATTTGGCAAAAATACACATTCGCAAAGAAAAAGAACCCTTTCGCGATGTAACTTTTGCCGATGGTACACGTGGGCGTGTTTGGTGCACCTTTACCGAGCACCAAGTCGATCTGAATTATCAATCTGAAAAGACCTATAAGTTTATGGCTGAGAACATGGCCTTTTTAGCATCAAAAGGCGTTAAGCTGTTTCGCCTTGATGCCTTTGGCTACACCACAAAACGTATAGGCACGAGCTGTTTCCTGGTGGAGCCCGAGGTTTATCGCCTTTTGGACTGGGCCAATGATGTGGCGCAAATGCACGGCGCTGAAATTTTACCTGAAGTGCACGATCACCCCAGCTATCAGTACGCCATTGGTCGACGCAATATGCACCCCTATGGCTTTGCTCTGCCACCGCTGCTGCTTTATTCCCTGTTGGATGCCAACAGTGAATACCTTAAAAACTGGCTGCGCATGTGCCCACGTAACATGATCACCGTGCTCGATACTCATGACGGCATTTGTATCCCAGATGTGGAATCTGTTTTGCCGGATGAAAAGATCAGAATCCTGATTGATAACATCAACGATCGCAGTGCTGATCCGATTTTACGCCGCTCGGCCGCCAACGTTCACAGTGTCGGTGCCATCTATCAGCTAACGTGTACATACTACGAAGCTTTGATGAAAAATGACGATGCTTACATTGCGGCTCGTGCGATTCAGTTTTTCACTCCGGGTATTCCGCAGGTGTATTACGTGGGGGCTTTTGTCGGCAGCAACGATTATGACCTGATGGATGAAACCGGTGAGCTAAGGGACATCAACCGGCACTTCTACAGCCACGAAGAAATCGCAGAAGATATGGAAAAGCCCGTCGTGAAGCGGTTGCTGGAATTGATGCGTTTTCGCAGCCAGTACCCAGCGTTTGACGGTCACTTTGAGCTGAACTATTCCAGTGACAGCAGTGTTTGTATGGCATGGCGACACGGAGACTACTACTGCAGTCTATTCGTAGATCTGAATTTCAAAACCACCACTATTGAATACTGGCAAGAGGAGAGCAATAGCTACACCACCATCCGCTGTTAGCCGCCTGCGCGGCTGTATATCGACGGGCGCCGATTGAGCATTTTATTGGTTATTGGTTATTGGTTATTGGTTATTGGTGATGGTGTGAGGTAACTGATGTTACCAAAACGCCACCACCATGGCGCCAGTGAGGAATAGCAAAGCCAGTGCTGCTCTCTTTACACCTGGCGAGGCGCTCATATTGGCATCTTTAAGTGCCGACACGGTGAGCTGAGTAGTAGACGCTTGCTGTGTTGTCGCGGGTGCCCAGCCAGTGAGGTATTGCAAAGCAAGGATGATCGCCAGCGTTGCTAAAAACAACAGTCCGGCGACAACGGTAAAGTGGAGTGTGATTGCCCCGACTTGCTGCGCGATAAAACACAGCAGTGAAATAATGTGCCCAATGAGTGTGCCGAAAAACGCCGCTTTAGCGCCAACCGTTTTGCTGATAAACGCCACAGCGAACATGGCCACCAATGGAGGGGTGACGAAGGCAAAAGTTTGTTGCAGATAAGCAAAAATGCCCGGAAAGCTGTCAATAGCAGGCGCCCACGCTGCAGCAATGATCATCAGCAATAATGTGGTGAAGCGACCCCATTTGGCCAGCTGTTCTGTGGTCATATTGGGGCGCTTTGGTTTTACAAAGTCCACCATGATCAGAGTGGAGCTGGAATTCAGCGTGGAGTCGACGCTGGACATAATAGCGGCCATTAACCCAGCCAGCATGAGTCCTGCCAACCCCGGTGGTGCGTATTCTGCGATCAGGCGAGGAAATACAGTATCGGCTCGCTCTAAATCGCCAAAAAGGCTCACAGCCATCACGCCCGGCAAGACCATAATAAACAGCGGCAGTAGTTTTAGGGTGGCGGCAATCAAAGCCCCTTGAGCCGCGGCCTGTGCATCCCGCGCGCCAAGTAGCCTTTGCGCGACATACTGATTCATTGTCCAGTAATAAAACCCCAGCACCGGTAAACCAATTAAAGTTCCCAGCCACGGCAGTGCCGGGTCATCCATAGGGCGAATCAATGAGAGTTTGTCTGGCTCTACAGTGGCTTTCACCGCTGCCCACGAATAATCGAATTCTCCAAAAACAATCACCGTGAGGATACAGGAGCCTACCAACAGCACAATTGATTGCAAAACATCGGTGTAAGCGACGGCACGCAACCCACCTGCGGTTGTGTATAGGCCCGCAAATAGCGCGATGACAACAATCGTTTGTGTGAGCTCCAGCGAGGGGAAAAACAGCATGAGTACCAGTGCGCCGGCGTATAAGCTGCCAGCGGTATCCAGTGCAATACTCAAAAATAGGGTGCTGCCCGATAAGTATTTGCGGGTACGTGCATCGAAGCGTTGATCCAAAATTTCGGGAACAGTTGTCAGATTTTGGCGAATAAAAACGGGGGCAATGAATAGCGCGGAAAACACCAGAGCAAGCCCGGCCATCCATTCATAATTCGCCACTGAAATACCAAATTCCCAAGCGGCTCCAGGCAGGCCGATGAGTGTGGTGGAAGAAATGTTCGACGCAAACAGAGAAAGGCCTACCACCCCAGCCCCCAAACTGCGGCCGGCTAAGAACAATTCATCGGCATTGGGTGAGCGGGATGTCACTTTAATACAAACAATGAGAATGAGGGCGCAGTAGACGCCTAGGATCGTTAGATCAACCCAGTGAAGACTTCCTGTAAAAGCCATAACGGTCTTATATCCCTAAGGTTGTTATTGGTTTTTTTGAATTCTCTGGGTTCTATTTTGCACATTCTGTCTAAGCTTTCTACTGCTGGGCGGTCATGGAGCCTGCAATCCTCCTGTGTTAGCGCTTGATGCATCAAAACGAATGCGTAATCATTCACTGCAACATGCCTGTAAATTCTATCTCTAGGCAGTCGTCATTTTTTAACGGTAGGTCTTGTTATCAAAAAATCGCAGAAAAAAGATCAGATGTATGCGGCAAAAGTGATTGCTGTCCAGCTTCCGGGCCGACCGAGTCCGCAGAAGATAAAAGCTTCAGAAGCGTTAGCGATTGCCGGTCAGTTTGCCGCTAAAGGTCAGTGGCGAGGGGTGTTGATGATGGCCGATCAGGTGCTCAAGCACTTGCCACGGTTGGGGGCCGCGTGGTTGTTGCGGTTTAATGCTTTAGACAGCCTGTCGAATTATCCAGAACTTGAGCGCGCAGCGGATGAGTGTTTGCAGTACCTGCCTCGTTTTGTACCGGCGCTGTTGAGCAAGGCCAGTGCCTTGCGTATGCAGCAGAAGCCAGCTGAAGCATTACCTTGGGTTGAAAAAGCACTGGCGCTGGAGCCCGGGAATGTTCAGGTTTTGCATCACGCGGGTATTCTTAAAAAAGAACTGCGTGATACAGAGGGAGCGCTGCTCAGTTTGAACCGTTGTATCGCCATTGATCCACTTTATGTCGCGCCTTACTGGACCCGTGCTGATATTTACCGTGCGGTGAATGATGCGGATATTCAATTGATGCAGCGAGCTTTGGCGCAATCAACATTAGCTGATCGTGATCGCGCTACGATGCACTACGTCTTAGCCAAAGCTTATGAGCACCTAGGGGACGATGATCAACAGTTCGAACACATTCGTATGGGGGCCGCGCTCAAACGCGCTACGTTTGCCTATGACCATCAGCAAAGTTTGGATGAAGCAGAACAGATTCGACAAGTTTTTTTCGCACGCGAGGTTGCGCCCCTAAAAAGGTCTGGCTCAGCTAGTGTGCCCGTTTTCATTTGTGGCTTGCCTCGCGGTGGGAGTACTTTGATAGAGCATATCTTGTCCAGTCACCCAGACGTTACCGCTGGGGAAGAAATACCGGCCTTGCCACAGGCAACCGCCATGACTCTAGATCGCTTTTCGGTGACGGCGCCATTTCCCTTGTGGGCTGAGTCACTCACTGACACGCAATGGAAGAGCTTAGGGGAGCGCTACCAACAACTAACCGCCGCGCTTCACGAGCAAGACTTTTTTACCGATAAAAACCTATTAAATTACAAGGCTATCGGGGTGATTAAGCGTGCCTTGCCCGAGGCAAAAATTGTTTTTTGTCGCCGCAATCCCATGGATCAGGTATGGGGGTGTTATCGTCAGTTGTTTGCTCACGATGACATGCCGTTTAGTTATTCCTTGGAAGAAATGGCTGATACCTACCTTGCGGCGGAACGCCTGCTTGCACATTGGCAATCTGTCTTTGGTAAAGACATACATGTAGTGAACTACGAAGATCTGATTGATCGCCAAGAGCAGATAACCCGTGACCTGCTGAACTATGTGGGATTGTCGTGGGATGACGCCTGTTTGGATTTCCACCTTAACCCTCGCGCGGTGCGTACACTGTCGCAGACGCAAGTAGGCTCAAAGCTCACGCGGCAGCGTATTGGACAGTGGGAAAAGTTTGCCCCTCACTTGCAGTCATTGAAACAGCGACTGGGTGAAAGTGACTAGGGTTCAGGCTTTTATGTCAGCAAGTATGGACGGCGAATAAAAGTCTATTCAATGATTTTGCGGAGGGAGTTTTATAGCTCACAAAAAAACGCCGAAATTTCTTGCGAAACTCCGGCGTTTGAACGGATGGCTACTGTTTATAAAAACAATACCCTAATGATTGGTGCCCAGGAGAGGACTTGAACCTCCACGCCCTTGCGAGCACTAGCACCTGAAGCTAGCGTGTCTACCAATTTCACCACCTGGGCTTTACAGGGCTGGCCCTGTCAAGGCCGCGCATATTAGAGCCCTGTATAGTTTATGTCAATCGCCGCACGTTCTTTTTTTACAATTTTCGCCTACAGTTGTTAAGGTAGGTCGTGGTTGTGGCGTCGTTAAAAACGACAGCAGCAGGTCTTTCGGATGGGCTATGGCAAGGCTTTCCGGTATAGTCAAACAGTGGTCTCGTCGATGAGGCCAGCCATATTAAGGAATAGTCAATTTTGAGTAAACGCAAAGCGAAACCACAAGACCCTCATCAAGCCCGTGAAGCCGAGAAATATGAGAACCCCATTCCCAGCCGTGAGTACATTCTAGAGGTACTGGAGCAGGCTAAGGGGCCTATGACTCACGAGGCATTGTGTGATGAATTAGGGCTTGAGGATGAAGACGCTATTGAGGCGTTACGCCGCCGTTTGATTGCCATGAGCCGTGATGGCCAGTTGTTGAGCAATCGTAAAAACGGATTTGGTGTGCTGGATAAAATGAATTTAGTGCGTGCCCGAGTGCAAGGCCATAAAGACGGCTTCGGGTTCGCCGTGCCGGTAGAAGGTGGTAAAGGCAACGATTTGTTCTTGTCTTACCGTCAGATGCGCCGTGTGTTCGATGGCGATGAAGTCTTGGTGCGCGAAACCGGTCGCGATAATAAAGGCCGTAAAGAAGGCAGTATTGTTGAGGTGGTGCGCAGTAACACCTCTCAAGTGGTTGGAAGGCTGTTTTCAGAAAACGGTATCTTCTTTGTGCGCCCTGACAATCAACGCATATCCCACGATTTAATGATCGCGGCTGACGCCACAAAAGGGGCGGAAGACGGTCAGTTTGTCGTGGTTGAGGTGCTTCAGCAGCCGGGTCGCAAGCATGTGCCTACTGGGTGCGTTATGGATGTGCTGGGTGATCATATGGCACCGGGAATGGAAATCGATGTGGCAATTCGATCCCACGGTATCCCAAATTTATGGCCCAGTGATGTACAAGCTCAGGCGCGCACGTTACCAGCTGAGGTGATTGAGGCCGACAAAGCCAACCGTGTCGATTTACGACAGCAGCCGTTTGTTACGATCGATGGTGAAGACGCTCGTGATTTTGACGATGCGGTATTTTGTGAGCCGAAGGCTTCAGGCGGTTGGCGCTTGTATGTAGCCATCGCGGATGTGTCACATTATGTGCAGCTAGGCAGTGCTTTAGATCGCGAAGCGCAAGAGCGAGGGAATTCCGTTTATTTCCCCGATTATGTTGTGCCTATGTTGCCAGAAGCTCTTTCCAATGGTTTATGCTCAATGAATCCTCATGTGGACCGTTTGGCGCTGGTCTGTGAAATGACGATTTCCGAGAAAGGACGCGTTAGCGGGCACACGTTTTATGAAGGGGTGATTCATTCCCATGCGCGCTTGACCTACACCCAAGTGGGCGCGGCGCTGGATATACTGGCTGAAGGTGAGCAGGGTTTACCGTCCGATCACCCTGTTGCGCCGGTGCAGACGCACATTGTTGAGTTGCAGCGGTTGTACAAGGCGTTGCGCAGCGCTCGCACCATGCGTGGTGCCATTGATTTCGAGACGGTGGAAACTCGTATTCTGTTTGATGAGCAGCGTAAGATCTCCGAGATTGTGCCTGTGGTTCGCAACGATGCTCATAAACTGATTGAAGAGTGCATGCTGGCAGCGAATGTTTCGACAGCGCGCTTTTTGGAAAAACATAAAGTACCTGCCTTGTTCCGAGTGCATGAAGGCCCGCGGGCCGAAAAACTGGAAAACCTGCGCTCCTTTTTGGGTGAATTGGGTTTGAGCTTGCCAGGGGAAGAAGAGCCCAAGCCCGAAAATTATCAATCTCTCTTGCAGTCGATTGAGGGGCGCTCAGATGCCAACTTGATTCAAACCGTCATGTTGCGCAGTTTGAGCCAGGCAATGTATCAGCCGGACAACAAAGGTCACTTTGGCTTGGCCTATACCGCCTACGCCCACTTTACTTCGCCGATCCGACGTTACCCTGATTTACTGGTGCATCGCGCCATTCGTCATGTGATTCGCTCCGAGATGGACAGCAATGAAGTTCGGCGGATAGAAGGCGCTAAAGCGATCCCTAAAGCCAGTATTTACCCTTATACCGTGGCAGATATGTTGGCGCTGGGTGAGCAAAGCTCTATGACCGAAAGGCGCGCCGACGATGCTACACGAGATGTGACCAGTTGGTTGAAGTGTGAGTTTCTGCGCGATCACGTGGGTGATGAATTCGACGGAGTCGTGGCCGGTGTAGCTGCCTTCGGCTTGTTTATAGAACTGCAAGATCTGTACGTCGAAGGCTTAGTGCATGTGACTAACCTGCCTCACGATTACTACCACTTTGAAGCGGCGCAACACCGTATGGTCGGTGAACGAACCCGCCAAGTGTTCCGTTTAGGCGATCAACTGCGCGTAAAAGTGGCGAGTGTTAATCTTGATGACCGCAAGGTTGATCTGGAACTGATGGGCTTTAATGCTAAGCCCAAAAGTCGTAATCAGAATCAAAAAAGCTCAGAGGGTAATAATCGCCCGATCAATACCCGCGACAATGCGCGGCGATTGGCTGGGGCACCTGAAGATGGACAGCCAAAACGCAAACCCAAATCGAAAAGAAAGGGTAAACCCAAGTCGAAAGCGGCAGGAGGAGCGGCGGAATCCAGCAGAGCGTCTTCCAACAAGTCGCCCGGCAATAAACCCTCTAACGGGAAGGGCGGCGCAGGAAAAGGGCAGGCGGGTAAAAATACATCAGAGCAGACCAAACCACGCAGGCGCAGAAAACCGAGAAAGAAACCGGAACACAAAGCGGTTGTTGAGCAGCAAGCGCCGAGTAGCCTGAAAAAACCTCACGCAGGCGGCCTACTTGGCAGAGCTAAATCAGCAGGGCGTACGGTAGGCAGCGCCATGAAAAAAATGGCTAACAAACTCAAGGGTAAAAAATAGGCCGCTTCAACGCCCAACCGGCTTAACCGGTTTATAAAGCCAAAGGTTGAAGCAAAAACCAGAAAGGAAGCCTGTACAAAACCTAAAGCCATACTCCTCGTCAGTGTTTGCCATTGGCATTGAGTGTGGTTTTCCTTTATCACAAATAATCAGAGAGTATCAGTGGCCAAGTTAGAAGCCGTTTATGGTTTGCACGCTGTGCAGGCCTTGTTAAAAAGTGCCCCTCACCGAGTGAATGAAATATTGGTGCTGGAGGGACGTCAAGATCAGCGGGTGCAAAAAGTCTTAGCCGCAGCAGAAAAAGCGGACATAAAAGTGCGCTCCGCTGGCCGCAAAGAGTTGGATAAACTCAGTGAAGGCAATCATCAGGGGGTGATTGCTATGAGTTTTCCTGGTCAGCTGTACGATGAAAAGTACTTGTATCAATTGATCGAAAAAAACCAAGCAGCGCCTTTTTTATTGGTGCTGGATGGTGTGACAGATCCGCACAATTTGGGTGCTTGTTTACGCACCGCTGAGGCGGCTGGTGTGCACGCTGTTATCGCCCCTAAAGATAATTCAGCCAGCCTGACCCCAACCGCTCGCAAAACCTCCTGTGGAGCCGCTGAAGTGCTGCCCTATATTCCAGTGACGAATTTGGCGCGCTGTTTGCGCAAGTTGCAGGAGCTGGGTGTCTGGGTGATTGGTGCTGCTGGAGAAGCTGATCAGACTGTATACCAGCAGGATTTAAAAGGCCCGCTGGCGCTTGTTATGGGTGCAGAAGGCCCCGGCATGCGCCGCCTTACGCGTGAGTGCTGTGACGGCTTGATCAATATTCCAATGGCGGGTGAGGTGAGCAGTTTGAACGTATCGGTCGCCACTGGCGTGTGTTTGTTTGAGGCCGTCCGTCAGCGGGGTGAGTAGTGGTGTTGGGAAACGGTACAGATCTAACCTCTCAAGGTGGAAGAGCTTTTGGTGAGGGCGATGCGTCGTATCAGGCGGCCGGCGGTTACGAGGGGTTACGCCGCCTGTGTGAGAGTTTTTACACCTACATGAACACGCTGCCGGAAGCGAAAGGCATTCGGGCAATGCACAAAGAAGATTTAGACGCGTCCGTCGATAAACTCACCTGCTTTCTGAGTGGCTGGTTAGGTGGGCCGCGTTTGTATAAAGAAAAGTACGGGGCTATTAATATTCCATCTGCACACCGCCACCTGGCCATCGGTATTGCCGAAAGGGATGCGTGGTTGCTGTGCATGAAACGTGCTCTGGCTGATCAACCCTATACGGAAGCGTTTCGCCAATACATGGCCGAACAGCTCTATCGTCCTGCGGAGTTCAGCCGCAACTGTGATTGACTTAATCTGACCCTAAGCTTGCCCCCCAGCTGAAATAGAACCTCTTTTTGGTGCGTGATGCGCACTGATAAGGGCCATGTGTGACACTGGCACGTGATGTTTTATTGTCGAAAGGCCTTGGCGCGTGAAGTATCTATACCAATTGTGCGAAATATCACCATATGGCCTGAAAGTTGCCTTTGTTATAACAGGATTAACTTTACTTGGGGCGGTGAACAAGCATGATCAAGAAACTACTGATAATACTGATCGCACTAACGCCCAGCGTGTTGTTCGCTCAAGATGCATCACAGGTGCAAGCTAACTTAGATTTGGTTTGGGTTATCACTGCAGGAGCCTTAGTGTTTTTGATGCAGGCTGGGTTCGGGCTGCTGGAAAGTGGTATGTCCCGAACCAAAAACTCCGTCAACGTCATTATGAAAAACTATTGTGATGTGTGCTTGGGGACGTTGATTTTCTTTCTGGTTGGTTTTGGCTTGATGTTTGGGAACAACCAGACAGGTTTTATTGGCACCAGCCACTTCTTCTTTAACCCAGCCAGTGGACAAGAGCTTGGGTTTGCATTTTTTCAAACCATGTTTGCCGCAACGGCTGTGACCATTGCCAGTGGCGCGATGGCTGAACGTACACAATTTCCAGCCTATTTAATCGGTGCTTGTATCATTACGGCACTGATATACCCCATTTACGGCAGTTGGGTGTGGGGTGGTTACTACGAAGGTGGCGGCTGGCTGGCGGATATGGGTTTTATCGATTTTGCCGGCTCCACCGTTGTGCATTCGGTAGGTGGTTGGTGCGCCTTGGCGGGCATTTTAGTTTTGGGGCCTCGCTTAGGGCGTTTTACTTCCAGCGGTGTCTCGGAAATTCCAGCTCATAATATGATGTACGTGGCACTGGGTGGCTTTCTGTTGTGGTTCGGTTGGTTTGGTTTTAATGCAGGCTCGACGGTTGCCGGTGTTGCCGATATTGGTCTCATTGCTTATAACACCCAGTTGTCGGCTGCTGCTGGTGCCGCAGGGGTGTTATTGATTACGGCCTTATCGGGCAAGAAGTTGTTGGCCAGTACCACCATTAATGGTTCGATCGCGGGCTTAGTGGCAATTACGGCCGGTTGTGCGAGCATGGAGCCGCCCTATGCCGTCTTAACGGGTTTTGTGGCCAGCGGGGTGTATTTGGCCAGTGACCGCTTGCTGTTGCACTTTAAGGTGGATGATGTGGTCGGGGCGGTGCCTGTACATGGATTTTGTGGTGCTTGGGGAACGCTGGCTGCGGGTATCTTCTTCGCCGGGGATATGTTCAATCTGGACATTATTTTTGTGCAATTGGTCGGTGTTGTTGCAGCGTTTCTCTGGGTGTTCCCCGTTATGCTAGTGGTTTACTTTTTACTGGATAAGACGGTTGGCTTGCGAGCGTCCACACGAGATGAGCGCGCGGGTCTTGATTACACAGAGCACGATGAACTTGGGTACCCAGAGTTTCAAACGCAGACTTTGTACAATGACAAATAACCTGACAAATCGGTAATCACGTGAAAGCATCTATAATTGTTTTTTTTCAGCTGGCACTGGTTCTGAAAAAAGAATTTGCCACTATGGGGCTGGGCGGCGCGGAACGGCCAGACATTGTTGCTATGGTCGCCGAGCAAGCACGTTCTTGGGGGGCTGCACCAAAAGATATCGATACCATTACTCAATTTTTAACCGAAGAGGGAAGGGTTCTGGCTTTATCGACGTTTCCACAAGAAGCTTCACTGCGCGCTGCCGTACAGGCGATTTACGAAAACCTGTGTCGTAAAGTTGGCCCAGTGAAAACGGATACTGTACTGGCAAACGCATTAAAGGTTGTTGCTAAAACCAAAGCGGCGCAAAGCTTCCCTCCCAGTAAGTTGTTGTAGTGCATAGGCGCCTTCTCGTGCCTTGCTCCTACGACTTAGAGACGATAACTTCATAGGTCTTCTTTTCTGTGTTTTATAAATTGCATCATTGAGTGTTTTTGCTATAGCCTGTGGCGCTGTAGGATGCGATATGGCTTGGCTTTTTAGCTGTAAGCATCACTGCCTACATGGGAAGTAAAGGTACTGTCAGGATGTTTACATTTACCAGCAGTTTTAAAAGAATTCGCCCGACCATTCGTTTTACTGTGGTCGCTATTTTCTTTTTGGCTACTTGCCTAACGGCCATTGTGGCGCTTGGTTTGCAGTATTATCACAGCAAAGTCATGGCCACAGAATCCGCACTGCTCCACTTCAATAGTATTTCAGAAAGCACCAGCGATTACCTAACCAGTGTGGATGACCGTTTTGTGCAAACGGCAAGTGTACTTGCCAGTTACCCCGGATTAGTAGAGGGCAATACAGCTAGCCCGAGTGCTCGCTCTATTTTTGCCGAACTGATGCAGTCAAACCCTATGATGTATGCCATTTACTTGGGGTTTGAAAATGGCGATTTCTATCAGCTGATTAATTTGAGCGCTAGTTTTTCGGTGCGACGCCAGTTAAATGCGTTACCTGAAGAACGCTGGTTATTGGTTAATGTTTCCGGCGAGGGCGGTGCGCGTCAGCGTACGTATCAATATTACACAGCTGATTTTGATTTACATCGCACAGAAACGGTAGCCAGTAATTATTTCGCGTTTAATCGCCCTTGGTTTACCAAGGCCAACCACAATGAGGTCTACAAAACCACACCGTATCTTTTTTCTAATTTACAGGCTCCCGGCCAAACGTATTCTAAACAATTAAAAGGCACTACGGCTGTGGTGGCCGTTGATATTGCCCTGAGCTCTCTATCGGATTACCTTAGTTATCAGCGTGTCAGTAGTACTGGGGAAGTATATTTATACCAAAAAAGCGGTGACATTATTGCTTCTAATGTACGCAATGACGATGAAGTTGATATCCCACTGGCAGCACCCATAACTCTCAACAATGAAGAGCGTGAGGTGTTGGCGGCACATGAGCTATTGCGCATTTCAAATGAAGCTGATTGGGCACCCATTGATTTTTCGGTGGCGGGTAATCCTAAAGGTTACAGTGTTGATTACTTAAAGTTGGTGGGCGAAATGCTAGGCGTTCCACTGGTATTTATTAATGGCTATAGTTGGCCCGACTTAATTACTTTGTTCCACCAAGGCGATATCGATCTTTTACAGCCTGTTTTTCAGGATAAGCATAATGCCATTGAGGGCGAGTACAGCGATCCTATTCTGTCGCTTTCTTACTCTCTTGTTACTTTAGATCATCATGATGCCATTACTGATCTTTCTGCGATGAACGGTAAGACGTTGGCGATTCCCGAAGGGTGGACTATTCACTCTTTTGTGCGTGAATATTTTCCTGAAATTCGTGTGCAAACGGTAGCAGGCACTTATGAAATGTTGGCGGCTGTCGCAACAGGGAAGGCGGATGCCGGGTTGGATATTGGAGAAATTTTACATTACGTAGGCAACAAATATTTTTTCCGTGGCCTGATGTTTCACGATTTCATTCAATTTGAAGTCGAGAATGTCCCTACCGAATTGCGCATCGTTGTTTCCGAAGAAAACCAATCGTTGTTACCCATTATTAATAAGGCCATCGCTGCTATCAGTGAAGAGCAAAAACAAGCACTTGCCGAAAAGTGGTTTGCGCAGGGCTCGCAAAGTCATGAGCAAGCCATTGTGCCTTACGAGCCGTTAGTTGAGCTAGCCGGAGTGCCGGATAAATACACTCAATTGCATGAGTACGATTTTGATGGGAAAGGCAGCTATGTCTATGTATCGCCAGTGGGGAGAGGCGCGCAAGCATCAGAATTTTTAGCGATTGTTATTCCCAAAGATATTGTATTGCAATCGGTGTTTGAAAAAGTGAAATGGTCTATTTTTGTATCCGTAGCGTTTTTGCTGCTGTTGTTGCCTGCACCTTGGCTATTTGCTTCACCGATTGTTGGGCCTATCAAAAAGCTAGCCGCTGAGAACGAAAAAATTCGATTGCGTGAATACGATAAACTGGATATTCCTAGCAGTCACATTCATGAAATCCACGAACTGGGTCGTTCGATGAAAGTGATGGCATCGGCAATTCGTGAGCATGAAATCCAGCAGCGAGGCTTAATGGATTCTTTCATAAAAATCATTGCTCAAGCCATCGATGATAAATCCAGCCATACAGCCGGCCATTGTGAAAGAGTACCTGAGTTGGCTATGTTACTGACGGAAAAAGCTGAACTATCGACGTCATCCGCCTTTGCTGATTTTCACTTTAACAGCGAAGATGAGCGCCGAGAATTTCGCATTGGCGCTTGGTTGCATGATTGCGGAAAAATCACCACGCCAGAGCATATTGTGGATAAAGGCTCTAAGTTGGAAGTCATTTACAATCGTATTCATGAAATACGCACGCGCTTTGAAGTGTTATGGCGCGATGCCGAAGTTCACTACTGGCGGCAAGTGGCGCAAGGCGGTAAGCCCGAAACGTTGCTTCAGGCCGAGCTCGTAGATCGACAGGATCAGCTGCAAGATGACTTTGCATTTGTGGCAACAATGAACTTAGGTAGCGAGTTCTTGGATGACAAAAATAAACTGCGCCTGATGAGTATTGCCGAGCAAACCTGGCAGCGTCACTTTAGTGATCGATTGGGTTTGTCTCCACCAGAAGAGGCGCGCTTGAGCGGTGCAGAATCCGAGCTGCCCTGCAGGGAGCCTTTATTGGTTGATCGCCCAGAGCATGTGTTGAGGCGAGATCAAGCTGTGGTTTATCCCGAAGAGTTTGGCATTAAAATGACAGTGCCTGAGAACGTTTACAACCAGGGTGAGCTGTACAACTTGATGGTAGAGCGCGGCACGTTAACACCCGAGGATCGCTTTAAAATTAACGAGCACATCATCAGTACCATTCGAATGCTTGATACATTGCCCTTACCTGCAGAGCTTGGACGAGTGCCGCGCTATGCTTCTACTCATCATGAAAAATTAAATGGTCAAGGGTACCCGCGTCGGCTTCAGGGGCACGAGCTTTCTGTGCCGGAGCGAATCATGGTACTGGCGGACATCTTTGAAGCGTTAACCGCAGCCGATCGCCCTTACAAAAAAGCTAAGCCACTGAGTGTCGCGATTGATATCTTGCACAGCATGGTGCTCGACAAACATGTGGATCGTGATGTATTTGAATTGTTTCTGAGCAGTGGCGTGTATAGGGAATACGCGAAACGTTTTTTACTGGCGGAGCAGATCGATACAGTGGATGTGGATCGCTATTTGTCTGGCCAGAGTGATCAGGCGCATTCATAGGTGGGGTAAGTGTTGAGGGGCCTTTAGCTTGTCAGTCTTTAGAAGAGCTTGAGGGAGAGGCGCAGCAAGTATCAGTCAAAAGCTCTACCTTGAGCTCCTGACCGATGCGATTACGGTTCGCTATGAATTATGAAGCGGGGCTGCGACGCTTCTGTGTGTTCGGCTTGCCGTTGCGATTTGAACGTGGTGCTCGGTTCGGTTTGATGGCCTCGGGTACTTCACCCTGATGACGGGTTAAACGCATAGCTTGACCGCGAACACGTACTTTCTGCATGTGCTGCAGCAACTCTTCAGGCATGCCTTTTGGCAGATCCACAAAACTAAAATCACCTTGAATGTTGATGTGGCCAATGAAGCTGCTGTCGATGTCGGCTTCATTGGCGATCGCGCCAACAATGTCGCCTGGGCGAACCTGCTGGTTGTGGCCAACTTCAATGCGGAATGTTTCTTTATCTTCATCGGTGCCACTGCGACGACTAGGACGTTCTTTCCGGCCACGGCTGTTCGCGCGGTCAACATCGTAACCATCACGACCAGGACGAGGGCCGCGAGATTCACGGGAAGGGGCGTCTTCAATCATGTCTTTAGGTTGCAGTAAGGGCTTTTCTTTTTGTGCTAAGAAGGCCAGTGCGGCGGCAATATCCAGTGCTTCGGCTTGAGTTTCCTCACTAAAACTTACCAGCATCTCACGGAAGAAAGACAGGTCCTGAGCTTCCATTGCTTCGCTAATTTGCTGCTTAAATTGGTTGGCGCGTTTGTCGGCCACCTGAGCTTTACTCGGCAGCTGCAATTCAGTAATCGGCTGTGACGTTGCACGTTCAATGGTGCGCAGCATGCGTTTTTCGCGGGGCGCTACAAACAAAATTGCTTTACCACTGCGGCCTGCACGACCGGTGCGACCAATACGGTGAACGTAAGCTTCGGAATCGTACGGAATATCGTAGTTGATGACGTGGCTAACGCGTGACACGTCGATACCACGTGCGGCTACATCCGTTGCGATAATAATGTCCAGTTGGCCATTCTTCAGGCGCTCAATGGCGCGCTCACGCAATTGCTGGCTCATGTCGCCGTTCAAGGCGGCGGCTGCATAACCACGGGCTTCTAACTTTTCAGCCAGCTCAGCGGTGGCGTTCTTGGTGCGCACAAACATGATAATGGCGTCGAACTCTTCGACTTCTAAAATACGAGTTAGTGCATCCAGCTTGTTTACGCCGCGCACCAGCCAATACAGCTGTTCAATGCGTTCAACAGTTTGTGTTTGCGCTTCGATTTTGATGATCTTGGGATCAGTCAAATAGGTGTCTGCTACCTTGCGGATTTCGCGTGGCATGGTGGCGGAAAACAGAGCGACCTGACGCTTTTTGGGTGTCTGATCTAGAATCCAAGTAACGTCGTCAATGAAGCCCATTCGCAACATTTCATCGGCTTCATCGAGTACTACAGTTTTTAAGTTGTCCAGCTTTAAGGTGCCGCGACGCAGGTGGTCCATCACTCGTCCAGGTGTGCCAACGACGACGTGCGCGCCGCGGCTCAAGCCGCGAATTTGGCCGCGGTAATCAGAGCCACCGTAAATTGGTAGCACGTGAAAACCTTTGATTTCGGCGGCGTAGCTTTGGAACGCTTCGGCAACCTGAATGGCTAGCTCACGAGTAGGCGCCAACACCAAAACTTGTGTGTTGTTATTGCGTACGTCTATGTTGGTTAGCAGCGGCAGTGCGAAGGCGGCGGTTTTACCTGTGCCAGTTTGCGCCATACCTAGGATGTCATCACCTGCCAGCAGATGTGGAATGGCTTTAGCTTGGATTGGTGACGGGGTTTCGTAACCAATCTTGGTGATGGAATCTAATACCGGCTTAGAAAGACCAAGATCGGTAAATAAAATAGATTCAGCTTCGGTGGTGGTTTGGGATTTGGTGTCTTCAGACATTATCGGGACCTTATCAAAAATAAAGGCGAACGAGAGCAGAGCATTCCGTTGGCATGGGCACGTCAAAACAACAGTGCACAGCTCTCAGATGCATCTACAACACGAATTCGCAAGTTTGTATCACGTGGAAAGGGGGCAATGGCGGCTAGCCTTGGGAGTGTGTCTCCCCCTCAGTCCATCGTTGGGTGTGCGTGGCAGCGTTAATCCATCCATCAACAACGCTGATCAGCTGATGGAACAGGACTGATCTGTTGATGGATATCGTAGCTGCAACCCGATAAGGCGTTTGGCCAGTGATCCCGAATCACAAGAGGGCGCAGATTATACGCAAATTACAGAAAATTGGCAGTGTTATTTTTGCTAGGGCTGTTTTTTTGCAACTTGTTTCGCCAATGGATAGGAGCACAGTGCGGCGAGGGCAATCATAATGGCGGCCGTAAAAAGGCAGGCCGGCAACCCCCATAGCTGATAAATCAAACCAGACAGCAGAGTGCCTATCAGTCGCCCGCAGGCATTGGCCATGTAGTAAAAGCCCACATCCAATGAGACACCTTTTTCACGAGCCAAAGAGACAATCCAGTAGGAATGCAGCGCCGAATTCACCGCAAATAAAGCCCCAAAGACCAATAAACTGATAATCAAGAGTGCATCAATGGAAGGGAAGTGCCAGATCGTTACCGCAATCATTAAAGTAGCCGCAGAAAGCAGCCAAGCCCAGAGTGGCGCTTTGTCAGGGGATGGCGGCTGACCTTGAACATTTCTTGTTAGTGCCGGCGCTTTGGCTTGCACAATGCCGTACAGGATGATCCATACGGCTAATAATGTCCCAATGGACTGGTGGCTCCAGTCCAGCTGTGATTGCAGAAACACGGGTAACGCAATCACAAACCATACGTCGCGCGCGCCAAACAGTAAAAGTCGTGCGGCCGATAGCCAATTGATGGCGGTGCTACTGGACCAGAGTTCTTTGAACTTTGGGCGAAAGCTGGGGCTTGTGGTGTCTGTGTTAAGAATAAACAGGGTTGCCAATAAAATCAGTGTCAGCATGGCGGCCATGCTGAAATTAGCGCCTTCAAAGCCCAAACCTGCCAGCAAGACCCCACCCAAAAAGAAACCAACGCCTTTGAGGGTGTTCTTTGAGCCGGTCAAGAGCGCGACCCAAGTGTAGAGTTGCTGTGCCTGATCTTCTTTTACCAACTGTTTGATACTGCTTTTGGCGCTCATTTTATTGAGATCTTTGGCGACGCCTGACAGCGCTTGTATCAGCATGACAAAGGTTACCGTGAGCTGATCAGCCCCAAAACCGAGAAGAAGCAACGCGGTGATTTGTAGCAGTAAGCCAAGCCGTAACGTGGTGTTAAGGCTGGTTCGGGCCGCTAGCCAGCCGCCTAGAAGGTTGGTGATCACACCGCACAACTCGTACAGTAAAAACAGACTGGCCAGTTGCAATGGGGTATAGCCCAGATCGTGAAAATACAGCAGCACCAGCATGCGCAGAGCGCCGTCTGTTAAGGTGAACGCCCAATAGCTGGCGGTGACGGCAAGGTACTGTCCGATGGGCGACTTAAGGTAGTTGAGCGTCGAAAACATAGTGTTTACAGGCCTGTGCCGACTTTTTTGGCCAATTCCATCATGCGGTTGACGTAGCCTATTTCGTTGTCGTACCACACTAAGATTTTGACCTGGGTTTCATTGATGACTTGGGTGCTGAGAGCATCCACAATCCCTGATCGCGGGTCGTTGGTGTAATCAATGGAAACAAGAGGGCGAGATTCGTAGCCGAGGACGCCTTTTAAGTACCCTTGGGCGGCTTCTTCTAATGCTTGATTGATCGCATCGACAGTGACCATTTTTTCCAGCTCAAAAACGCAATCTGTTAAGGAGGCATTGGCCAGAGGGACACGTACCGCAACGCCATTTAAGCGGCCTTTGAGTTCGGGAAATATTTCCGTGATGGCGGTGGCTGAACCCGTAGAGGTGGGGATTAATGACATGCCGCTGGCGCGTGCGCGGCGTAAATCTTTGTGGTATTCATCCAAAATGCTTTGGGTGTTGGTGAGGTCATGAATGGTAGTGATGCAACCGTGGCGAATACCAAACTGTTTCTGTATGACGTCGACCACCGGCGCCAGACAATTAGTAGTGCAAGACGCGGCGGTTACCAGATTTTGGGTGCCATCGTAGAGATGGTCATTAACGCCCATTACGATATTAAGATCGGCATCTTTTACAGGCGCCGATACCACCACCTTTTTTACGCCTGCTGTGTAGTAAGGTGCCAGTGCTTCACGGGTTTTGAAGGTACCTGTGCATTCCACCACCACATCAACCGCAGACCAGTCGGTTGCGGTAATATCGGTATTCTGGCTGTACTTGATAGGCTTTCCATCAACGATCAGTTGCTCGGAGGTGCTGCTAATCAGCTTATCCCAGTGGCCGTGCACGGAATCAAATTCCAGTAAGTGAGCGGCGGTTGCGGCATCCCCTGCGACTTCATTGATCTGTACGATATCCAACTCGGGCCACTCCCACGCGGCACGTAAAGCCAGTCGACCCATACGGCCGAACCCATTAATCGCAACTTTGATGGTCATTGTGGTTACCCCTGTCGTGTGTTGGTGAAATGTGTCTTGGGTTGATCGCTCGTTGTTTCCATCGATGGCTGGTAAGGTGTCCGGAAAAGATCAGCAGCAATGGGTTTGGCTTTTCTGGCCGTCTTGGTGCAGCTCTTCGATGTGTTCTGTTGCGCTTTCTAGCAGCTGCAGAGTTTGTGCCGCCAGCGGCAGGTGCTCATTCAGTTGGTAGTGCATCCAAATGCCCTCGCGGCGACTGGTGACCAGCTGGCTGTTGCGCAGGTGAGCCAAGTGTCGTGACACCAGACTCTGTGGCAGTTCTAGGTTGCTTTCTATGTCGCAAACACACAGCTCGCCCTTAATTCTGAGTAGATTTAGAATTCTCAGGCGGACAGGTTCCGAAAGCGCTTTAAAGTAATTGGCGAGTTCAACAGTATTCATGCCGGCATTATATGTGGAATAGCAGATATGTTAAGTGAAGTTATTGTGACAGAGCGTTTACTCGACCATTGGGCTGGAAAGGTAGGGTTCAAAGATATTTTGCGTAAGGATTTTTGTTAGTGATAAATACAATCAAACTGGGTTAAAATTGCGCAGTTTTAATATTTTGGTCTGACTTTATCGATGCAGAGCGTGGTGCCAGGTGTCCTACTTTGGTAGTCTGTACAACGGTTTGTGCCCAGTTTGAGCAATGTATGGCGATATGGTGAAGTCTTGCTGTTTAGTCGCTCATCTATTGGTGAAGGTTGGTGCCTAAAAACCAAGAAAAGAACCCAAAGCAGCCTAGGTAATGTAATCATTTAAGAGGCGCAAGTATGTTGGATATGGTGAATGACACCGAAAGCCAGTGTCCTTTTGAGTTTAATTTTGATCCAGTCACTTTCAAAGTGGGTGACTTGGTCAGCTATCGTGTACCAGAAAGCTTCCAAGATATGCCATTTGTGGGTGTCTTGGTGGGCGTACAAGACGATCACGTGATGTTGATACATCAAGGTGATGAAAAGCACGTTATGCGAGGCAGTCGTGAAAGCCGTCCAATCGTCAGTGCTAAAGAGGCGCTGGGTGATTAGTGTCGAGCTTGATGTGCGAGGCCAGTTGTTAAACGTTGTGCTGAAGTGAGAAAGATAAAAAGATAAAAAGCCGAAATGGCAAAGGTCGCCTAGTGTTAAGTCTCCAAATAACGTCTTAACCTTTGTAGTAAGCCTGTTTTCATCCCCCCGTTGTGCTCTAAAGAATCGCGGTCGTACGGCCAGTTGGTTACGCAAAGTGCAGCTCTTTTTCGGCAAAGGAGTTGGTGGGTCAATAAAAGAGAAGTGAATGCTTCAATAATATAAAAGCCGGATGAGATGTGATGAGCGCGAAAGTGCTTGCGTTTTATACCAGCTACTTTTCGAAGTGTGGAGGTCGTGTTGAAACCTACGGATACCAGTAACCCAGAGTATTACCATAAGGTGGTGGATTGTCAGTATGCCTGCCCAGCTCATACACCTGTACCGGAATACATTCGTTTAATCGCTGCGGGTCGTTACGACGACGCCTACATGATCAACTGGGAATCCAATGTATTCCCCGGGGTGCTAGGGCGTACTTGTGATCGCCCTTGTGAACCAGCTTGTCGTCGTGGTCGAGTTGAAGATGAGCCAGTGGCCATTTGTCGTCTCAAGCGTGTTGCGGCAGACAACAAAGATGACGCCATCATTGCCGGCCACATGCCTGCTATTCCCACCGAGAAAAACGGTAAGCGAATCGCATTGATTGGCGGTGGTCCTGCGGCGCTAACCGTTGCGCGCGACCTGATGCCTTTGGGCTATGCTATCGATCTTTATGACCAGCAGCCAGCGGGTGGCGGCTTCATGCGCAGTCAGATTCCCAGCTTTCGTCTGCCAGAAAAGGTTTTAAACCAAGAAGTTAATCAGATTACCGATATGGGGGTGGTAACGCACTACAACACCTACGTCGACAGCATGAAGTCTATTTTAGACAAAGGCTATGATGCCGTTTTTGTTGGTACCGGGGCTCCACGACCAAAAGATTTGGATTTGCCTGGCCGTAAAGAGGCTGAAAACAGTATCCATTTAGGTATTGAATGGCTGGCCTCTGTCGCGTTTGAGCATACGGAAACCATCGGTAAGAAAGTTTTGGTGCTCGGTGGCGGTAACACCGCTATGGACTGCTGTCGTACGTCTTTGCGTGTGGGGGCTGCTTCTGTGAGCTGCGTTGTGCGCAGTCCTCGTGCAGATATGAAAGCGTCCCCTTGGGAAATTGAAGATTCCGAGCGTGAAGGTGTGGCGTTTTATGAAAACCACACGCCCAAAGAGTTTGTGATGAAAGATGGCAAGCTTGTGGGTATGCGTTTTGAACTGGTACGTGCGGAATACGATGAGAACGGCAAACGCTCTTTGGTTCCTACCGGTGAGCCCGATGCGATCTTAGAATGTGATGATGTGTGTATTGCGGTAGGCCAAGACAATGCTTTTCCGTGGATAGAACGCGATGTAGGCATTGAGTTTGGTAAGTGGGATATGCCAGTAGTTGATCGCGTCACCTTTCAGTCTAGCCGTCAGAATGTTTTCTTTGGTGGCGATGCAGCCTTTGGGCCAGAAAATGTGATTACAGCGGTGGCTCATGGCCATCAGGCCGCCATTTCCATCGATTTATTCTTGAACGGTCAAAGTGTGACCGATCGTCCTGCACCGGGTGTTAATCTGGTCAGTCAGAAGATGGGCGTGCACGAATGGAGCTACGACAGCGCTGTGACCACCGATGTTCGTTACGCCGTACCTCACGAAGATGTGGCCTTGTCGGTGAAAGATCGTAAGCTTGAAGTAGAGTTGGGCTTTGATATTGCAACGGCTGTGCACGAAGCGGCACGCTGTTTAAATTGCGACGCACAAACGGTCTTTGATGCGCCTAAATGTATCGAGTGTGATGCGTGCATTGATGTTTGCCCAACCGATTGTCTCACTATGATCGACACGACTGAATTGGAAACAGAGACGGCGTTGCGTGCCAGCTTAAAAATGCCTGCTACAGAGCTGTCACAAGATGTGTGTGTGTCTGACGCTTTACCAACGGGTAGAGCAATGATCAAAGATGAAAATGTGTGTTTACACTGTGGTTTGTGTGCGGAGCGTTGCCCCACTGCCGCATGGGATATGCAGAAATTTACCTATCACGTTGCTAAGGCTGGAGCCTCCGCAGTACAGAAGGGGGAGCAAGCATGAGTGCTATGCCAAAACGCCTACCGGTCGTAAATGACTTAGTGGTTAAGTTCGCCAACGTTAACGGCACCGGTTCGGCAAGTGCCAATAACTTGTTTGCCAAAGCTTTATTTCGTATGGGGTTGTCCGTTAGCCCGAAAAATATATTTCCATCGAACATCCAGGGTTTGCCGACTTGGTACGAAGTTAGGGTAAACGACAAAGGTTATCTGGGGCGTCGTGATGGTGTCGACATCATGGTGTCTGTCAATCCGCAGAGCATGGCTAAAGATGTGCGTGAAGTGGTGCCCGGCGGTTACTTTGTCTATGACAACACCAAGCCGCTCGATTTACGCCTAATGCGTAACGACATTGACTTTATTGGTATCCCACTGACTCAGATCTGTTTGGATGAGTACAAAGACGCGCGTCAGCGTCAGTTGTTTAAAAATGTGATTTATGTAGGCGCGATGGCGGCATTGATCAACATCGACTTTTCCGTGTTGACCGATTTGATTGCCGACCAGTTCAAAGGCAAAGAAAAACTGATTGCGCCAAACATACACGCATTAGAGTTAGGGTTTCAGTACGCAAAAAGACATTTCAGTTGCCCATTGCACCTGAGTCTTGAATCTCGTCCTATGAGCAATCAAATTTTGGTAGAGGGGAATGCGGCCTGTGGTCTGGGTGCCGTATACGGCGGCGCGACCATGGCCGGCTGGTATCCCATCACGCCATCCACTTCGGTGGTTGAAGCGTTTGAAACCTACTGTAAGCGTATGCGCATTGATCCAGGTTCGGGCAAAAAGAATTTTGCTATTGTGCAAGCGGAAGACGAATTGGCGGCCATGGGTATGGTGATTGGTGCCAGTTGGAACGGTGCTCGGGCTTTTACCGCCACCAGCGGGCCAGGCATTTCACTGATGAGTGAGTTTCTTGGTTTAGCTTACTTCGCTGAAATTCCGGCGGTATTGATTGATGTGCAGCGGGCTGGCCCCTCTACCGGTATGCCCACTCGGACACAGCAGTCTGATGTTCTGGCGTGTGCGTATGCCTCACACGGCGATACCAAACACGTACTCGTGTTCCCATCGACACCTAAAGAATGTTTTGACATGACCGCTCAGGCCTTTGATTTGGCTGAGCAGTTGCAGACGCCGATCATTATGTTGACAGATCTTGATCTGGGCATGAATGACAACATGTCTGACCCTTTCGAGTGGGATGAAGATCGTCAGTATCAACGAGGTAAAGTGTTCTCAGCCGAAGAGCTTGAGAATATGCAGGAGCGTTTTGGTCGCTATGTGGACCTAGACGGTGACGGTATTCCTTATCGTACTTATCCGGGTACGCATCCCTCTAAAGGCGCTTTCTTTACTCGTGGTACTTCACGGGATGAATACGCGGTCTATACCGAAGATGGTTCGCTGTACGTAGAAAACATGGAGCGTTTGCTGAAAAAATTTGAGACGGCCAAAGCTTACGTACCTGCACCGGAAATTACTAACGCTCCAACCAAAACAAAAGTGGGCATTGTTCACTACGGAACGTCTATGCACGCCACATTGGAAGCGCTCGACCTATTGGCTGAGCAAGGCATCGTCGCCGATGCTTGTCGTATTCGTGCATTCCCTTTTGCGGACGAGATTGTGGCGTTCATCGAAAACCACGACCAAGTGTTCTTGGTTGAACAAAATCGTGATGCACAAATGCGTTCGCTATTGGTGAATGAGTGCGATTTGGATCCAAAGCATATCAACAAAATCCTGCACTACGATGGCATGCCTGTGACGGCTCGCTTTATTGCCGATCAGGTGAGTGCAGTAGTTGGCCAGCAAAGTAGCGGTCGTTCACGTAAAAAAGTGGCTGTCGCCAAGGCGTAATTCAGGAGAACAAACAATGACATATCTAAGACCGGAATTCCGTCATCCGCAGTTGCCAGTCAATGAACTCGGTTATAACCGTAAAGAATACGAAGGCGCTTTGTCTACCTTATGTGCAGGTTGTGGTCACGACTCTATCAGCGCGGCGATCGTGCAGTCGATGTACGAAATGTCGATAGAGCCACACCGTGTTGCCAAACTTTCAGGTATCGGGTGCTCCTCTAAAACACCCACCTACTATCTGGGGAAATCTCACGGTTTTAACTCAGTACACGGGCGTATGCCTTCGGTCGCAACCGGCGCTAATATGGCCAATCGCGATTTGATTTACTTGGGGGTGTCGGGCGACGGAGATACGGCGTCTATCGGTATGGGCCAGTTTGTGCACGCGGTGCGTCGCAACTTGAACATGGTGTATATCGTGATGAACAACGGCTGTTACGGGCTCACAAAAGGACAGGATTCGGCCACCTCGGATGTTGGCTCTAAAAGCAAAAAAGGCGATGTGAATAAATTCGAAGCCATTGATTTGGCTGCGGTGGCTCTTGAATTGGGTGCCACCTTCGTCGCACGCAGTTTTTCAGGTGATAAAGATCAATTGGTACCGCTGATCAAAGCGGCGGTATCGCACCGTGGTTTTGCGTTTATTGACGTAATATCACCTTGTGTGACCTTCAATAACAACCCCGGTTCTACCAAGGGTTACGAGTATGTTCGCGATCACTTAGAGGCAACCGGTACGGTAGATTTTGTGCCCATGCGCGAAGAAATCACCGCCTGCTATCCGCAGCAGATGTCCGAAGAAGTCACTCTGCACGATGGCTCCGTTGTCCATTTGTGCAAAATGGACAGCAAGCTTAATGTGCGCAGCCGTAACTCGGCAAAAGAGCGTTTGCAAAACTTCAAAGATCGCGGACGCATATTAACCGGGCTATTGTATATGGACCCTGACTCTCAGGATCTGCACGATAATATCGACAGCAGTAAAAAGCCCTTGCGCCAACTGGGTGAAAAAGAGCTTTGCCCTGGTGTATCGGTATTGCAAAACATTAACGACTCGCTGCGTTAATGCTTCAAAAGGGGTTGTTGGTTCACTACCGGCAAACCCTTCCTTTCTTCTTTTCGGCTTCTGCCTGAAACTTGCGTGAATTGCACAAGATTATCCATTAAATGCGCAGGATAGCGCTGAACCTCTGTGTTCTAATTCTTATTTTGATGCCATGTCAGGTGACAACCGTCTGATGTATTCGATGAAGAGAATGGTTTATGGACTTCAATCTGAACGATGAACAGCGAGCCTTTCAAGAGGCTGCTCGAGCCTTTGCGCAAGGGGAAATGGCACCCCGCGCGGCAGAGTGGGACGAAAACAAGATCTTCCCTGTCGATATCATCGCCGATGCCGGCGCAATGGGCTTTTGCGGCCTGTATTGCCCAGAGGTGAATGGCGGTTTAGGGCTCTCACGACTGGATTCGGCGATTATTCTTGAGGAGCTCGCGTCTGGTTGTACTTCTACTGCGGCCTATATATCCATTCACAACATGGCCACATGGATGTTATGTACATGGGGTAGTGAACAGATCAAGAACCAGTGGGCTGTTGAACTGACGGGTGGACAAAAACTGGCGTCCTATTGTTTAACAGAGCCAGGCGCTGGAAGCGATGCTGGGAGCTTGCGCACGACGGCTCGGCGCGACGGCAGCGATTATATAATTGATGGCAGTAAAATGTTCATTAGCGGTGCGGGCAGTACCGACGTTCTGGTTCTAATGGCGCGCACTGGGTCAACGGAAGATGGTGCCAAAGGCATCAGTGCTTTTGCCGTGTCGGCAAAAGCGGAAGGCATCAGTTATGGTAAAAACGAAGCAAAAATGGGCTGGAATTCCCAGCCGACTCGTGCCATTACGTTTGAGGGTGTGCGTGTTACTGAGGCACATCGTTTGGGGGCGGAAGGTGAGGGCTTTAAAATTGCAATGAAAGGTCTCGACGGCGGCCGCATTAATATTGCCACTTGTTCAGTAGGCGCCGCACAAGCCTGCATCAATCACACTCAATCCTATTTGCTTGAACGCCAACAATTTGGTCAGCCTATTGCCAGCTTTCAAGCGTTGCAATTCAAGTTGGCGGATATGCTGACTGAGTTGGTGGCCGCACGACAAATGATTCGCTTGGCGGCGTCTAAGTTAGACGCTGATGACCCAGATAAAACCACCTATTGCGCGATGGCAAAACGGTTTGCCACAGATGTAGGGTTTGAAGTCTGTAATGCGGCGCTGCAACTGCACGGTGGCTACGGCTATATTCGTGAATACCCTATTGAGCGCTTTCTTCGAGATACCCGAGTTCACCAGATACTGGAAGGAACCAATGAAATCATGCGTGTGATCACTGCGCGCCGATTATTAGAAGTGGGCGCGCCAGAACAATTGCGTTGAAATCTTACATAAAGGGTCGCTGCAGTAGGATTGAATGGGTCGACAGGCTAAAATTGCTATGTTTGATCTTCTAAAAAATAACCACAAGCCGGAGCCATCATGTCTGACTTATTAAAACTGGAAAAACGCGGTCATACCGCCATCATCACGTTTAACAACCCTCCCGCCAACACGTGGACCATAGAAAGCTTATCTTATTTACGCCAGTTGATTGTTGATCTGAATGCCGACCAAGAAAATTACGCGCTGATTTTGACCAGTGACAGTGAAAAATTCTTCAGTGCCGGTGCGGATTTAAAGCAGTTTAACCACGATGATAAAGGTAAGGCCTTTGCCTCTGCGGCAGCGTTTGGTGAAGCTTTTGAAGCGCTTACTCATTACACCGGAGTGTCTATTGCCGCGATTACCGGTTATGCCATGGGTGGTGGTTTGGAAGTGGCTTTGTGTTGCGATGTGCGAATCTGTGAAGAACAGGCGCAAATGGCTCTGCCAGAGGCGGCAGTAGGTTTGCTGCCCGCGGGGTTGGGCTCCCAGCAGCTGTCCTGGTTGGTCGGCGAGCAATGGGCCAAGCGGATGATCCTTCTGGGTGAGCGATTAAAAGCACCGCAAGCGGAAAAAATTGGCTTGGTCTCAGAAGTCGTCGCCAAAGGTGCTGCTCTAGAAAAAGCGCTAGAACTGGCGGCAAAAGTTGAAGCACAGTCCCCCACCTCGGTGCGCTTTTGCAAAGAGCTGATCATGGCCGCGCGTAATGGTGATTTGGACCCTTCCTTTACCAAAGAGCGTGAAATGTTCGTAAAACTCTGGGATACCCAAGATCAGAAAGAAGGGGTTGCGGCTTTTCTTGAAAAACGTAAGCCTGAGTGGAAAAACGCGTAGGATAATGGATCCAGCCCCACTGATTCACGAGGTAGTGCTATGACCGATGTCGTCTTGTTTGAAGAGCGCCCAGCACTGGGTGGTAAAAAAATCGCGGTTGCGCAGTTGAATGCTGAAAAGTCGCTGAACTCGCTATCTGATGAAATGACGGATTTATTGTTGCCCAAGTTACAGCAGTGGCAAAGTGATGATGCGATTTTGGCGGTGTTTCTGCATGCCTCGGGCGAAAAAGCGTTCTGTGCTGGAGGCGATGTGGTCGCCTTGCATGCGGGTTCGGCGTCCTATGGTGAAGCGCTTCCCGATAACAGCTGCGAGTTGTTTTTCGAAAAGGAGTACCGGCTGGACTACCTACTCGCTACCTTCAGCAAGCCTTTGGTGGTGTGGGGGACCGGCTTTGTGATGGGCGGTGGCTTGGGTTTACTGTGCGGCGCATCTCACCGTGTGGTAACGGATACCACTCGTATGGCTATGCCAGAGATTACCATTGGGCTGTACCCTGATGTGGGTGGCACCTACTTCTTGAATCGTGCACCGGGCAAAACTGGCTTATTCATGGGCTTAACCGGAGTGCAGATCAACGCCACCGATGCTATCGATGTAGGGTTTGCTGATCACTTTATTACCGCTGACCTGCGTGAAGATGTGCTAATGGCGCTTTGTGAAGTTAAGTGCGAGCGCGGTGTTACAGGGGTTATGCAGCACTTTGCCGCACTGTCTGAAGCCATGCAGCCGCTAGGGCAGCTGGCTCAGCACATGGACTGGATAAACGACGTGTGCAGTGGCGAAGACGTATTGTCGATTATCAACCGCATCACCTCTTATGATGGCGACGACAGTTGGTGCGTTCGTGCAGCAAAGACCTTGGCAAACGGTTGTCCAGTGACGCCTTATTTAGTTTGGCAGCAGCTTGTTCGAGGCAAGCACATGTCATTGGCAGACGCCTTCCGGTTAGAACTGACGATGTCGGTAAACTGCGCCAAGTACGGTCATTTTAAAGAGGGGGTACGTGCTCTGTTGATCGACAAAGACAAAGCACCGTGTTGGACGCCATCCGCGTTTGCGGATGTTACAACTGAACAGATTGACGCTTTTTTTGTGGAGCCTTGGGCTACTCATCCATTAGCGGATCTTTAAGATCGTCGCTCCCAGCGATGATTGCATATGAAACAAGGAGTACGCGTGATGGGTAAAACGGTAGCCTTTATTGGCTTAGGCAACATGGGTGGTGGCATGGCGGCGAATTTGGTGAAAGCTGGGTTTCATGTCAATGCTTTTGATCTTGTGGCGGCCACCTTGCAAGCGGCTGAAAAAGTTGGCTGTACACCTGTAGACTGCCCGCAGAAAGCGGTGGAGGGTGTCGACTATGTCGTTTCTATGCTGCCTAATGGTGCCATCGTCGAAAGTGTTTATATTGATGATGGCTTGTTGGATTGCATCCCCAAAACGGCACTCGTTCTCGACTGCTCCACCATTGCCCCCGACAACAGTCGCCGGGTGGGAAGCGAAGCCAGTCGCCGAGGCGTCAGTTTTGTGGATGCACCCGTCTCTGGTGGTGTAGCCGCAGCTACGGCGGGTACGTTGGCATTTATGGTGGGCGGCAGTGAAGCCGACTTCGAAGCGTCTAAGCCGGTATTGGAAGCGATGGGCAGCAATGTTTTTCTCGCCGGTGATGTGGGGGCGGGTCAAGTAGCTAAGATTTGTAACAATATGCTGTTGGCGATTCACATGTCTGGAACGGCAGAGGCGTTACAGTTAGGTATCGACAATGGTCTCGACCCTAAGGTGTTGTCAAACATCATGTTAAAAAGCTCTGGTTGTAACTGGTCGCTGGAAAAATACAACCCTGTGCCGGGTGTGATGGATGGCGTGCCAGCATCAAGAGGTTACCAAGGTGGGTTTATGGTGGACTTGATGCTTAAAGATTTAAGTTTGGCTCAAGCGGCTGCCGTGAGCAGTCAATCCTCTATTCCGATGGGTTCTGCAGCGCGCAATCTGTTCAGCTTGCATAAAAACAGCGGCGCACCCGATCAAGGGGCGAAAGACTTTTCCAGTATATTGGAGCTGTTTGGCCGCGAATGAAGCACCGTGTGAGAGTGGTTGCTAAGGTAAAGTATTAACGTGATGCTTTACAGTTGGATGTCTTAGAATGTTAAAACACGGCTTCAAGGCACAAAAAAGGCGAGCTTAGGGCTCGCCTTTTTTTATTTTTGTGGATGTATTGCTGCACCGGCTTTTGTGTGCATAAAAGTATTTAGGTTTTGAAATTGCCTACGCGTTCAGACAGCTGTACAGCACCACGACTCAACGTTTTGGCCACATCGCGGTTGGACTGAATCAGATTGTCCACATTGTCAGATGCGTTTTTCAGGTCTAGCAGATTGTTGTTAACCTCGTCGGCTACTTGGGTTTGTTCTTCGGTCGCGGCAGCAGTTTGTAGGGCCATCATATTCACTTGGTCTACGGTTTGGCTAATGTGTTTTAGAGCCGCTTGAGTTTCCGCGGTTGTGGTCAGCGTAGCTTCCATATTTTTCTGGCCGTCACCAATGGCTTCTACTACGCGCACAACACCCTGCTGCAGTTTTTCAATCATGGAGTTGATTTCATCTGTGGACTGCTGCGTGCGTGTGGCGAGAGTACGAACCTCATCGGCAACGACGGCAAAGCCACGACCTTGCTCGCCGGCACGAGCGGCTTCAATGGCGGCATTCAGTGCCAGTAGGTTGGTCTGCTCGGCGATACCGCGAATCACATCAATCACAGAGGCAATGCTCTGGGAGTCGTCTTTTAGGCTGTTTGATAACGTGGTGGCGTTATTAATCACCCCGCTCATCGTATCCATTTGTGCAGCTGATTTCGCAGCCGCGTCGGTGCCGGATTTGGTCAGTTGACTAATCTCATCCACTTGGCTGGAAGTGTTTTGAGCAGATTCAGCAATTTCTCTTGTCGCGGTATTCATTTCATGCACCGCGGTGGCAATCATATCGGCCAATTTCACCTGATGATGGCTGACACTGGTGGATTCTTTTGAAGAGGTTTCTAGAGTCTGAGTAGCTCCGGTAATTTCTTCCGCCTGAAGTTTTAGGGATATCACAAGGTTGCGCAAATTATCGAGAAATTCATTGAATGTGACGGCCATTTGACCCAGTTCATCCTCTGACTCTACGGTGATGGTTTGTGTCAAATCGCCATTTCCGGCTGCAATTTGTTGGATCCGCTGGTGTAAGGAGTTGATGCGGTTTACTAATACTTTAGGGAAGAAGTATACAAAGGCGACCGTTAGCGCGATGAGCAAAATAGACACGGTATTGGATACTGTGGTCGCGGTGGCGACTTCGCCGTCACTGATCTCATTGAACTGATGAATTTGTGTTTGTAGGTTTTCGCCCGCTATGTCGTAAAACTTACGTAACTCTTCGAATTGAACTTTACCTTCCTTGGTCGCGACAGAGAGAGCACCTTGCTCATTGGCCACATCAGCCATAGAAAACGTTCGATTTGTGCTGGCCTCCCATGTGTCAAAAGCTTGCTCCAGAGCTCGAGTGTTGATGCCTAAATCAAAATACTTCTCAACCTGAGCAATTGCCTTGGCCATTCGATCTTTAGCTTGCTGTAGGTTTTCTGCAAAGCTTTCTTTTGCCTCTCGACGCTGCGACGGCGAGGTTGAGGATATGTATTGCAGTTGCGCCAAGTGTGCCTGATAAAGATCTCGATCAGCCTGTAAAATAGCATCCAAAGAGGGAATGAATTCGTACGAAGCCGTATCCAAACTCGCAGATAGCTGGCTGAGCGTGCGGCTATTGAAATACCCCACAGCCAATACCATCACCAATAGAGCGATGAGCGGTAACGACAGTTTTAGTTTTAAGCTTTTCATAATGATATTTACCTTTACCGGCAATTGTTTAGCCATGGCAAACAAAGAGATGCTGGCCAGTTGTTGCATTAGGGTGGTGCTATCGGCCCCGAGAGCTAAATGTTGAATTTTTTTGCCCAATGACCCGTACTTATTCTTGAGTATAGGAAAAACCTATAATGTGTGTGCGAATTTACGAGTGAATAGTGTACAATTCGCGCCCTTATTTCTTTAATCACTGAGCCGACAGCAGGTTTAAACCATGTTTGATAAATCACTGACCATCGAAGCCTATGATCCAGAGCTTTGGACTGCCATTGAGCAGGAAGAGCGCCGTCAGGAAGAGCACATCGAGCTAATTGCTTCCGAAAACTACACCAGCCCTATGGTAATGGTAGCTCAAGGCACGAAGCTTACGAATAAATACGCAGAGGGTTACCCCGGTAAGCGTTATTACGGTGGCTGTGAGTACGTCGATAAAGCGGAAGAGCTGGCAATAGAGCGAGCTAAAACCTTATTTGGTGCCGATTACGCCAACGTCCAGCCACACTCTGGTTCGCAAGCGAATACAGCCGTATACGCCGCTTTGTGTGCCCCTGGCGATACCATTTTGGGTATGAGT
>CBFHKY010000012.1:18455-31906 GCA_965656525.1 Pseudomaricurvus sp. | reverse complement strand
GGTGGGTGCTTACTTACTGGTAGACATGGCCCATGTTGCAGGTTTGGTTGCCGCAGGCATATACCCCAACCCGGTACCCTTTGCGGATGTGGTTACTACTACCACTCACAAAACACTGCGCGGCCCACGGGGTGGTTTGATCTTGGCTAAAGCCAGTGAAGATATTGGCAAAAAACTGAACTCTGCGGTATTTCCCGGTGGTCAGGGTGGTCCATTAATGCATGTGATCGCGGCAAAGGCTGTTGCTTTTAAAGAAGCCATGACCGATGACTTCAAAGAGTATCAAAAGCAAGTGGTTGTGAACGCTAAGGCCATGGCCGCAACCTTTATTGAGCGCGATTTGAAGATTGTTTCGGGTGGCACAGAAAATCACCTTATGCTGGTGGATCTGATCGGCAAAGAATACTCTGGTAAAGATGCAGATGCCGCCTTGGGCGCTGCCAATATTACCGTTAACAAGAATGCCGTGCCTAATGATCCACGTTCACCTTTTGTTACTTCCGGTCTGCGTGTGGGTACTCCAGCAATTACCACCCGTGGCTTTGGTGAGGCGGAGTGCGTTCAGCTGACTCATTGGATGTGTGATGTATTGGAAAGCTTAGAGCAAGGCACATCGGAGCAAATGATTGCCGAAGTCAAAGCTAAGGTCTTGGAGCTGTGTCAGCGCTTCCCTGTGTACGCCGATTAATGGCGGCTTGCACGACGGGTATGGTTTAAGCGTGAGCGTTACCATTCCGTCGTGAATATCCTGCGACAAAAAAGCCGAGCTCAGCTCGGCTTTTTTGTCGCTAAATGAGTGCGTTTATGTACGGTTTAGAAAATTGAAAGCAGAGGTGGCTATGCAGTGGAATGTGTATTTGTCAGGTGAGATTCACACCGATTGGCGAGATCAGATCATGGCGGGTTGTCGAGAGCACAATCTAGCCGTGACATTTTCATCAGCCGTTACCGATCATGACAGCAGCGATGCTGCGGGTGATGTGTTGGGCGTAGAAGAAAAGTCTTTTTGGCGCGATCACCAGTCGGCCAAGGTTAATGGTATCCGTACGAAAACTTTGATTGAGCATTGTGATGTGGCAGTGATTCGCTTTGGTGATAAATACAAACAGTGGAATGCGGCCTTTGATGCGGGTTACTGTGCGGCGCTTGGTAAGCCCTACATCACTTTACATGGTGAAAACATCATTCACCCTTTGAAGGAAGTCGATGCTGACTCTATGGCTTGGGCAAAAACTCCTGAACAAGTGGTAGAAGTACTGAAATACGTGACTAGCCGATAATGATAAACCTTTAACCTACCATAGATACTGAAACCATGAAGATTGTTGTTGTCGATGGTTACACCTTAAACCCTGGGGACTTAAACTGGTCGTCTCTCGATCGTCTGGGGGATTGCAGAGTGTATGATCGCAGCGCCCCCGAAGACGTCATTTCGCGTTGTCGTGAGGCGGACATCGTGCTGACAAACAAGGTCGTTTTTGATGCCGTTGTACTCAAGCAATTGCCTCGGTTGCGCTATTTAGGGGTGCTGGCGACAGGGTATAACGTGGTCGATGTATCAGCCGCCTTTGACCAGGGAGTGGTCGTCACGAACATTCCTGCATACGGCACCGATTCGGTGGCGCAATTTGTGTTAACGCAGATACTGAATTGGGCGCAGCCGTTGCAGGATTACGCCAGCACTTCGGCCGAGTTCTGGCCGCGCAGTGTGGATTTTTGTTATTACCAACAGCCTCTGACTGAGCTATCCGGCAAGACGCTGGGTATTATTGGTTATGGTGAAATTGGCTCGCGAGTGGCTACCTTGGCTGGTGCATTCGGTATGCAGGTGTTGGTTCATACCCGGACACCACGTTTGGCGTTGCCGAGCGGCTGCCGTTATGCGCCTTTGGATGAGCTGCTACCCACCAGCGATGTCGTTAGCTTGCACTGCCCGTTGTCCGATCACAATGCAGGGATGGTGGATAAGCGCTTTTTGAGCCTGATGAAAGCCGGTGCATTATTGATTAATACGGCTCGTGGTGGTTTGGTGAATGAGGCGGACTTGCGAACAGCGCTTGTTCAAAATTGGATCGGGAGTGCTGCATTGGATGTTCTTTCTGCCGAGCCCCCTGCAGCGGATCACCCATTGTTGGGGCTGCCCAATTGTCGTATTACTCCCCATGTGGCCTGGGCCACACACGAAGCCCGTGAGCGCTTAATGGCCATAGCCGTGAGTAATGTGGTGGCCTTTTTGTCTGGACAGCCGGTGAACCAAGTCAAGGTATAAACGTCAGCATTTATGGCGGCTGTTACATTGCTGTTGGTTTAGCGAATCATGGCCAAGCTTTCTTCAGCAAAGCCCATCCCGGCTTCTTGATAAAAATTGAACACTTTGTCGATACCCGAGTTCAGCAGTTGCAAACGTTGATCCTCATAGCGTGCAATCGCTGCAATTTGGCCTTGATAATTCACCATTTGCAGTTGCCGAGTGATGTTAGTGGCGTCGTCGATGGCTGGCAGTGCCAGCAAAATCAGTTTGATGGGACGCGTATCGAAACCTTCCCAAAAATCCGCATCTTCACCGTCGCCAAAAAAGACGTGCATGTCTTGGTCTTGCAGTTTTTGCACTCGGGTTTTGTCCGCGTCCATTCCCCACACTTGATCTCCCATTTGGTGGTGCAATGCTTGATAGGCCCCTTTGCCTACACGGCCTAAACCAATCACCAGAATTTCAATGCCTTCAGGATGAGGATAAATGTCACGTGGTAGGCGCTTGTCGCGTTCGTAGGTTTTGAAGCGGTGTTTAAAGCGGCTGTATAGGTTGTGAGCATGGCGATACGAGATACTGGTAATAACAAAAGAAATAGAGACCGCCAGTGCAAGAATCACTAACCACTCTTTATTCAGCAGGCCTTGTTCGACGCTTAAAGCGGCAACGATTAAGCCGAATTCACTGAAGTTGGTGAGCGCCATGGAGGTTAAATAGGCGGTACGTACCCGCAGGCGCAGTCCCGTTAGTAGCAGAAGAAACGCAAAGTATTTAATGCCCAGCATCAGTGAGAGCAACAGGGCAACACCCAGCATGTCCCAAGAAGGCAGAGCGGTAAAACCAATGCTTAGGAAGAAGCCAATCAGAAAAATATCTTTGAAGTTCAGTAACGATTTAGCCAGCTCCGTAGCTTTACTGCCATTACTCAATAACATGCCAATCAGTAATGCGCCCAAATCGCCTTTGATATTGAACAGCGAAAACAGCTCATAGCCCCCTAGGGCGAGGAAAAAGCCGGTCAGCGGTAGCAATTCACCGTGGCCAGAGCGTGCGAGCATTCGATCAAACAGTGGTTTAGCGGGGATCAGCAGCAGTAATAAAGGCGACCAAAGAGAAGGTACTTCGCCAGTGGCAAACACTAAAAACAGGACGGCGGCGATGTCCTGCATGATCAAGATACCGATGGCCAAGCGCCCGTGGCGGGTCTTCATTTCACCATTGTCTTCCAATAGCTTAACCACACAAACCGTACTGGAAAAGCTACTGGCAAACGCAATTAGAGCCGCCGAGGAAACATCAAGTTGACTGAATATACCCAGTGATAGTGCGCCGGCCGACAGCAGTAGGCCCATGGAAAGTAGCATCCATACGCCCATGGCGGCGGAGGCTCCGAGCCAAATTTCAGAGGCCAGTAAATCTCTTACATTGAGCTTTAGACCAATGGTGAATAGCATCAATGTGATGCCTAAATTGGCCAAGGACTCTAGGCTGGCGGCAGGCTCTACTCCCAAAAAATTCAATGCAAAACCTGCCAGCAAAAAGCCAACCATGGGCGGCAGCGATATCAGTCTGGCTCCGAGGCCACAGATAAATGCACATAATATCCAAATAAAATCCATGGCCGCCCTATGAGTGTCTTGTGATATTGAACGTACTAGCCGTCTTGCAAAAAGTGAAAATCCAAGCAGATATTCAACGGTTTAAACTGTGCTTGTTCAAGTTTTAAATCCGCTAAGAAAAGCGCCTCTCGCGCCTTCCATTGTGGTTGAAAATGCAATTCAAGGCTGTTTTCGTCTGGGGTGAACACCGAATAGCTGTGCAGCGCTTCACTTTGACGAAATTGGTTCAAGCGTACCGCTAAACGCAGCAACAAAGCTATAAGCAGTGTTTTCTGCAAGCTAAGATTTTTAAGCTCAGGAGCCTGAGAGAGCTTTAACGATTTGCGTTGTGACAACAACAGAAACGCTAAAATGGCCTGCTGTTCCTGATCGAACCCAGCAAGGTTTGAGTGAGTAATGATGTAGGCGGCGTGTTTGTGGCAGGCAAGGTGATTGACCTGGTGTCCTATTTCATGAAGCTGGCAGGCCCAGTCGAGCAGATTACGATAATCATGATTGCCTTCCAGTTGCCAGGCGTCACAAACGGCATCAAATAGATCGAGAGCGGTTTGACGAACTTTCCCAGCATGATCCTGATCACAACTGAAGCGGGTGGCCAGTAATTGTACGGTTTGGTGGCGGTTATCATGATGCAACAGTAAGCGTTCTTGGGTTTCGACCAAAACCCCTTCGCGCAGAGCACTGTCGCTGTAGGTCATCTGATTCACGTCTAAAAATTCGAACACGGCTAACAGCACTGCCAGGCCACTACAGATGACACCTTTGCGATCTTCTGCTAAGTCGGGAATATCGATATTGTCGACGTTGCTAGCTTGAACCAGTCGGTCTCGCAGCGCCTGCAGTACTGGCAAGGTCAGTGTGCCGTCCGAGAGTTTCAGGCTAACAGCGGCCTGACTCAGGGCTTTAATGGTTCCCGATGAGCCGATAGCCGTTTGCCATCCTGTTGCTAGATAGCGAGTGCGAAGTGATTCCAGTTCTTGTTCAGCGTAAACGATCGCCTTAGCGAAGGCGCCCTGAGTGATAGCACCATTTTGAAAAAAGAGTTCGGCGAAGCTGACACAGCCCATATTGCAACTGTGCAATCGCAGAGGTATGAGTTGTTCTCCGATGATCAGTTCAGTGCTGCCACCACCAATATCGACCACCAAGCAGCGCCCACTGCGGTATTGATTGTGGGCAACACCTTGGTAAATCAAGCGGGCTTCTTCAATGCCGGGGATGACCTCGATGGGGTAGGGCAAGACTTTTCGAGCGGGAATGATCAGTTCTTGAATATTTTTCGCCGCGCGGAAGGTATAGGTGGCCACAGCTTTTACAACATCGGGCTTAAAATCGTCCAGAATTTGGCCGAAAAGATCTAACGTATGCAGTGCTCTGTCGATGGCCGCCTGGTCCAGCAGGCCATCCTCGTTCAGGCCTGCTGCCAAGCGCACTTTATGTTTGTCGCGGTGATAGGTTTTGATCCCCTGAGGGCCAACTTCCGCCAGCGTCAGGTGGAAGCTGTTAGAGCCCAAATCCAACACAGCGACACGCTGAGTGGTATCAATTGCTGTGGCTACGTTGCTGACTTGTTTGTCTGAACGGGATGTAACGTCATGATTTGACACAGGTTATCCTGTACTCCAAGTGATCTTTTAATTGAGATCAGGTTCTCTGGGTATAGATTCAATTTTACCCAGATATTGATGTATGGCAATTTGAGATCGCCGTTTTCGGTTGCGCCCATCTGAAACATACGGGTTACTTTGTTTTTTGTCGATCATTCTGGCCTTGCAGTTGTCTTTCATTTGCAGATCAAAAATATCAATAATTTGTTTGCGCAAACGGGCATCGTAAATGGGTACGCCGACCTCCACGCGATGATCAATGTTGCGCTTCATCAAATCAGCCGAGGTGATAAATACTTTTGGGTCACCGCCGTTGGCAAAAATCAGAATGCGCGCATGCTCTAGAAAGCGATCGACTATGCTACGCACTTCGATATTATCACTGATGCCTTTGTCGCCGGTTTGCAGTGAACACATGCCGCGCACGATCAGTTTCACTTCAACACCGGATTGTGCGGCCAAGCACAGTTGGCGAGCAGAGGCGTTATCGCAGAGATTATTCACTTTGATGTGCATATAGGCAGGCTTGCCTTGCTCGGCGTTCTGAATTTCGTTTCTAATCAGCTCCTCCATAAGGTCGCGACTGTTGAGTGGCGACACAATTAAGTGTTCGAACTCAAAGCGGCGGTAGGTGTGATTAATGAAATCAAACACCTGAGACACCTCGTGGGTGATACCCTCGTGTGCGGTAAACAAACTGAAATCGGTGTAAATTTTGGCGTTGCCTTCGTGAAAATTGCCGGTACCGATATGGGCATAGCGCTTCAGCTCGCTGCCTTCTTGTCGTTCGATTAAACACAGTTTGGAGTGGATTTTTAAATTGGGAATGCCAAACGATACGCGTATACCGCCCGCTTGCAATTGACGCGATAACTCAATGTTGTTTTGTTCGTCAAAACGCGCCCGCAATTCTACGACCACATTCACTTGCTTGCCGTTGCGAGCTGCATCCAGCAAAGAATTCAATACTTTGGAGTTCTTTGCCAAGCGGTAAATGTTGATGGCGATGCGTTTAACTCTCGGATCAAAGGCTGCTTGCCGTAACAACTCAGTGAAATAACTGAAGGAATGATAAGGGTAGAGCAGCAGAATATCTTCGCGGGCAATGGCGTCCAGTGAGTTAATGCTGTTTTCAAAAGCCTGTGAAGGAATACTGGGCAACGATTTGTGCTGTAATTTTGCAGGGCCAATATCGGGAAACCGAATAAAATCCCTAAAGTTGCGATAGGGGCCACCGGGTAGCAGGGAATCATGAGACGTAAATTTGAGCCGTTTGGTTAAAAACAACTGCAAAGACTCAGGCATATCTTGGTCGTAAACCAAACGCACAGGTTCGGCTTGAAGGCGACGACGCAAGCCCTTAGACAACTTATCCAGTAGGCTTTGCTCGATTTCATCAGTCAAATCCAACTCGGCATCGCGGGTCATCTTAAAGGAGTAGGCGGTAATGCTGTCGTAACTGAAGGCGGAACTAAAAATGATGTCTACACAGTGTTTGATCGCATCATCGAGCAGTATGAATTGATGCTTGCGCTTTTTGTCCGGCAGTAAAATAAAGCGAGTGGTGTCTTTGGTTGGCACCTCAATGACGGCGTATTGCAGACCGTTAGGGCCATCCATTTCCACCGCCAAATAAAAATCATCGTCATTTAGTTGGGCCGACAGTTCCATATCGCGGTGGATCAGGATTGGGCAGATGTGGGGCAATACCTCTTGGCGGAAATAGCTTCGCATCCAGTCGGACTGCTCCGGCGTCATCTGGGTGTGATCATTAAGAATGGTAATGTTGTTGGCTTTTAGCTCTTTATTGACCTGCTTAAACACTTTATCAAAGTGTTTGTTCAGTACGACCACTTTCTCTTGAATGTCTTGCAGAAGGTCCTTGTCGTTGACCTCTTCATCCGAGCACTCTGTAGGCAAGTGAGGAAACAGAATGCGACGGCGAACGTCGGCTACCCGCACACGAAAGAATTCATCCATATTATTAGAGAATATCCCCAGAAAGCGCATGCGTTCGATTAATGGAGTAGTGGGGTCGGCGGCTTCTTGCAGTACTCGTTCATTGAATGACAGCCAGCTGAGCTCACGGGGGACAATATGAATCGGCGTCTTGGGGTCTGCAATTTCAATCTCTGTGGATGTTTCCTGTTCGAGATTTTCAGGGGGGGTAATCGAGGATTCCGACATGATGGCTCCGCATGTAAATCGAGGAAATAGGCGATATTTACCGAGAATAATATGGCAGATTTATGACATTATGATGTCCAGCATCCAGGAGTTTCCGAGTTTTTTTACAATCGTGGGCGTCTATCAGGGTTTGTTACGAAAGTCGTTCCTGCATCTGGCTGATTTTTGCCTAGCTAACACGCCGAGTAGATTCGTTAGCGCTATCACAATTCGTTCTTTCAGCGACTCCACTTTATCACTAGCCAGGCCATGAAAGTAAAAAGACACTTATATTCAGCAAAATGATGCGACAAAAGCGCCATAGTGTATAATCTGCCGCCTATTTACAGTCGGGCTGTGCCATGACAGATTCTCTTTCAGCAAAACGAGTGGCAATACTGGCCACCGATTATGTGTCTGGTGGCACATTAATGAATTGTCGTGACATTTTGTTCGGTATTCAGTGGCGTGCGGCACGCTTACCTGGCCCTGATTTAGAGTTCGAGGTGTTGTCGGTTAATGGCTGTTCGGTAACCACTTACAGCGGCGCTCAAGTGAGCACAGAAGGGCCGTTAGATGAACGTCACTGGGATGTCATCATTTTGCCGCACATCTGGGCAAAACCGGAAGCGCTCGCAGGGGTGTTGCCAGCTGTTCAGGAGTGGCTAAAGCCTCATCTCGCGCAAGAAAAACTTGTGTTGGCTATGGGCTGCGGTGTTTATTGGGCCGCCGCTACAGGCGGTCTGGTGGGGCAAGAAGCAACCACCTATTGGCGCCAGCATGATAACTTTTGCAGTATGTTTCCAGGCGTGCGGTGGCAGAAAAATAAAGTCATCACCGAGAGTGATCATATTATTTGTGCGGCTGGCGGTACCGCCATGCAAGATGTGTTGCTGAACTTAGCTGTGCGCTTGTTTGGTGATGGCGTCGCGCGCGGTATCAGCCGCGATATTCTGTTTGATGTGCGCCGCAGTTATGAATTTGCCCCTATGCGCATGAGCCGCCAAAGGCATCATGGCGACCGTTTGATTGAGCAGGTACAGGTGTGGTTGGAAAGTCGTTATTCTGAAGACATACGATTGGCGGATGTGGCAGACAATCACGGTATGAGCTTGCGCAACTTTGCCCGGCGTTTTGCCGCGGCAACGGGTGAAAAACCCTTGGCGTATCTTCAGCGGATACGTTTAGAGGCAGCGCGAGATTTACTGGTGCACAGTGATAAAAGCATCAAGCATATTTCATTGGATGTCGGCTACAGCGACAGCAGTTATTTCTGCCGTTTGTTTCGCACGCAAGTGGGGCACACCCCGGCGGCTTTTCGGCGCCAATACAAGCGGGATGACATCTCGTGAAATGCGTAGGCGTTGCTGGTAGGGCCACTGAGGTATTGCTGGTTAACATGACAAAAAAACGAACGGTCTCGGCAGAGTAACCCCGAGCCGAGTTATTGACGTTCACAACGATGGAAGCAAAAGCATGCATTGTCCTTTTTGCAGCGCCGAAGACACCAAAGTCATAGATTCTCGCTTGGTGGCCGATGGCGATCAGGTACGCCGACGCCGTCAATGCCTTTCCTGTCACGAGCGTTTTACGACCTACGAAACGGCAGAACTCTTGTTGCCAAAAGTGATTAAACAGGATGGGTCGCGCGAGCCTTTTGATGAGCAAAAGTTGCGCGCTGGTTTTTTGCGGGCTTTAGAAAAACGGCCTGTGAGTGTTGAAAATATTGAGTCAGCCATCAGTCAGATTAAACATCACTTACAAGCCACCGGTGAACGGGAAGTCCCTGCTTTGCTGATTGGTGAGAAAGTCATGGAACAGTTGCGAGCACTAGACGAAGTGGCCTATGTGAGGTTTGCCTCCGTATATCGTCGCTTTAAAGATCTGAGTGAATTTCGCGATGAAATTGATCGCTTGGAGCAACGCTGATCAGGGTGATGATGTGCTTGGTGACCGTAAATTGAATGTGGTGTGTCTATGATGTTAGCTGATCGTTCCTACATGGCGCGGGCCTTAAAGTTAGCCAACCGCGGCCTGTACAGCACCATGCCAAACCCCAGAGTGGGTTGCGTGCTGGTGCGAGGTGACGAAATTGTAGGCGAGGGCTGGCATCAGCGTGCGGGTGAAGGCCATGCCGAAGTGAATGCCTTGGCTGCCGCTGGTGAGAAAGCCGTGGGTGCGACTGCCTATGTGACCTTGGAGCCCTGCAGCCACACGGGTAAAACAGGCCCTTGCTGTCAAGCTCTGGTACAAGCTGGTGTGGCACGTGTTGTTTTTGCGATGGAAGACCCTAACCCGCAGGTAGCAGGTCGCGGGGCCGACTTTTTAGAAGCCGCAGGCGTACAGGTGGACGGCCCCTTTATGGAAGAAGACGCTTGGGAGCTGAACCCCGGTTTTATTCGCCGTATGGAGCATGGCTTGCCCTACGTGCGTTGTAAAATGGCCATGAGCCTAGACGGCCGCACTGCCATGGCCAGCGGTGAAAGCAAATGGGTAACGGGCCCGGCAGCCCGTGCCGATGTACAAAAAGTACGTGCCCGCAGTTGTGCCATTATTACGGGTATTGGCTCCATCAAACTGGATGATTCATCGCTGAATGTGCGCGTAGCGCAGCTGAATGTACCAAATCCTGAGCTGGCCGCTGCGGTACAGCCCCTGAGAGTGGTGGTGGATTCAAAACAACAGCTGCGTGGTGATGCGAAAGTGTTACAATCGCGCCCCCGCGCGCTGGTGGTGTCTTGCGGTGATGGGGCTAATCCCAATCTCTCGGACGAGCAAGCGGAACAGCTGGTGCTCAAAGGGGATGATGGTAAAGTTGATTTACGGGCGTTGTTACAAGAATTAGCTCGCCGCCAGTGCAACGAAGTATTAATAGAGGCTGGTGCAACGTTGGCGGGTGCATTTATGCAGCAAGGTTTGTTGGATGAGTTGCTGGTGTACATGGCACCTAAGTTAATGGGCAGTCAGGCGCGGCCTCTATTCGACCTGCCATTAGACACTATGGCAAGTCAGTTGCCTTTGTCGATTCGTGAGATCAGAGCCGTAGGTGACGATTGGCGCATTACCGCCATACCAGATCCAGATTACTGAAAGGCATTGCGGTGTTCGGCCTGAGTCAGCAGGCGAAATGACGGCCATAAGGGCAAGAGGAACGACAGAGCTATGTTTACCGGAATTGTTGAAGCTGTAGGTGAGGTTGTCGCTACTGAGTTGAAAAGTGGTGATCTGCGTGTGCGGGTGAAAAGCAACGGTCTAGATCTAAGCGATGTGGGCATGGGCGATTCTATTGCCACCAATGGTGTGTGCCTGACGGTTGTAGAGCTGCCTGGTGATGGTTATTGCGCCGATGTGTCGAAAGAAACCTTAGACTTCACCACAGTAGGGCAGTGGAAAGTGGGCCATGCCGTTAACCTCGAAAAAGCATTGACCCCACAGACCCGCTTGGGTGGGCACTTAGTGAGTGGTCATGTAGATGGCGTGGCCGAAGTCGTTTCGCGCCATCCGGATGCACGTTCAGAGCGTTTTCGTTTACGGGCTCCCTCTGAATTGGCGAAGTACATTGCACACAAAGGGTCCATTACCGTGGATGGCACCAGCCTGACGGTGAATGCTGTAGACGGCAACGAGTTTGAGTTGAATATTGTGCCCCATACTTTGGTGTCTACTGTGATTGGCCACTATCGTCCTGGCACAATAGTAAACTTGGAAGTGGACGTTATTGCACGGTATTTAGAGCGCCTGCTTCTGGGGGATCGCGCCGCTGAATCTTCCGGCTCTTGGGGCGTGGATATGGCTTTGTTGGCGGAAAATGGTTTTCTGAATCGCTAACGTAAGTGGGCGGTATTCCGTATCGCTATCAACCGGCTCTCGAGGAGCCGGTTGATAAAAACGTATACGAATCGTATGTAATTCATTGTTTTAATGTTTGAGAGTAGGTGAAAGAGCATGAGCCAGATTAAAGTTGTAGAAGGGGATTTTACCCAGTGTCAGGGCAAATACGCCCTTATCGTTAGTCGTTGGAACAGTTTTGTCGTCGAAAGCCTAAAGGCGGCTGCTCTGGATACTTTACGTCGTCACGGCATCAGTGATGATCAAATTACGATTTATTACGCGCCGGGAGCGTTTGAGTTCCCGCTGTTGGCTAAACGCTTGGCCGACAAAGGTGAATTTGATGCGATCATTGCACTGGGTGCTGTGATTCGTGGTGGTACACCTCATTTTGAATACGTGGCTGGTGAGTGTACTAAAGGCTTGGCTCATGTTTCGTTAGACTCTGATACGGTAGTGACGTTTGGCGTTTTGACCGTGGACAGTATCGAACAAGCCATTGAGCGGTCGGGCACTAAAGCGGGTAATAAAGGCGAAGAAGCTGCCAAAACCGCACTGGAAATGGTTTCTCTGTTGGGGCGCGTTTAATCGCCTTAAGCAATAGAAAACCTCGGTGGTGCACGGTCTGAGACTGATGCGCCCGTATACTGATACAGGAATACCAGAATGACAGTTTCCCCTGCGGCCCGTCGTAAAGCTCGACACTATGCCATGCAGTCACTTTATCAGTGGCAAATGACAAGTGCGTCGATCAATATCATCGAAGCAGAGTTTCACGCCGATAACGATATGGGCAAAGCAGATACCGCTTACTATCGCGAGTTGATTCACTCGATTCCACAGCGTTTAGACGAAGTGGACGACAGTTACACGCTTTATTTACAAGAACGTGAACAGAGTGAACTGGATCCAATTACTCAATCACTGCTGCGTTTAGGCAGTTACGAACTGTTGTTCCGTATTGATGTGCCCTACAAAGTTGTGATTAATGAAGCCGTTGCGTTGGCCAAAAAGTTTGGGGCAACCGACAGCCATAAGTTCATTAATGGTGTGCTGGATAAAGTAGCGGCGAAGCACCGTGCAATTGAAGTGCAGGCAAAACAGTAATTCGCAATAGCGGTGACTGTCGTGGCGCAATCGAGAACAAGTATGGCAGTAGGTGAGTTTGACCTGATCCAACGTTATTTTTCCCGCGAGAGCCTGACACGTGGTGTAGCTCTTGGCGTGGGTGATGACTGCGCGCTTCTCGAAGTGCCAGCGGGGTGTTTGCTGGCGGTGTCTATGGATACGCTGGTTGAAGGTGTGCACTTTCCGCGTGCCGCAGAGCCCGCTCTGGTCGCAGAGCGAGCGTTGCGTGTTAACCTGAGTGATTTGGCCGCAATGGGTGCCGAGCCTCTCTGGTTTACGCTAGGGTTAACGTTACCGACAGCGGATGAAAATTGGGTGGCTGAATTTGCAGCGGGATTATGGCACGCCGCAGAGCAGCACCAAATTGCTCTGGTAGGAGGTGATACAACCAAGGGCCCGCTCACCATTACGCTACAAGTTCATGGTGCGGTACCTGCAGGAAAGGCCTTAACACGCGACGGTGCGCAGAGCGGTGATCACATCTTTGTCAGTGGCTCTCTGGGGGAGGCGGCAGCGGCCTTGGCTTGGATCAATGGTGAGCTAACGCTCAGTGCGAAGGAACAAGAGCTCTTATTGTCACGCTACTACCGCCCTGAACCACGTCTATCGTTAGGGCAAGCTCTGCGCGGCATAGCCAGTGCCGCGATTGATATCTCCGATGGCCTAGTGGCTGATTTAGGTCATATCTGTGAGCGCAGTAACGTAAAAGCCTGCTTGCAAGTGGAAAACCTGCCGCTGTCTGATCAGTGGCGCAGCCGCGTTTCTCAGGAGCAGGGAACACACTGGGCTTTAAGCGGTGGTGATGATTACGAATTATGCTTTACTGTTTCCCCCGAGCGCTTGCCCTTACTA
>CBFHKY010000012.1:0-18356 GCA_965656525.1 Pseudomaricurvus sp. | reverse complement strand
ACAGAGGTCGCGCAGACATTAAGCATTGCGGTGACGCGAGTCGGCACGATTACCCCCACTGATGCGGTAGCGTCGGCAGACACCCGAGTCGTTTGTCAGCAGTACGGCCAACCTTTTGAGCTGCGCCAAAAAGGCTATCAACATTTTCACAGCGACGATCCTTCCGCATGACATCAACAAGTCCAGTCTCTATTAAACCGACCATGATGACCTTACTTAAAAAGCCCAGTCATTGGCTGGCATTTGGCTTTGGTTCGGGCTTGTCCCCAAAAGCGCCTGGTACCGCCGGTACTTTAGTGGCTGTGCCACTCTACATCATGATGGCTGATCTGCCTTTGTCCCTTTATTGTGCCATGTTAATCGTGACGCTCTTAGTTGGTATTTATTTGTGTCATGTCACCGCCAAAGATTTGGGTGTCCACGATCATCCGGGCATTGTTTGGGATGAATTCGTGGGGTACTGGATTACGATGTTAGCGGCACCGGCTGGCTGGGTATGGGTTGTTGCAGGGTTTGTGTTGTTTCGTTTTTTTGATGTGTTGAAGCCTTGGCCGATCAGCTGGCTGGATCGTAAAGTGCACGGCGGCTTCGGCATTATGATTGACGACGTCGTGGCCGGGATTATGGCTTTTGTTTGCTTGCAGTTGGGTGCTTTCTGGTGGTGAGCTTGAGTCAAAAGACGGCGTTCAGATACGTGCTGATACTGCCTTGGATTTTACTGCTGCCGATGATGGCAAGTGGGGCGCCTTCGGTGGAAGTCAAAGCGTTATTTTCTGGGCGAGCTATGCTGATGATTGACGATCAGCCAACAGTATTGAAAGTCGGACAGACGGTGTCCGAGGTTACTCTATTGGGTGCCACCAGTAAGCAGGCGATTTTAGACGTGAGTGGCAAACGCTACACTTTGGCGGTTTCCAAAAGAATATCGGCGAGCTATGAGGCGGCGAAAACAGTCGATGTCTATTTGCAGCCTGACGACAACGGGCATTATCTGACCCCGGCTAGGATCAATAATCGATCCGTTGAGGTTCTGGTTGATACCGGTGCGACAGCGGTTGTAATGAGCTTGCCGCAAGCGAAGGCGCTGGGGTTAGATTATCGCAATGGTGTTAAAACTTCGATGCAAACAGCCAGTGGTGTCGAACAAGCATACTCGGTGATGCTCAATAGTGTCTCTGTGGGTGCAATCACCGTCAATAATGTCGAAGCAATGGTTAACATGGGGGATTACCCCACAATAATTCTATTAGGAAATACCTTCCTGAACCAAGTGGAATTATCGCGTAAAAATGGTGTGCTCGAGCTGCAGGCACAATACTGATCAATCGGATTCAGGCCGGTATAAAGAAGAGGTTTAAGAGTGACAGTTCGCTACGTTGAGTCTTCAAAGTTACCCACAACTTGGGGTGTCTTTGATATGCACGGTTTTGAAGATGCCGAAGCCAACAAAGAGCATGTGGTGCTGAGTATTGGAGAGGTTGGTGCAGATGAACCCGTGCTGGCACGAATTCACTCTGAGTGCCTAACGGGGGATGCTCTGTTTAGTTTGCGGTGTGACTGTGGTGCCCAATTGCAAAGTGCTATGCAGAAAGTGGCAGAGTCTGGCCGTGGAGTAATATTTTATCTGCGTCAAGAAGGGCGCGGCATTGGTTTGTTGAATAAAATAAAAGCCTATCACTTACAAGATGCTGGCGCAGACACAGTGGAGGCCAATGAGGCGCTGGGTTTTGGCGCGGATATGCGCGATTACAGCATTTTGAAGCCGATGCTGGAGCATTTGAACATCAAGCAAATTCGCTTAATGACCAACAATCCTCGTAAAGTCACGGCGCTGCAAGAGTTGGGTATTGAGGTCATAGAGCGTGTGTCTCACGAATCAGGGCGCAATCCCCACAACGTTCGATATTTGGAAACCAAGAAAGGTAAGTTGGGCCATTTGTTGGCGGACCACGATGGCTCTCAGTAAAACAGGCAGTGCTATAAACTAAAAACGGGCCTAAGAGCCCGTTTTTAGCACAAGATTCTAGCTATCAAACGTCAGCGGCTAGCCAAATGTGTGGTCATTATCTGGAAACACGCCGGTTTTTACATCGCTGACGTATTTATGCAGGGCGCCGGGAATATCTTGTGCTTCCACCAAAAAGTTCTTCGAAAACTTTGGGGGCGTCTCCGTTAAACCTAAAATATCATTGATCACCAAAACCTGAGCATCGGTTTCTTTGCCAGCGCCAATACCAATTGTGGGCATCGATACTGTTTCGGTGATGCGCTTGGCCAGTTCGCAGGGAACACATTCCAATACTAATAAGTCAGCCCCGGCCTTGTCTAAGGCAACGGCGTCAGCAAGAATTTGATCGGCCTGTTCATCGCTTCGACCCTGCACACGAAAGCCGCCAAACTTGTTTACCGATTGTGGTGTTAAGCCTAAGTGGGCACAGACAGGGATACCTCGCTCACCCAGCATTTGTACGGTAGGTGCTAACCAAGCGCCGCCTTCAATTTTGACCATGTGCGCGCCGGCTTGCATGATACGAGTGGCGTTAACCATGGCTTGTTCGGGCGTGGCATAGGTCATAAAAGGCATGTCTCCCATGATCAGCGATTTATTATTGCCGCGCTTCACCGCTTCTACATGGTAGATCATCTGTTCCATCGTCACCGGGATAGTGCTGTCGTAGCCCAGAACGGTCATGCCCAGGCTATCGCCTACTAACAGTACTTCGACCCCGGTCTTAAGGGCCATCGCGGCTAGAGGAGCGTCGTAGAGCGCTACCGTGACAAATTTTTCCCCTTGCTCTTTCATCTTCCGCAAAGTGAGAATCGAAATGGGCTTGCTGAGGGCTGTTTCAGTAGAGTGAGTAGCGTATGGCATAGGCAATTACAACGTAGGTGTGGGGTTGTAGTAATGACGGCCGCTGTTAATTGTTAACATGTACTCCACTAGCTGTTGGTAGTGCTCGGCATTGTTGGCCAAGTCTAGCTCGGAGGCATTAACAATCAACAGCGGTGTGCTGTCGTAATAGTGAAAAAAGTGCATGTAAGCGTCGTTTAGCATGGCCAAGTAGCCACTTTCAATATTGCGCTCAGCGTCGAGGCCTCGCTGCTTGATTCGCTCTTCCAAAACAGGGGTTGGTGCTTGTAAATAAATCACCAAATCCGGTTTGGGTGCATCGATGGTCAGCTGATTGTAAACCTGTTGATAGATGGTTAGCTCATCATCATCGAGGGTGACCTGAGCAAAGAGCTGATCTTTGTCCATCAGAAAGTCTGCTACCCAGCAGCTTTGAAACATGTCTTGCTGACGCAAATCTTCGACTTGTTGGGCTCGCTGAAACAAAAAAAAGAGCTGTGTGGGCAGCGCGGCTGCTTTAGGGTTGGCGTAAAAGCGCTCTAAAAAAGGATTTTCATTGGCGTTTTCGAGTAATAGCTCATACTGAAATGTCCGCGCAAGGTGTTTGGCTAGAGTGGTTTTCCCGACACCAATAGGCCCCTCGATGGCAATGAACCGAGGCGGTTTAGTGGCAAAGGCGTCAACGGTAATATTAAAGCTGTCAGTCACTTGTTGCTCCCAGCGCTGGAGAGACCAGCTTTATCAGATTGTTGGGCTGATGTTTTAACAGCGTCGCGATAGCCGTTCCACAGGGTAGTATCAGTTCTGGCTGCAATTCGGCCAAAGGGTAGAGCACAAAGTCGCGCTGTGTCAAAAAAGGATGGGGGACTTGCAAGCGGGCGGTGTCGATACACATCTGGTCATACAACAGTAAATCCAAATCGATGGTTCTTGGCCCCCAGTGCACACCACGAACACGCTTTTGTTGATGTTCGATGGCTTGCAGTTGGTCAAGCAGGGCGTGAGGCTCCAGCTGGGTGTTAAGTGCCGCTACACCATTGATAAAATCCGGTTGCTCACCAGGGCCGATAGCGCGGTTTTGATACCAGCTAGAGTGCTGTATGACTCGACACTGGGGTATTTCGCTAAGCGACAGCAAGGCTTGTTCAGCCTGCTGTTGCGGGTTGTTTAGATTGCTGCCAATGCCAATGAACGCCAAGCTCATAGGTAGGTTACTCAAACAGGTGTACTATCAAGTTTGCGGTGGTACGGGTGGACGTTGGCGTGGCGCACGCTTGCGCTTGCGACGAGGACGCTTCTTCTGTTCAAGGCTGGCAACCATCGCTGCACGGCCTTCTTCGTCGGTTGCCTGATATTGAGTCCACCACTCGCCCAGTCCATTAAGATTCTCGCCTGCTTGCTCGCGCATCAAGACAAAATCGTAGGCCGCTCGAAACCTAGGGTGCTCAAAGCTTCTTTCGGCACGTTTACCGCCGCGAATGGCCAGCCGATGTTGCAACTCCCAAATGTCCTTCATGCCTTGAGTGAAGCGCTTTGGAATAGCGGTTGCTTGCAATTGTTCTTGTAGCACTTCTTGGGAAGCCTTCTGGTGTGCTTCGCCCCCTTTTGCACCTTCGTCTTTAAGCGCCTGCTCTTTGAGGCAAATGGCTGGCCACAACATGGCCGCATAGATATAGGCCGGAGTGACACGCTGATTGTTTTTGATGCGCAGATCTGTGTTTTCAAGTGCCTGGTTGATCAAGTCTTTGGCAAAAGGTGCTTCTTGGTTCAGCGCGCTGTGAGTTGCCGGTAGGATGTGAGAGAGCAGTTCATACTCCTTCAGTAGCGGGAACACGGCTCGACCGTAGCCGCTCATGAATAACTTGAGTACTTCTTCAAATAAACGTGCTGAAGGGATATTGCCAAGCAGCGGGGCCAATTTTTTGATAGGGGCGGCAGTGGCTTTATCGATCTGAAAGTCGAGTTTACCGGCGAAACGTACCGCCCTCAGCATTCGGACGGGGTCTTCTTTGTATCGAGTTTCTGGATCACCAATCATGCGGATGCGACGTTTGCTAATGTCCTGCATACCGCCGGCATAGTCGTGAATGCTGAAGTGATTGAGTGTGTAATACAGGGCGTTAATGGTAAAGTCGCGACGCATGGCGTCTGAGCGGATGTCGCCATACACGTTATCGCGTAAGAGCATACCATCATTGGATGTGGAGGATTGCTTTTGGTCTTTACTTTCCGAGTGATGTCCACGAAAGGTAGTGACCTCGATGATTTCTCGGCCAAAGCGAACATGCACAATCCTAAAGCGTCGCCCAATAATCCGAGAACTGCGGAATAAATGCTTTACCTGTTCCGGCGTCGCATTCGTCGCCACATCAAAATCTTTTGGGTGACCATTTAATAGCAAGTCTCTGACACCACCGCCTACTAAATAGGCCTCAAACCCACCTTCATCTAACCTCTGCATCACTTTAATGGCTGAACGACTGATGTTACGCCGTGAGATATTGTGTTTTTCTCTAGGGACGATGGTGTGATGTAGCTTTGCAGTGCCACGTCTTAGAGAAGGGATAAGGGGAAAGCTCAGTAGCTTTTTCAGCATAGTGGTAGGAACTGTAGAGGTCGTCGCCTACATAATTCAGGCGTATAAGTGGATGAAGGTGTATACCTAGTAGTTATACCTAAGAGCTTTGCTCACAGTATATAACCAAGATGCTGGAGTGTAACACGTGAAAAAGGGAAAGTCAGATAACAGAAATGAAAACGGGAAGGCATAGGCCGTCCCGTATAATTCGTGCTTCCATTTTCTTATTCCGCAAAACGTATCGCTTCCATGCTTGCGGCAATTTGCTCTTCGGCAAATTCTTTCCTGTATGAGTTAGTTGTAACAGTCACTACTATCGCTTTTATTGTTATTTTTTGTTGTTATTAGTCGTTTTTCTCAAGCTGTAATTATTATTTTTCTTATTGTCGTTTTTATTATTGTTTTTAACATTTTTTATTATTATTTATTGTTGTTATTAGAGTCTTTATTCATTTTTATTGTTTGTTGTTATTATTATGTCTACCTACTTAGCATATGCTGTGCCAGTTTTGATAAGTTGTTTTAAAACAGTGGCTTAGGTTATTTTTTTGTTTTTTTGGAGTGGGGTTTTTATTAGCTTTCGTTACCGTTTGTTTCGTAGGATGTTACAAAAGAGAATTTAGGGTAACACTTCTATGGGTGTCACTTTTTGTGTGATTGGTGTTACTGGGTGATGCAGGTATTCGAAAAGAGGCGTTAGAGGGTAGGCTTAAAAAAACAGAAGGTCGAACCTGATGAGTTTTGTGTTGAGAACATGAAGCAGGGTGGTGTGTTTCAGCTCAATGGGCTGTGAAAGAATAAGTCCATTGAGCTGATGTGGTTACTTGGCTGCACTTTTTTTACGTGGAATGCCTAAACGCTGACGGCGCTCCCAAAGGCACTTGCGACTGACACCCAGCTTTCTAGCAAGTTCGGTTTCACTCATTGTGTCTTGGTGTTCAAGCACAAAGTGCTGGAAGTAGTCCTCTAAGGATAAGTCCTCTGTAGGTTCTGGAGCAGAGTCGGATGACGATTTTTGGCGGTTGGATTCCTGGCTTTGTCGAACTTCCTGGAAGATATCATTGGTTTCGTTGTCCAGTTCTACCAAATCTAAATCAATAGCCAGTAGATCGTGTGAGATTTCTTTATCGTCCTCACACAGAATCACCGCCCTCTGGATGGCGTTTTCTAATTCACGAACGTTACCGGGCCATGTGTAAGTGGTGATGGCCTGAATCGCTTCTGGAGTTAAGTTGAGCAACTCCTTGCCCATGTCGCTACAGTAGCGTTGTAACAAAGTGTCTGCGAGAGCAATGATGTCTCTACCGCGATCGCGCAGCGGTGGCAGTGTGAGCTGTACGACGTTAATGCGGTAGTACAGATCTTCCCGGAAACGGCCCTCTTTGCAGAGTTTGCGCAGATCGCGATGGGTGGCGGCCACTAGGCGAACATTCACGCGGCGCGACTCTGTGGAGCCAATAGGACGCACCTCGCCTTCCTGTAGTACACGCAGCAAGCGAGCTTGTGCCTCTAAAGGCAGTTCACCAATCTCATCGAGAAACAGCGTGCCGCCATCGGCGGCGGCCACGAGACCTTCGTTTTTACTGGCGGCACCTGTAAAAGCGCCTTTTTCATGACCAAAAAGCTCAGATTCAATTAATGTTTCTGGAATGGCGGCACAGTTTACAGAGATCAGCGGGTTGCCGTGACGAGGGCTTTCACTGTGAATGGCCTTGGCAACGAGCTCCTTGCCGGTGCCTGTTTCTCCATTTACCAGCACGGTCGCCTTTGTGGGAGCCACCTTATGAATGCGGTTATAGAGCGTTTTCATGACAGTGCTGTTGCCTATCATGCCAGAAATTTGATGGCTGGAAGTCTTGCTGGGTTTACGTTGCTTCGCGGCATCGTTGGCTTTGCCAATAACCCGTTTCACGGCGTTGACCATTTCATCATGATCAAAGGGCTTGGCAATATAATCCACAGCGCCAAGCCGCATAGAGTCGACAGCCGAGCGTAGGCTGGCATAGCTGGTCATGATCAACACAGGCGTATCCCCTGCGGCTTTAATCAGATCAGTACCAGGTGCACCAGGTAAGCGAAGGTCGCTAATGACCAAGTCATAACGAGTGAGGTCATGGCGGCTCAGGGCTTCCTTAACGGAGGCTGCCTCACTGACGGTGTATTTGTTTCGCTCTAGCAATTTGCGCAGTGCGGTGCGAATGATAACTTCGTCTTCAACAACCAGTATGTTACTCATAGGCTTACATGTTACCCGAATTTGTTACCGGAATATTCGTTGTAGCACCCCAGTGTTACGTTAGTTGGCTTGAGTTTCAAGCTGACGTGGCAATTTTATGCGAATTTGGGTGCCGTGATCTTGATTTGGCGGTGGGCTTTCGATTTCTAATTGACCTTCATGGTCATCGACAATGCTATAAACCATTGCCAAGCCAAGCCCAGTACCTTCGCCAGGCTCTTTACTCGTAAAGAAAGGCTCTAATACACGTTCCTGTTGTGCTTTTGGAATGCCAGTACCTTCATCCGTTACGGTGATTAGGCAAAAGCGATCTTCAATTTCGGCATCTAAAAATATGGAAGCATCCGCTGGACTGGCATCACGCGCGTTAGAAAGCAGGTTAATAAAGACTTGTATCAGTCGCTGAGAATCACCGTGGACAATAGCATCGTCGTCGATTTGATTAATAAAATGCACTTGGTGTTTCTCTTTCTGCAGCGACAACAGCTGAATCGCCTCTTCAGCGCAGTTCTGTAAAGATACGGGTATAAAGTCGAGTTTGTCTTGCTGGCCTGTATGAGAAAAGCTAACCAGTGACTGTACGATTCGGCTAACGCGATCGGTCTGCCCAAGAATTTGATCGGCGGTTTCCACGCAGGCTTCGGGATCGTTTGCCTCATAGCGCAAATTTTGCGCGAGACAGGCAATACCTGTAATGGGGTTGCCTATTTCGTGTGCGACACCGGCAGCGAGGCGGCCAATAGAAGCCAGCCTTTCGCTGTGAACCAGCTCTTGCTCCAAACGTTGTAAGTCTGTCATGTCTTCCAGCAAAATGACCTGCCCGTCGGCACCATCAGCCGCAGGGCCAGAAATATTGGCTTTGTGTAAGCTGATCCAGTGAGGGTTGTCGTTGATAAACAGTTGCTGTTTGTGACGGTGTGATAGCGGGCTTTTTGAAAAACGACCGAGAATCTCTTGCCACGGATTCTCTAAGTCACTTAAGTGTGATCCAACCACCGAATCAGCCGATACGCCTGTCAGCTCTTGCATGGCGTGATTCCACATAAGAATCTCTGAGTCGTCTCCTAGGGAGCAGGCTGCCATGGGCAGCTCTTCCAAAGTGTTGCGGTGATACAGGCGCAGATTGTTTAACTCGGCTGCAAGCCCGCTTAAGTGGCTACGGTATTGGGTCAGACGATTTTCAATCAGATTGATGTCGGTGGTGCCTTTGGCCTCGGGCAGGTGGTAGGGGATATTTTTATCCAAGATTTCACCGGCCATAGCGGTTCCCATTAAGCCAGATAAATTGGCCTCCAGCCTATCTCGGAGTCGTCTTAAGGCGTAAGGGCGGCGCTCGTGAATGGTCAGGTTGAGTTCGTTGAGGGCGTGCTTTACTTCCCGTGCCGCATTCTCTTGGCCTAGGGTTTTGCCCAATCGTTCAATGAATTCCTCCGCACTGTGTACATCAAGAATCATTCGCAGAGGGTGACTGAGCTCATCTTCGGCGCAGAGCTCGGCGCTGTAGCGTTCCTCTACGCTCGGTTTAGTGAGGAATGACATCAGAATAAATGCGGCCAAGTTCAGGCTGATAGACCACATAGTAATGCTATGCCAGTGAGTCATGCCTACACCGATTTGAACGTCCAGCAGGGGCAGGGTGATTTGTTGCCAACCGGTGAACGAGGGCAAGAACAGGCCGATTGCCCACACCAAGCTCCCGAGTGAAAGACCACAAATAAAGCCGCGGCGATTAGCGGCCGGCCAGTAAGAGATGGCCAAGATACCCGGTAAAAACTGCAATGTTTCAATGAATGCCATCATGGCTAGGTGGGTGAGGCCCAAGCGATTGTTCAGTACTAAATAGAATAAATAGCCAGAAGCAAATACCACCAAAATAACCGAGCGGCGTAACCAAAGTAGCTGTTTGTAAAGGTCATAAGGGTTGCGCATACGCAAAATAGGCAGTAACCAATGGTTCAGCAGCATCGTGCTTAAAGCCAAAGACAGTGCCACCATGGCCCCAGTAGCCGCCGATAAGCCACCAATGAATGCCAGTACCGTTAGCGAAGGCGATTCGCTAAGCATGGGAATTCCCAGAGTAAAGTACTGGGCGGGTAAAGGAACACCCAGCTCAAACCCCGCCCATAGAATAGGAAAGACAGGAATGGCCATTAGCAGAAGAAATAGGGGGAAGGCCCAGCTGAGGGTGGACGTCATTTTTTTCAATGGACTTTCTACTACGCTCATATGAAAAATATGTGGCATAGCAATCGCGGAAGCCAAAAAGACCAGCAGTAAAGTGTGTGAGCCAGTCTCTGTCACAGGTGTATGCAGCAGCTCGATATGCTCAGGGTAATCCAGTAACCATTGGTCTAGCTCAGCCATGCTGCCAAAAACACCGTAGACGGCAAATAAACCTATAGCCAATAACGCGATGACTTTGACTAGAGACTCGAAGGCCATGGCCACAATCAGCCCTGGGTGGTGATCCCGAGTGGAGCCAAATAAAATGGTGAAAATAGCCAGAATGCCACAATAGGCCAGCGCCATGATTTCACGGTAACTCCAAGATACCAGTGGCCCAGACAGCGGCTGTTGATTATGAATGGTCAAAATTTGCAGCGTGTCCGCAACCGCTTGGATTTGCAGTGCTAGCAATGGCAGTGACGATACCAGCATGCACACAGTTGCTAGCGCACCTGCGGCTTGGCTGTGATAACGGAACACCAAGAGATCGGCGAGACTGCGAATCTGAAATCGGCGCGCGAGCTGCACGAGCGGGGCAATGGCCACCGGTGCAAACAGAAACAGTGCGCCGGTGCCTAAGTAGTAAGCTAGAGCGCCATAGCCAAATTGAAAGGCGAGATCGATCACACCATAAAAGGCCCAAGCACTGGCGAAGATCCCTAGCGAGAGAATGTAGGTTAATGGATGGCGAGAAATCTTTTCGCTAATCCACCCGCGCTCAGCGCTTAACGCAATCCCGAAAAGAACCAGTACATAAGCTATGCCAATGGCGGCAATGTCAGTAATTTCAAACGTCATCGGTGTTTCTTGCGCTTTTGAAAAATGAAGGCGGCAACAATGAGCATGGCCCAAATTAAATAAGGGCGATACCAAGCCCCCTCGGGGTTGATCATCCAAGTAAGGAGCGTGGGCGAAAAAATATAGGCCACAAGAAGAAAGAGGATCAGATAGCGCTGATTATTCATTGTTTTCGGTGGATGTAAAATTTATTAGGCATCGATACTACTGAAAGCTGACGTTAGACGCCATGCTTTGAAAGTTATTGTTCATAAATTACCTTTAGTGGGCAGCTGCTGAACCTTAGGAATGTTATCGCGTGACCAGTTTTTTAATGCCCAGCTCAGCTGAGTATCAATATTTTCTTGGGCGAGAGTTTGCGGTGGTGATTGCCGCAGTTGCTGCAGGGCCTGAAATAAATTGTGTGACGCGTATCGAGGGTCGAGCGGTTTGGCAAAGGTTTGTTTGCTGAGTTTTTGTCCAAGCTCGTTGGTGATGATAGGCAGGTGGCCAAAGGCGGGTGGCGGCGCTCCTAGCATATCAAACAGATACAGCTGTCTTGGTGTGGAATCCAGTAGATCGCAGCCTCTTACGACGTGAGTGATGCGTTGTTCGATGTCATCCACAACCACAGCCAATTGATAGGCGTACAAGCTGTCCTTTCTTTGCACCACAAAATCACCCACGTCACGGCTCAGGTTTTGCGATTGTGGCCCTTGAATCAGATCTGTAAAGCAGGTGTCGTTTTGGTTTTCAGGTGGTGTCGTGATACGTAGCGCATAAGGCTTTTGCTGAGGAGGAAGGTGCCGGCAGTGGCCATCGTAAATAGGGTGGCCTTTTAATCGCTGTCGAGTGCAGTTACAGGGGTAGATAATGCCAGCGTGCTGAAGTTCTGACAGTGCGTGCTCGTAGAAATCACTGCGCTGGCTTTGGTAAATCACCGCGTCATCCCACAGCAATCCATGGGCTTCAAGGCAACGAAGAATATTGTCCGCAGCCCCTGGTTGTTCACGGGGTGGGTCAAGGTCTTCCATGCGCACGAACCACTTACCTTTATGCAGATGCGCATCAAGAAATGACGCTACTGCCGTCAGCAAAGAACCTTGATGCAGTTCACCGGTGGGCGATGGCGCAAATCGGCCAATATAGATGGGGTCGGAGATCACAGGGATGTCCAAATTCAAGATCAATACAGCTGGCTCGGTGTTTTCGAGAGTCAGCTGTACTGCAAGGATCAGCTGTAGACGTTATCCGCCTACTTGTCTTTCTTTGATTTCATCCAGTGTTTTGCAATCGATACACTGAGTAGCGGTTGGACGCGCTTCTAAGCGGCGGATGCCAATGTCGACGCCACAGGTTTCACAGAAGCCGTATTCGTCATCATCAATAAGCTGGATGGTGCTGTCGATTTTTTTGATCAGCTTGCGTTCTCGGTCACGAGTTCGAAGTTCAAGGCTGAACTCTTCCTCCTGACTGGCGCGGTCAGCGGGATCAGGGAAGTTGGCGGCCTCATCTTTCATGTGAGATACGGTGCGGTCGACTTCTTCCATTAGCTCGGTTTTCCAAGCTTGCAACATGTCACGAAAATGCGCTCTTTGCGCATCGTTCATGTACTCTTCGCCTTTCTTCTCTTTATAGGGCTCAAAACCCCTTAAAGTGATGCTCTCGCTGGTTTTAGCATTTTTCGGCATCGTTTTACGCCTCGTTCACGTTCCAAGTAATAAGAGGTTAACCCATTGCCCTAAGAGGGCTGCATCAACCCAAAGCGAGCAAAGTACCAGATAACCTAAGTGCTCGCCAGCGCTTTTGATGACTGGCTGCGCGTGGTGTAGATCGTTGATGGCCGCGGATACTGCGCCTCAACGCACGATCTGTCAACTATTAATCAAATGCCTTGCCGTGCGGTTCTGATGAGTCTTTGATGTTTTGGCGGGGTTCGTTATGCTGGACGTTTTTTGCTCGGCGGCTGCCGAGCCGTATGGATTTACCGACGGAGAAGTTATGAAGTTTAATCCTGCGCTGTGCGAAGGGGTATTACTGCGTCGCTACAAACGTTTTTTGGCGGATGTGATGTTGCCTAATGGCGAAACCGTGACGATTCATTGCCCTAATACCGGCTCTATGAAAGCGTGCTTGGCGGAAGGAAGCCCATGCTGGTTTTCTGTATCGGATAATCCAAAGCGCAAGTATAGCCGTACGTGGGAATTAGCGACGACGCCGGAGGGGGATTTGGCGGGTGTTAATACGGCACGCGCCAATGGGTTGGTACGTGAAGCCATTGAGAGCGGTGTGATTGAGGAACTTCAAGGCTACGACAGTATTCGCAGCGAGGTCCGCTATGGCGCAGAGAATAGCCGTATAGACTTGTTGTTAGATGGTGACTTGGGTCCATGTTACGTGGAGGTGAAAAATGTCACCCTGTGCGGGGCTGAAGGACAAGGATTGTTTCCGGATTCGGTGAGTGTTCGCGGCACCAAGCACCTGAGAGAGTTAGCATGGGTTGCGGCCTCGGGAAAGCGAGCGGTCTTACTCTTTTGTGTTCAGCACTCTGGGATCACGACGGTAGCTGCGGCCGCATCCATCGATCCTGTATATGCGCAAACGTTACAAGAAGTGGTGCAGCAAGGGGTGGAAGTCTACGCTTATCGAGCAACGTTAAGTGCTAACGAGATTGCGTTGGTTGAAAAATTACCTGTGCTGCCTTGACGGTGTGTTAGTGGTTGATATTCGCCCAAACCTCATCGGCCCTTAGTTCACAGGCGATGGGGGCTAAGTGCTGGCCTGAGCAAGGGCCAGAAACACACAGACCCTCATGTATCGTAAATAAAGCCCCATGTGTGGAACACTGAATCAATTCACCGTCGACACCAAGAAAGCGATCAGGTTGCCACTCTAGAGGAACACCTAAATGAGGACAGCTATTAAGGTAAATAAAGACTTGGCTATTTTTGCGGACGGCAAAAATACTGGTCGAGCCCATGCTGAAGCCCTTGCTTCCATGGTTAGGAATATCTTCCAGTTTGCAAAGCAGTTTCATAAGCAGCGGTACCCGTAAATCAAAAAGAGGAGCCGTTGTGTGGCTCCTCGCAGTGGCCTAGCCGCCTTGCTGAAGCGCTGAAATACGCTCTTGGAGCGGCGGGTGAGTGGCGAGCAGTTTAGAGAGCCCCTGCTTGAAGCCGCCGCTGATACCAAAAGCATAAATGCTGTCGGGCATCGAGCTAGGTACCTTAGCTTCGACTTCCATTTGCAGTCTGCGAAGGGCGTTGATCATGGCCCCTCGTCCCGCCAGTTCGGCACCTGCTTGGTCGGCACGAAATTCACGATGGCGCGAGAATGCCATAACGATAACAGACGCGAGCACTGCGAGGATCATCTCGGCCACAAACGTGGTGATATAGAACGCCAAGCCGTGACCCTCTTCATTTTTGAAGATAACTCGGTCAACAGTATGACCAATGATGCGAGCAAAGAACATGACAAAAGTGTTTATGACACCTTGAATCAGGGTCAGTGTGACCATGTCACCATTGGCGACATGACCGATTTCATGAGCCAATACCGCACGAATCTCTTCTTTATTAAATCTTTGCAATAATCCTGCACTGACAGCAACGAGCGCAGCATTCTTGTTCCAACCTGTGGCAAAAGCATTGGATTCTTGAGCAGGAAAAATACCGACTTCGGGCATTTTTATTCCAGCTTTTGTTGCCAAATCACCGACCGTTTCCAGTAGCCACTTTTCCTCAGTTGTGCGAGGTTGAGTGATCACTTGGGTCTTGGTGCCCCTCTTGGCCATAAACTTGGAAAGAAACAAGGAAATTAACGCGCCGCTAAAACCGAAAACGGCACAGAACACCAAGAGATTAGAAAGGTCTAACCCTTGTCCGTTGCTTTCTAGGTAGGAGCCGACACCCAGTAAATTTAAGGTGATACTGGCCACCAAAAGAACCGCTAAGTTGGTAAGAAGAAACAAGCCAATTCGCAACACAAAAAGCTCCAGAAAGAATAGGGATAAGAAGCGTGTAAAATGGATGCTGCGGTGTTAAAAATCAATGGTTTTATCAGTATCGATAGGTAAAAAAATGAAAAGCTGAACAGTGTTCTAATGGCGTTTAAAAAACGAAGAGTAATAGGCTGGCCAATACAGAGCTAAAGCCAGTAAACAAAAAAAAGGGGCCACCCATAATGGGGGCCCCAAAAACCGTGATTAGCCTGTTTAGGAGAGAAGGTCATGTGGACCTATAATCCCATCGCGCCGAAGCAACGATGGGTTAATAGTACACTGGATAAATTTAATGTCAATGATAATTAGTATCATTTACATTAAATTTTATGTCGAGCTTGATTGTTGAGCATTACAGCGAAATTTACGGCTCTTCACTGTTGCCTGAGCAGTCGTAAAAGCGCATTTATGTCAATGCTGGTTGGCGTCTTCTAGATCGGCCTGTGTCACCAAGCGTTGCTTGAGTTCAGCCTCTAGGTCATTCCAGTGAACGTCCATTAGAGCACCCTGCAGCGCATAGAGCATCACTTTAGAGACATGAATGCCTCGCTGTTTGATGCGCACATAAGCTTGGACTGCACCGACCTCTTTGAGATCATCGCTGGAATGTATGCCGATAGCATTAAGAATGTTTACAGACGCTGCGCCCAAGTTTTTGAGCTGCAGCAGGTCACTATGACGCTCTGTCATAAAGACTTGTCCCCAATTGTAATAAGTTATTGTATTTATTGTTTACTCTTGGGCCTTTGGGCCATATCTCTATAATACAGGCTTGCCGAAGGTTAGCAACTGAGTGGAATTTGAGAGGATGTTAAAAATCACAACACAAGAGCGTATTCTTACAGGGAGAACCGAAGAGCACCTGCGTCCCTGCTGGAATGGTGCATTGGTTCACCAAGGCATTCTTTTGCCTTTAGAGCGCTTAAAGGCACGAGCGGAGAAGGCGGGGTTTGACTTAGCGATTGCCAGTGGTTTTCGCAGTTTTGAGCGCCAGATGTCGATTTGCCAGCAAAAGCTTTCAGGCCATAGGCCCTTGTTATCCACAGCAGGGGAGCGATTACAGGTCGCAGATCTGACAGAGGATGAGCAGCTATCAGCATTGCTGCGATGGTCGGCTCTACCAGGTACGTCGCGGCACCACTGGGGGACAGACCTAGATCTATTTGATGCCAGTGCAATAAGTAAAGAGTATCAGTTGCAACTAACGCCAGATGAGTACTATGAAGGTGGGCCGTTCGCGAAGTTTCATCAGTGGCTGGTGGCGGATATGGCGGAATCGGGGCGCGATGATGGCCTTTTCTTTCCTTACGGACAAGACCGAGGCGCCGTAGCTCCTGAGCCTTGGCATGTCAGTTTTGGTTGTGTGGCGTCGGAGTTGCAGCAGGGTTTTGATTTTTCCGTTTTTGAACGCTTGTTGAACGAGACTGACTGGCCTTTAAAAGCATCGATTGAAAAACGCGCCGTCGATATTTTTCAGCGTTATGTGCAGTTGCTCTAGTGCGTTGGTTTACGGAAAGGGCGGCGGCGCTGCAACGACCAAACATAGTAGCGTGTGCTAAACTTAACGCCCGAGAAAGGATTTATTTATGACATACAGTGCGTTACACAGCACGTTAGCAAATGAGATTAAGGGTGAGCGAGATTCGGAAGATGCCATTTGGCAGTCTATTCGCAGCGAAGCGCTAGTCGCCAGTCAACAAGAGCCTGTTTTGGCGAGTTACTACCACGCAGCGATTTTAAATCATCACTCGTTTGCAGCGGCCATCAGTTTTCACTTGGCTAACAAGCTGGACAGCTCTACGGTCCAAGCAATGACGGTACGTGAAGTTTTTAAAGAAGCTTTAGCTTGTGATTCTAGTATTGGCGACGCTATGCGAGCGGACATTATGGCTTGTAAAGAACGAGATGCCGCCTGCGACAAATTCAGTACGCCCTTTTTGTATTACAAAGGCTATCAAGCAATTCAAACACAGCGAGTCAGTCATTGGTTGTGGCAGAAAGGGCGCAAATCCCTTGCGCTTTACCTACAAAATCAAATGTCTCAGGTGTTTGGTGTGGATATTCACCCAGGTGCAACATTGGGTCGTGGCATTATGATTGACCACGCTACAGGAGTGGTCGTGGGTGAAACGGCGGTTATTGGTGATGATGTTTCTATGCTGCATTCAGTGACCTTAGGGGGTTCAGGCTGCCAGACGGGAAACCGCCACCCTAAAATAGGTCGCGGGGTGCTTATCAGTGCAGGGGCTAAAGTTCTAGGCAGTATCGAAATTGGTGAAGGGGCGAAAATAGGTGCGGGCAGTTTGGTGTTAACGTCTGTTCCTGCACATACTACGGTGGCGGGTGTGCCTGCCCGTGTTGTCGGTAGGCCTCAGTGTGAGTGCCCTTCATTGGGGATGGACCATAACCTTGAATGATTGTGCTTCCATTACGGTTATTTATTAAGGAAAACAGGCTTAAGTTATCAAGGAGCAGGCTCAAATTATTAAGGAATTTTCTATGGCCTCAACATCTAATGCCGCACTAGAAGCGGCAACAGCAACATTAGATCAAGCACTGTCGTGTATGCGTGCTCAGCGGGTTCCTGCAACCGCTGAAAATATCATGGTTTGGTACCATTATATTGAGCAGGACATCCCCAAGCTGAATGCAGAGGTTGATCGACTACTCGCCGAGGGGGGAGTATTTTCTATAGCAGTGTCTGCCCAGCTTTATGAGCGTTTTTTTATTGAGATGGACCGTCGGAAAGTGGAGCTTCTGCAGGTAGCGCTTCGGAAACTGATTGAGTGTGTTTCAGGCTATATTCGTTCGCTCAATGACGATGTAAGCGATTATCAGCAGGCCCTCATGGCCTGCGTCGAAAGCTTGAGCAGTGACTGCAACCCCCGTGATTTGGTCAGTGTTATCGAGAGCACGTTAGAAAAAACAAGACACGCGCTAGAGTGTAATATCACAACAAAAGCCCAAATTGATGATTTAAATAATGAAATTATTCAATTGAAAACGTCCCTGAGCCAGCTTGAGCGCACAGCTTTAGAAGATGCTTTAACCGCGGTATCTAATCGCCGCGCGTTTGATCAAGTGTTTCCACAAATGCTCGATAAAGACAGGAACAGCGTTAATGGCTGCTGTTTGCTGCTGCTTGATGTTGATAATTTTAAGATGTTTAACGATCGGCATGGCCACCAAGTGGGTGATAAAGTACTTCGGTTTGTCGCATCGATGCTGAAAAATGTGAGTAAAGGGCAAGATTTTGTCGCACGTTATGGCGGCGAAGAGTTTGCCATCGTTTTGCCCGATACGGCATACAGTGGCGGTATGGCGTTAGCCTCTTCTATGTGCAAAACCATCGCGAAAGCTCGACTGACGATCGATGCTAAGAACGGTGTGATTGACAATGTTACGGTGTCAGTCGGTGTGGCTTGGGTCAAACAGAATGATACGCCAGAAGAGATGTTTAAGCGTGCTGATACGTGTTTATTGAAGGCTAAGGCCGAAGGCCGTAACAGGGTTTTCGGTCAAAGTGACTTATCAGGTTGAAGTGTCTGTAATGCCTCATGCGAAAGCCGCTTACCTTTTTAGTGAAGCTTCTTTTGTTCAGCAATATAGTTAACGGTATCAAGAGAGCGGTAGTACTCTTTTAGCCATTGGCGAACGGAGATGCGGCATTCCAACAGTTGCTGGT
>CBFHKY010000011.1:95725-116272 GCA_965656525.1 Pseudomaricurvus sp. | reverse complement strand
CGCCCACTACGCGAATGCGTGAGCCGTGCATGGGGGAATTGGGCAGCCCAGTAGACAGGGCCGCTTCGATGTTACTGCGCACTTGACCAATGGCTTGGGCCACGGCCCCGATGTGATCCGTTTCGGTAATACGCCACTGATCCAGGAACGCAGACACAATACCGTTCTGGCTCAAGCGTGCATCGATTTGAGGCCGCGCACCGTGCACTAACACCAGCCGCACACCCAAGCTATTGAGCAGGGCAATATCGTGAATGATGTTGCTGAAGTTTTCGTCTTCCATGGCGGAACCCGGCAACATTAAGACAAACGTCTTACCGCGATGGGCATTAATGTAGGGCGACGACTGACGAAACCACTTCACATAATGCTTGGTGGATGTGCCTGCTTCGTCGGTGCCGTGTTGGGGTGTGTTCACTGAAAGTTCCTGTTCTATCTGTCTGCTGTGATGCTGTCTGGCTTTTGTGTTCGTGAGTGTTAAATCATTATAAACAGAATTGTCGGATTAACGATTTCAGAGTGTTCACGGCATGGTCAATTTGGTTCATGGGGATAAATTCATTAGGCTGGTGCGCCTGGTCGATGTAACCCGGCCCCATGACAATGGTTTCCATGCCCAGCCCGTGCAAAAACGGCGCTTCGGTAGCAAAGGCAACCGATTGCGCGGTATGGCCAGTGAGACGTTCGGCGGCGGCGACTAAGGCAGAATCGGGTAACTGCTCAAAAGCGGGGACATCACCCATTAATGGTTGCCGTTGGATTCGCGTGCCGCTTTGTTGCGCGACTTTCTGCAAGCGCGCATCGATCTGCGCGCGCAGTTCATCGTTGTTCATGCCCGGCACGGCCCGCAAATCAAACTGCAGTTCGCATTGGCCACAGATGCGGTTGGCGCTGTCGCCGCCGTGCACACACCCCAAGTTCAAGGTGGGTGTGGGAATGGTAAAGCCCGCATGATTGTATTGCTGTTGCAGCTCACGGCGGAACGCGATCATTTCAGATAACACCGTGTGCATCGCTTCGAGCGCACTGTTGCCTAAATCGGGGTTAGACGAATGACCCGAAAGCCCTTCGATCTGAATTTTTTCCATCATGATGCCTTTGTGCATGCGGATGGGCACCATGCCTGTGGGTTCACCGATCACGGCGTAGCGCGCTTTCGGGCGACCCAGCTCTACCAACTGCCGTGCACCGCTCATGCTGCTTTCTTCATCGGCGGTGGCCAGAATAATCAATGGCTGTTGCAAGGGGGTATCCGCAAAGGCACTGGCGGCTTCGATGGCCAGTGGGAAGAACCCTTTCATGTCGGTGGCGCCCAGGCCGTACCAGCGATCATCGCGCTCAGTCAGCTTGAACGGATCGCTCTGCCATTGAATGTCGTCGTAGGGCACGGTGTCGGTGTGCCCCGCAAACACCAAACCGCCGGGGCCCGTGCCCAGTGTGGCAATCAAGTTGCATTTTTTGCCGTTGGTTTCGGGCAGTTCCATGATTTCGCAGGCAAACCCTAGGGATTCCAGCCAGCCAGCGAGTAGCTCAATCACATCGCGATTGCTCATGTCCCACTTCGGACTATGACTGCTGACGGAAGGGGCGGCAACCAGTTGTTGTAAGCGACTAAAAAGATTGGGCAATGGCATGGGCAGAGAACTCGCGAGAGCAGAATGATGAGACTGCAAATGTAACAGATTTTTATCGTATTTTATCCATATACGTCATTTGACGTACTTCCCTATGTCAATTGTCTCATGGTGGTGGCTATCTCACTGAGTTTAAATCCAAGGGCGCTGAAGGTTTACCAACGAGCTTTCAAATAAAAGCACAAACAGTGCATTGGTTTAAAGCCAATCGTGTTGTTGATCTTTCTCTTAAATGGATGACGGGTACTTATCATGAACTTTAAAAAGACACTTATGGCGGGCGCTCTTGGCTTGTCTATGGCGGCGTCGTTCGCCATACAAGCGGCCGATACGATTAAGGTGGGTGTGTTGCACTCATTGTCTGGCACCATGGCGATCAGTGAAACCACGTTGAAAGACACTGTTCTGATGATGGTAGAAGAGCAGAACAAAAAAGGTGGCTTAATGGGTAAGCAACTGGAAGCGGTTGTGGTTGACCCTGCTTCTAACTGGCCATTGTTTGCTGAAAAAGCTCGTGAGCTGCTGACCCAAGAAGAAGTGGATGTGATCTTCGGCTGCTGGACTTCTGTTTCACGTAAGTCTGTATTGCCTGTGATCGAAGAGCTGAACGGCTTGATGTTCTACCCAGTTCAGTACGAAGGCGAAGAATCTTCTAAAAACGTTTTCTACACCGGTGCGGCGCCTAACCAGCAGGCTATCCCTGCGGTGGATTACTTGATGAACGATCTGGGCGTAGAGCGCTGGGTTCTGGCCGGTACCGATTACGTTTATCCACGTACCACCAACAAAATTCTTGAGTCTTACCTGAAAGCTCAAGGCGTTGCCGCTGAAGACATCATGATCAACTACACGCCGTTTGGTCATTCTGATTGGCAGAGCATCGTATCCGACATTAAAAAGTTCGGTAGCGAAGGTAAAGCCACGGCGGTTGTATCTACCATCAACGGTGACGCTAACGTTCCTTTCTATAAAGAGCTTGGTAACCAAGGTATTTCAGCTGAAGACATCCCCGTTGTTGCTTTCTCTGTAGGTGAAGAAGAGCTTTCTGGTATCGACACTGCACCTCTGGTTGGTCACATGGCGGCATGGAACTACTTCCAAAGTGTTGATGCTGACGTGAACGAAGAGTTCATTGAGAAGTGGAAGAAGTTTGCCGGTAAAGACCGTGTAACTAACGATCCAATGGAAGCCACTTATATCGGTTTCAACATGTGGGTGAAAGCAGTTGAGAAAGCCGGCACTACCGACGTAGACGCGGTTGAAGCTGCCATGATCGGCATGACGGCGCCTAACCTGACTGGCGGCACTGCCGTCATGATGCCTAACCATCACTTGTCTAAGCCTGTACTGATTGGCGAGATTCAAGACAACGGTCAGTTTGAAGTTGTCTGGGACACCACCGGTCTGGTTGTAGGTGATGCTTGGTCTGACTACCTGCCGGGCTCTAAAGATCTGATCGCGGATTGGAGAAAACCCATGATGTGCGGCAACTATAACGTGAAAACCGGTAAGTGTTCTGGTCAGAACTACTGATCCACAGCTTACGTTATTGATGAATCAGTCTTTGATGATTGAGTAATGACACTCCACCTGCTTTCAACTGGAACAGGTGGAGTGTTTTGTTTTAGGTGATCTATTTTGTGGTAGATCCATTGAAAGGGGTTCTGACTGTGAGAGTGAAACACATCTTTCGACAAAGTCTGACCGTTGTATTGGCTTGTTTGAGTGTGCTCTGGTTCACGCTGCAGGCTCAGGTTGTGGTGGCCAGCCCTGTTGCTGGTTTTTCTGAAGAAGTACAAAGCTTGTTGCAAGAATTGCCCGAAGCGAACTATCGGGAAAAAGCCAAACTGTTAAAACAGCTTGATGCGAATTCAGGCAAAGAAATGTTGCCGTTGTTTGCCACTATGGTGGAAGGCGATCTTTATCATAAAAAGAACGATTACAAACTTTATAAAGTGAGTGATGCGGGTGTGATCACCGAATTGTTCTCGGGGGATGCGGTTACTGATCTCACGGAACGTCAGTTAACGAAGGTACGTGTGAATAATGCATTGCGTAAAAAATTACGCTTGAGTATCGCGCGTATTGAGTTGATGTTTGGCACGAAAGCAGAACGCGTAGCGGCTGCTGAAACCATGCTGGATAACATCGACAGTGATTCCATAGAGTTAATCACAGCGGCACAAGCAAAAGAGAAAAACGCCGACGTGCTTGGCTTGCTGGATACAGGCATGGCCATGTACGCCATCGATAATTCGTCTGATAGTGCCGAGCGTGTGGCGGCAGCGAAAGTATTGTCGGGGCGTTTGGAATCCCCGGTGCGCAATTTGTTGTCGCAACTGGTGACTAAAAACAGTGACGGCTCGTATCGTGAATCCGACGATAACGTTCGCGCTGTGGCAGAAAAAGCCTTACAAAGTATCGATGATAAAGTCACCTTTTACGGCTATGTAGAAACGCTGTTTTTTGGGTTGAGCTTGGGTTCGGTCTTGTTGTTGGCGGCCATTGGTTTGGCCATCACCTTTGGTGTGATGGGCGTTATCAATATGGCCCACGGCGAAATGATTATGCTGGGTGCCTACACCACCTACGTGGTTCAGTTGGTGTTACCTGAACTGATGGAGTGGAGCATATTGATTGCGATACCCGCCGCCTTTTTGGTGTCTGGGTTGGTGGGTGTGATTATTGAGCGCACGGTGATTCGTTTTTTGCACGGTCGCCCGCTGGAAACGTTGTTAGCCACGTTTGGTATCAGTCTGGTGTTGCAGCAATTGGTGCGCACGATTTTCTCCCCGCTGAACCGTCAGGTAACCACACCGGATTGGTTGAGTGGCTCGTTCGTTTTAAACCCTATCTTTTCTCTTACCTACAACCGCTTAGCCATTTTGGTGTTTGCCATTATGGTCTTCTTTGTGTTGCTGATGATCATGAAAAAAACATCGCTGGGTTTGTACGTGCGTGCGGTGTCGCAAAACCGTGATATGGCCAAGGCGATGGGCATCAAAACCGAACGGGTCGACATGCTCACGTTTGGCTTGGGTTCTGGCATTGCCGGTGTGGCTGGTGTGGCTCTGAGCCAGTTGACCAACGTGGGGCCTAACCTTGGGCAATCTTACATTATCGATTCGTTCATGGTGGTGGTCTTTGGGGGTGTCGGTAATTTGTGGGGCACTTTGGTCGCAGGCTTTTCTCTGGGCGTTGCGAATAAGTTCCTCGAACCGGCAACCGGTGCGGTGCTGGCCAATATTGTGATTCTGGTGTTCATCATTATGTTTATTCAGAAGCGACCCAAAGGGCTGTTTCCACAAAAAGGGAGGGCGGCAGAATGATGTCTATTTCCAACTCTCTCCAAACCACACTGCAAGCTACGCTAAAGCGGGGCACGGTGGCGTCGACCTTTGCGTCTTCCACCACGCGTTGGGTGGTGGGTGTGTTGTTTGTTGTTACGCTGTTGGCTTCTGCTGCCAACTTGTTGGTATCCCCTGATTCGGTGTTCTACGTGAGCACCTACACCATTACCTTATTGGGTAAATATCTGTGCTACGCGATTTTGGCGTTGGCGGTGGATGTGGTGTGGGGGTACTGCGGCGTACTTAGTCTTGGCCATGCCGCCTTTTTCGCTCTGGGCGGTTACGGCATGGGCATGTACTTGATGCGCCAGATCGGTGACCGAGGTGTTTACGGTAACCCTGAACTGCCCGATTTTATGGTGTTCCTCAATTGGGATAGTCTGCCGTGGTATTGGTTTGGCATGGATCAGTTTTGGTTCGCGATGTTGATGGCCTTATTGGTGCCGGGTGTGTTGGCGTACGTTTTTGGTTGGCTGGCGTTTCGTTCGCGGGTAACCGGCGTGTACCTTTCCATTATGACCCAAGCGCTGACTTACGCCTTGATGCTGGCTTTCTTCCGCAATGAGATGGGTTTTGGCGGCAACAACGGCCTAACGGACTTCAAAGACATCTTAGGGTTTAATTTGCAGTCCGATAATGTGCGGGTGATGTTATTTGCCATTACCGCTTTTGCGTTGGGGGCGGCTTATGTGGTCAGTCATTTTATTATGAGTTCTCGGTTTGGCCGCGTGATTGTTTCCATTCGCGACTCCGAGGCGCGCACGCGATTTTTGGGTTATCGCACAGAAACTTACAAGGTTGGGCTGTTCGTGTACTCGGCGTTGTTAGCCGCCGTGGCCGGTGCTTTGTATGTGCCGCAAGTGGGCATCATTAACCCGGGTGAATTTTCACCGATCAATTCGATCGAGGTGGTCGTTTGGGTTGCTCTGGGGGGCCGCGGTACGTTGTACGGCGCCATCATCGGTGCCATTTTAGTGAACTACGCCAAGACGCGCTTCACCGCCATCATGCCAGATGGGTGGCTGTTTGCGCTGGGTGGGTTGTTTATTTTGGTTACTTTGTTTTTGCCCAAAGGCATTGCCGGCCTGCTCACCAAAATCACCACCAAGAAAAGTGAATCGCAAACAACGGAGGCCGCATCCTGATGAGTATTTTGGATTCGACAAGAGAGCTGTGGCGTCGTGATCAAGTATGGCCGATGCTGGCAGATCAGCAGCAGCCTGTGGATGTATCCCATCAAATGATTTTGTACGTGGAAGGATTGAGTGTCAGCTTTGATGGTTTTAAAGCACTGAACAATCTGAACTTATATGTGAAAGACGGTGAGCTGCGTTGTTTGATCGGTGCCAATGGCGCGGGCAAAACCACATTGATGGACGTGATTACGGGTAAGACCCCTTGCGATGAAGGCAGTGTGTTTTTTGGGCAATCTACCGATTTGCTCAAGCATTCGGAGGCCGAAATCGCTCAGCTGGGCATCGGGCGAAAATTCCAAAAGCCCACCGTATTCGAGGCCCAAACCGTCTTTGATAATTTGGAGCTGTCACTCAAAGCCAAGAAAGGCATGTGGTATACCTTGCACGCTTTTTTAAACAGCGAAGATGTGGATCGTATTGATCATATTCTGAGTTTAATTGGTTTGGCCGAGCAACGGTTTATGCCAGCAGGGGCGTTGTCGCACGGTCAAAAGCAGTGGTTGGAAATCGGCATGTTATTGGCCGCTGACCCGCGTTTGTTGTTGATCGATGAACCTGTGGCTGGCATGACAGCCGAAGAAGCCGAGCGGACAGCCGAGCTACTGACCTCTTTGGCCGGTGAGCGCACTGTGATTGTGGTGGAACATGACATGGAGTTTGTACGCAGTATTGCGCGGCAGGTAACAGTCTTACACCAAGGCTCTGTGTTGGCCGAAGGCACTATGGATGAAGTACAGAATAACCGCGATGTGATTGAGGTTTATCTGGGGGAAGAAGCATGATCAGTATTAACCAGGTGAGCCAGCATTATGGCGGCACGCAAATTCTTTGGGATTTGGATTTAAAAATTGAAGCTGGCTCTTGTACCTGTATTATGGGGCGTAATGGCGTGGGTAAGACCACCTTATTAAAAGCCTTGATGGGGTTGCTGCCGATCACCAGCGGGGAAATCCTGCTTGAAGGCCAGCCCATCCATAATCGCCCAGCGGAAGATCGAGCGGGGCTTGGGATTGGTTACGTGCCACAGGGCCGTCATATCTTCCCGTTGATGACGGTGGAAGAAAACTTGCGCACGGGCTTGGCCATTCGCAAAGACAACAGCAAGCACATACCAGAAAAGATTTACGATCTCTTTCCGGTGCTGAAAGATATGAAAGGCCGTTTGGGTGGGGATCTTTCTGGTGGCCAGCAGCAACAGTTGGCGATCGGTCGCGCGTTAGTGATTGACCCTAAAGTACTGATTTTGGATGAGCCAAATGAGGGCATTCAACCCAATATCGTGCAGCAAATCGGGGATGTGATTCTAAAGCTGAACCGAGAAGATAACCTGACGGTTATTTTGATCGAACAAAAACTGGGCTTCGCGCGTCGCGTGGGCGAAGAGTTTCGTTTGATGGAGCGTGGCCGAGTGGTGGCCAGCGACAAAATGGCTAACCTCAACGACGATTTGATCAAACAACATTTGGCGGTTTAATGGCAACGGTGACATTGAAAACAGTTTCCTCAGACGCAGAGGCTTCTGCATCATCTCCCGTTCCATCAACATCTGCATCAGACACGCCGCCCCATGGGTCCGATTGGGGGCAGTGGGCGGCACATCTTAATTTAACCTTGGCTCGTCGACCGCGTGGTACTCGCCTTATTCATAACGAGCACCGCGGCCCACTGTACGTGCAAAAACCGTTTTATCCCGAAGGTGACGATCTAGCGCATGTGTACATCTTGCACCCGCCGGGCGGTTTGGTGTCTGGGGATAACCTACAAATTGCCACGCAAGTGGGGGATTCGGCACACGCCCTATTGACCACCCCAGGTGCAGGGCGAGTGTATCGCGCCCGCCAAGATCGCGCGTGGCAACATCAGCACAACCGTTTTACGGTGGGTGAGCAAGCCTCACTGGAATGGCTGCCATTGGAAACCATTATCTACCCCAACGCGCGCACCCGATTACAGACCACCGTAGAGTTGGGTGAAAACAGCCGCTTTATCGGCTGGGAGGTGACCTCCCTTGGGTTGCCCAGTTGTGGCTTGGATATGGCCAATGCCGAAGTTCATCAGCGGTTTGCGGTTTATCGTCAAGGCAAGCCACTGTTTATTGAACGCTTTCAGTTGGATGAACAAAATCGTCGCTTGTACGCTGCGAAGGTTGGCCTGCAGAATAACCCTATTAACGGTTTGTTTTTTGCAGGGCCCTTTGCTGCCGAACAGCGTTCACAAATACAGCAGTGGGTGGAAGACGCTAACCAACAGTTGATCGCCACAAACGATTACCTGGCGGGGTTAAGTGTGGTTGGCGATTGTGTGGTTGGGCGTTATTTGGGGGCGTGCTCCGAACACGGCCGAGAATTATTTGTGACTTGGTGGAAGGCTTTGAGGCCACTGTTGCTGAAGCGTTTTGCTTGCCCACCGCGAATATGGCTCACGTAAGTCACCGCTAAAAACACGCCAATCACAGCTAAACAATAGCCCACAGAATCGACCCAAAGAACAGACACAAAGAAAACAAATAGAGACGCGATTATGGAACTGTTACCCAGAGAAAAAGACAAGCTTCTGGTGTTCACAGCCGCATTACTGGCCGAGCGACGTTTGGCCCGAGGCTTGAAACTGAACTACCCCGAAGCGGTGGCGTTGATCACTATGGAAATCATGGAAGGCGCTCGCGACGGTAAAACCGTTGCGCAGTTGATGAGTGAAGGTAAAAACATTCTCAGCAGTGAGCAGGTGATGGACGGTGTGGCGGAACTGATTCACGAAGTGCAGGTGGAAGCTACTTTCCCCGATGGCACCAAGCTGGTCACTGTACATGACCCCATTAACTGATCTGAAACGTTCACGGCCGTACGATTTGACGGCAGCGTACTTCAGATAACGGTAAACGATCAGGAGAGCACAATGAAACCAGGTGAGATACAAACCGCTAAGGGTGATCTTGAACTGAATGTAGGGCGAGAAACCCGAACACTGCGTGTGGAAAACAGCGGTGATCGCCCGGTGCAAATCGGTTCCCACTATCACTTTTATGAAGTCAATCCAGCGTTGCATTTTGATCGTGAAAAAGCGTTGGGTTTTCGTTTGAATATTGCTTCTGGTACGGCGGTTCGTTTCGAGCCGGGTCAGGGCCGTCAAGTAGAACTGGTCGCTTACGCAGGCACAAAAACCATTTACGGTTTTCGCGGCGATGTGATGGGCAAATTACCCTAAGGTAAGCGGAGGAGAGACACAATGACTACAATGGATCGACACAGTTACGCGCATATGTTTGGCCCTACCGTTGGCGATCGTGTTCGCTTGGGTGATACCGAATTGTTTATTGAAGTCGAAAAAGATTTCACCACCTACGGCGATGAAGTGAAATTTGGCGGCGGCAAGGTGATTCGTGATGGCATGGGTCAGAGCCAAGTGTCCTGTGCCGATAGTGTGGATCTGGTGATTACCAACGCTTTGATTTTGGATCACTGGGGCATCGTGAAAGCGGATGTGGGTGTGAAAGAAGGCCGCGTCTGTGCCATCGGCAAGGCAGGTAACCCCGATGTGCAAGACGACGTGACGGTGGTGATTGGCCCCGGCACAGAAGTTATCGCTGGTGAAGGTTCTATTCTGACCGCAGGCGGTATCGATGCGCACATTCATTTTATTTGTCCGCAGCAAATCGAAGAAGCCCTGATGAGTGGTGTGACCACCATGATTGGTGGCGGTACTGGCCCAGCCACAGGCACCAATGCCACAACCTGTACTCCGGGCCCTTGGAACATTGGCAAAATGTTGCAAGCTACCGATCAACTGCCCATGAACTTTGGATTCTTGGGTAAGGGCAACGCCAGTTTGCCGCAAGCTTTGGAAGAACAATTGGAGGCCGGTGCCTGCGGTTTAAAGCTGCACGAAGATTGGGGCACAACCCCAGCGTCGATTGATAACTGCTTAACCGTGGCGGATAAATACGATGTGCAGGTGGCGATTCACACCGACACTTTAAACGAATCGGGTTTTGTGGATGACACTTTGGGTGCCTTCAAAAACCGAGTGATTCATACCTACCACACCGAAGGTGCTGGTGGTGGCCACGCGCCGGATATCATTAAGGCTTGTGCGTACCCCAACGTATTGCCATCCTCTACTAATCCCACGCGCCCTTACACCATCAATACCATCGATGAACATTTGGACATGTTGATGGTGTGTCACCATTTAGACCCCAGCATTCCAGAAGATGTGGCCTTCGCAGATTCACGCATTCGCAAAGAAACCATCGCCGCAGAAGACATCCTTCACGATTTGGGTGCGTTCAGTATGATTTCTTCCGATTCGCAAGCCATGGGGCGTGTGGGTGAAGTGGTCACGCGCACGTGGCAAACTGCACACAAAATGAAAGTGCAGCGTGGGCCGCTAAAAGAAGATGCAGGCAGTGCGGACGAGCGCGGCACAGCGGATAATTTTCGCGCTCGCCGTTACATCGCCAAGTACACCATTAACCCTGCCATCACACACGGTATTGCTCACGAAGTGGGTTCTATCGAGGTGGGTAAACTGGCTGATCTGGTGTTGTGGAAACCGGCATTCTTCGGCATCAAACCGGCACTGATTTTAAAAAGCGGAATGATTGCAGCGGCCCCGATGGGGGATGCTAACGCGTCTATCCCGACACCGCAGCCCGTACATTATCGCCCCATGTTTGGTTCATTGGGTTTGGCGGCCGCGAAAACATCCGTCACCTTTGTATCGAAAGCCGCTCTAGAAGCCGATGTCGGTACAGCGCTGGGCTTAACTCGCAACTTAGCGGCGTGTGCAAATACTCGCACGTTAAGCAAAAACGATATGGTCTTGAACGAATGGCAACCCGATATTGTGGTTGACCCACAGACTTACGAGGTGCGCGCCGATGGCGAGTTACTCACCTGTGAACCCGCATCTGAGCTGCCACTGGCGCAGCTGTATACTTTATTTTAATCACGCTGTTGATGAACAGCTGTAAGAAGGAATCAAAATGAATCAAATGGCGTCTTTGGATGTGTATGAGCGCCTGGGTGTTGCACCAGACATGATTGCCGATCAATCGGTGGTGCTAACTCACGAGCAACGTGATCGTGGTCGCTTGCGGTTACAATCTGAAAAAGGGGTTGAGGTGCGCGTGTTTTTAGAGCGCGGGAAACCCTTACTGCTGGGCGAAAAATTACGCAGCCAATGTGGAAAAATTATTGAAGTCAAAGGCGCAGAGGAAGAAGTGACCTATGCCCATTGCCACGATTGGTTTACGTTTTCACGCGCGTGTTATCACTTGGGTAATCGCCATGTCAAAATGCAGATTGGTGAGCTTTGGTTGCAGATGACACCGGATCACGTATTAGAAGAAATGTTACAGTTGTTGGGGTTAACGGTTGAGCGCAGGCAAGCCGTATTGGTGCCTGAATCTGGTGCTTACAGCCAGGGGCTTGGACTTGGGCATACACATTCCCATTCCCACAACCATGATCACGCCCACAGCGGAGCCACACACAATCATTCGCACGAGCACGAACATGGAAGCAGCCACAGTCACTGATCACGTTACCATCACAGGCCCTCATCTGTTGCGCCTGATGCAACTCAGCAGCGCCAGCTTGCCCGTAGGGGGTTATGCGTTTTCGCAAGGCTTGGAGTTGGCCATTGATAAAGGCTGGATCACCAATGTGGCACAGACGCAGCAGTGGCTAGAGCTGCAAATGCACGATGCCATTGCACGTGTGGATCTGCCCATTATGGATCGAGTTTACGCCAGTGTGGAGCAAGCAACGTTGAGCGGCAGTACAGATATTGCCCACAACATTTCACACTGGAATGAGATGGTACTGGCGTGTCGTGAAACTCGCGAGATGCGTTTGAGCGATACCGCTATGGGCGAAGCGTTGGTGCGCTTGTTGCCAAAGCTGAATGTGCCTTTACCCGTGTTGAACTTGAAAGATGTCAGTTTTGTGGTGATGTTCGCTTGGGCGGCCTGCCATTGGCAAATTCCACTGGCGGCCGCCAAGTTAGGTTATACGTGGTCGTGGTTGGAAAACCAGATCGCTGCTGCTACAAAACTGGTGCCGTTGGGGCAGACCCACGCGCAACAGTTAATGATTGAGTTACAGACAGTCGTGCCCGACTGTATTGCGTTGTCGGCACAATTGGAAGATGAAGAGTTGGGTGCGAGCTTACCGGCGCTAGCCATCGCCAGCGCGCTGCACGAAGTGCAATACACACGCTTGTTTCGTTCATAAGCCGGCACCCACCAGACAGCAAATAGTAGAGGAAAATTTATGAGTAACGTTCACTCGTTAGATCAAACTGCCGCGGCACAAGCCAAGCAAACCTTGCGTATTGGCGTGGGTGGTCCCGTAGGGTCAGGCAAAACCGCATTATTAAGAACGCTGTGTGCGGCTTTGCGTGATTACTACGACATCGCTGTGGTCACCAATGATATTTACACCCAAGAAGATTCAAAGTTTTTGACCCAACATGAAGCCTTGAGTGAAGATCGCATTATTGGTGTAGAAACTGGCGGCTGCCCCCACACGGCGATTCGCGAAGATGCCTCTATGAACTTGGCGGCAATCGATGAGCTGCTAGGGCGTCATGGTGAATTGGATGTGGTGTTTGTAGAAAGCGGGGGCGACAACCTCAGTGCAACATTCAGCCCGGAGCTGTCTGACCTAACCCTGTACGTGATCGATGTGTCCGCAGGCGATAAAATCCCTCGCAAAGGTGGTCCGGGTATCACCAAATCCGATTTACTGATCATTAACAAAACCGATCTGGCCCCGTTAGTGGGGGCGTCTTTAGAAGTGATGGACACCGATGCGAAACGTATGCGCGGTGATCGCCCCTTTGTTTTTTCGAACTTGAAAAAAGGTGAAGGCGTGGATGATATTATCCGTTTTATTGTTCGTGAAGGCATGCTGCCACAAAAAGACATTCCGGCCGCCAAGGCGGTGGTGTAATCCTTACGGCTTCTCGGTTTTCAACTTGATGTTTTGAATGAAATAAATAGGTAACGACATGAAAAAACTACTACTGACTGCTGGTCTTTTATTTTCACCCGTACTGTTGGCGCACCCCGGTCATGCGGGTGATGTGGGCATGAGCCATGATTTTGAACACGCTATGTGGATGCTGGGTGGTTTGGCCGTAGTTGCTGTGGCGGTGTTTGCAATAAAGACGGGTCGCTTTAATTGGTGGAAGTAGTCTTGGTTGATGTAAATAAGGCACCAATGTGCCTTATTTAAATTGCAGTAACTGTTCTTCAGTGTGGGTGAAGTCGCGTGTGTTGCTCATGGTGCGATACGCGTTTTCTACCACACCTGGAGTGTAGGTGTAGCAAGCCCCCAGCATGTGTTCGTAATCGCTGATCAATGTGCCTTGTAACTTCCCCATATCGAACTTGCGCGCATTACTGACCAAGTAGCCTTTTTGCAAGATAAAGGCCGCGTCCCTTTCATCCCCTTGATAATAACTGCTGGCCCATTCACCAAAGCCTCGGGCTAGGCTTACGCCTTTGAACTCTGGATTCTGCAACACCCATTGAGATACTTGCCAGCGCAGGAGTATGTTTTGGTTGAGTGTGATGGTGGCTTCTGTTGGCCCGTCGTACTCGTCAGGAACGGCGATATCAAACTGGCGAGTATTCTCACCGCGATGACAATGTTGAATGGCGAGCACGGTTAAATCGTAAAGGTGGGTGCAATTGGACTTCGGATTAAACCCGCGGGTAATCTCTTTCAGCCCATCGTGAATATTCACACCCACAAATCCTTGAATCAATGACATGGCTCCATCGCAGGTGCTAAACGGTGTGCGTATGGCTTGGGTTTCAATGCGTGTTACCTGTTCACCATCGTGATACACAATCGAGCGAAACCCGTGATTGCAGTCTTCCACCTCTGCAACCACGCGATCGGATTCGCCTTGAAGTCGCAGACGGCGGCGAAAAATGCCGTTGCCAAAGTCTGGATTTAAAGGACGACTGCCAATGTCAAAAGGAAGCTTTTTCATAGTGTTATCGGTCATACAATTATGTGTCTTGCCGACAGTGTATCAGAGATCCAAGGGGCTTTTGCCTGTAGCGTTATTGGCGCTGAGCGGTGAAGATAATAGAGCTCGGTTGCCCTGTGTTGGGGTGAATCGGTTCGTGGATGTTACAGAGCGTAAAACTGGACTGGATAAACAAATCTAACCACGATGACAGAGTTCGAAAGTACCACGGGGCTGGATCGCTAAATTGATCACTGAAACCGGCCCAAGAGCCACTGCGCCAGCCATCTTGGTAAAGCGGTTGATTGGCCGTGCAAGGGTGAAGAGTCTGCACAATTAGGTACCCTTTCGCGGTTAGATGCTGCGCCACTGTCCGGAATACAGTGTCGACAGAGTCTTTACCAATCAGAGAAAAGTTACACACGGCTACATCAAATACGCGCCCAGGTTGGTAGGTGGCGAGCTGCTCATAAGCGAGCACGTCGAACAAGTTGTCGTTGTCGTTGTCGTTTTGGCCGTTATCTTGTGGAGCCGTCTTTGCGGCTTCTATTAGCGCGGGTATGGCATCAATACCGGTTGTGCGAAGGCCGTGTGATGCCAGTGCTCGGCACAACCAGCCTTCACCACAACCAATGTCTAAAATCGAGTGTGGTCGTGTTGCTAGAACGGCGTCGATGATGGCGTTATCGGTTACGAGACGGCGGCTTTCAATCTGTTGCGCTCGCACAGCGATTGCCCAAGGTGCGGCATTGGTGTGCCAAGACTGAAGAATCTTTTCGTCGCTCAGAGGTTTTGTCACGTTAAGCCCTCAAAAAATACACGTTCAGGTGTTGTGGGTCAGTTGGCTTTTTTTGCCGGGAAAGACCGCATAAAACTGCTCGTGAGCGGCCCGCGAAAACGTATCATCGCGCTGGTCGTAATCTCGAATCCAGTCGATCAGCATATTTAGATTGTTGTCTTGAGCCGCTTTCGAGTCGTACTTGTGCGGCTCCCACGGGCGCTTTTTGGCGTTTTGGATGCACTGCTCGGTGGGCAGGTTGAGGTATATCACTTCATTGGCATAGGGCTCGGCTATGTGCAGTAGATCGGTATAGCAACCCTCAATCACCCAGCCTTCTTGCTGTTGTTCTATAAACGTTAAAATCTTAACGGCCGAATGACTTAAAGGTTGTCGCTGCGGTGGCGTAGTGGGTTGCCAGGCAAGTACATCAAGGTCTAAATGGGCCAAATGAGCGGTAGCTTTCAGCTTTTGAGCCAAGGTACTTTTGCCCGATCCGGAATTGCCGAAGATTAATACATTGCGCAAAACGGGCCTCATAAAAAGTCTCATAAATAGATGGATTCAGTAAATCGATGGTAGCAGCTGTAAAGCATCGTGTAAGGCATGACTTTGCTTTTTAATTGGTGTCATAATGATGTCTCTAAATTTGGCTGGGTTGATTTTATGTGCCCTGAGCTCTGTTTTAGGTGTGACATTCAGCGATCAAACTCAATAATGATACCGTTCAGAAGGATAGGCCCGCATGCAAATGCTAGGTGAGCAGTTCGTAGCAGCGACACCCCAAAAAGTTTGGGCGGCACTGAATGATCCTGAAGTTCTGCGGGAAAGCATTCCCGGTTGCCAAACGCTGGATCAAGAATCCAATACGCGTCTGACCGCAACGGTTGAGGTGAAAGTGGGCCCGATTGGTGCTCGCTTCAAAGGTGTGGTCACCCTTACGGACTTGAGCCCTCCGCACAGCTACACCTTGGTGATTGAGGGTAATGGTGGTATCGCGGGTTCGATGAAAGGTGTGGCTAAAGTTTCTCTGACTGAAGCGGATAACGGAACGCTGGTCAAGTACGATGTAGAGGCTCAAGTTGGCGGTCGAATGGCGCAATTAGGTGGCCCGATCATCGATGCGACCGCCAAGCAACTGTCAGCTACATTCTTCTCTCGCTTTGGAGAAATCGTCAGTGGCGTTAAGACCGCTGAACCACAACCCAGCACAGCAACAGTTTCTGTACCGGCTTCTACCTCAGCCGCTAAATCTAGCGAGGGCAGTTCATTTTGGGCAGGGTTTGCTATGGGGTTATTGTTATTGCTCGTGGCTCTGGCGGCGTTTGAATACGGTAAACATTCTGCAGCACCAGTGATTGTGCTCGACTCTGAATTGCTGCACGACATCACTGAGCAGCTGTTGCAAGACCAGTCTACGCAGGGGCAAGAGCAATGAAGCCGGCACCGTTTGATTACCTTGCACCTACCACCGTCCATGAGGCCTGCGTTGCTCTGACCGACGCCTGCGGGGGAGCCGCTGTGATTGCCGGTGGCCAGACGTTAATGCCGCTACTGAATTTGCGGATGAGTCAGCCGTTTATTCTGGTGGACATCAATAATATCGCTGAGCTTCACGGTATTACCTCGGTTGACGGTGGTATTCGGATTGGTGCTGCGGTATGTCAGTGTGATGTGCTCACCGATGATCTATTAGCAACAGAATTGCCTGCTATCGTCAAAGCGGTGAACCATGTGGGCCATTACCAAACTCGCAATCGAGGCACCGTTGGTGGCTCGATTGCCCTGGGTGAACCGGCTGCGGAATTACCTGCTGCTGCGGTTGCACTGGGTGCCTCTATCGAGATTCGATCCAGTAAGGGCGAGCGCTCAGTACCGGCCGAAGATTTCTACCTTGGCCCCTTCATGACAGTTTTAGAAGCGGGTGAGCTAGTGACCGCGATTACATTTCCAGCGTGGCCAAAAGAGCACGTGGTATTTTTTAACGAAGTCGCTCAGCGTCCTGGTGATTTCGCTCTAGTGGGTATTGTGGGCGCACTGCTAGTGGAAGACGGCATGATCACTCGCGCAGGGCTTGCGTGGTTTGGGATGGGGCCAACGCCGTTACGGGCTACGTCGGCTGAGAGCCTGTTAGTCGGTTGTGCCGTGAGTGATATTGATCCAAAGATAGTCGCGGCAGCGGCAGTCAGTAACACGGCTCCATTCGACGACAAACAAACCAGTGCGCAATACCGCCGCACGGTCGGTGAGCGTATTTTTGAAAAGACTCTGTGTGAGACTCTAAACATAAACATGAGGACCACGGCATGAGTACACACACAATTGCAATGACCATCAATGGTTTGTCGTATCGTGCCGACGTAGAGGCTAGGGTGTCGCTGGCGGATTACCTGCGCGAAACGGCAGGTTATACCGGTGTACACCTAGGCTGCGAACACGGTGTATGTGGTGCGTGTACGGTGATGGTAAACGGCAAAGCGGTGCGCAGTTGTTTGATGCTGGCGGTGCAGGCCAATGGTTTTGATGTGACTACTATAGAAGGGCTTGCCGAGCCAAATGGAACGCTGCACCCCGCACAGCAGGCGATGATGGATGCCCACGGTTTGCAGTGTGGTTTTTGTACGCCGGGGGTGGTGATAACCATGGCGGAAATGACGGAAAACGGCAAGCAACCCACAGAAGAAGACTTGCTGGCGGCGATGTCTGGGCACCTTTGCCGCTGCACTGGTTATCAAGGTATTCGACGCGCCATCACAGCATTAGTGAATCATTCTGGCGAGCCTGTTGAGCCTACTGGGGTTCAGGTGTTTGAAAACGAGGGAACGGTATGAGCCATTCCAACGATCAGCCTGATGATTTGCCGAATGCTGCCGCACCCAACAAAGGAGCGGGGCGCTACATTGGTCAGCGAGTGTCACGCAAGGAAGACCCGCGTCTATTGACGGGGCGAGGCCAGTTTGTCGATGACATCACGCTACCGGGCATGCTCCACGCCGCGTTTCACCGCAGCCCTATTGCTCGCGGTAAGATTATGTCGATCAACCTTGAAACTGCCAAAGATATAGAGGGCGTTCACGGTATTTACAGCCAAGCTGATTTGGCTGAATTTGATGCCAAAATGCTCAGTTTTTTTATGGCTCCGCAAGACGTGAGCACCACGCCATTGGCCGATGGACGAGTTGCTTATGTGGGTGATCCAATCGCCATTGTGATTGCCGATTCTCGTTGCATTGCAGAAGATGCCGCCTCGTTGATTGAAGTGGAGTACGCCGAAGAAAAGCCTATTGTTACCATCGATGATGCGCGATCTGGCCCGGCAGTACACCCAGAGGTGCCGGACAATATCGCTTCTGAGATGGGCGATGAAGAGGTGGACGAACACTTGCAATCCATACTGGATGGCGCCCCTCATCGGATCACCCACAAGGTAGTGCATCAGCGTATTTCACAATCCCCGATGGAAACGCGCGGTGTCGTCGCGAGCCGCGATGGTAGGGAAGAGCTGACTCTTTATATCACTTGTCAGAGTCCGCATTTGGTGGCCCGTTATATGTCACTGGCGCTGAATCTGCCAAAGGCGGCCATTCGTGTCATTGCCAAAGATGTGGGCGGTGGTTTTGGTTTGAAGAACCACCCTTGGCGAGAAGAAATGTCGGCCATTCTTAGTGCCATGAAGCTGGGGCGGCCGGTGAAATGGATCGAAGATCGTTACGAAAATTTGATCGGTGCCAATCAGGCTCGCGAACAAGAAATGACTCTGCAGTTGGCCTTTGACGATGAGGGCCGATTTTTAGCCTCCCACGGGGATTACAGTTGTAACAACGGGGCTTTTCCTCAGCTCAGCGAATCCAATATTGCCGTACATATGTTTGTGTGGGGCGCTTACAAAATGCCTGCTTATGGGTTTCTAACTCGCGGCTGGTATAGCAATACGGTGGGTTATGCGGCGTATCGTGGGCCGTGGGCGATGGAAAGTTTGATTCGTGAAACGGCGCTGGATGTGGCCGCCCGAAAAATCGGCATGGACCCCATCGAACTACGCCGTCGAAACCTAGTGCGTTTAGAAGATCAGCCCACCATGAGCTGTATGCAAATCCCGCTGGAAGACATTACGCCTGCAGAATGTTTGGATAATCTATTGGATTATTTCGATGTGCCTGCTTTCCGTAAAGAACAGATCGCGGCACGCGAGCAAGGGCGCTATTTGGGGTTGGGCGTGGCGGCCTATATCGAACCTACTGGTGCTGCCGGTAGCATGGCAACTATGACCGGCGAGTTGGCGCAGATTCGCATTGAGCAAAGTGGTCAAGTCACCGCCACCATGAGCACCCATTCCCAAGGCCACGGCACGGCGACGACGATGGCACAGATCATTGCCGATCGCTTGGGTGTACCTTATGAAGATGTAACCGTGTTTGAAGGCGATAGCTCGCGCGGTGGTTTTAGCCCCGGTGCGGCGGGTAGTCGCCAAGGTGTCATTGCAGGTGGCGCGGCTATTAAAACGGCGGATTTGTTGGTCGAAAAAATACAAACCCTAGCGGCGCATTTATTGGGTGCTCAGCCCAGCGATATCAGTATTTCTGATGGCGTGGTGCATGTTGACGGCCTGCCAGAAAAAAGCTGTAGCTTGGGCTCAATTGCGGCGATCGCCTATGGTGAGCCAAGTCGTTTGCCTGCTGGATTTATGTCGGGGCTAGAGGCGCAGTATCGCTATCAGCCTCCACCCATGACGTTCGCCAGTGCGGCCAATGTTTGCGTGGTAGAAGTAGATCGTGACACGGGGTTTGTGAAAATTTTACGCTGGATTTCATCGGAAGACAGCGGTACGGCCATCAACCCTTCTGTGGTAGAGGGTCAGGTGTCCGGTGGTCTGGCGCAGGCGATTGGTATGGCTTTGTTAGAAGAGGTGGGCTTTGATGCAAACGGCAATCCGACCGCCGCCACCTACAAGGATTATCATTTACCGGCGATTAGCGATGTGCCGGTATTTGAGTTCGTGCACAGCAATACACCATCCCAGTCCGTTGGTGGTATGCGCGGTGTGGGTGAAGGTGGTGCGATTGTGGGTACCCCTACGGTCTTGAATGCGGTTGCGGATGCCTTATCGCCATTTGGTGACATTGCCATGGATTTACCGCTGACACCCACCAAAATTCTGAGTGTGATGGAAGGGCGTGACTTGCGTGCCAAGCCAACTGTACCAGCGGCGGCTGAAACAGAGACGACAGAATCAGACAAGACGGAAGTAGAATCAAGAGTGTCAGAGCCCACGGATGTGCCCAGCATCGTAGGCACATCCGTGCCACCAGAGCCTGTAAACGCTGAGGCCGGTATCAATGGGCATTGGAAAATGATCTTGGCCTCACCGGTTGGTCCGCAGCCGATGGAGGCGCACTTTGACGTCAACGGTAGCGATCTTAACGGCTCGCTTACCAGTTCTGAAGGTCAAGAACACTTCACAGGTAAAGTGGAAGACAATCACTTAAAATTTGATCTAAAGGTCACTAAGCCAATGAAAATCACCCTAAAGTACAATTTGCACGTAGAGGGGAATCGGATTAGCGGCAAGGTGAAAATGGGAATCTTTGGCTCGGCTAAAATTA
>CBFHKY010000011.1:94185-95626 GCA_965656525.1 Pseudomaricurvus sp. | reverse complement strand
TAAAGTACAATTTGCACGTAGAGGGGAATCGGATTAGCGGCAAGGTGAAAATGGGAATCTTTGGCTCGGCTAAAATTACTGGCGAACGAATTTAGTTCGGAGTCGCCTGGTCTTGACTGTCTCTATCGTCAACGGATGTTTGGGGGTGCGCGCGGTCAATCATGGCGCGCTCCTTTTCGGTAAGTGCTTTGTACCCTCGAGGAAATGGCCAACCATAACCCCAGCGAAATTGTGTGGGTAGGTAAGGCGTTCCCCCAACTCGTACACCGGTTAGCATGATATTGGCAATGTCTGGTTGGCCAATATTGGCGACACATTGTTGCAATGCAGTATCGGCTTGTTGGCGCTCTTTATAACTGCCGCCTTGCCAGTAAGCCAGGTCGTGCGCGGTGCAACACGCCAGCCATAATTGTTGCTGGTCGAACGTGCCATCGGGGAAACCACTGCACCCATCCGACGTGAAGGGTTTTAAGACTACGGCCTCAGAGTCGGCGGATGCACCAGTTTGCGCATTGACTGTGCTAGCCATGAAAATCAGAAACAGGTTGATGATGCCTAAGACGAAGATGAGCTTTACCCGTTGTATGGCACAGCAAGCGTAAGCGGCTAAGTCGATCATGTGATGAGTCTCTAAGAGTGTCGGGGCAATCGTGCCGATTTATACCCGTACAGCCCAAAGTAAACCGCCGACCCTATCAGCACAACGCCCGCCAGCAGCACATAAAATGTGCCGTAACCGGTATAAGGAATCAAAAAGCCTAACAGGTAAGGGCCAAACCCCAATCCGGTATCCACGCAGATAAAATACGTAGAGGTGGCTAAACCCATACTTTTGGGTTCGACCAAGCTAATAACAATGGCCTGCATACAAGATTGAATGTTGCCAAAACCCAGTCCAATTAAACTGCCTGCGATCAGTAGCATGGGGCCGTTTTCCGCCGTGCCCAGTAGATACAACCCCAGCGCAAACAGCGCAAAACATGGGTACATCACCACGTTGGCCCCGCGAACATCTAACAGGCGGCCGCTGAATGGGCGTGATATCAAAACGGTTATGGAATAGGCAATAAAGAAAAAGCTGGCGGCTTCGCTGAGGTTGACTTCTTTGGCGTAGGCATTGATGTAAGAAAGGATGCCACCAAAACACACCGCAAATATCAAAATGATACTGCAAAACGGAAGTACGCGGGGCTCGACGAGTCGGCGTAGCGAAAAATTCAGTTGTGAACTGTGCTCTTGTTCTTCTTGTGTGGCTTCTGGGGTATCAAGTAGCAGGGCCACAAAAAAGGTGACGGCGCTCAGAACACAGCACAGCGTGAGAATAACGCTAAAGTCGGTGTGCTGATTCATGTAGATGCCAATGAACGGGCCGATGGCCGTAGCAATAGAAGTGCTCATGCTGAAGTAGCCAATGCCTTCACCTTTGCGAGAAGGAGGCACC
>CBFHKY010000011.1:79248-94086 GCA_965656525.1 Pseudomaricurvus sp. | reverse complement strand
CCGACACCAATGCCATGCACAAAGCGCACAGCAATCAAAAAACCAATCCCCGCATGAATGTAATAGAGCAGGCTCGCCGTCGTTGCTAAAAAAAGGCCTATTAACATACAGCGTTTACGACCTATGCGATCGAGGTACTGGCCAATCAATAACCGACCGAGTAAGACGCCCACCACAAATAGACCCACCACAAGGCCGGCCTCACTGACACTGGCCTGCAAGTGGCTAGTGGCGTACAGGCCCACGACAACGACCAATAAATAAAACACCAGAACAAGAAAGAAGTTGATGGTGGATACGGTAATAAAGTTACGTGTCCAGAGTTTGGCTTCAGTCATACTGGGGCCTTAAGAATACCAACGGGATGTGATCAAGGTGGCGGTCTGGCAACCTAAAGGATCGCGACGGGGCGGTGTGGCAGCATTAATAGGTTCACACCGTTTGGCTCAATCGTTACAACGCAAATAGGAGGTCACACAGGCTGCAACTGAGCAAAATTGTAACAGGACAGTAGGCTAACAGGAACTGGGCGATTCAGCTCTACAATTCTATGTGTTTGGAACTGTGTATTGGTGAAGGTTGGTCAGTGTGTTTGTTTACTAAGTGGACAGCTCATGAAGCAGGACAGACGACCAGAGATACAGCTATCGCTCCAGCTTAAAAATTCAACTGGCGAATGCGAAGTAGTACAAAGGTAATTTTACGCTGCCGAAAAGTGGCTGACCCGCTGGTGATTTTGGTGGTTTAGGCTCACTGGGGCGCCACTATTGATATGAGTGATGTGGCCACCATAGTTGCTTGCCAATGCTTTTGCGGCTTGCCATGACTGGCGACGGCTGCGAGTGCCATCACGGTATTCCACTCGGAAAGGCCCCCATTGGTGCATGGTGTGGCGTGAACCTAGGTAGGTTTTGTCGGCCATAATAGCCAGTTCACACAGGAGCTGTTGCACGCGAGCCTTTAGCGAAGAGTGGTTTGTCTGTGTCATTGCCTTACCTTTTGCCCAGTGTTTTTTGCGTTGTGTCTTTATTCATGATTATGCGTCTTGGATGTCAATGAGTTGACCAATTGACATCAAAATCATTAAACCACGGCTAAAGACTCAGTAACGTTGACGAATGTCACATTTCTTTGTGGATCTACTTCATTGGCTACAAGTAAGATCCCGGACAACGTATACAGAAATTATCCAATAGAGGGTTGTTATAAAGACGTAACGGGCAGGTGTTTGTGTAGTGTTTTAAAAAAGCTTGGGTTAAGCTCTATCGTACTGAAACAGCGGGTTTGTGAGCCTAGGTGGCCCATAAAAACCCCTGAATTAGTAGGGTCAATACCATGGCAGGTGTTTAAAAAAGGTGGAGTTTCATGGGGTATCTTCGGGTCTATAACGGTGAAAAGCTGACCGGCCAATTTGAGTTGCAGGAAGACATGCTCACTATTGGTCGAACAAGTGATAACAAGTTGGTGCTCAGTGATCCCGGTGTGTCGCGCTTGCATGCCACCATTGTGTTTGAAGATGGGCATTACCACATCATTGACCATCAAAGCCGCAACGGCGTTTTTCTCAATAAAAAGCGCATCAAACGTGAAAGGCTTAAGTATCACGACGATATTCAAATTCATAATTTCGTCATCAAGTTTATGGCCGTTCCGCGTTTAGGGGCGAGCATGGGCGGGCACGACGATTCTGAGTCGGTGACCACAGACGACAAAACCATGTTCGTTTCCTTGTCTAACGAAAAGCAGCTGGATAAGTTGCGCCAAAAAACGCGGTTGGCGTATTTGGAGAGTAAAGACAAAAACGGTAACGACACTAAGCATGTGATTAAGTCCACAACTGTGATTATTGGCAAGTCAGCCGGTGCTGATGTGCGTATTTCAGGTTGGTTTGCCCCCGCTATTGCCGCGCGTATTGAGCGCCAAGGCAGCAATTTTCAATTGATTCCGATGACCCGAGGCAAAGTGATTTTTAATGGCCGCCCGGTTACGAAACCAGTACTGATCAAGGATGGATTTGGGTTTATTGTGCGCGGCCAAGAGTTTAAGTTTTTCCATCGCTTAACCAAGTCTTAATGATGCGTTGGCATATTCAGCACGACACCCATGTTGGCGGCCGCGAAGAGCAACAAGATCGGTTGCTGGTTGTTAGCAGCGACGATAATCAACAGCAATTGCTGGTAGTGGCAGACGGTGCCGGTGGTCATGAGCTTGGAGGTCAGGCAGCAGAAGCCGCCATCAACACGGTGCGCGAGCAATCCGATTCTCTCTTTGATTCGGATGATCTGTTTGCCGATTTAGACGCCTGCTGCCGTTTGGCTCATCAACAGGTATCTCGGGTTGCCGGGGATGGTGTAGCAGGCACCACTATTGTCATGCTGTTGTTGCGTGGCACTGATGCGTATTGGGCGCACGTTGGTGACAGTAAATTGCATGTGGTTCGCAACCAGCAATGTGCTCTGTCCACTAAGGATCATTCACTGGTGCAGCTCTACGAAGATCAGCTCGCAGCCGATAACAATGACCGTTCTTTATCTTCTGAATCTCCTCCGCCAAGTAATCAGCTCTATATGTGTTTGGGTGTGCCTGGTGATATAGAGCCAGAACTCAGTGCCTGTAAAGTTTACGATGGCGATGTTTTTTTGTTGTCCAGCGATGGTTTTTGGGGGCAAATTGATCTTGAGGATGTGTTTGCGGCCACAGGGGACATGGTAACTCGATCAGACTGGGCCTCGGCGTGGGTGCATCGTGCTTATCACGCACAACACAGTAGCAGTGACAATATTTCGTTGGTGGCCGTGTGTTGCCAATGCGATCCACCTTTTTCTAGCGGTAGCTTATTGTCGGCGTTAAAGCAGCGCGTGCAAAGCTGGTTCAGTTAATCAAAATCGCTGGTGTATTGGCGCTTGATAGGTGTCGCCGATTCAAAATGCATATTTAAAAACCTTGGGGATTTTACGAATGGTATTGAATGATCAATCAATAAAGGCGTACAGGCCGCGCACGTCTATTAACTCACGCCGAAGAATAGGCGCGGTTTCCACTGTTGTCTTATGGAGTGTTTTGGCAGCACCCGTTTCTTTTGCTGGCGAATTTAAATACAAGCTGGAAGCAAAACTGAATTATCGCGACAGTGATGAAAACCGCTTCGCGACTAAGTTTCCGTTTCCGCCATCTTTTTTACCGGTTGGGGAAACCTCAGCTTTTCTAGAAACGGTAGATGCGGGCAGTCACTCAGAAATATCAGCGATTACCTTTGCTGGGATTTGGGATATTAATGATGCACTGGCCTTTCACTTTAAAGCCGATGCAATTGATAAGTACGATCGCAACCCCACATCGGAAGATAGAAAGTTCGATATGGATCACTACTTCTTGCGCTATACCAATACCTTGCCTGGATCGGCAGTAGGTTTACCCTCCAACTATTACATGCAGATTGGTAAGTTTGCGAAATTCGAACGTCAGGTGGAGCGTCGTACGGAAAGCTATGGTTTGATCTCGACTTCGTTTAACCGTTTTGAAGACAGCGGTATCGAAGCCGGCATCAACTTAGCCAGTGGTTTCTATGGCAAGCTCAGTTATACCACTGGCAACCCCGTTTTTCTTCGTGACCCTAATGCTTTAGCGGGTGACAACGGCACCAGTGATCGTCGTGCCCCGCCAGACAACCCAGATCCTGATTTAAAAAGTGGTGTGGTGCTGTTGTACGATGCTGAAATTGAAGATTTTGATTTAACTGAAAACCCAGAAACGGGTATTGCTTTAGGCTATAAATGGCAGAAGCCTGACCGCAGTCATATGATCGATGTGATGGCGTTTGGGTATGAACGAGACTTGGGCGAAAGTGTAAGTTTACACGGTACCTTTTACGGTGCAGATTTGGATTTATTAGATTTGGGGGATGTCGCAGGGGCTGGAGGCATTCGTCTACCGGTTGAGGGCAAACGCAAAAAAGAAGCTGGCTTAAACGTAAAGTATCACTGGCAAAACATGGCTGTGTTTGCACAGTACGTGCAACAGGATGTGGCTGAACTGGCTCGTGATGGTTACGAAATAGAGCTCAGCTACGCATTCGATGGCCCAATCACAGTGACTCCCGTGATTCGCTACTCAAGGTTGGATACGGATTTTGTGGGTGAACCGCGATACCCTGCGCCTAGTGTTTGGTGGGATTGGGAACGGATCGACTACGCCCTGAACTTTCGTGTGACCGACAACGTCGAAGTCATCGCCGAGTACTCCGATAATGAGTTTTTGGTCAATGGTCGGTGGCAAAGTAACGACGAGTTTTTGCTCACGGTACGCTTGTCTATTGGTAGCTAGTTAAGGCTGTTCGCAACTGAATTTTCTTTCTTTTAGCCAGCGCTCTGAATGCATGAACCTTTATGATTAACATACATTCAGAGTGTTTTTCTTTTCTCAGAATGCCTTATACGGCGGCTTCTACCTTGTTCACATCGTCTAGTAGTTCGGTAATACTTTGATAACGGTCACTAGGCGCTTTTTGTACCGCTCTTAAAATAATGGCGGTGAGTTTTTCAGACACACTGCCATTTGGGCCGTTGATGTCTGGCAGGTCTTGGTGGAGATGGCCTTCTGCCAATGCTAAAAAGTCATTGCCCTCGAAGGGCGGTTTGCCTGTGAGTAGAGTGAATAAAATAATACCGATGGCGTAAATGTCAGTACGCTCGTCCAATGTTTGATGCAGAAATTGTTCCGGTGCCATGTACTTAGGTGTGCCTACAACGACGTTCTTTTTGTTTTCTTGTGTTGCGGTTGATGCATCAGCACTTTCTGTTGAAGAGGTCATTTGACGAGCCAGACCAAAATCCATGATTTTTAAAATACCTTGGCGATTAATCATCATGTTGCTAGGTTTTAAGTCTAAATGAATCACTCCTTGTTCATGGGCGGCATTGATTGCTGAACAGATTTGCCGGGCCATTAAAACACCCATGTGTTCACTCAATGCACCTCTACCTTTGATTAATTGGTCCAGATCGTAACCGGCAACATATTCCATCGTGATGTAGATATAATCTTGCCACTCACCAAAATCATAAGTACGTAAAATATTGCGGTGTGTGATTCGGCGTGCGAGACGGATTTCTTCTTTAAAACTGATGTTGTCGTGCTGTAAAAAAAGAGTTTTTGGTAAAAACTTAATGGCGACCTTTTCGTTCAAGCCTTTGTCTAAGGCATGAAAAACAATCCCCATTGCTCCCTGACCTAAAGGTTTTAACAATTCATAGCGTTCAAGAATCACAGAGCCTGTAGCAAGCCCAGAAAAGGTTTGGCTATTGTTGCTACTGGGCTGAGTGTCATTAATAAGATCGTTATCGGCTAGGGATGGGCTGTCTTTGTGGGACGGAAGGGTAGCGCTAAGAAGTAAGGTGTTGTCGGGAGAGTTGATAAGTGTTCCATCCTCCTGAAACACAATGGGCTCAGCATCGTTCAAGTCTATGTCATTCGACATTTGTGCGAGATAATTTTCCAACTCTGCTTTTTCTTGTAAGTTTTTCCCCATTTTTAAAACGGCTCGGTAAAGTAGCCCTACTTCATCAGAGCTGCCCGAAGAAGAGCTTTTACTGGGGAACTGCCCTTCTTGAATATTGCGTGTGATACCAACCAGCTCAACAATAGGACGACTGATGCGCATTGAGAAAATCCACGCAAATACCGATGCGCTGAACAAACACAGGATGCCCACCACCACCACAGATTGTTGTAGCTCTTTATAAGGCTTTAACAATTCGGTGCTTGAATAGAGCGCCATGACAAAACCCAGTGAGCGATCGTCTTCATTACGGAGCATGTGAATGACAGAAAAATAATCGTCATTGGCTAACGTTAAATTTAATTTTTTGGCGGTGTCACTGGTGAATTCCAGCTGCTGCCACTGTTCTGGGTGCTCAATGAAGTATGTATTAAGCGCCTCACCCAATGCTTGGTTGGTGTTGTAAGTGGATGTGGTTCCGGTGTAATCGCCTTCACGGTTGCGGGTAAAGAGAAAAAAGCCGATATCACTGGCGGTTAATGAATTAATTTCTGTGGCCATTTCGGCACTGAGCTCATAGGCCAGTGCAACAGAACCGCGCACTAAATCTGGAACGACGTTATCAAACACCGGAACGACGACAATCTGCAATAAACGCCCCTGACTTTGAAAGTAACCTTTCGCGGGGGTTCCCGACAGTGCTTGATCAAAAAAGCTGACTCTGCCAGCAAGGTTTTGACCAATAGCGTCTGGACGGTCTGAACGTGCGAGCACGGTGCCTTGGTCGTCCGTAAAAAATAGAATGTCGAACTCGAGAACCCTTTGGAATTCTAAACTTTGGTCCTGTAAGGTTTCCGAGGCGCTTTCATACACCAGTGGCAATATGCGGCTGTCTTTAGCGATACCAACCGCTACTTCTTCAATGGTATTAAAACGGCTTTCAATTTTGGTTTCCAGAACAACACTGGATTGCCCTAGCGATTGTTCAATCGCTTTGGCTGATACAGCATCGGCTTGGTGCCCAATCAGCCAAACGGTGGCGTATATCATCAGTGCAAATGCGACAAAAACAAATACAAATAATTTGACTCGAATACTTAAACGAATTTTTTCTTGTGTGGGCATCAATAAAACTCATCTTCGAATAGGGCGGCATTTTTAGGGTATTTCTTACCGAATTTATTTTGGTGAGCTTTCGCGTCCATCCGAGATATATCAACCGTGATGTGCTGTTCAAGTATTTGCTCAGCTTTGATGTCGATATCTTGCCAAACCTCACCGCGAATGTTCCAAGTGTGCAAACGGTATTTACCCGGTATGAGTTGCGGCATGTTGAAAAAACCTTGCGCGTTAACTCGCGTGCTTAAACCCGGTTCCCCAACCGCAATAAAAGTGGCCATATCCGCGTGAATGTTGCAATACACTTTTACTACGCCGTTTTCTTTAAGTGTAACGGCACGTTTTAAACCTGCACCATAGGTGCCTAAATCAAACGCGTTCTGGCCGGATGATGAAAACACGTTATGGCGAATTTTATCTTTATTCACAAACACCACTTGGTCTGAGCGATTAATGGCTAATGCGCCCGGCAGATACGTTTTCTTTTCCATATCAATTTCATGCACCACCGGCGCCTGGGCTTCGGCTGTTAGCATGACAAACTGTGGGTGTAAGGTAATGAATGTATCACCGGTTAATGGTTGTGATGTTCCGTTGTCTTGCAGTTCTACTCGACCCGTTAGTTGACCGTAGGGGATGACTGTCGCATCTGGTGTGGCTGGTTCTGATTTTGGCTTCGCTGATTCAGGTTCTGGCTCCGCTGATATATTGGACGGTGCATGGGTAGCTGATACAGGGTCTGTTGTTGACGAAGATGGAGCTTGAGAGGGCGCTTTTGGGGGATCGAAGGTGACTGTTGTCATGGGTGGTTCGGCGGCTGGGAGCGTTTCTACCGTTGAGGCTTTTGCCGGAGTCTCAGGGGCTATGATGTCGGGTGGGGTTTCAGCAACGATAATGCGCTCTTGTTCCGCGAGCTTAACAGGCTGATCATTGGCGTCGGTTAAAAGAGGGCCAACTTCCGCAGAACTTTCAGGATGAATCAGCCGATCCCAGCCCGGCAATGACGACACCACAGAGCAGCTGGTCAGAAGGCTGATGGCAATCATGAGGGGGATTGGCCAGAGGCCAGACGCACGCATAGGGTTAATGGCTTTGGCTGCGATGCAGCGGTAAGTACGTATAACAGGGGTGAGCATGAGACTAAGTTCCCGTTGATGGCGATCAGAAGGGATCGGTTGCGATAATCGCAGCAGCTCTGCAATGCCTAAGGGCATCGTTCATGGTCGATACGCTCTGCTGGCTTTGATATTCCCTATCGAAAAAGTCACCCTCTAATCACCGTACAATAATTACCATACAACATACATCTGAGGCTGCACAGGAACAGGCAAGTTGAGCAAAAATAGGATCGGCCTATCAATATACCGTATAGGCTTCAGCAGCGGTAGTTCAGTGTTGATCAATCATATCTAGTGTGATGTTAGCAGCATGTTAGTCTGGTTCAATATTGAATAAGCGTTACCAAATGTGCTCCAACTGTAGGCCTAAATTCCAACCGTGGTTGTCATCGCTGTACGGTGCCGTGTGGGGGCTGTTACCAATCAAACCGACAAAGGCATCACTCCAGATGGCGTAGCTTGCGAATAACCGAAGGCTGTGCCGCGCAACATATTGCTTTGCCGGTTCGAGCTGTAATGCGATAGCTGTTTTGGTCAGCGCACCAGTGACACCTAAACGCTCGTTTTCCACATAATCTACGCCCACTTCGGTGGCCAAGCTCAGGTGTTTGCTGAGGTAGAATAAAGGGTGAGCCCCGGTACTGTACCAATTGATGCTATCACCGGTGGCACCTTGCGTTCCGTAATCTAATTTACGTGCGAGCAGTGTCCATTCCAGTGCGAAACGTTGATGATCATCCCAGCGGTAGCTGTTATTCACTTCCCACTGATGTGCGCGGTTTAAGTCGTAACCTTCGGCCTCGCTAATCGGGTTGGCATTGCCGGAGGCTTGGGTAATGGCAGGACCTTTGCGGTAGGTTAGCCCCAAACGATTTTTGCCTCCGGCTAAGTCTGGGGTTACGATCCAAAAGCCGCTGCCCCAGCCGGTTTTTTGTTTGTAGCCCAAGGCTGTATTGGCTTCTCGGTGAGCACTCAAAGCCCAGATGCTCAGCCGGTGCTGCTTGCCTAAAGGGATACCAGAAAGGCGAGCGTCCACAGTGTTTGATATCAAAGCACCTTCACGTGAGTTTGAGGGTAAGCGGCTAGGAATGTTGCGATCGCGGTGATGAAACGCCGCCACTTTTAACTCGGTATTAGCCAAGCTGAGCCCTTCGATACCCGCGCCTAGGTGAGTTTGTTTGCCAGAGTTAATCCAGCGGTATTTGTTGAGGTGTGAACCTTTCATGTTGTACCAACGGCGCCCAGCCCACACATTGATGCCCGAACCATTGATGTTGGCCCACGTGACATTGAGCTTAGGAATGATGTTGGGTCGCAGTTCACGGGTATTGCCATAAGGCTGATAATCTTCAACCGCGACTTCGGCTTTAACATAACTGGATTGCTCACGGCGGGGCTGGCCTTCATAATTTAAACGCAACCGAACCAACGTGTCGGGTTCATTACCTAGCCGATAACGCTCACCGGCACCGGGTGCTTTAAAATAGACCGGTGAGTGGTTGGCTTTCGAATGTGCCGTACTCATACGAGCGTAACCATGGAAACTTAAGTCACCGTCTGCTGAAGATGGGCTGGGTATCAGCAGTAAAAGTAGCGATGAAATCAGATTTTGAAAAGTTGTGAGTGGCTTGGTTGGCCACTTAGCTATCAAAGCTACAGGCAAAAAAATGATGAAATTCACGGTAAGAACAACGTTATTGGAAGTGTAAAGCGTATCGACGCTAGGCTAAACGCGGTTTGGCCGATCGATGTGATGGCGTCTATTTTATCGCGCCCCCACAAAAATAGTAACCTGCAAAAGAGCCGTTAGTCGGTTTGTTCGGCGTTTTTGGCCTCAACTTCAATCAGTGGCATGCCGACAGAAATGATACCGCTGCCGATGACATCGGCGCGCAACCCGCCACAGGTTTGAAAGGCTTTTAATACACCATTACGCGAGAGCTCCTTATTGGCCAGAGCACGAGCTAAGACAATACACGGTTCGCAGAGCTCGACACCGCGAAACGTTGCATCACCGATAGAAAAGGTTTGTCCGACTAAGGCGTTCAAATCGATACCACGTGTAATGATATTGCGTCGCGTCGCGCCCATAGCAGTGGATTGGCCATAGGCTTGGTTAAAATTTTCAATGGTTTCTGCCGCGATAAATGTGATGTTTTGCCCGGGGCGTTTCGACTTTTTGAAGTGACGATCCCCCGTAATGCCACAGCCGAAAACCACTTGTACCGTGTCTACTTGCAGTTGCGGTTGACGAGCTTTTGGCGCGACAAAAATCGCGGTAATCATTTGTTACGCCAAATCTTTGCCACCGCTTGATCAGTACCGAGTAGCCCTACGATTTCACACACCACGCCGATACTGAAGAAGACAATAACCGGAAACAAGCCGCCGATATCAGCGGCGTTTTTTGTTGCGTAGTAAGCACCGGTCGATAGCACCATGAATAACAGCCCTAACACAATTAAAATTGTGCGGTGAGACGCCTGGTAAGTAAATTGCTCTTCTCCTGATTCAAAAATATTAAGAATAGGAGAAAAGACTTTTCTCAGTGTTTGTTTCATAGTGATGTATCCGTGGTGATATTTAAAAAAGGGTTCTTTAGAGGCGTTAGTCGAGTGTCTCTGCTACTGTGCGTCACTCATAGTGCGCAGCGCAATAGCGGCGGCAGCGGTACGATTTTCTACGCCGATTTTTTGAAACACTTGCTCTAGATGCTTGTTCACAGTGCGAGGACTGATATCTAAAATCAGACCAATTTCGCGATTGGTTTTACCGCAGGCAATCCAGTGCAAAACTTCCGCTTCGCGAAGTGTCAGCGACAGCTTGAGCTGAAACAATTCTGGTTTAGAAAGCCCAGCATTTTGATTGATCTTTAATAACACTTCGCCCCCATCGCGCTGCTCAATAAACACAAACGTCAGTGGTGTGTCATTTTCAGTAAGGGTGATGGTTTGCTGGGCATCGGGTTTGGTATTCAGCCAGTGTTGTAATTGCGCACTTAAATAAGCGCTAAGCGGAGTATCTACGTGGGTCACCAAGCTGACATTATTGTTGCGCTGAGCAAGCAGTTGCCGCACTTGTGGTGTCATCCACAGCACGTGGCCTTTGGGGTTTACCGTGAGCAAAAACTGACCGGTGGAATCCAACGCAGAATGCACACTGTGAGTGAGACGGGCGTTAGAAAGATGAACTCGCATGCGCGCCAGCAGTTCCGCTGGCTGAATTGGTTTGGTGAGGTAATCCACGCCACCGGCTTCTAACCCTTGAACAATGTTTTCGGTGTCGCTGAGGCCGGTCATGAAAATCACCGGAATATCTGCCAGTTCTGGATTGGCTTTTAGTTGGCGACAGGCTTCGAAGCCATCCATTTTAGGCATCACCGCATCCATCAAAATCATGTCTGGGCGAAGCCGCTGAGAAATGGTGATGGCTTGCTGCCCATCCAATGCCACCAAAACACTGATGCCAGCGGCCTCCAGTGCATCACTGATAAGGCTGAGTGAATCGGGCGAATCATCCACAACGAGTATGATGTCTTGTTTATCCAGATCACTCATTTGGTGTCGGCCTCTAACAGTGCTTCCAGTTCGTTAAATTTCAGAGAGTAGGCGTATTTACGCAGTACTTTAAGCGCGTGCTCGTTCAGCAGTTCAGCGGATTGTATCTCATCCAGCTTATCCAGTACGCCTTTGCGGTGACCAATTTGAACCCGTTGCAGTAATTCTTCAAACAGTGGATGGTCAGGCAGAGTGAATGTTTCATCCTCAGTTTGTGGTTGGGCGTGAAGGTAAGCGGTGTTCTCGTAGGTGTCATCGTCGGCCCAATAGAGCCATTCTAAGCGCAATAGTATGCCCAGTTTCTCTAAAAATAATTGATTGCGAATGGGTTTGACCATGTAATCGTCGTGAGCCATGGGCTCGGAATGCTGCACTCCCGCTTGAACCGCACGCGGCCCCATAGCCGGTGTGCGGTGCTGTTCATTGGCTTCAGCAGACAGCATCATAATTGGCACAGAGATACTTTTTTCACGCAGTAATTTGGCCAATTCTACACCGCTGATGTCAGGCATATTGACGTCCAATACAAACGCGCTGGGGGCTTGTTGTTCCTGTTGCAGTGTTTTCAATTGCGCCAAGCAGTGATTGCCATTGTGAGCTTCAATGACGGTAAACCCTAACGGGGACAGCACGTCGGTAATCAAGGCGCGGTGCAGTGGTTCATCGTCAACCACCATGATGGTATGCCGTTGCCCTTTGTAACCACGGATGATTTTTTGCGGTGGGTTACTGAGTTCACTTTCAGCTACCCACGAGAGCATCATGCTGACGCTGAAGCAGCTGCCTTCATTGGGCGTGCTCTGGATATCGAGGTTACCGCCCATGATGTCGGTCAATAAGCGCACGATAGTGAGCCCCAAGCCCGTACCGGGTATGTGCGCATTGTGATGATTGCGCAGCCGTTCGAAGGGCGTAAAAATACGATCGATGTCGCTGCTGTGAATGCCCATGCCCGTGTCTACAACAGAAAATTCTGCCACTTGATTACGGTAGTACACATGAAAGTCGACGCGGCCTTTATCGGTATATTTAACGGCATTTGAGAGTAGGTTGATCAGAATCTGTCGCAGTCGTTTTTCATCTGTCATGACCACTTGAGGTAGGCGATTGTGCTGATGAAAGTGGAAGTCGATGCCTTTCAGTTCAGCTTGTTGCCGAAAAATTTCGACCATTTGTTCTAGTAAATCCGGCAGCCGAACCTGGTTGCGGTAGATATCCAAACGTCCAGCTTCAATCTTGGAAATGTCCAGTAAACCCTCAATTAAACCTGCCAAGTACTCACCACTGTTGCGAATGATGTTGAGCGGGTGCTGATGCTCTTTGGGAATGTTGGGTTTGGTGGTCAGCAGCTGCGCGTAGCCTAGAATGGATTGCAGTGGGGTGCGTAGCTCATGGCTGATGCCTGAAAGGTAGCGACTTTTGGCATCGTTGGCGCGCTCGGCCTGATCCTTGGCGGCTTGTAATGCTTTATCGGTTTCTTTGTGAGCGTCGATTTCATCGATCAGGAGCTGGGTTTGCCGATTGGATTCTTGTTGCGCCACTAAGCGGCTTTCGTGGGCCAGTAAAATCAGCCACGAAATCACCCCAGATATAATCATCAAGGCGTAGAACAGCATGGAAATCGTCGTGCCTAAGAGTGCGAGTTCACCACTATTTTCCGGTTTCAAGTGATAATAAATGACCGCCAGAAACGCCGCATTCAGCAAACCGACACACAGTAAAATGCCCAAGAATCGTGTGATTCGAGAGTTCAGCGCACTTAATATCTGTTCTGGCAAATAATGTGAAAGCCACTGGTTTAGGTGAACGGTTAGACGTGCGTCTGGCTTGCAGGCGTCTAGGCAGCGTGCATCTAAGGAACAGCACAGTGAGCAGATAGCGCCCTGATAGGCGGGGCAATGGCTGATGTCTTCTTGTTCAAATTTACTTTCGCAGATGCAGCACTGCACTTTAATACTGGTGTTATCAGCTGCTGTTGGGATAAGGGAAAGGCCTTGTTCTGGGTACCAGTGTTGTGTGGCGATCACAGACGGCGGCCGAGCCAAATAAAAGCGACTGCCAGTGAACCAGGCAATCAAGGGTACAAGAATAAAGCAGGTACCCATACTGATAAAGTGTGCCAGGTAGCTGGCGTTTTCACCAAAAACACCCAGATAGCACAGCAGTCCAAGGGCAGAAGCCCCGAGCATAGAACCAACACCAACTGGGTTAATGTCATACAGGTGCGAGCGTTTGAACTCGATCATCTGCGGGCTGAGGCCCAGGGGTTTGTTGATGAGCAAATCCGCCGCCAAACTGGATAACCAGCTGATGGCGACGATGGCGAAAATTCCGAGGATGGCCTCCAGTACTTGATAGATACCTAGTTCCATCAAGATCAGCGCAATCATCACATTAAACACCAGCCAGACCACTCGCCCAGGGTGGCTGTGAGTCAGGCGAGAAAAGAAGTTTGACCAAGCAATAGATCCGGCATAAGCGTTAGTCACATTAATTTTCATTTGCGACAGAATCACCATCACCGCTGACAAAATAAGAGCGAGGTGAGGCATGTTGGTGATGTAGCTGAACGCAATTTGATAGAGATAGACTGGATCGGTGGCTTTCTCGAAAGGCATCGCTTGGGAGATCGCTAAATACGCCAAGAAAGAGCCCAGCAGCATTTTGATTAAACCGATAAAAATCCAACCAGGCCCTGAAAGTACTAACCAAAACCACCAAGAAACACGATTCTTTTGGGTTTTAGGCGGCATGAATCGAAGGTAATCCACTTGCTCGCCAATTTGCGCCACCATGGCAAAGAAGATGCCCACGCAGGCACCAAAAAGCATCAAATCAAAATCTTGTTGACCGGCATAATCCCGCGGTGCGTACTGTACCCAGTTTTCCAAGCGCGGAAACTCATAAAAGATCACCGCACCCAGCGCGCAGCATTGCAGCAATAACCAAAGCGGCTGGCTGCCTACCTGAAAGCGACTGATAGCGGTAATGCCATGGGTGACAATGGGGACCACCACCACCGCACTCAAAATGTAGCCAAGCCATAGTGGAATCGACAATAAAGCGTTAAGCGCTGAGGCAAAAATGGCCGCTTCGATGGCAAAGAAAATGAAGGTAAATGAGGCGTAAATGAGTGAGGTAATGGTGGAGCCCAGATACCCGAAGCCACCGCCGCGAGTTAGCAGATCGATATCCAGCCCGTGCTTGGCGGAATAGTAGGAAATGGGAAAACCGATAATAAAAATTGCCAGAGCAACCGCTAGCATGGCCCACAATGTATTGATGAACCCGTATTGCAATGTAGCGGCCGCACTGAGCGCCTCAAGAGCAAGAAATGCGGTTGCCCCTAAAGCGGTGGAGCCAATATGAGCGATGCTCCAGCGCCGCGCGCCTTTAGCGGTGAAACGCAGCGCGTAATCTTCTAGGGTTTCATTGCCCACCCATTTGTTGTACTGCCGTCTTACTCGAAAAATGGATTGTGTGGCCCGCAAAGCAAAGGTTCCTGTTGGTGTGTCGTTGGTTATTGCTGTTGGTTTATCAGTTGGTT
>CBFHKY010000011.1:68589-79149 GCA_965656525.1 Pseudomaricurvus sp. | reverse complement strand
GTTGAAACGTACTTGATGACGTTCAACATAGGTGCATCATGTTGTGATGCCCTAATGAGAAATTATCACGTTTGTGGCCTGTTGATGATGTTTAATTTGCCGCCACACCGGCTTTCTTGCCAACGCGATAGAACATTGGCAAGAACTGGGGGCGTGAGCCTTTGAGGTAGGTGGGCTTTTTAGGCAGGGTTATCTATGATTTTGAGCCGAGCTTTTCGCTTTTGAGCGGTGCTCCGAGGGTTAAAGAAAATAACGGTTAACGGAGTCGTTGCGATGCCGCTTTCAGACTTCAATTCGGCTTGTCTCGGCAGTTGTCTGAGGAACATTGCGGGGCGCACTAGCGATGTTGAGCTGTTGTTTTAATTCTCGTGCGGCCATCGTGTATCCGCCGTTGGTGATATCGAGAAAATGGATGTGGTCGTGCTGATAATTATCAATCACGCAGGTGATTAATGACGCGGGTGCGCTGTGCAGGCCGAAAGCAAGCTGTTTGTTGTGGCGATAATTTTCCAGTGTCGCTCGCAAACGGTTGTGTTGCTCGACGGTGCCAGAAATAATCATGTGTAACGTATTGTCGTATTTACGGTAGTCGGTATTGGCAATCAATCGGTCTTTGTATTCCCCCCAGTGAGTGTTGCCTGTGCGCAGGCCGAATTTCATCAAGACGTTGCCCAGTTGCCGCACCAAAAATAGTTTCCAACGATAACTGAGTTTTGCCAGCGTGGGCCGAAAGGCGGTTTGCACTTCGGTCTCTACGGCCAGCAATTTTGTTTGGCTGGTGAGGGACAACTGTTTAGGGGTGAGTGGGTGGCGTTGTTGTTCGTTGCCATAGATACGATCAATATCGGCCAAGACCGCTTTATAGAGTTGATTGTTGGCGTCAGGGGCGGCGGTGAGACTGCGGATCAGTACGGCGGCGACGGCTTCGTGAGGGCTGGCGATTTCATCCCAGCGACACTCAAAGCCATCAAAGACCCCTTTGTAATGGTTGTCTATGGCTGAGGCATCGGTCTCCAACTGATACGGATTGGGGTAGAGGCGCTCTTTAACCTTTTTGTCTGCGGCATCGAATCCTTTACCGCGTAACATGGCTTGTTGAAAGTGTTGATGCGCTTGAAATTTGGCAACGCAGACCTCTACACCGGGTTGACGTACCTCAGACACTTTAATCATTCCTACGCGCAGCGCTAAGCCAAAACGCTTACGCGCCATGCGCTTAGCGGCACGTAACGCACGCTTGACAGTATTTAGGTGAGATTCAGGGAAGCAGGCTGTAGCGCTATCGCCGCAAAAAACATAAGGAACCTGCACCGGTTTCATGGCATTGATTAACGCATTCATCGTCGCGATACAAACGCCGTTAACCTGCTTGTACTGACCACTGTTAATCGCCTGGATAGAGCCTTTAATGTCGATAATGACGATGTACCAATCATCGGGTACATTACTGTAGTGCCGGATATCAGAGAAACTCGAAAAGTCTGTGAACGGTTTCAGTTCATTGTAAAAATGGACAGTATCTAGCGTCATTTGGGATTTGTCCCTTTATTGGGTCGTTTTTTACCAAGGGCTATCGTTAGTCAGCTGTTCTGGATCGAGAGCCTTCAGCCGCCCTGGATAGAGAACCTTCAGCTGTTCCGAGTCGAGAGTCTGATGTCTGTTTGGTAGAACGATTCGGAATGGAATTCTACGCTTTTATATCTTCATATGCATCAATCGCACCATTTTTGTCCGATTTGCGCACAGAATAACTAAAAAGTATGACAGTTGTATAAAATGGTAATCGTTCGTATCAAAAAGCTGTGAGTCAGCTGTTTCCGAATGATTCTTAATTAATATCTGAGGTGTGACGGAAAGAAGTGTGGGCTAGGTTCTCAGTCTATCAAGCGCTTAGAAGAGGAGACCGAGAGTCTGTGGCGCCTCAGAACGAAGCGCCACAGGGGGCTGTGCTTTATATTGGGGCGCCATTTGGCTAGCCGCTAAAAAAACCTTTGAAAAAGAAGAAGAATAAAATCGATAGTCCTGCGCCAGCTGGTAACGTAATGATCCAGCTGGTAAAAATGGTGCCGATGACACTCAAGTTAAGTGCGCCGATTCCGCGCGCTAAACCTACCCCTAATACAGCACCTACTAAGGTGTGAGTGGTAGAAATGGGCAACCCAGTGCCGGAGGCCAACACCACCGTCGCTGCCGCACCCAGCTCGGCGGCAAAGCCGCGGCTAGGGGTTAGTTCGGTAATCTTTTTGCCGATGGTGGCAATGACTTTCCAGCCGTAGGTTGCCAGCCCGACCACAATACCGACGCCACCCAGCAACAAAATCCAGCTGGGCATAACCGACTTCGAGGCCACAGCACCGCTTTCGATCACTCCATAAACAGCGGCCAACGGGCCAACCGCGTTAGCCACATCGTTAGAGCCGTGTGCAAATGCCATGGCGCAGGCGGTAAATACCATAAGTATGGCAAACACCTTTTCGACACTGGCAAAACGATTGTCTTCGTTACCTTCGTCCCTGATATTGCGCATCATATAGACGCCAATGGCCATCACTAGCAAGCCAAACAAAACCGCAATGCCGGCGTCCTGAACAAAACTGAACTTCAACCCCATGTCTTTAAAGACGTGCTTAAGCCCTTTCAATAAAGTAACCATGGCCATCAAAAAGCCCACGGCAAACATGTAAATAGGGATGTAACGCTTGGCGTTAGCAAAAGGGTTTTCGGTGTTCAGTATCAAGCGCTGAACGCTGCGGAATAAGAAAAAGCTAATGGTACCCGCGAGCAATGGTGACACCACCCAGCTCGCGACAATGGTGCCAACCTTGCCCCAAGCGACAGCGTCAAACGATATGCCTACGGCGGCAAAACCGACGATCGCACCAACGATTGAGTGGGTGGTGGAAACCGGCCAGCCCAACAAACTGGCGATCAGCAGCCACGTGCCAGCCGCCAGTAGCGCGGACATCATGCCAAAGACCAAGAGCTCCGGAGTGTCAGCCAGCAGTTGAGGGTCGATAATCCCCTTACGTATGGTAGATGTGACCTCGCCGCCGGCCAAGTAAGCGCCAAGAAACTCAAAAATCATAGCGATAAAAATCGCTTGTTTGATGGTCAGCGCTCGTGAGCCAACTGACGTGCCCATGGCATTAGCAACATCATTGGCACCGACACCCCAAGCCATAAAAAGCCCGAAAATACAGGCGAGGATAAGTAAAGTCTGTCCGTGTTCGGCAAGAATAGACATGGTAGTTTCTACCTTCTCTCGATTATCTTTTTGTTGGTTGAAAGTGGGCTTAGCGTGCCAGCAACATTTGCAGGCGAGAGCCTACTTTTTGTGCTCGGTCGGCCACATCGCCTGTCCACTCAATAACGCGGTATAGGAAAATAACATCCACAGGGGGGAGCTCTTTCTCGATCGTAAAAAGATCGCTACGAATGGTGATTTGCAGTTCATCGGTGTGGTGTTCTAGCCGATCCAACTCTTCAATCAGTTTTTCCACCAGCTGCAGCTCACGCCCAGAAAAACCTGTTTCAAGCAGTTCGTCTAACTCATTAATGGCTTTGAGTGCTTGTGCTGACGTGGCAATGGTGGCCGCTACAAATTGCACCATGTTGCTGGCGATGGCTTCTGGCAGCAGCATTTTGCGGCCCAAAATGATCCCAGCGATATCTTTGGCGCGGTTGGCCATGCTGTCCTGCATGGATAGCAATTCCAACAAATCGCTGCGAGGAACGGGCAAAAAGAGACTTTTAGGGAGATGCAGACGGATTTCTTTTTTCAGAGCGTCGGCCTCGTTTTCTAAATCGCCGATACTTTTTTGAAGCTTCGTGACCTGTTCCCAATCGCTTTTTTGGACGGCTTCGAAGAAGGGCTTGAGCTGATCGACGGCTTTGTGAGCGACGGCCATATGTTCCTGCATCGGTTTGATAGGTGACTTACCGAAGAGGTTGCTCAGGGGGTTAGATCTAGGCATCTACAGGCTCCCTTATATTTGGATGCGGTTGTTTGAACCGAGTTTCAGGCGCGGAGTATAAAGACTGATATAGCAGAACTCATTAAAAAAATGACATTTTTGTGTCAGCGGCTGTAGCGGCCCTTAAGATTGCTCGTTTGGGCTCACGACAACAATTTCATATTGTTATGACCTGCTATAGCCTTTAGTTGATATGGTTATTGATCTTGAGAGGCAGTAGTTTGTGTTTATCCGATGGCCGTCGCCATAAGCGATTGTGATGGTGGCTGCGGTTTCAAAGAGTTTGTGAGTGTTTTCACCGATCCGTGGTGGCTGGGTGTTGTGAATCGGGGAATGCCGCTACAATCCTTAAAACTGACACCCGTGTCGCCGGTACTTAGCAAAAGCTCTGTGGGCTGCTGAGCGGCCGCTAATGAACCCGACGAGACCCAGGACAGAGAACGAATGATTGGACGCACGCTAGATATACGTAACTTATTGGACGATTTGGTGGTCGATGGCCGCATTACCCAGACGGATGCGAATTTCGTGGCAGGGCAATCGCGCAGTCGAGAGCAATCGTTGTTGCACCCCGTCACGTATGTCGCGAATCAAAGATTGGAAGACAAAACCCGCACCGGTGTTGTACTGGACGAATATCAGTTGAGTGTTTGGCTGGCTGACCGAGCCGAGTTGGAATTGCACAATATTGATCCGTTGAAGATCGATGTGGCCAAAGCTACTGAGGTGATGTCTTACGCTTTTGCCAAACGTCACGGTATTCTCTGTGTAGAAAGCCATGTAGACGAGATCGTTGTTGCCTGTAAACAGCCCTTTTTAATGGATTGGGAGCCGCAGCTAGAGCATGTGGCTCGGCGCAAAGTGCGTCGTGTGTTCGCACTGCCGTCTGATATTGAACGTTACACGATCGAATTTTATACACTGTCGCGTTCTATCAGTGGGGCTGCAGGTATGGCGGGCCCTACAGCGGTAACCAACTTTGAGCAGTTGCTAGAGCTGGGTACGCTGAAAGACCCAGAGGCTAACGATCAGCATGTGGTTAATATTGTCGATTGGTTACTGCAATACGCCTTTGATCAACGAGCCAGCGATATTCACATAGAGCCACGCCGAGAGGTGGGACGCTTGCGGTTTCGTATTGATGGCATTTTGCATCAGGTCTACGAGTTGCCAGCATCTATCACTAATGCGGTGACCAGCCGGTTAAAAATCTTAGGTCGTATGAATGTGGCGGAAAAGCGCAAGCCACAGGATGGAAGAATCAAAACCAAGCGCGGCGATGGCAGTGAAGTCGAACTCAGGCTTTCTACTTTGCCCACCGCGTTTGGTGAAAAGTTAGTGATGCGGATTTTTGACCCTGACGTATTGTTGCGCAGTTTTACGGAGTTGGGCTTAACGGGGGACGACTTTGAGCGCTGGCAGGCGATGACCACAAAGCCGCACGGCATTGTTTTGGTCACCGGCCCCACGGGCTCAGGTAAAACCACGACCTTATATTCCAGCCTCAAGCGCATGGCCACCAGTGAAGTCAACGTGAGTACCATCGAAGACCCTATCGAAATGGTGGAAGACACCTTCAACCAAACACAGGTGCAGCACAACATCGGCCTCGACTTTGCCAGTGGCGTGCGGACCCTGTTGCGTCAAGATCCAGACATCATCATGGTGGGGGAGATTCGTGATCTGGAAACCGCACAAATGGCCGTGCAAGCCGCGCTAACGGGGCATTTGGTGATTTCTACTCTGCACACCAATGACGCACCGACAGGCATTACTCGTCTATTGGATTTAGGTGTGCCTTCTTATCTGCTGCGTTCCACCTTGCTGGGGATCATGGCTCAGCGTTTGGTGCGCACCCTGTGCCCGCACTGCAAACAAGAGGGCGAGATCAGCAACGATATCTGGCAGCAACTGGTAAAGCCTTGGCGAGTTACCAAGCCGAAAACCATTTATCTGCCAGTGGGGTGCTTAGAGTGTCGTAATACCGGCTACCTTGGGCGTCAGGGGCTTTATGAAATTATGCCCGTAACGGAAACGTTACAGGGTGTGATTGATGATCGCTGTGATTTGATTGAACTGCGCAAGCTCAGTATGCGCGAAGGTATGCGTACTCTGCGTTTATCGGGGGCGCATAAAGTGGCGCAAGGGCTGACCACGATTGAAGAAGTTCTGCGAGTGGCTCCGCCGGTGGATTGTTAGCTGTCTGGTTTGTGCCGACTAACGGCTTAGACTTCAGGCGTTCGCAAACCTCTGGTGTTGGGTGTTCGTTGTTTTGCATCAACCCTCGCTGCGGCGAAGATATAGACGCCCGCGTTTTTAGTAAGACATCATAACGTTTAAAAAGGCGTTACGACTCTTAGGAAAATATTGATACTCTCGGATAGATACTATGTTGCCAACCACCTTAATACCGCCCGAATTCCAAGAAACCCTTCACCACAAGTGGGAGCTATGGAGCCATCGTGCCTCGGATGAGCAACAACAGGCTCTAACCGAGTGGATGTCTGAACAGCCCGAGCAGGCTGCGCAACTGGCGCGTGTGTGGGTGGCCAGTGATTATGTGGCGCAGATCGCGATTGATCACCCTTCAGTGTTTACCGATTGGCTGCAAAAAAAATGGATGACCACACCTTTATCGCAAACTGAAATGTGCGCTTATTTGGACCGCTCGTTGGATGGCGCGGGTGACGACAAGGGCTTTGACCGAGCGCTGAGGCAGTTTCGGCGTGACATGATGTTGCGCATTGTGTGGCGAGATCTCTGCCGCTTGGCGCCCATGACGGAAACCACAGCTGACATGACAGCGTTGGCGGAAGTTGTGATTCAAGCGGCGATACGCTATCACCACGAGAGTTTGTCGTCGCGTTTCGGCAAGCCCATCGGTCATTTTAGTGGTGAAGAGCAGCCCTTGGTGGTGCTTGGAATGGGTAAGATGGGTGGTTATGAGCTGAACGTATCCTCAGACATCGATTTGATTTTCACCTATCCGGAAAGCGGTGAAACCGAAGGCGGGCGCAAATCCATTTCAAATCAAGAGTATTTCCTGAAATTGGGTCAAAAGTTAATCAGCAGTATCGATACCAATACCGTGGATGGCTTTGTGTTTCGAGTGGATATGCGCTTGCGCCCCTATGGGCAAAGTGGACCGCTGGTGGCTAATTTTGACTCACTGGAAGGTTATTACCAGACACAAGGGCGCGAATGGGAACGCTACGCCATGATTAAGGCGCGAGTGGTGTCTGGCGATGTGATGCATGGCGCGAAGGTGGCAGGAGAGCAGCTGATGGACATGCTGCGGCGTTTTACTTATCGCCGTTATCTGGATTTCAGCGCCATTGACTCTATGCGCGACATGAAATCGTTAATTAATCGCGAAGTACAGCGCAAGGGCATAAGCGCCAACGTTAAGCTGGGTCCAGGCGGCATTCGCGAGGTGGAGTTCATTGTACAGGTTTTCCAGATGATTCGCGGTGGCCGAGACGATCGGCTGCGGGAGCGGCGAGTGCTCAAACTGTTGCCTTTATTGGAAGAAGAAAGCTTGTTGCCCGTAGGTGCTGCCACAGAGTTGGCCGATGCCTATCTCTTTTTGCGGGACACGGAACACGCCATACAGGGGTATCAAGATAAGCAAACCCAGTCGTTACCCCAAGACGATCAGGGATTGCAGCGTTTGGCTTGGGTGATGGGGTTTGACGATCCACCCGGCTTCTTGGCGGCCCTTGATCGCCATCGCGCCATTGTCCATGAGCACTTTCAGCAGCTGATTGCAGAACCAGAGGGTGCCGACGATCAACAAGATGATTTGCGTGAGTGGGAGCTGTTGTGGCCCAAAGGCGTTGGCGTGCAGCATGAATCGCCGGAGCCAGACGTGTGGGCTGAATATCTCGGTGCGGCTGGTCTGATCGATGCCGAGGGCATGGCAGTCGTATTGTCCCGCTTTGCTAGCAGTCAAGCTCTGGCCGTGATGCAACCGGAAGGGCGGGTACGTTTGGACGCTCTGTTGCCAAGACTCTTAAAACTACTGGCACAGGAGCAGAGCCGGGCAGAAGCACTAGAGCGAGTTTTGACCTTGGTGGCAGCGGTGACGCGTCGCACCGTGTATCTGCTGTTGTTAGTGGAAAACCCTGGCGCTTTGCAGCAGCTGGTTCGTTTGTGTACCGCCAGTAGCTGGATTGCCGAACAACTGGCGCGCCACCCCGTGTTATTGGATGAGCTGTTGGACCCTCGCAGCCTGTATCAGCCACCCAACAAACAGGTACTACAAGATGAGTTGCGTCAACAGATGTTGCGTGTCAGTTGGGACGACATCGAAGGTCAGATGGAAGCTTTGCGTTACTTTCGAATGGCGCACGGTTTGCGCGTAGCCGCCTGCGAGGTATCTGGTGCGCTGCCTTTAATGCAAGTGAGTGATTATCTAACCTGGCTGGCGGAAGTGATTCTAGAGCATGTGGTCGCGTTAGCGTGGGAGCAAATGCGAGTACGCCATGGTTTACCTGCGGCTTTGGATGGGCAACCAGAGCCAGAATTTATCGTAGTCGGTTATGGCAAGCTGGGAGGTATTGAGTTAGGCCACGGCTCTGACTTGGACCTGGTGTTTGTGCACGATGCTGCGGCTAATGGCTACAGTGATGGCGAAAAGTCGCTGGATAACCAGACCTACTTTATACGCTTGGGGCAGAAAATCATTCATATCCTGAATACGCAGACCATTTCTGGTCAACTGTATGAAGTGGATATGCGTCTGCGCCCGTCTGGTAATTCTGGTTTGCTGGTTAGCTCTCTGGTGGCGTTTGAAAAGTACCAGCGTCAGGAAGCTTGGACATGGGAGCATCAGGCGCTTGTGCGCGCCCGAGTGGTTACTGGCGGCTCACGGCTGAGCGAGCAGTTTAACCAGTTGCGTCATGATATTTTGGCTCAACCGCGTGATCCTGAAGCGCTGCGTCTAGAGGTATCCAACATGCGTGAGAAAATGCGCGATCACTTAGGCAGTCAGGGCACGGCTGAAGAAAAAGCCGCACAGTTTCATTTAAAGCAAGATGCTGGTGGTATGGTGGATATTGAATTCTTAGTGCAGTTTTGGGTTTTGGTGATGGCGCACGAAGCACCGGCACTGACTCGCTGGAGCGATAATATTCGCATTTTGGAAAGCCTTCGAGCTGAAAATCTACTGACCTCACAAGAAGAGGTTCAGTTGGCAGAAGCTTACAAAGTGTACCGCTCAGCAGGTCACCGCCTTAATTTACAGCGTCAGTCCGGCGTCGTTGGGGGCGATGAGTTTGTGGCAGAAAGAGCGAATGTCAGTGCAGTTTGGGCGCGTTATTTAACGGCCTAACGTGTTGCACGTTGGGCCGTTGTTGGTGTGCTCCAGTCGCCGTCGTATTTACAGAGTACTGCGGCTTTTAACGTTTATGGGGTGGGCGTTTAAGTTAGCTTAAACGCTGGTCAGCCAGCCGTGAGTATCTTCGGCGAGCCCCCACTGGATGCTGTTGAGTGCTTGGCGCAGTTTTGTGGTGGCCGCACCCGGTTTGCCGTTACCTACCTGATGCTTTTTGTCCTGGTGCAGCAGTGTGCCAACGGGTGTAAGAACAGCTGCTGTTCCAGAGAGAGCCGCTTCACAACCCGGTTTTTGGCAGCGCTCTAACAGTTCTGTCACGCTTAAATCGCGCTCTTCCACATTCATACCCATGTCGCGAGCCAGCGTCAGGATCGAGTTGCGCGTGACGCCGTGCAGGAAACTGTCATCCAGAGCTTTAGTGATGAGCGTGTTGCCATCGATCAACAAAAAGTTGGCCGCGCCAGTTTCTTGTACATCACCATTGGGGCAAAACAAAATTTGATCCACGTTTAAGTCACGTTTGGCGTTCAGAGTCGGCAGTAAGGCACTCGCATAATTGCCCCCACTTTTGATACGTCCCATATGGGCAGCGCAACGCATGCCATCTTCTTCCAGCAGCAGGCTTAGCGTTGTATCGGCTCCTCCGGCAAAGTAGTCCCCTACTGGCGAGACCAAAATGTACTGCATTGAGGTCGTCGAGGGGGCGGCCGCCTTACCAATAGCCGGCTCAGTACCGATATGGGTAGGGCGAATGTAAAGTGAGCCGGGCACTTCCGGCACTTGGTCGGCGAAACGTTTGACGACGTCGATGATCATGTTGCGAGTTTGTTCGGTGTTAATAGCGGGCAGTGCGAGCAGTTCGCTGCTTTGCTTAAAACGCGCAATGTTGCATCCCATGCGGAAGATTTTTACGCTGCCATCGCTATGACGAAACGCCTTCAGACCCTCAAAGCAAGTGCTGGCGTAATGCAGGACGTGTGCCCCAGGGTGCAGACTGATGCTGTCACTGGTGACAAGCTTCGGTTCGCTCCATGTGTTTCCGTCAAATACGGTTAGGGCCATTTCTGGCATAAAAACGCTACCGAAGGCGGTCATAGGGCGGAACCTCAAATATACGGAATCAATGTGCTTAGGATTACAGGATCAGTGGCGTTTAGTGTTGGACGCCAGCGACAAGCCAGTATAGCAGACCGTGAATTGTAATTAGCCCACCGTAAAATTGGAATACTAAAGGGCGTTATTCACCCATGC